>NZ_JAQMYO010000039.1:0-471 GCF_028369215.1 Brevibacillus sp. AG | reverse complement strand
CGAGCTGCTCCATCCCGCGATAGTTAGGACGACCGAGTGTCAGCGTTGCCACAAGACGTGACGCTTTTAACTGACCTTCCTTGTCCGTTAAATATAAGTGGTGGAGGCTGACGGGATCGAACCGCCGACCCTCTGCTTGTAAGGCAGATGCTCTCCCAGCTGAGCTAAGCCTCCAAATCACCTACAAATATGTAGGGATCTTTCTAGGTGACCCGTAGGGGATTCGAACCCCTGTATGACAGCGTGAAAGGCTGCTGTGTTAAACCGCTTCACCAACGGGCCAAGATGGCGGATGGAGTGGGATTTGAACCCACGAGACGGTTCGACACCGCCTACACGATTTCCAATCGTGCTCCTTCGGCCGCTCGGACATCCATCCATATGGCTCCTCGGGACGGACTCGAACCGCCGACCGATCGGTTAACAGCCGATTGCTCTACCAACTGAGCTACCGAGGAACGTTGAAGGTTT
>NZ_JAQMYO010000038.1:0-732 GCF_028369215.1 Brevibacillus sp. AG | reverse complement strand
TGTAAGAAGAAGTTGAATGGTGCGGTCGAGAGGACTTGAACCTCCACGGTGTTGCCACCACTAGAACCTGAATCTAGCGCGTCTGCCAATTCCGCCACGACCGCATTTTCCCATCTAAGTAGCCAGATCTGTTGATAAGCTGACTTTCACTTTTTGGGTTTATAAAAACTGGTGAGCCATGAAGGACTCGAACCTTCGACCCTCTGATTAAAAGTCAGATGCTCTACCAACTGAGCTAATGGCTCATGAAAATGGTGGGGAGAGACGGATTCGAACCGCCGAACCCGGAGGGAGCAGATTTACAGTCTGCCGTGTTTAGCCACTTCACTATCTCCCCAAATTCATGGTGCCGGCAATAGGACTTGAACCCACAACCCCCTGATTACAAGTCAGGTGCTCTACCAATTGAGCTATACCGGCATATCTTTAATTATGGCATATCTTTCATGAAAAATCAACGTTTTTTTATTACGTTAAACCTTTTTCATGTTCGTGAACTATGCCATCTTATTAAGAAAGATGGCGGAGCTGACGGGACTCGAACCCGCGACCTCCGGTGTGACAGACCGGCGTGAACTCCAACTTCACCACAGCTCCAAATTTGGTTGCACCCACTGGGCACTCCGATCCTACTTGATCAAGAATATTACTCGACGTAGAGCAAGTAGAAAATTTGGTTGCGGGAGCAGGATTTGAACCTGCGACCTTCGGGTTATGAGCCCGACGAGCTAC
>NZ_JAQMYO010000037.1:0-800 GCF_028369215.1 Brevibacillus sp. AG | reverse complement strand
ATGGTTATAAAACCAAATGTATTTTTCAATGGCTTGAAAGAGATCTTCCTCTGTCTTACACTCAGTAAAGTACAATGTCTCAGTTTTGAGATGCGAGAAAAAGGATTCGATGCAGGCGTTATCAAGGCAGTTTCCTTTGCGAGAGTGGCTGCCACTTATGCCAAGTTCCTTTATTCGCTTATTGTACTGTCGAGACGTGTATTGGAAGCCCTGATCTGAATGTAGGGTTGCTTTCTGCACGTCTCTTTTTTCGTTTAGCTGTCCTACAGTGTCTAACACAAGTTGTAAATCATTTCGCTTGGAAACTTTCCAGGCAACAACTTCGTTGTTAAAAAGGTCCTGAATGACGAAAGGTAATAGTAACGGTTATGAAGTGCAACATACGTAATATCTGTTACAAATACCTCATTGGGCTTGTCCGCTCTAAACTTACGGTTAAGTAAGTTGGGATATACAATGGAAGGAGCTTTACCAAAAAAGCGGCGCTTCCTTCTGATGATGGATTGAAGGTTTAACTCTTTCATCAGGCGGTATATTCGCTTGTGATTCGCATTCAATCCTTTCTTCTTTAATGCTATCTGCATTCGTGGATAGCCATAGTATGGATGCTCCAAGTGAATCGCCATCATATGCTTTTTCAGAATCTGTTCTAACTCATTTCTTGCTGACGGCCTTCCTTTGGTGCTAAGCCATTTGTAAAAACCCGACCGTGACACTTGCGCAATTTCTACCAACCATGTTAGTGGATATTTTTTACGCAGCTCGTTTATGATCGTAAACCGAGTTATTTTCCATACCTT
>NZ_JAQMYO010000036.1:0-1033 GCF_028369215.1 Brevibacillus sp. AG | reverse complement strand
CGCCGTTTCCGGAGCAGATCTTTAATTTATCACATCTAACTTTGAAAGTCAACAACTTTTTTAGTTTTATGTGATTTGTTCTACTCAGTTAAACTTGTATGTTTCGTGAGTAGATTTTTAATATAACACATTACTTTTCATTAATCAAGAGGTTTTTTTAACCCCATTTAAATTAATGGTGCGGTCGGCGAGACTCGAACTCGCACGGGTCGCCCCGCCACCCCCTCAAGATGGTGTGTCTGCCAATTCCACCACGACCGCATGTAAAACGTCTCAGGAGAGGTTCGAACTCCCGACCGTCCGCTTAGAAGGCGGATGCTCTATCCAGCTGAGCTACTGAGACATATTGTAGTTATAAAAAAATGGGGCGATCGATGGGACTTGAACCCACGAGTGCCGGAGCCACAATCCGGTGCGTTAACCCCTTCGCCACGACCGCCATAATGTATAGGTTTTAAAAATGTTCCTTGGCAGGGGCAGTAGGAATCGAACCCACACCAAAGGTTTTGGAGACCTTCGTTCTACCGTTAAACTATGCCCCTATGGTAGCGGTGGAGGGGATCGAACCCCCGACCTTTCGGGTATGAACCGAACGCTCTAGCCATCTGAGCTACGCCGCCATAATTATTTCGTAATAAAAAGAAGTGGCGGAGGGAGAGGGATTCGAACCCCCGTGAGCTTGCACTCTAACGGTTTTCAAGACCGCCCCGTTATGACCACTTCGGTATCCCTCCGCAAAATATGGAGCGGGTGATGGGAATCGAACCCACGCGACCAGCTTGGAAGGCTGGAGTTCTACCATTGAACTACACCCGCTTGAATATGGTGCCGGTGAAGGGACTTGAACCCCCACGGTTTCCCTCACGATTTTGAGTCGCGCGCGTCTGCCATTCCGCCACACCGGCATATTCATTTGAAACATGGTCGGGAAGACAGGATTCGAACCTGCGACCCCTTGGTCCCAAGCCAAGTACTCTACCAAGCTGAGCTACTTCCCGACTACAGAAACTTCTTCACTTTTTAAGATGAAGAT
>NZ_JAQMYO010000035.1:0-1276 GCF_028369215.1 Brevibacillus sp. AG | reverse complement strand
TGAAGTGCACCCCTTAGAATAGACATTGGAAAAACCCCTAGGTTAATCCGATGTAATTCTAGGGGGTGCTTTTCGTCATGGCAGTGAAAGGACGCAAATGTAAACATTATCCAGAATCACTCAAAGTAGAAGCAGTTCGCTTGCACGTGGAAGACCGATGGAGTTACAGAAAGATTGCAGAACATCTAGGGGTCCAGGATAAATACCGCGTCAGAACTTGGATGAGAAAGTATCGCGAAAGTGGAGACGCATCATTCAAGGACGGGCGTGGAAATCCTCATCGGGTTGAAACGGAGCAGGATCGGGAAATTCGGCGTCTACAACTGGAGGTAGATGTCTTAAAAAAGTGGTTACAAATCTTGAATCGGGAGGGTTGCAAAACAAGCACATCGTCGTTGACGAGCTAAGGGACAAACGAAGCGTTCAAGAACTGTGCGCTTATTTAGGTATAAGCCGAAGCGGTTACTATGCGTATGTGAAACGCAAGGACGATGATCGCGACGAACATCTTAAACGCAAAATCAGAAGCATTTATGAAGAACGGGACAAGACGGTTGGCTATCGTCGTGTCCAGGACGAGTTGTACCGCCAATATAACCTGAAAGTAAATCACAAGAAAGTGCTACGTCTCATGCAGGAGCTAGGCATGCAGGCAATCATCCGTCGAAAATACATCCACCGTACCAGTTATGAAGCAGCTGTCTCGGATGGCAGAATCGCGGAAAATTTGCTACAACGAAATTTTACTGCGGAAGGGCCTAATCAAAAGTGGGTAACGGATGTCACACAATTTCGGGTATTTGACCGTCGGATTTACTTATCTGCCATTAAAGATCTATGGAACAATGAGATTGTCGCTTATCATCTAAGCCAGCGAAACGATAATCCACTTGTATTGGAGACCTTCAAGAAAGCATTTGAAAAGCAAAAAGACGTGGCTGGATTGATCGTTCACAGCGATCAAGGGTACCAGTACACGTCCCATGCATACCACGACATGCTGCCAAAGGTTGGCGCCCAAATCAGCATGTCTCGTCGAGGCAATTGTTATGACAACGCCTCCATGGAGAGCTTCTTTTCACATCTGAAAGTTGAAGCACTCTATCCCTATGATATCCGAAGTATAGAGGAAGCACAAAGGCGAATTGAAGAATTTATTCTCTTTTATAACGAGAAAAGAGCACAACGAAAACTAAACAAGCTGACGCCAGTTGAATACCGACGTCAGCTTATTGCCTAGGGCTTTTTCAATGTCCACTAAATGGGGTCTTGACCA
>NZ_JAQMYO010000034.1:0-1437 GCF_028369215.1 Brevibacillus sp. AG | reverse complement strand
TGAAGTGACCCCGAAAAGTTAGACACGAAATGTAGTTAAGCGACATGTAAGGTTTGAGTTCGGTACTGTACCGGACTCAAACCTTTTAATTTTGTCTTAATTCGTTTGCGGTTATAGTAGTCGATGTAGTTTGCTAACTCCTGCTTAAAATGTTCAATACTCTCAAATTCCTGCGTATATAAAAATTCCGATTTGAGGATGCCAAAGAAGTTCTCCATGACGGCATTATCATAACAATTTCCTTTTCTAGACATACTCTGCGTGATGTTCTTTTCTTTTAATGCATGCTGGTACTTACTCATCTGGTAATGCCATCCTTGATCCGTATGGATCAAGAGGTTGTCTTGTTGGGTCACTCGTTTAAAGGCTTTTTCCAGCATCTTCGAAACAAGAGAATATCTTGGTCTCGAGTCGATTGTATAAGCAATTATCTCTCCGTTAAACAAATCGAGCATTGGTGATAAATAAAGCTTTTCACCAAACAATTTAAATTCCGTAATATCCGTTACCCACTTTTCATTGGGTTTTTCTGCTTTGAAGTTACGATTCAAAACATTCGAAGTGATCTTACCAACATTCCCCTTATAGGAACGATATTTCTTCATGCGCACAATACTTTTTAAACCCAATTCTTTCATCAATCGCTGTACTTTTTTATGGTTCAGCTGGTGCCCCAGATTCCTGAGTTCGTCCTTAATCCGACGATATCCATAGCGGCCTTTGTGTTCATGGAAAATAGCTTGAATCAACGTCTTCATTTCAGCGTGTTTATCTGGGCGACCTATCCTTTTAACGTAGTAATAATAGGAACTTCGTGGTATTCCCGCCAATTGGAGTAGCGCTTTAATGGGGAATTCAGTCCTTAGTTCAAACACTACTTGCGCTTTGTCTTGGTTTGTAATTTTTCCTTGCTTTGAACTAAGGCATTCAACTTTTTTAGATAAGCATTCTCCATACGTAAACGCTCTACCTCTTGTTGTAATGCCTCGACTGATCCTTCAACTAGTGCAACATTCTTATTTTCCTTTTTCATCGTTGGACGCCCCTTTTTCTTTGGTTTAAGGGCGTCTATTCCGCGTGATAGGAATTGAATCCTCCATTTTCGGATTAAACCTGGAGAGGGTATTTGAAAAATGGCGGCAGTTTCATTCGGAGACGTCCCGTGAGTAATCATATAATTGAGTACGTCCAGTTTAAAGCGTGCCGTGTAGCTTGTATAGGATTTTCCGAAGGCTTCCGCGCCATTTTGCTCGTATTGTATCACCCAAACGCCGATCATACTTTTGTGTGCACCAATAGATGTAGCAATAGAGGCATGTGTTTCTTTGCCATCTAAACAGCGTAAAACCGCTGATAATTTATCTTCTGGAGAAAATTTAGCCATAAAAAACTGCACCTCCAATTGTTAGGCGTGTCTAACAATTGGGGTGCAGTGCA
>NZ_JAQMYO010000033.1:0-1481 GCF_028369215.1 Brevibacillus sp. AG | reverse complement strand
CAGCCTTTGATTGAACATGTAAAATCCATAAAAACAGAACATAAAGGTATTTTCTCAACTGCAATTACTGAAGAATGGTTTAACCCACAAAATGGTTTTCTACGAGAGGACAATTTTGTAAAAGAACAAGAAAAAATCACTTTAAAATCCAAAGTACATCAATACCCTAACCAAAAATCACTGTTTAAAGAAACAATTGACCGGTATCAAGACAAGGATATTTGGACGTATTTAGGTGTTGAGACTTTAAATGGGCAGCAAGTTAAAAAGATGAAAACCATTATTGAGCCGAAAAGTGGTATTTATCACATCGTGTATGTGAGTTCATCTACGGGGTTACCCATAAAAGAGGATAAATTTGATAACAAGAACGATTTATTGGCTACTTATGTCTACTTTTATGATCAAGTAACCGATCCGAATGGTGAGATCTTTAAGGTTAAGGAGAAAAATTTAGAGATCGATCTGCAAAAAACGAAGTGATTATCACTTCGTTTTTTGCATTTTCAACTATGCGATTACACTTCGTAGAAATTGTTGATTGCATCAAAAAGTGAGTTATTA
Source organism: Brevibacillus sp. AG (assembly GCF_028369215.1). Taxonomy (NCBI): domain Bacteria; kingdom Bacillati; phylum Bacillota; class Bacilli; order Caryophanales; family Paenibacillaceae; genus Brevibacillus; species Brevibacillus sp. AG. The sequence continues at coordinate 917 of NZ_JAQMYO010000033.1, read as the reverse complement.
TTTAGAAGGTTATGCGTCGATCCAGCGTAGAAAACCATTGGCGCTTCTTTGACAATTCCAGAGAAGGTATCAACATAGTAATCGAACCTGTCAGATCGGCTCTTGCGATAATTATCATCACCTTCCATGGTTACCCCAATTAATGCTGTGGCCGAAGTCTTTCTTCCACCTCCAACAACGTCTCCATCTAAATCATAGACCTTTTGACGATTGGCACTATCAAACACTTTATCCACGTTATCTTGGTAAGGATCGCCTTGAAAATAGTATTGTGGTTGGATGCAAATGATATCAAAAATGTCTGTTCTGTTTGCGATTACCCCTAGATTATGAGTGATATTCTCTGCGTACGTTCCGAAGCCATAGTATGGCGCCCACATAAACTCTTTTTTATGTGTATTACGTACTCTGTAAGCAAGATCATTCAACAATTTAACCATTTTGTTCGAGGTCGGGTTTGAACTGCTGATTTTCTGATCAATTGGGAAAATCGTTTCTGTTCGGAAGTAAAATCCTTCGATACGGTGCTTCCATTCCTTTTCACCTAAAATTTCGATACATGTGTCTTCTACTTTTCGCATAAAGGATCGATAGTCGGAATAAAAATCATCGATATTTTTAATTGTAGTAATATCATTACTAAGTGCTGGCAACGAAATATACAAGTCTTTATGGTCTACATCTGATGCTTTGTATTCAGGTAAAAAATCAGCAAGATCATCAATCATTTGATCAATTACAGCATTACGGTCTGACTTGCCCTTTCGATAGTCAAAAAACACTCTATCCATGTTTCCCAGGTGGACTACGAAATCATGAATGTTGGTACCGGCAAATTTATTTAACATTTTAGTTGTTACTGTGCCATAACCTTCGCCTGTATAAAGATGAATCCCACGCATTCCTTTAGACATATT
>NZ_JAQMYO010000031.1:0-2871 GCF_028369215.1 Brevibacillus sp. AG | reverse complement strand
GTGGTTAAGTTACTAAGGGCACACGGTGGATGCCTTGGCGCTAGGAGCCGAAGAAGGACGCAGCGAACTGCGATAAGCCTCGGGGAGCGGTAAGCACGCTTTGATCCGGGGATCTCCGAATGGGGTAACCCACCATCTGTAATGGGATGGTATCCTTCACTGAATACATAGGTGATGAGAAGGCAGACCCGGTGAACTGAAACATCTAAGTAGCCGGAGGAAGAGAAAACAATAGTGATTCCGTCAGTAGTGGCGAGCGAACGCGGAAGAGCCTAAACCGTCGGGTTTACCCGGCGGGGTTGTGGGGCGTCTCACATGGAGTTACAAAAGACGCGCGTAGGTGAACAGCTTGGGAAAGCTGACCATAGAGCGTGATAGTCGCGTAACCTAAACGCGCGTCTCTCCGAGACCAACCCCGAGTAGCGCGGGACACGTGAAATCCCGTGTGAATCTGGCAGGACCATCTGCTAAGGCTAAATACTACCTAGCGACCGATAGTGAACCAGTACCGTGAGGGAAAGGTGAAAAGCACCCCGGGAGGGGAGTGAAATAGTACCTGAAACCGTGTGCTTACAAATAGTCGGAGCCCGTTAAAAGGGTGACGGCGTGCCTTTTGTAGAATGAACCGGCGAGTTACGGTAGCGTGCGAGGTTAAGTTGAAGAGACGGAGCCGCAGCGAAAGCGAGTCTGAATAGGGCGATAGTACGCTGCCGTAGACCCGAAACCGTGTGATCTAGCCATGTCCAGGGTGAAGGTAGGGTAACACCTACTGGAGGCCCGAACCCACGCACGTTGAAAAGTGCGGGGATGAGGTGTGGCTAGCGGTGAAATTCCAATCGAACTCGGAGATAGCTGGTTCTCCCCGAAATAGCTTTAGGGCTAGCCTCGGAATTTAGAGTCTTGGAGGTAGAGCACTGATTGGACTAGGGGCCCTCATCGGGTTACCGAATTCAGTCAAACTCCGAATGCCAATGACTTATGTCCGGGAGTCAGACGGTGAGTGCTAAGATCCATCGTCAAAAGGGAAACAGCCCAGACCATCAGCTAAGGTCCCCAAGTATACGTTAAGTGGGAAACGATGTGGAGTTGCCCAGACAACCAGGATGTTGGCTTAGAAGCAGCCACCATTTAAAGAGTGCGTAATAGCTCACTGGTCGAGTGACTCTGCGCGGAAAATGTAACGGGGCTAAACGTATCACCGAAGCTATGGCAGTCCTTACGGACTGGGTAGGGGAGCGTTCCAAGCAGCAGTGAAGCCGTACTGGAAAGAGCGGTGGAGCGCTTGGAAGTGAGAATGCCGGTGTAAGTAGCGAAAAGACAAGTGAGAATCTTGTCCACCGAAAGCCTAAGGTTTCCTGGGGAAGGCTCGTCCTCCCAGGGTTAGTCGGGACCTAAGCTGAGGCCGAAAGGCGTAGGCGATGGACAACAGGTTGATATTCCTGTACCACCTCTGTTCCGCTTGAGCAATGGCGTGACGCAGGAGGATAGGGTGAGCGGCCTACTGGATGGCCGTCCAAGCAGTGAGTGTGGTGTGTAGGCAAATCCGCACACCGTTAAGCATGAGCTGTGATGGCGAGGGAAATTTAAGTACCGAAGTCCCTGATTTCACACTGCCAAGAAAAGCGTCTAGCGAGGAACAAGGTGCCCGTACCGCAAACCGACACAGGTAGGCGAGGAGAGAATCCTAAGGTGCGCGGGATAACTCTTGCTAAGGAACTCGGCAAAATGGCCCCGTAACTTCGGGAGAAGGGGCGCCTCGGTAGGGTTAATAGCCCGAGGGGGCCGCAGTGAAAAGGCCCAAGCGACTGTTTAGCAAAAACACAGGTCTCTGCGAAGCCGCAAGGCGAAGTATAGGGGCTGACGCCTGCCCGGTGCTGGAAGGTTAAGGGGATGAGTTAGCGCAAGCGAAGCTTTGAACCGAAGCCCCAGTAAACGGCGGCCGTAACTATAACGGTCCTAAGGTAGCGAAATTCCTTGTCGGGTAAGTTCCGACCCGCACGAAAGGCGTAACGACTTGGGCGCTGTCTCGGCAAGAGACCCGGTGAAATCATAATACCTGTGAAGATGCAGGTTACCCGCGACAAGACGGAAAGACCCCATGGAGCTTTACTGTAGCCTGGTATTGGAACTTTGTGCATCATGTACAGGATAGGTGGGAAGCTGAGAAGCAGGGGCGCCAGCCTCTGTGGAGCTGTCGGTGGGATACCACCCTTGATGTACGGAGTTTCTAACTCGTCGCCCTTATCGGGCGAGAGGACCATGCCAGGTGGGCAGTTTGACTGGGGCGGTCGCCTCCTAAAAGGTAACGGAGGCGCCCAAAGGTTCCCTCAGAATGGTCGGAAATCATTCGTAGAGTGTAAAGGCAGAAGGGAGCTTGACTGCGAGACCTACAAGTCGAGCAGGGACGAAAGTCGGGCTTAGTGATCCGGTGGTTCCGCATGGAAGGGCCATCGCTCAACGGATAAAAGCTACCCTGGGGATAACAGGCTTATCTCCCCCAAGAGTCCACATCGACGGGGAGGTTTGGCACCTCGATGTCGGCTCATCGCATCCTGGGGCTGAAGTAGGTCCCAAGGGTTGGGCTGTTCGCCCATTAAAGCGGTACGCGAGCTGGGTTCAGAACGTCGTGAGACAGTTCGGTCCCTATCTGTCGCGGGCGTAGGAAGTTTGAGGAGAGCTGTCCTTAGTACGAGAGGACCGGGATGGACGCACCGCTGGTGCACCAGTTGTCACGCCAGTGGCACAGCTGGGTAGCTATGTGCGGACGGGATAAGCGCTGAAAGCATCTAAGCGTGAAGCCCCCTCCAAGATGAGACTTCCCACAGCGCAAGCTGGTAAGACCCCTCATAGACGATGAGGTTGATAGGTTCG
>NZ_JAQMYO010000030.1:0-8148 GCF_028369215.1 Brevibacillus sp. AG | reverse complement strand
GCCATCCAGCTTGGATGGTTTTTTTGTACTATTTGAAAACTGAAATTTCTGACGTATCATTTTAAAAAAGGAGTCATGTCATTATGAAACAAGCTACTTCGAGTCGGCTCCACTACGCTTGGATCATTGCGGGTGTCACCTTTTTCATTCTCTTGGTTGGCGCTGGAATTCGCTCTGCTCCTGGTGTATTTATGGTTCCTGTTGAACAAGAATTTGGCTGGAGTCGCTCTTCTATCTCAATAGCGCTGTCCATTAATCTATTGCTATACGGATTGGTAGGCCCGTTTGCGGCAGCAGTCATGGATCGGTTCGGAATAAGGCGTATCACGATCATTGCTCTTATCCTGTTGGCATTGGGTTCATCCCTCACGACTTGGATGCAGGCCTCCTGGCAACTGACTGTACTTTGGGGAGTCGTTGTTGGACTGGGTTCAGGATGCACGGCTTCCGTATTAGGAGCAATGATCGCAAATCGCTGGTTTGTGAAGCAACGAGGATTGGTTATGGGTATATTAACAGCAAGCGGTGCAACAGGACAGCTGGTATTTCTTCCTCTTCTCGCAAGCTTGGCTGAATCAGATGGCTGGCGTACGGCATCGTGGGTGATTGCAACAGCGGCTCTGATCTTGGTTCCGATTGTGGCTGTCTTGATGCGTGATCGACCAAGTGATAAGGGACTTCAGGCATTTGGTGCGACAGAAGCTGATCAAGAAATAGAAGACATTAAGCAAAACCCTTTTCGTGCAGCTGTTGATGGTTTAGTAAGAGGATCTCGTTCCTTTGATTTCTGGTTGTTGGCTGGCAGCTTTTTTATTTGCGGTCTTTCTACCAATGGTTTAATCGGTACTCATTTTATAGCTGCTTGTATGGAGTACGGTATTCCAGCGGTAACGGCTGCAAGTTTACTCGCTCTCATAGGTATCTTTGACATTATCGGAACAACATTGTCGGGATGGCTATCGGACCGCTTTAACAATCGTTGGCTCTTGTTTTGGTATTACGGTTTACGGGGATTATCGTTAATGCTGCTTCCTGCAGCACTGTCCTCTTCTACGTTTACCTTGGGCTTATTCATTGTCTTCTATGGCTTAGATTGGGTAGCTACAGTTCCTCCCACACTTAAGTTGACAACCGATATTTTTGGAAAACAGCAATCAGGAATTTTGTTTGGGTGGATATTAGCCGCACATCAGTTAGGTGCTGCTGTGGCCGCTTACAGTGGAGGAGTCATTTATACCATGTTGAATAGTTACTTCATCATGTTTATCATTGCGGGAATATTTTGCTTGATCGCTTCTGTATTGGTTATGCGGATTGGAAGGAACGCGCTCACGGCGAAAATTTCCGGGAACATGTAGAGGCAAATATATGGATTGAAAGAAAAACACCCGAGTGGACACTAGATCACTCGGGTGTTAGTTAGTTTTCAGGTTGCGAATACATGGGAAGGATGATACGGAAAACAGCGCCGTGGATTGGACCATTTTCTGCTTGGAGACGGCCGTGCGAACGTTCGATAATTGCTCGAGAAATAGCTAGCCCCAGTCCGACATCACCATTTTTTCCTTTCACAAAACGATGAAATAAATGAGGGAGAAGCTCTTCCGCGATGCCCTCACCATCATCTTGTACTTCTATTTGGAGATGGCGTTTGCCTGATTTGATTTCGATCGTGATCTGATCCTTGGCATGGCGCAAAGCATTTCCAATGATATTCAACAAGGCTTGAAGAAACTTTCCTTCATCGACGTACACTACGTCATTGGTTTTAGGCGGACGTACTAAAATCGTTACATTGTGTTGGAGCTGCAAAGGGTGTAAACGCTCAATGGCTCGAGTCACCAGGTCAGTAGCGGAAAGCCATGAGGGATCAAACAAATTCTCTTCGCCTTCGAGCTTGGCCAACAATATAATTTCAGTCACAATATGCTTCAATCGATTGGTTTCCTCTACGATTACATCAAAACCTTTTTCAGCAGCATCATCAACAAAAACACCATCGCGAATTCCCTCGGCATATCCTTGAATGGACATGAGAGGGGTTTTTAGCTCGTGGGAAGCATTCTGTAAAAATTGCCGCTGGATTTCATGGAAACGATCGAGCTCTTGTGCCATGGAGTAAACACTATTCGAGACTTCAGCAATTTCACCGCGAGCAGGAATGAGTTGGACTTCGGAAAAATGACGTGCTTGAACCTTTTTAATTTCTCTCGTCAATTTATGCAGTGGCTTCACCATACTACGCGTAATAAAAAAACTGAGTAAAATGGTAGATACGGCTCCAATCAAAACGATGAGCAATATGTTATTCGTCATCTCCATACGAATGTCTTTTAGTCCACGTACAGGAGAGGCCAGAATCAGTCGTTGCTTTTCGTCGTTTTTAAAAGGCAAGTTAACGACCACATAATCATCGCTTCCGACCATCCATATGTTTCGATTTTGCCTTTTCTCCGCTTTACGCTCAAGGGCAGCCATCCATTCATTCAAATTGGAAGAAGGTAGGGATGTGTAGAGTACTTTTTTCTTTTTTCCTAAGAGCAAAACTTCTATCTTGCGATTGGAGACGAGAAGCTTTTCGAGTTCTGCGACTCCCTCAGTTTCAATCTTTACATTCGATTCGTTCATTTTTTCAATCCAGAATCGACCTTTTAGGTTCAATTCATTCTTTTGCTGCTCGATTAAATTATCCAGCAAAAACGAATTGATCAGGGCAGCCGATACCCCTATGACAAGACAGAGAAGAAGGGCGAACATCAAAGTAATGCGAAATTGGATACTCATTCATCCTTCGTTCCTTCCAAAGTTCGCAGGCGATACCCAAAGCCCCAGACGGTTTCGAGAGGGATCTTGTCCAGCTTTTTTCGGATACGACGAATGAGATCATCAACCACTCGATCACTTCCAAAATAATCATATCCCCATATTAGAGAGAGCAGCTCATCACGGGAAAAAGCCCGATTCGGATGCTCCGATAAAAGGCTAAGCACCTGAAACTCTTTCGAGGTCACCTCTACTTCCTCCCCAAAAGAATAGACCAGACGTTTTTTCTTATCTAATACAAGAGCGCTGTTAGCAGCCTCTTCCGGGTTATTGTCTTTCGCAATGAAAGGGGATTCTTCCGCATGAGACTTCATCTGTTTCCAACGTTGGAGTGCCCGATTCACGCGTGCCACTAATTCACGAGGGCTAAAAGGTTTGGTGAGATAATCGTCGCTTCCTAGCTCTAGTCCAAGAATCTTGTCTACTTCTTCGTCGCGAGCAGAAACCATGATGATAGGCGTCTCTGAACCAGCACGAATACGTCGGCAAAACTCATAGCCATTCATACCTGGCAACATGATGTCCAATACCCAGAGATCGGGAGGATTCTTTTGCTCTAAAGTAATAGCCTCTTCGGCTGATTCAAGTGCAGTTGTAACATAGCCTTCCTTTTGAAGATAGGCTTCGACGATCTGACGAATATGGATGTCATCGTCTACGATAGCAATGTGAAAGGTCTTCATAGGATTCCTCCGCGAACCTTTAGATTCTCACTTTATTGTACATCTTCAAACCGACATAAGCAGTTGTTGAAGACATTTCCCATACATTTCCCATACTTTTCCCATACTTTCCTACGTTTCTTACAATAGTGTAAGGAAGTTGAAACCCAAATCGATAGGACTACGTGTTCATTCCTTGTAAAATCAAAGTACATTCAATAAACGGAGGGATACACCATGAGAAAACTACTACAGATGATCGCGATTACGTTCGGATTGTTAATCGATACGAAGACAATGATTCGCTCCTCCGAATTGGAAATGGTCGTGAAGCTGTAAAGATGATAATAAATACATGTAAAATAACATGAAATTGTAGGGGCCAGAATGTAGGGGCCTTTTTTGTTTTGTGCGATGACCCAGCCTGAAACAAGGCTGGAATATTTAGGATACTACGAGATCCGTGTGTATACGACCAAAATCGGTGGTAAATCTTGAGGAAATGGATTGATTCAACTGGATTTTTTGGACGTGTCCTCTCTCTATATGGTATAATGAAGTATTGTGATAACCAGTTGGAGGTTTACCCTTTATGGCAGAAGAAACTGCTCGGTTTCCAAAAGTCGATATTAGCCACGAAATGAGAGAATCGTTCATTAGCTATGCGATGAGCGTTATCGTCAGTCGGGCTTTGCCTGACGTTCGCGATGGTTTGAAGCCTGTACACAGGCGTATTTTGTATGCCATGCACGATATGGGCCTTACTCCTGACAAGCCGTTCCGTAAATCGGCAAACGTTGTCGGGGAAGTAATGGCGAACTACCATCCGCATGGTGACTCTTCCATCTATGAAGCGATGGTACGTATGGCCCAAGATTTTAACATGCGCTACATGCTGGTTGAAGGGCAAGGGAACTTCGGTTCTGTAGACGGCGACCCGGCAGCGGCGATGCGTTATACGGAGTCGCGTTTTTCCAAGCTCGCGCTGGAGCTTTTGCGCGATATTGATAAAGAAACGGTCGATTTCACTCCTAACTACGACGGACGCAAAGAAGAGCCGGTTGTATTGCCTTCTCGTTTCCCGAACCTGCTTTTGAATGGGGCATCAGGGATTGCTGTAGGTATGGCTACCAATATTCCGCCGCATAACTTGACAGAAGTTGTTGATGGCGTTATTGCCATGATCGACAACCCTGATATTACGATTCAAGATTTGATGAAGATTATCAAGGGACCTGACTTCCCTACAGCGGGGGAGATTCTCGGTTACAGTGGTATTCGTCGTGCCTATGAAACAGGCCGTGGTTCCATTATTATGCGCGCCAAAACCCAGATTGAAGAGGATGGGAAAGGCAAACCGCGCATCATCGTAACAGAGATTCCTTATCAGGTGAACAAGGCGAGACTCGTGGAAAAAATCGCGGAGCTCGTGCGCGAGAAAAAAATCGAAGGCATTACCGACCTTCGTGATGAGTCTGACCGCAAAGGTATGCGCATTGTGATGGAATTGCGTCGCGACGTTATTCCAAAGGTTGTTTTGAACAACTTGTTCAAGCATACCCAAATGCAGTCTACATTTGGTGTGAACATGCTGGCACTCGTTGACAGTCGTCCGCGTGTATTGAATTTGCGTGACATGCTCTATTACTATTTGGAGCACCAACGCGTCATTATCCGCAGAAGGACCGAATACGATCTCAAGCAAGCAGAAGCCCGTGCGCACATCTTGGAAGGTTTGCGCATCGCGTTGGATCATATTGACGAGATTATCAGCTTGATTCGTTCTTCTCAAACCACAGAAGAAGCTCGCACAGGACTCATGGAAAACTACACCTTGTCTTACGAGCAGGCACAGGCCATCCTCGATATGCGTCTGCAACGCCTGACTGGTTTGGAGCGGGAAAAAATCGAGAATGAATACCAAGAACTCATGGTAAAAATCGCAGAACTGCGTTCGATTCTTGCAGACGAAGCCAAAATCTATGCAATCATCCGCGAAGAGCTGGGTGAGATCAAAGAGAAGTTTGGCGATGCAAGACGCACGGAAATTACTTTCGATGAGAATCATATCGAAGATGCTGATTTGATCCCAGAGGAAGATGTGGTCATTACCCTGACGCATGACGGTTATATTAAGCGTCTGCCTGTTTCCACCTATCGTTCGCAAAAACGCGGTGGGCGTGGTGTTCAGGGATTGGGAACCAAGGATGACGATTTTGTCGAGCATCTGTACATTACCAACTCGCATGATTACATCATGTTCTTCACGAGCAAAGGGAAGGCTTATCGCCTAAAAGGATTCGAGATTCCTGATCTGAGTCGGACAGCGAAAGGTACCCCAATCATCAATCTCATTCAGATTGAAAAAGGGGAGCGGGTTAGTGCGGTAATCCCTGTGAAGGAGTTTGATCAAGAACATTACCTGTTCTTTGCGACCAAGAAGGGGATTATTAAGAAAACCACGCTGGAGTCCTATGAAAATATTCGCAAAGGCGGACTGATTGCGGTTAATCTGCGCGAAGATGATGAGTTGATTGGTGTTCGTCTGACGGATGGCAAACAAGAAATCATCATGGGTACTCACAAAGGCATGTCCGTCCGTTTCAATGAGGGAGACGTACGCACGATGGGACGTAACGCCACCGGTGTGAAGGGGATTACCCTTGACGACGATGATGATGTCATCGATATGGACGTTATCAAACCGAATGCAGAAGTGCTCATTGTAACGGCGAATGGTTACGGTAAACGGACTCCTGTCGATGAATACCGCATTCAATCTCGTGGCGGTAAAGGGATTAAGACGCACAATGTAACGGATCGAAGCGGTCCGGTTGTTGGGTTGAAAGTTGTTGAGCCTGAAGAGGATCTGATGATTATTACCACTTCCGGTATCATCATTCGTACAGAAATGAAAGGTATTTCTGTGATGGGGCGTTACACGCAAGGTGTGAAACTGATCCGTTTGTCTGAAAATGAGCAAGTGGGATCAGTCGCCAAGTGTCCTCCAACTGAGGAAGAGGATATGTTGGATGAAGATGCGGAAGAGAGAATCGAGGATCTGCAAGACGGAGAGACTGTCGAAGCATCCGAGCCTACCGAGCCTACCGAACCGACAGAGGAATAAAGAAAATCACGACGAAAGCGTCCCGCATAATGTGGGGCGTTTTTTCGTGTAAGTGCAGAAAGTTTGTTCTACCCAGTGCTTTTTTCCTGCAAATGGTTTGGGTTTGGAGTAAAATTGGGAAATGGATACTATATCATTAACAAGTTGGATCGGGTGGTGAGCAGGTTGCCCAATGTGGAAGTGAAACAACTGACTCTTGGAGCGAAATTGGCTGAAGACGTATTTACAGCATTGGGAGGCATTCTTTTTGCAAAAGGAACCCCTCTCTATGAAAGAGAAGTTCAATTCTTAGAAGCGTTCATGATCAAGCAGGTACAAGTAGAGGAATCAGGAGGGGCTTGGACTGACCAAGGTGAACCAACTAAGGCAGATACGCCAGAAGCTTCTGATAAGTTTATCCAAGCTAAACCTGTGTTTCAGGAGTCATTTGATAAAGCAGTGTCTACACTGAAAAATTTGATGACCCGCGTACAAGGCGGCAATAACATACCCGTTATGGAAGTCAGAGAAGTTGTGACGCCGATCATTACGGAGTTTCAGCAGCAACCACAAGTCCTTCTCTCCCTTCGGCGCTTTGCAAGGATGGATAGCTATGCCTACGAGCATGCCATAGCGGTTGGGATTATTTCTTATATGATTGCAAAATGGGTCAAGGTGCCAGAAAAGGAATGGATGCAGGTCGCATTGGCGGGTACATTGCTCGATATAGGAAAAACGAAAATTGATCGGCGGATTTTGCAAAAACCAGGGAAGCTTACGCCAGACGAATTCGAAGAGATGAAGAAGCATACCGTTTATGGCTACCAAATTATTAAGTCATCCCACGGTTTAAGTGAAGGTGTAGCATTAGCGGCTTTGCAACATCATGAGCGAGAAGATGGTTCAGGCTATCCGCTAGGTTTGCCTGGTTCTAAACTGCATTTATACAGTAAAATTGTCGCTGTGGCTGATGTGTATCATGCAATGAGCTCGGATCGTGTGCACCAAAAGGCACTGTCACCCTATCAAGTCGTGGAGCAATTAGTGCAGGATAGCTTCGGGAAACTTGATCCTACCATTGTTCGGACATTTGTGGAGGGGATCACTCAATTCGCTGTAGGGACGCTAGTCGAATTAAGTGATGGAACGATTGGGAAGATCGTATTTACAGACCGTAATCACCCAACGAGACCGATGGTTGAAACAGGTGGAAAAATCGTAAACTTAGTCGAAGCTCGACATTTATCTATTATGAGAGTAATGGAACAGTAAGGGAGAGAGGCGAGTGATTCGCCTCTCTTTTAATATGATTTAAAGAAATTCAATTTTATTATAAAAAACTCTTGTGCTGTTTAAAAATACGTGATAAGATACTTCTTGTCGCTTCGGTTGAGGCAACACTTCAAGAAGAAAAGTTACATAAGCTATTTACTTCTTGAGCATTGTTTGATAAAGTATTGAATTGTCGCCGCTAAGTGGAACAAGATTTTTTAAAAAACATCTTGCAAAAGCCTAGACGGTATGATAAGATAGAAAAGTCGCCTCGAGAGAGACGAA
>NZ_JAQMYO010000003.1:0-538677 GCF_028369215.1 Brevibacillus sp. AG | reverse complement strand
TTATTAAAGAATGGCGAAAAGTAATCATAAATGGCTCGGTAGCTCAGTCGGTAGAGCAGAGGACTGAAAATCCTCGTGTCGGCGGTTCGATTCCGTCCCGAGCCACCACTAATTAAATTCAACAGCGCCGGTATAGCTCAATTGGTAGAGCACCTGACTTGTAATCAGGGGGTTGTGGGTTCAAGTCCTATTGCCGGCACCACCATTGGGGTATAGCCAAGCGGTAAGGCAACGGACTTTGACTCCGTCATTCCTAGGTTCAAATCCTAGTACCCCAGCCATTTGCGAGCCATTAGCTCAGTTGGTAGAGCATCTGACTTTTAATCAGAGGGTCGAAGGTTCGAGTCCTTCATGGCTCACCAGTTTTTTTTGCTGAATAAGCAAAGCTGCGTGATAGTAACAGTAATGCCTTTTCTGTTCTAAGTAAAATGCGGGTGTGGCGGAATGGCAGACGCACCAGATTTAGGTTCTGGCGGGCAACCGTGGGGGTTCAAGTCCCTTCACCCGCACCATACTATAACAGAAAGCTTTGTCCTCAGTACAAACCACATAAGATGTAACATGCGGACGTAGCTCAATTGGTAGAGCGTCGCCTTGCCAAGGCGAAGGTCGAGGGTTCGAGACCCTTCGTCCGCTCCATTTATTTGTGCCCTTAGCTCAGCTGGATAGAGCGTTTGACTACGAATCAAAAGGTCGGGAGTTCGAATCTCTCAGGGCACGCCATATTTCATATGAAACCGAAGAGTAGGAATAGATCCTACTCTTTTTTTTATAATTACTTATGTATTTTTGCAAATTTTAAGCATTTTTCCCTTGTATCTCCTATTTGCATCCATTACTTTAGAATTACGCTGAAAGCATGGAGGAACAGCTGTTACAAACCTGCGGAAGAATATCATGGAACAGGAGTTGTATCAACATGAACCCTATCAAATTGGAACAAGTAAATCCTGCAATAGCCAGTTTAATCGATAATATAGAAAAAGTATTGATTGGTAAACGCTCCGTGATTGAATTGATGGTAGCCGCTATTCTAGCGAATGGTCACGTTTTGCTCGAAGATGTACCAGGCGTTGGGAAGACCATGATGGTACGGGCATTGTCCAGATCAATCAGCGGTGAGTTTAAACGTATTCAATTTACCCCAGATTTGTTGCCAACGGATGTGACAGGGGTTGCTATCTTTAATCAAAAAAGTCTGGAGTTTGAGTTCCGTCAAGGGCCGATTTTTGCGAATGTCATTCTTGCAGACGAAATCAACCGGACTTCGCCAAAAACACAATCTGCACTTTTAGAAGCAATGGAAGAGCGCTCAGTAACAATCGATGGGGCTACGTATCGATTGGCAGAGCCGTTTTTTGTGATGGCTACGCAAAACCCATTAGAGTATGAAGGGACCTTCCCATTACCTGAAGCTCAATTGGACCGATTTTTCATGCAATTAAGTTTGGGGTATCCAACGGTAGAGGAAGAAATGCGGATGCTGTCCAGATTCTCGGCAGCGAATCCATTGGAAGAGCTTCAGCCGGTTATGACCACAGCCGAGCTGGCGGAACTTCAACGCCAGGTGTCGACGATTAAGGTATCGGAAGGAATAAAAGAATACATCGTACGTCTATGTCATCGTACGCGTGAGCATCATCATATCTATCTAGGCGTGAGCCCGCGCGGTTCCCTTGCTCTTTTCCGGGCTGTTCAGGCGTTGGCCTTCGTTCGTGGACGTGACTATGTCATTCCAGATGACGTGAAGGAACTAGTTCCAGTTGTGTTTGCACACCGTATGATTGTGAAACCAGAAGCAAGACTGGAAGGAGCAACCGTAGATCGGGTGTTGGCTATGATCTTGTCTGAGACCCGTGTCCCGGTAAGCTAAGGCGGTGATTGCAGATGAGACAGCAAAGGTGGGGTAGGCTCAAGGCGATTGCATTAGTCCTGATCACGTATGCATTCGCAAAATTTCAAGGTGGCTTCTCAAGCTGGTTTCTTTTCTATAGTAGTTTGGTGTTTCTCCTGTATGAAATTGTGGCTTATGTACTCATGTTCACGAAGCTAGAAGTCGAGCGTGAACTAGATCGCAATCGTCTACAGGATGGGGAAGATGTCATTGTAACGATACGCCTGCGCCGGAAGATTTGGTTTCCGCTGGGATGGCATATGATTATGGAGCCATTGCCGGCGAGGCTGGCTGGCGTGTATGAACCGCATCGACAACTGATATTCCCATGGTTCAAAAGGGAAGTCGAGTTTCGGTATGTCATACCCAATGTACCGCGTGGATACTATCGTCTCGATGAATGTGTAGTGAGCGGCGGGGATTTTTTTGGATTTTTTGAGCGTCGGAAGGTTTATTCGATTTCTCAGGAGTTTCTCGTTTATCCAAAATACAAAGAATTGACCCATTGGGCCCTGGGTGACGGCAGCTTCAGTGGGACGGTGCATGTTTCCCATCGACGCTCTGACGACGTAGCAGCAGTACGCGGCGTAAGAGACTATCATCGGGGCGATCGGTTGAGCCAAATTCATTGGCGAGCTTCCGCACGGGGGATGGGTCTGAAGACGAAAGAGTTTGAGCATCAGGCGATGAATCAGGCTGTCTTTTTTCTTGATGTGGAGAAGGCGAGCTACCAAGGGAAGCCTGTGCACTTGTTCGAAACAGCAGTGAAGCTAGCGGCGAGTCTGATCGCTTACGCCAATCGGAATCAATACCATTATGGGCTCGTGTACAAGCAAGCAGAACGTATATCGATACCAACAGGACTGTCCCATGCTCATTTCCTCAGAGTTTTTGATCAATTAGCTCGTGTCGCACCAGAAGGACAAGAGTTATTTGCAAGAATTGTGGGAAGAGAATCATTGGAGCAGCCTCAAGGTGTCACTTTGATTATTATTACACCGCATGTAGAAAAAACGCTGATCAGTCGTTTGGTCACACTGGCTCAAAAAGGTAGACGGGTGCAGTTGTTTCTCATGCAGAACGAGTCAACGATTTCGCATGAACATAAGCAAGCGTTGCAGCTGCTTGGCGCAAACAAAGTAACATGTACTTCTATTCACATGGATGATCAAGAGTGGAAACGGATTGGAGGTGCATAGACTCATGAGCGTTTGGAAGCGTCCAACGATTTGGGAATGGGTCTTGGCCCTTTTTCTGTTCCTGATGTTAAGAGAGTGGCTTCTTCCTCTACAGACATTAACCGATACGGGCATTCTGTGGCCGTTTTATGCGATTGTGGCTGGAGTCATTATCATTGACCTGTTGATCCCTTATCGGTGGCTAACCTTGCCGATCAAGGCTCTGGGGCTAGTGGTGCTTTTGCATGCTACTTTATTTGACAAACCGTTTTTTGACACGGAATGGATTGGCGAATTGTACGGGCAGATGATTCACGATCTTCCGTTAGCGTTTCAACAGGATTGGGCCAGCATGTCGATCTTGTCGCGGAATACGATGTTTGATCTCGTTTTGGTGTTGTTAGCGACAATGTTAACGTATCTCGTGCTGGAACAACGGCAAGGCTTATGGTTTGTCTTTTTGACGGAACTGTATTTGGCTGTGTTGGATACGTTTCTCCCGTATGATGCCAGTGCAGGGGTTGTACGGACGCTGATCATTGGTTTCCTGATGCTGGCCATTAGCCATCTGATGAAGATGACGAACATGGCAACACTGGCAGGGAAGAGAAGCCGAATCATGCTCAACTCACTGCTGGCTTCGGTGATGGTCATTATGGTCTGTATAGGCATCGGTTATGCTGCACCGAAGTCAGGACCGTCATGGCCTGATCCGATCGCCTTTTTAACAGGGAAAGGAAACGATACCCCTGTTGGTGTGATGAAAAAAGTAGGATACGACAACAACGACGAACGGTTGGGCGGTCCTTTCATGCAAGATAACACATTAGTGTTTATTGCAAAGACGAACGAGCGCAGCTATTGGCGAGGTGACTCGAAGGACGTGTATACGGGAGTTGGTTGGGAAAAAGGCGATAGAGAGTACGAGTCAATCCTGGACCCGCAAACCTATACATGGGAGAATACGTTGTTCCAAGGGCTTGAAACGAAGAAGGTACAAGCAACATTAGAATTTAAAGGCCCGCAGCAATTCCCGACTGTCTTTTATCAAGGTCAGCTGAAAAAGGTGAGCAACTACGCTCCACCAGAGGCAACCGTTGTTTATGACAAAATGAATCAGCAGCTCGAAGTACGGGCAGGAAAAATCAACTTGGTTCAGCTGAGTGAGAAAAACGGTCGGCCAGAGTACGGCCCCAATCCGCTTTTGCTCAAACTGAATCAATATAAGGTCGAGACAGAAGTACCGATTGTCAGTGAAAAGGCCGTGACGAATGCGGGGACGAACTATCCGGATGATATCAAAGAGCGCTATTTGCAAGTGCCAGCCTCGGTGCCTCCGCGAGTAAGAGAGCTTGCTGCAACGATTACGAAGGATGCCAAGACTCCTTATGATAAAGTGAGAGCGATCGAGAATTACTTGCGCTCAAGTGGAAAATATAAGTATGAAACGAAAGACGTTCCAGTCGCTGCAGAAGGTCAGGATTTTGTCGATCACTTCTTGTTTGACAGCCTTCGAGGGTACTGTGACCATTTCTCCACTTCGATGGCGGTTATGCTTCGTACCTTGGATATCCCAACACGTTGGGTCAAGGGCTTTGCTCCAGGTGAACGAGTGGGAACGGATGCGTTTAATTACGAGACTGTAGAAGTGCGCAACAAGGATGCTCACTCGTGGGTAGAGGTATACTTCCCGGAGGTTGGTTGGGTTCCATTTGAAGCGACGAGTTCATTCATGTCACCTGTTCGTTTTAATTATGATCTGGTCACCTCACAGCCGCAGATCCCCGTTCCATTGCCAAACATGGAGAATCAAACGAATATTGATCGTGGGGATGGACGTTTCAATGAGCTGGAAGAGGGCGACAGACCAGCAGGCAGCTGGATTAAGATTCCATGGCAAGTAAATGCGGGATTGGCTGTAGCCGCTATCGTAGCAGGAATTATCGCGTGGCGCCGCAGACAAGACATCCAGCTATGGTGGATGCGCAGGCAACTGAATCAACAGCGAAGCAGTGAGTTCCCGGATCGGTACCATCTGCTGATGCGAATGATGGAGCGAGTCTACACGCGCAGACAGCCAGGAGAAACATTGCGGGAGTATGTGGGCAGGATGACCCTGCCGGCAGACAAGCGACAAGACCTGCGCTATTTGACGGAGCTGTACGAACGTACCGTGTATGGCTACAAACAAATGGAACAAAAGGCGAGAACAATAGCAGAGCAAATACTCGAACGGTTAATCCGTCAATTGAAGCCTTGAACAATGCCGTTCCATCTGCTAGAATGACGATCAATGAGACTCGTATAATGATCAGGAATAGGGCCTGAAAGTTTCTACCGCTAGACCGTAAATTTGGCGACTACGAGGAGAGCACATCGGATTTTTGTACATGCAAACCGCACATGTGTACACAAGCTGGGACGTTGCCTCCGTATTGTTTATCGGAGATGGCAGTCCCGGCTTTTTTGCAAATATGCGACAACTTCGCATGGCATGCCGACACTTGCACGTCCTGTATGTTACAGGAGAAGGGGGATATGATGGACAAGTCAATGGAAATGGTCGTCGTACTCGATTTCGGAGGCCAGTATAATCAGTTGATCGCGCGCCGTGTACGCGATCTGGGTGTTTATAGTGAACTGATAGCGTTCAATACACCTGTTGAAAAGATTAAAGAGATGAATCCAAAAGGGATTATTTTCTCTGGCGGACCTGCTAGCGTGTACGAAGAGGGAGCACCAACTGTAGACCCTGCGATTTTTGATCTGGGCTTGCCTGTATTGGGTATTTGCTACGGTATGCAGTTGATGAGCCATTTGACGGGCGGAAAAGTAGAACGCGCGGGTAAACGCGAGTACGGAAAAGCTGAATTGCGGATGCAGCAAAAACACAGCTTGTACGACAAATGGGATACGAATGAAATCGTGTGGATGAGCCACTCTGACAAAGTAGTAGAGCTCCCAACCGGATTTGTTATTGATGCGGTAAGCGACAGCTGCCCAGTAGCTGCGATCAGCAACCCTGAGCGCCAGCTGTACGGCGTACAGTTCCATCCAGAAGTAGTTCATACCCAAAAAGGTACTGAGTTCATCGGAAACTTCCTGTTCAACATTTGTGGATGTGAAGCGAATTGGAGCATGACGACGTTCATCGAAGACGAGCTGGTTCGCATTCGTGAAACAGTTGGCAATAAGCAAGTACTGTGTGCGTTGAGCGGCGGTGTGGATTCTTCCGTAGTAGCAGCGCTGATTCACAAAGCGATTGGCGATCAATTGACGTGCATGTTCGTTGACCACGGTCTTCTGCGTCAAGGGGAAGCAGAAGGCGTAATGGAAACATTCGCTGAGAAATTCTCCATGAAAGTGCTCAAGATCGATGCGCGCGAGCGTTTCATGAGCAAGCTCAAAGGTGTATCTGACCCAGAGCAAAAGCGCAAAATCATCGGTAACGAGTTCATTTATGTATTCGATGAAGAAGCAGCCAAGCTGACAGATATGGATTTCTTGGCACAGGGTACGCTGTACACCGATATCGTTGAGAGTGGAACAGCAACTGCGCAAACGATCAAATCGCACCACAACGTAGGCGGTTTGCCAGAAGATATGAAGTTCACGTTGATTGAACCATTGAAAACCTTGTTCAAAGACGAAGTACGCAAACTGGGTAAAGAGCTGGGCTTGCCAGATGAGATTGTTTGGCGTCAGCCATTCCCAGGACCAGGCCTCGGCATTCGTGTTTTGGGTGAAGTTACGGAAGAAAAACTGAAGATCGTTCGTGAATCCGATGCGATCTTGCGTGAGGAGATTGCCAAGGCAGGTCTCGATCGGGAAATCTGGCAGTACTTCACGGCTTTGCCAAACATGACGACCGTAGGTGTAATGGGAGATGTTCGTACGTATTCTTACACAGTAGGGATTCGTGCGGTAACGTCCATTGATGGTATGACTGCTGACTGGGCACGCATTCCGTGGGATGTATTGGAGAAAATCTCTGTGCGTATCGTGAATGAAGTAGACAATGTTAACCGCATTGTATATGATGTAACGTCCAAACCACCAGCAACAATTGAGTGGGAATAGGAACAAAAAATTACTCTCTTTTATTTGCGTGATTTGCGAATAAAAGAGAGTTTTTTTATGACCAAGAATTATCTCGTTCCATACATCATGAGAAGCTTCCCATTTTCTTTGGCTAGAGCAATATAAATGACCCCGCCTAGCCATCCTGGAGGAAGAGTTCCTTCGATAATCCAAGCTTCTGCAAAAGGGTTATAGCTGATAGCGAAGGGAGCTTCCTCTAAAAACGGAGAATAGTGCTCCGCTAAATAGGAGAAAATTGCAGTGGCAACTGCATGTTCATCTGTAAGCTCACTAAAAGCAACTTCATCTCCAAACCGATCTTGCTGGAGAAGAGTGTCGCGATCGGCGAAATAGAGTTCAAACCTCCCATATAAATTCTCATCATACAAATCACGTTCTACAAAGCCATATTCGATGACCTTTTCCTTTTGATGAATGTTGCGTTTGCTCTTTTTCTTATCGTCGACCCGTATGGTTATTCGATTGACTCGAAGCCGATCACGTTCTCGCTCCTGCTCCGCTATTATTTGCTCCCAAGCATCCATATAGCTCATTTTGGACCACCCTAAAAGAGATTGTTGAGATCTGGAGGAATCTATGCAAGTATAACACAGGCCGTATTAGAAAATATCCGGATATTAAACTCTTTCCAAAAATGAATGTTCGTATTTTCGTTGACATTCCCTATGTCACCTGATACACTTCTCAATGTGAGTAGGTAATATAGGAAGGTTCGTATATTCTTGAGAATATGGCTCGAGAGTTTCTACATGGTCGCCATTAACGACCTGGCTACGAACAAAATGTCATCGGGATCTGATTTTGTTATTATATTTGGAATTATTCCCGGAGTGTTTTGTTTGAAGGCCAGGCGCATGATAAGAGCGTCCGGGCCTTTTTTTGTGAAAAACGTCTCAACGTTTTTCATTAAATAAGATGTGACCGTTTACGGTCGGCAAAAAACAGTCTATCTGTTTTTGCAACAAGATTAGTATGGGGGGACTTATAGGTGCGGAAGTATTTTGAGTTTGACAAGCTAGGCACCAATTACCGTCGCGAAATTATCGCGGGTATCACTACTTTTTTGGCAATGGCTTATATCTTGGCTGTCAATCCATTCATTCTCAGTGGTGCTGATCTGCCGCCAGATTTAAAAGCGAACTACCCTGAATTTGGCGCTGTCTTTACCGCAACGGCTTTGGCTGCTGCTCTCGGTACACTGTTAATGGGTATTCTCGGACGTTTGCCGATTGGTCAAGCTCCGGGTATGGGATTGAACGCATTTTTCACTTATACAGTCGTTCTGACGATGCAAATTCCTTGGCAACAGGCTTTGGCTGGCGTATTCCTTTCTTGTACGATCTTTTTGATTCTGTCCCTGACAGGTGTTCGTGAAGCGATCATCAAAGCGATTCCACAAAGCTTGAAATACGCAGTTTCAGCAGGGATTGGACTTTTTATTGCCTTTATCGGTTTGAAAAACGCGGGTATCATCGTAGCAAATGATGCCACCTTCGTAGCATTGGGACATCTGACCTTCTATCACGAGGGCATGAAGCCGGAAGAAATTTTGGCAGCGAAAAATGCATTGCTCGCTGTGTTTGGTTTGATCGTGACGGTCATTCTGCTTTCTCGCAAAATCAATGCGGGTATCTTTATCGGAATGTTGATTACAGCGATTACCGGGATGTTCTTCGGACTGGTGAATCTGCCTGAGCAAATCGTTTCTGCACCACCGAGCCTTGCTCCTACATTCGGTGCTGCATTCCAATATCTCGGTGATCCATCTGCATTGTTCACCATGAATATGCTGATTGTTGTTTTGACTTTCTTGTTTGTAGACTTTTTCGATGCGACGGGTACGCTCTTGGGTGTAGCGAACCAAGCTGGATTGCTTCGCGAAGACGGCAATTTGCCACGTCCAGGAAAAGCACTCGCTTCCGATGCGATTGCAGGTATGGCAGGTGCGGTACTTGGTACATCTACCACTACAGCTTATGTTGAGTCGACAGCAGGGGTAGCGGCAGGCGGACGCTCCGGATTTACCGCAGTTGTCACAGGGAGTATGTTCCTTCTGGCGTTGTTCTTCTCGCCGATTCTCGCAATTGTGACACCAGCGGTTACGGCACCAGCGCTCATTATCGTCGGTGTTCTGATGGCTTCTCACATTGCAAAAGTGGCTTGGGATGACCTGGATGAAGCGTTCCCTGCATTCCTGACGATTTTGTTGATGCCATTGACTTACAGTATTGCAACAGGTATTGCGACGGGCTTCATCGTTTATCCGGTGATGAAGGTAATGAAGGGCAAGGCTCGCGAAGTGCATCCGGCGATGTATGTGCTGTTCTTCGTCTTCCTGGCGTACTTCATCTGGTTGCGCGAATAGAATTTTTTGGGAACGGGGCTCTTCGTCTACTGGACGGGGAGCTTTTTTTGCGCTATGATAGGAAAAATCTTTTTTGGAAGGATGGACCGATCAAAATGACAGGTCTCACTATGTTCCTTCAACAGCATCACCACACGTAGAGCGTTTGTATCTTCGGAAATTTTTCCGCAGGTGCAAGCGCTTCTTGTGCTTCGTGCCTGCGGTGGTGTATTTAGGAAGCCATGCGGGCAGGAAATTGCCTTGCATGGCTTTTTTGGTTTTCTTTATCTGAAAAAAGAAAGGGTGTTCCTCATGGAAAACGAAGTATTAAAAACGGTAAAAGGCACAAAAGATTTCATGCCGCAGGAGCAAATGCAACGAAACTGGATACGACGGACACTCGAAGCGGTATTCGAGACATACGGCTGCAAACCGTTGGAGACGCCTATGCTACAGCACTACGAATTGCTGGCATCCAAGTACGGTGGCGGGGATGAAATCTTGAAGGAAGTGTATCGCTTGAACGACCAAGGAGATAGAGAGCTTGGGCTTCGCTATGATTTGACCGTACCATTGACGAAGGTAGTGGGTATGAATCCTGAGATGCGGATGCCGTTCAAGCGGTATGAGATCGGAAAAGTATTTAGGGACGGTCCAGTAAAAACCGGGCGTTTGCGCGAATTTATTCAATGCGATGTCGATATCGTGGGAACGACATCGGTGCTGGCTGAAGCAGAATTGCTCAGTATGGCGTTTGAGGCATTCAAGCGGCTGGGGCTCGACGTGTACATTGAGGTCAACAACCGCAAGCTATTGTCTGGGGTGCTTCAGGAGTTGGGAGTCCCCGCTCTGCGGGCCGGGGATGTCATGTTGTCGCTGGATAAGCTCGAGAAGATCGGCGTGGACGGAGTGCGTGATGACTTGCGGGAGCGAAACGTCGAAGAGCCACTCGTTTTGGCGATTACGTCTTTCCTGCAAGAAGGTGTGATTACCCTGGATCTGTTGGCAGAGCGCTTTGTGTCCCCGCTAGTTCAAGAAGGGATTCAGGAACTGCGCGATATGCTTGCCTATGTAAAAGGAGCGGGTGTGGGTGGGGAGCTTCGTTTCGCGCCATTTTTGGCAAGGGGCTTAGGGATCTACACGGGAATTGTGTATGAGATTTTTTTGCAGGATGGAAGTCTTACGTCCAGTATCGGCAGTGGGGGACGTTACGATCAGATCATCGGTCGGCTTTTGGATGATGGACGAGAGTATCCCGCTGTAGGGATTTCGTTTGGATTGGATGTCATTCTTGCAGCGTTGGCAAATCGCAACACGGGAGAGCAGAAGGCTGCCGATGTACTCGTCATTCCCCTCGGGACCGAAGCAACCAGTCTTGGTCTGGCCAATCGATTGCGGAAGAGCGGCATCAGAGTCGAGCTGGAGCTGACAGGTAGAAGGCTGAAAAAAGCACTCGATTATGCAAACAAAGAAGGCGTTGCTTTTGCCTTGATCTATGGGGAAAACGAAGTGAACAGTGGGCAGGTCGTCGTCCGAGATATGCGAGAGGGAACGGAACAGCCGGTTCCTTTGGAGTTGGTTGAAAAGTGGCTGTCCGACAAGCTGTCAGGGTAAAGAGGAAAGATAGTCTTTTTCTTCCATTTTTTGTACAGTAGAGAAAAGGGGGAGATGGCGTGAAGAAATGGGTCTCAATGGTCGGTTGTAGCTTATTGTTTTTGACGTGGATGTTGCCTGTAAATGCTGAGGAGGGTACTGCGCTTAAGCGTAAACCACTCTATCAGGCTGATGTGCGAATTGATCCAATCAAGAAAGAAGTAGCAGGAACCGTAACAATTACCTTTTGGCCAAAAGACCCTACTCGTGCCTATCTCCATCTTTACCCGAACGTATTTACAGAAGAGCATCAAGGCATGCTATGGGAGGAACTTTTAGGCAATGGACCAACGCTTGGCTCATATACTAATAAAAAGCTCTTGGTTGATGGAGTAGCGGTTGTCGGCAAACAGATAAAAGACCTGAACATCCTGGAAGTGCCTCTAGAAGGACAGGCGGGACTACGAAAGATTGTGATGGAGTTCGAGATGACTCTTCCGCGAAACGACGGCAGGATGTCGTACGATGACCAATCGATCTGGCTGGGGAACTGGCTCCCAGTTCTTGCGGTGTACGACAAGGAAGGGTGGCATCTCGATCCATACGAGCCCGTTGGTGATCCATTTTACAGTGAGAACGCAGATTATGAGGTGAACGTGACGCTGCCAAAAGACTATCAACTGGCGAGCACAGCGTCAGACAGGGCTGCGAAGCAGCTTTCTACTCGTGAGGGAGAAAAGACAATACAGCTGGATGCAGAAAATGTGAGGGATTTTGCCCTAGTCGTCATGGATGACTCCTATCAGCAAACGGAAACAAAAGTGGGCGAGACAGTCGTCCGAACATGGTGGCGGAAAACAGATGATTCGGCAACTGCTGAGCAGATTCATGAAGCAGCTGCGAAGTCTCTCGCCTATTTTCATCATCAATTAGGTGCCTATCCATATACCGAATATGATGTGGTAAGGACTGGTGGCGCGATTAATGGGATGGAGTACCCAGCATTGGTCTTTCTCGACGGACGTCATTTCTTTGCTGGGGAAGAAACAGGTATCGTCACGGTTGTCCATGAGACGGCACACCAGTGGTTTTACGGCTTGCTCGGAAATAATCAGGTAAAGGAAGCATGGCTGGATGAGGGATTCACGGAGTACGTGACGCTCTCGTATTTATCTCAGCAAGACCCGCTGTTGGGAGCAGAACGGGTGCGCAGACGGCTGGAGCAGGGCACCTCTGTTCAGTATTACGTGGCAGAGGAACTGCGTCCTTGGCAAGCACTGTCTGCATTTCCTGATAATCAGAGTTATAGCGATCTCGTCTATTCCCGTCCGTCCTCGATGCTGTGGCTATTGCAGGGAGCGTGGGGGGAAGAAAGGGTACATGACGTTTTGAAACAGTATGTCGAGAAGTACCGTTATCAGGTTGTGACCAGAAAGGAATGGGGAGCTTTTCTATCTGAGATGGCAGGAGAAGATGCAAGCGCCTTCTTGGATTATTGGTTGAAGGTAGACATGTCCCAGCAGGAACAGGCAGCAGCTTGGCTGGAGCGCCAACGTCTCAAGCATCAGAAGAAGTAATCGAAGGCAGGGGATCACGATGTGGCGGAAGCATTGGGTGGTCATCGTGGCAGTAGGAGTCGTTTTGACTGTATACTTGACCGTCCGTCCTTGGATAGGGAAGGCAGGCCTAGATGCTCATGAGATTGTGCCGATTGATCACAGGCAGGCTGGAGTTACTTACAAGGCCGACGTACAAATCGATATGAACAAGCACGTGGTGAAAGGTATGCTGACGGCTCGTTTTGTCCCAAAAGATGACCAAGCTTTTTTTCATCTATATCCCAATGCTTTTTCTGCAAATGCTGCTCTCAGTGGTGAAAACTGGGAGGTTGTGCTGGGTAAACAGCGTGAGCCTGGTGGTATCAAGATAAGCGACGTACGGGTAAACGGAAAAAGTGTCGGCGTACAGTATGCAGGAAAGACCAATACGCTTTTACAAGTGCCCCTTCCTGCAAGAGCAACGTCTGCTGAGATGGTGGTGGATATGAATTTTCAGATCGAGGTCCCTTATAACAATGGGCGAATGTCTTACCATGATCATGCGATGTGGCTGGGCAATTGGCTGCCGATTCTGGCGGTCAAGGACGCAGGAGGCTGGCGGCTCGATCCTTATTCCGCGATTGGCGATCCTTTTTACTCGGATATGGCGAATTATCATTTGCGTGTGCAGTTATTAGAGGGGTACCAGCTTGCTACGAGTGGATTGGAGAGCGTGGCTGTCATCACTGAGACGAGACCGCAACGGCTAAAAATCTATGAGGTGGACGCATGGAACGTTCGGGATTTTGCCCTAGTCGTCATGGACGATACGTACCAGCCCATATCTGGTAAGGTAGGGGAAACTATCGTACGTACGTGGGTGCAGAAAAGTGATGACTCGCAAAACGTTGAACGAATACATGAAACTGCTAAGGAGTCACTCGACTATTACGGAAAACAGTTCGGGGTGTATCCGTATAAGGAATACGATGTTGTCAAAACAGGCGGCTTCTTTGGGGGAATGGAATACCCGAGCCTCGTCTTTATTGCTCAAGAGTATTTTGACCGTAGCGATGCCATGGGGGAGGCGGTCGTAGCGCACGAAACGGCACATCAGTGGTTTTATGGGTTGGTCGGAAACGACGAGGTGCGAGAGGCTTGGCTGGATGAGGGACTGACGGATTATGCGACGATGGTATTTTTGCAGCAAAAGTTCCCCGCACGTTCAAAAGCGTATATTCAGATGCGACTAGGCCAAGCACGTGCAGCGGAAGGATATGCGAACCAAAGAGTCACTGCGAAGTCATCCGTGGAAGCTTTTCCAGACTGGAGGAGCTACAATGACCTCGTTTACGGGCGAGCGGGTGCCATGTGGTGGAACTTGAAAGAAGAATGGGGAGTCGAAAGACTGCATCAGGTGTTGCGCCAATATGTACGAGATCATCAATACAAGCAGGCAAATGGGGAGCAAATCACAGCGCTATTGACTGCAGCTGCCGGGGCGGATGCCAGTCCCTATTTGGATTATTGGCTTCGGGTTGAGCTAGAGAAAGCCGAAGCGGCAAACAAATGGGTAGAAAAAGGCAAACACGAATAATTTTTGATCTTTCATTTTTAAATGTTCGGAAACGAGGTTGACAGGCAAACTTTCTCCCTGCTACACTGAATACGTTGAGTGAAAACGAGTTCGAATAGCCCAGGCGATGAGAGCGGCGCGAAAAGCCGTTAGTCGGTTGGGTTTTCTTCTGATGTTACAAAACGTAGGGGGCGAATGGTTCATGCTACAGCCTTTGGTAGGAGTCATTATGGGCAGTACGTCAGACTGGGAAACAATGAAGGAAGCTTGCGCAATTTTAGACGAATTGCAGGTGCCGTATGAAAAGAAGGTCGTGTCTGCACACAGAACGCCAGACTTGATGTTTACGTATGCCGAAACCGCTAAAAGCCGCGGCTTGGAAGTCATTATTGCGGGTGCGGGCGGTGCAGCCCATTTGCCAGGAATGGTGGCTGCTAAGACAGAATTACCAGTCATTGGTGTCCCGGTGAAATCATCCAACTTGAATGGTCTCGACTCGCTTTTGTCGATTGTGCAAATGCCAGGGGGCGTACCTGTGGCGACGGTTGCGATCGGAAAAGCTGGAGCCATCAATGCAGGGTTATTGGCTGCGCAAATTTTGGGGATCAAATATCCAGACGTACAAGAGCGGTTCGTGCAAAGACGTGATGATGTACGCAATAAGGTGCTGGA
This sequence comes from Brevibacillus sp. AG, assembly GCF_028369215.1. NCBI lineage: Bacteria > Bacillati > Bacillota > Bacilli > Caryophanales > Paenibacillaceae > Brevibacillus > Brevibacillus sp. AG. The sequence goes on along the minus strand of NZ_JAQMYO010000003.1, from coordinate 523,781 downwards.
GGCTAGTGAACTCGAATGACGACCAAAGACCGTAAGCAAATCAAACCAGGATCGACCCTAGGAATACTCGGCGGAGGACAGCTTGGACGGATGATTGCTCTTGCGGGACGAGCTATGGGCTACCGCTTTGTCACAATGGACCCGACAGCAGACGCACCATGCGGCCAAACGGCTGATCGACAAATTGTTGCCAGCTACGATGATGTAGAAGCAGCGATGCAGCTTGCCTCGGTCAGTGATGTCATTTCTTATGAATTTGAAAATGTCGATGCGCAGGTGGCTGAAGTGTTGGAGAGCCGCGCTTATGTGCCGCAGGGCAGCCGTCTTTTGCGCATCACCCAAAACCGGATTCGGGAAAAGACCGCCATTCGCGAGATCGGCATTCCTGTTGCTCCGTTTTGTGTTGTGAATAGCTTGAAGGATTTGCAGAACGCCGTGCGTGAACTGGGACTGCCTGCTGTAATGAAGACCGCAACCGGTGGCTATGACGGCAAAGGGCAATGGGTGTTGAGAAGCGAGGCTGAGTTGGCGGAGGCGTATGAAACGCTGTCTAAAGCAGGTACAGAGCTGATCGTGGAACAATTTGTACCATTCCAAATGGAGTTGTCTGTTATTGCTGCACGCAATCCTGCGGGAGAACTGGCTGTTTTTCCTGTGTCAGAAAATATTCATCAGGAAAATATTCTACACCTAAGCATTGTTCCAGCTCGTATTTCGGCTGAAGTAGCAGTCCGCGCGGAAGAAATTGCCCGCACGATTGTAGAAAAGTTGGATGTGGTCGGCCTCATTGCCGTTGAGCTGTTTTTGACCGAAGATGGTCAGTTGTATGTCAATGAATTGGCGCCGCGACCGCATAACTCCGGGCATTTTACCATGGATGCTTGTGTCACCTCGCAGTTTGAGCAGCATGTTCGGGCGGTTTGCAATCTGCCTTTGGGATCTACAGAGTTGCTCTCGAGCGTCGTGATGGTTAATATTTTGGGAGAACATCTACAGCCTGTCATCGATCAGATCGACAAGCTGCCGCGCACAGCCAAGCTCCATTTGTACGGAAAAGCAGAGAGCAAGGCCAAGCGAAAAATGGGGCATATCAATGTGCTCGCCCCTACTGTAGAAGAAGCGCTCACCCTGATTGATGAGCTGAAAATCTGGACGAATACATCGGAGGTATTATCATGATCGAACGTTATTCCCGACCGGAAATGCGCGCCATTTGGACGGAAGAAAACAAATTCAAAGCGTGGCTGGAAGTAGAAATTCTCGCGTGTGAAGCATGGTCCAAGCTGGGCGTCATTCCTGAGGAAGACGTGAAAAAGCTGTGGGATAAAGCTACTTTTGACATGAACAGAATCTATGAGATCGAAGAAGAGACACGCCATGATGTGGTGGCGTTTACCCGTGCGGTATCGGAAACCTTGGGCGAAGAAAAGAAGTGGGTGCATTACGGACTGACTTCTACAGATGTAGTGGATACTGCTCTGTCTTACCTGCTGCGTCAGGCGAACGAAATTTTGGAGAGTGATATCCAAGACTTCATCGAGATTTTGGCAGACAAAGCTCGTGAGCACAAGGATACGGTTTGCATGGGCAGAACGCATGGTGTACATGCGGAGCCTACGACTTTTGGCTTGAAGCTGGCCCTGTGGCATGAAGAAATGAAGCGCAACCTGGCACGTTTTCAGGCTGCGAAAAAAGAAGTGGCGTTCGGCAAAATCTCTGGTGCAGTTGGAACATACGCAAACATCGATCCGTTCGTGGAAGCGTACGTGTGCGAGAAGCTGGGGCTGTCGGCAGCGCCTATCTCGACTCAAACTTTGCAGCGTGATCGCCACGCCGAGTACATGGCAACATTGGCACTGATCGCAACCTCTTTGGAAAAATTCGCGACAGAAATTCGCGGTCTTCAAAAGAGCGAAATGCGCGAGGTGGAAGAAGCATTTGCCAAAGGTCAAAAAGGTTCTTCCGCCATGCCACACAAGCGCAATCCAATCGGCAGCGAAAATATTTGCGGACTGGCTCGTGTCATCCGTGGACACATGCTCACTTCCTATGAAAATGTTTCCCTCTGGCATGAGCGGGATATTTCCCACTCCTCTGCGGAGCGCGTGATTTTGCCAGATGCGACGCAAGCGTTGAACTACATGCTGCGCCGTTTCATGAACATCGTGAAAAACTTGACGGTGTTCCCTGAGAACATGAAGCGCAATATGGATCGTACCTTTGGATTGATCTACTCGCAGCAAGTGATGCTCAAGCTGATCGAAAAAGGCATGAGCCGCGAGCAAGCTTATGACACGGTACAGCCTCGTGCGATGCAGGCGTGGGAAGAGCAACGCTCCTTCCGTGCGATCGTCGAGGAGGATGCGACGGTCAGCTCCACACTGTCCAAGGAAGAGCTGGATGAGTGCTTTGACTATCGTTACCACCTGAAGCATGTGGATACGATCTTCCAACGTCTTGGTTTGATGTAAATACAAGTGCCCTCGAATTTTTTCGGGGGCGTTTTTTCTTTTTAATGTAACTGTTGTGGGGAAGAAGCGCATTTCCAGTCTACGCTTCGGCCTACGCCCTACTGAAGGATTGACTGTCCGCTCCGGAATAAATGGCGGGAGCGCTTCAAAAGTGGAAGTTTCGAAGAGGTATTCGCACGTTGAAGCTGAAAACCCCCGCCATTCATTCCTACGCTGGGGCGGGCTCCAGAGGCGCTTGGACTGGAAATGCGCTTCTCCTGCGCAGCTTTTTGTGAAAAGCTTGAAAGTGAATTCAAGGGTGTGAAATTGCTGCTAAGTGTTCTAATAATAAAGTTTTAGACTGACAGTATCGTTAAACTAACTGGTAGTGTTGCTTTCAATTGTCAATGAGCGGCCAAGCGGTTACTATTATTGGAAACTCATTCCGATAGAAGGAGGACGAATATGAATCCATTACTGCTCTCTTTTCCAGAACATTTAGAAACTCAGCGATTATTGATTAGAGCACCGCAATGGGGTGATGGTCAATTTGTAAATGAAGCCATACGTGAGAGTGTAAATGAAATGAGCCCCTGGCTTCCGTTTGTAAAAAACCTCCCATCCATTGACGATTCGGAAGCCTACGTGCGTAAGGCCCGGCTCAATTTTCTAGAGCGCACAGACTTAGTACTTCATATATTTGAAAAGAGCACAGGGCAGTTTGTGGGCAGTAGTGGACTCCATCGCTTTGATTGGAATGTACGCAAATTTGAAATTGGATATTGGCTACGCACATCGCGTACGGGTGAGGGTCTAATAACAGAGGCAGTAAAAGGTATCGTTGGCTTTGCCATTTCTGAGTTGGAAGCTAACCGTCTTGAAATTCGCTGTGATACTCGGAATAACGCAAGTATAGCTGTAGCTAAGAAGGCAGGTTTTACGTTGGAGGGTACTTTACGCAATGTTAATCGAAATGACTCAGGCGAACTAACTGATACCCATATCTTTTCAATAGCAAAAGGCTATGAATATCATTGATAACTGAGCTGAGCTAACTGATGCGAAAGTAAACTAGAAAACATGCGGCAGGACTTCTCCCCCCACCACAACGGTTTTGAAGACAACTTAAAAAATTCCTTAAGAAATTTTTAAAGATTTCTTTTGAAAGTTGTAACCGAAATGAAACCTCTTCCGTACCTACTTGTGCGAGCTTACAACGAGCCCATAAGTACCTTACAAAAGTGTAAGCTTCCTGAAATATAACTCGATGGTTCCTGCTTCGTTTCGACCGTACAATGAAATCAATTCATACGGATCACGAAACGGGAGATCGATTATGACAACAGCAATCATGTATCCAAAATTAAGTCACCAACAAATTTACGAAGATTACTCTGCTAAAATATATCGCTATTTCCGCTACCGCGTAAAAAACGTCTGGGATGTGGAAGACCTGACAACGACTGTGTTTATTAAGGTGTACTCCAAGCTTGAGCAGTACGATGGCCGCCATCCTTTTGGCGCCTGGATTTTCCGAATTGCGCACAATGCTTTGATTGACTACATGCGCAAGAAGCGGGAGAGCCCGGTAGATCAGGACACATTTAGCAATATGGTCGCAACGGATAAGCTGCCGGAGGAGTGCCTTCTGAATCAGGAGACAACCGAGGGCTTGTGGGATAAGGTGCACACGCTGACAAAGGATCAGCGCAATGTGATTGCCCTGCGTTATCTCGGAGATTTGCGAATGAATGAGATCGCGGAAATTTTGGGTAAGACAGAGGCTTCGGTGAAAATCCTGCACTTCCGTGGGATTAAGAAGCTGCAGCAATTGATGGAGGCTCAAGCATAAAGGGAGGGACAACAGTCCTTCCCTTTTTTACTGCTGTAGTGGAGAGAAGAATATTTCCAGACTAGGCTCCAGGCTCCGTCCTGCTGGGGGCTAAGACTGTCCGCTCCGAAGGGATTCGCGGGGAAACGCAAAAGTGGTAGCCGGTTCGTTGTATGGGCACGGTTGCGTTTCTTTTGCCCGCGAATCCCTTCTCCGCTCGGTAGGACTTCACAAGTCGCTACGCCTGGAAATATTCTCCTCTGTCGCTACTGATGACATCCTTACATTCTTTTAAGTCTTTAAAAAAACGTTTAAGTAGGAAAGCTCGTAGAGGAAACAGGAGAAATAAGCGAAGATCTTAGGGACACCAACCGAGACGCAATGCAAAAAGCGAAACACGCCCTTAAGCGTTCACCTCTGAAACACATCCTGAAAGGACAACTTTGGACGCGGTTTCGGTTTTTGCATGGAGTCGGGCAGTCAATCCCACAGCGGGTGGCCCTAGAAGCTGAGCGTTTTCTCCTGTTTCCTCCCCTCCACAACAGCAACGCACAAGCCGTTCTTTCAGTAGATATCTAAGTACGAGAAACGCCAAATGCTTGGCGTAGTCTAGTTTTCTAATGGTATAGTAAAGAATAAAATGGAGGAGACTCAAGACGAGAGGAGTATGAGTGATGTCCACAATTATGATTGTAGAAGACGACCCGAAAATCAACCAGCTGCTGCAAGAGCAACTGGAAAAATACGGATTCCAAACAGTCAATGTTGAACATTTCGATAGAGTCATGGAGGTATTTACCCAGTCGCGCCCTGATTTGGTTCTGTTGGACGTGAATCTACCGAAATTTGACGGATTTTATTGGTGCCGGCAAATGCGCCAAGAGTCCAACTGCCCGATCCTGTTCATCTCTGCACGAGAAAGTAAAATGGACCAGGTGATGGCCTTAGAAAATGGGGCCGATGACTATATCACAAAGCCGTTCGACTACGATGTGGTTTTGGCCAAAATCCGCAGTCAGCTACGTCGGGCTTACGGACAGTATGCTCCGCAAGAAGGGGAGCGTACGGTTGAAGTGGCGGGGCTCAAGCTGTTTTTGGAGCGAATGGAGCTATCTATGTACGATACCAAAATCGAGCTGAGCAAAAAGGAAGCGCTACTGCTCGAAGCCTTGATGAATCAACATCCGCGTGTCGTCAGCCGTGAGCGTTTGCTAGAAAAGCTGTGGGATGAACAGTTTGTCGATGAAAACACGCTGAATGTCTACATCACACGCGTGCGCGGCAAGCTGAAGGACTTAGGCTTAGAGGGAGCTGTCGAGACTGTTCGCGGTTCCGGTTATCGCTTGCGTGCAACTTGGGAGGAAGAGCAATGAAGCTGTTCCTTCGAGATCAATGGCCATTCGCAGCGTTTTTTCTAATCCAATTGATCTTATTGATTATGATTTTTGCGATGGATGGGTACTGGAATGAGTCATTGATGATCTACGTTATGTTTTTATCTGTTTTTTTTGCGGGGGCTTTTCTCGCCATCCGTTATTTGTCTCACCGCACAATCTATCAGCGACTGAGCAAGCCGGTAGAGTCATTAGAGGAACTGACCCAGACATACGGGAATTCGCCGTTGTGCCGCGCGATGGATGATATCAGTCAGGAGCAGTACCGAATCTACAAAGAACAGCTGCATGCCTATGAAAACAAGCAACGGGACCATACGACGTTTATTCAGCAGTGGGTTCATCAGATGAAGACGCCGATTTCGGTTATTCATCTGTTGCTGCAAAATGAAGACGATCCAACAGCTGAGAGCGTCCGTGAAGAAGTGGACCGGATCAAGCGAGGACTGGAAACCGTTTTGTACATAGCTCGCCTCGACCGATTTGAACAGGACTTCCTGATTGAGCCTGTAACTCTGCGTTCCTTAGTGCAGAATGTGTTGGCTGAAAACAAGCGGCTGTTTATCCGCAACCAGGTGTATCCCGAGGTAAAAGTGGATGAAAATTGGCGAGTGGAATCGGACGATAAGTGGCTTGCTTTTGTCCTCAACCAATTGTTGACGAATGCCGTTCGTTATTCAGCAGGAAAAAGCAACAAGGTCACCATTCGTGCGTATGAACGCGGATTACATGCCATACTGGAAGTACAGGATTATGGAATCGGGATCCCTGTCGAAGATATTCGCCGCGTGTTTAAGCCGTATTTTACGGGAGAAAACGGGCGCAAATACCCTGAGTCCACCGGGATGGGACTGTACTTGGTGAAGGAAATTTGCGGGCGGCTCCATCATGGGGTGGAAATGGAATCAGAAGTGGGCGAGGGGACAACCGTACGGATCGTCTTGTCTGCCGTCGTACCAACCTTACAAGAAAGTAAGATAGCTGAAAGTTAATTCGATAGCTGGACTATGCGCACTTCCGTATAGTTGAATTTGGAAGTGCAAGAAAGGGGAATGGCGCATGGAAATGCTTGCTGTAAATAGCTTGAGTAAAATATACGGGGGCAAGGTAACCTACCGCGCGTTGACCGATATCGATTTTTCGATTCGCAAGGGCGAATTCGTCGGTATTATGGGCCCCTCAGGCAGTGGCAAGACTACGCTATTAAACATGATCTCCACTATTGATACACCAACCTCTGGTGCGGTTCTTTTGAACGGTACGAATCCGCATCATTTAAAAAAAGATAAACTCGCTCTGTTTCGTCGCCGTGAGCTCGGTTTTGTGTTTCAAGATTTCAATCTCTTGGACACGTTGACGATTGGGGAAAATATCGTGTTGCCGCTGACGCTGGATAATGAGAAAGTATCGGTCATGGAAGAAAAGCTGCAAAGTGTTGCAGAGAAGCTAGGGATTCAGGACATTTTGGAAAAGCGGACCTTCGAGGTGTCTGGGGGGCAACGCCAACGGACGGCCATTGCCAGAGCGATCATTCATTCTCCATCGCTTTTGCTCGCTGACGAGCCGACAGGAAATCTTGATTCCAAGTCTTCGCGCAATGTGATGGAGACACTGGAAGCGATCAATAAGAGAGACAATACCACGATGATGATGGTGACGCATGATGCTTTGGCGGCCAGCTATTGCCATCGGGTGATTTTTATTAAAGACGGACAGCTCCATAACGAGATGTATCGCGGTGAGAGTCGACAGGTATTCTTCCAGAAAATTATTGACTCGTTGTCGTTTTTGGGAGGGAACACTTATGACCTTTCGACAATTCGCGTGTAATAACGTTGTAAGAAATAAACGGATGTACGCTGCGTTTTTTATGAGTAGCGTTTTTTCTGTCTTAATCTTTTTCGTCTATGCGATGTTCATTTTTCATCCGGAAATTATCGGACAGGAGATTCATGAGTCCGTAGCCACTGGAATGATGGCGGCTGAGTACGTCATTTTTCTGTTCTCCTTCTTTTTTCTCTTTTATTGTGTCGGTGCTTTCCTGAAAAAGAGGGAGAAGGAGTTCGGCATCCTTTTTATCCAGGGCATGACACCGTTGCAGCGGAATACACTGATTTTTATGGAAAACATGCTGATTGGCATTGTCTCGATTGCTATCGGGATTGGGCTCGGTTTGGTTCTCGCCAAGCTGTTTTTCCAATTCGCCGGATTTTTGCTGGATGTAAAAGCACTCGGGTTTTACTTCCCGTGGAAAGCGATCGGTTTGACAGTCGTGGCGTTTCTCATCTTGTACGCAGCCATTTCGCTGTTTACCGTCCTCGTGCTGCGAAGCCGCAGTCTGTTAGATCTATTGCAAGGAAGCGGTCGGCCTAAGCGTGAGCCGAGGGCATCATTAGTGCTGTCTCTGGTCGCAGTAGCTTTGTTGGGAATGAGCTATGCTTTAGCCCTTACGGCTGACGGCGTGAATGTGCTCGTGCTGATGCTTCCGGTCATTGCGCTGACGACTGTCGGAACGTACCTGTTGTTTACTCAGCTGAGCGTCATCTTCATCGATTTTCTGAAGAAGCGTCGCGTTTTCTATTGGAAAGGTACGAATCTCCTGACGCTCTCTGATCTGGCCTATCGGATGAAGGATAATGCACGGATGTTCTTTTTGGTCAGCATCGTCTCTACCGTGGCTTTTTGTGCGATTGGCACGCTGGCAGCGTTGGCTGGGTCGATTCAGATTACGGTGATGAAAACACATCCATTTGCGTTTGAATACCAGTCCAAACAAAGCGATGCGGAGAGAGCGAAGCATCTGTCGTTAATCGAAACGAGCTTGCAGCAAAGTGGCTTTTCCTTCGAAAAATATCAAGTGGCTATGAGAGTTTTGCCAGAACTGGTTCAGGAGGAAAGGGTTGGAGTAGTCAAGCTGTCTGACTATAACCGGCTGGCGGTAGCGTCCAATTCGACTGTACTCGAAATGACGAATAAAGAGGCCTTCGTACTACTCAATTGGATTGGTGATTCGGTAGCGAGCAAAACGCTGCAAGTGGGGAAGGCACAGCTCGCAGTCAAAACAGATACGAATATGACTCCATTGATCAGAGGGATTGAATTTGAGCGCTTGGTTGTCGTACCGAATCAGGTGTTTGACCAGCTTCCGAAAATGAAGGAAGAAGAGCGCTTTGTGTACGAGGTGCCAAGATGGAAGGAAACGCAGGATCTTAGTCTCAAGCTTCAGGAAGATATTAGTCATGTCGAAGATAATTACTCGTTTTCAGCTCGTGCGCCATACTACCACTCCATGAAACAAATGGCGAACATGGGACTCTTTATCGGGTTGTTTGTGGGCGTGTTGTTCTTTGTAGCCGCAGCAAGCTTTCTCTATTTCCGTCTGTACACGGATCTGGAATACGACAAACGGCATTATGGTGCGCTTTCCAAGATCGGACTCACGGATGCGGAGCTGACGCGTATCGTGACGACCCAGGTTGCCCTGTTGTTCTTCGTGCCGATTGTGGTGGCCATTATTCACAGTATGGTGGCGTTCGTCTCCCTGCAAAGCTTGTTGAAGCTCATTCTTGTCGCGTCTGTGGTTAAACCGACTGCGATTGTATTGTGCAGCTTTGTCATTGTTCAAGGTGTGTATTTCTGGATCATTCGAAACCGTTACTTGTTCCATTTAAAGCAATCGATGAACCGCTAGTGACTTTTCCAGCATGTCCAGATAAGCAGGGACATAGGATAAAAGGAGAAGGATGCGAGGGGGCTAGCGGATGGAACGGGAGGCATGGATGGGTCAAGCCGTACAGATTGCGTTTGAAAATGTACGTGAGAAAATAGGCGGACCGTTTGGAGCTATTGTCGTGAAGGACGGACACGTAATCGGACGAGGACGCAATGAAGTGACAACGAGCAATGACCCTACGGCACACGCCGAAATCCAAGCGATTCGAGAAGCATGTCGTCATCTCCAAACCTTTCAGTTAAACGATTGTGACTTGTATACGAGCTGTGAGCCATGTCCGATGTGTCTGGGAGCCATCTATTGGGCCAGACCGCGCAATGTCTATTACGCTTGCACGAAAGAAGATGCGGCGCATGTTGGTTTTGATGATCAGTTTATTTATGAGCAGATCGTTCTCCCTCATGAGGATCGCAGCATTCCTTTTCAGAGAATCAATCTTGCGAATAGACAGAGTCCATTTCAAGCATGGTCTCAATCTCCGGACCGTATCGAATATTAATAGAGAGCCTCTCCTAGCGGAGTAGGCTCTTTTTTTTCGTTTTATTTATAGTAAGAATAGGTAGAAAGAAGAAAATAAAATGAAAATGCTTTCAAAATGAAATTTTCAGATAAAGTATTGCACTATGTCGATAATCGTATTATAGTAACAACAATCATTATGAAATTCGACCATATTTTCTGAAATTGAGCCGTAACAAGGTTGAATATTGTTGAAAAAAGACGAATAAAGGTGTGTTTATATGGAAGAGACTTTTCGTAGATCACTTTATCCTGATTTAGATGACATCGACTACGGGATCATTCGAGCCTTGCAAGGAAATGCGCGCTTGCCGTTTACTCAGATTGCAAAGGATCTTGGGGTCACGGAAAAGACGATCCGCATGCGCGTCCAGCAATTGCAGGACGAAGGTGCCCTGAGTCTGGTCGGTATTGTCAATCCAGTCAAGGCAGGGTTTCACGTACAGGCGATGATTCAAGTGGCTGTGGATGCGGAAAAGCTGGACGATGTGGTTGCTGCATTAACGGACACCGTTGAGATTAGGCTCATCGTACTCACTTCTGGTGAATATCAGCTTTTCACACAGGTGCTCGTAACAAGTAACGAAGAATTATCGCAATTTTTACTCAAAAAGCTGCACAAGATTCCTGGCATCTCTAAAACGAATGTGATTAACGAATTGAAAATACTGAAGTCCAAGTATAACTTTATCCGTTAGGCATGGGTGACCTTGGAAGGGGGAATGCCATCGGGCGAAAATCCGCTGGGATTATGAATGCCGAACGATTCTGGGAAGAAACCGGAGAAAAAACGAGAGAAAAGGGGTCATCCTATGTTTTCGACCAAAGTGAGCAAAGCAATGCTCGGTGCTGTTCTGGGGACAGTTTTATTGGTAACAGGCTGTGGAGGAGGAAATAGTGCGAGTACAGATAACGGCAAAGCCGCAACAACATCGCCAGCCTCCGGGGAAAAAGTACTGAATATTGGGTTAAAGGCAGATCCGCCGTCAATGGACCCAAACACCTCGACATCGCTGTACGACCGTCAAGTATACGCGAGCCTCTATGACAAGCTGTTTGATATCGACTCAGAAGGAAAAATAGTGCCAATGCTGGCGGAATCGTATGAAGTAACGCCAGACGGCAAGACCTATACATTGAAGCTGAAGCAGGGTGTGAAATTCCACGATGGCACCGAGTTTGACGCTGAGGCAGTGAAATTCAACTTCGAGCGCAACATGAACGATGAGAAGTCCCGTCGGAAAGGCGAATTGAAATTCGTAGATTCCGTTGCCGTAGTGGACAAGAATACCATAAAAATCCAGATGAAAGAGCCTTTCGCTCCATTCCTGTCCGTCTTAACAGACCGTTCGGGCATTATGGTATCGCCAAAAGCAGTGAAGGAACATGGCGATCAATACCTCAATCATCCGGTTGGTACAGGCCCATACGTATTTGTTGAACAAGTAAAAGGCGACCACGTGACACTGAAGAAAAATGAAAACTACTGGAATGGTCAAGTGAAGATCGATGAAGTGAACTACAAAGTATTTACGAACGGAACAGCGAAGGTGCAAAACCTGCGCTCCGGCATGCTGGATATCATCGATGATACACCTGTAAAAGAAATTCCTGCAATCAAAGGCGATGCGAACCTGCAATTGGTGGCGGAATCCGGCATGGGTTACCAAGGGCTTTACTTGAACAACTCCCGCCCGCCGTTTGACAACAAGTACCTCCGTCAGGCTGTGGATCGTGCCATTGACCGTGATGCTCTAGTAAAAGTGCTGTTTAACGGCTATGCGGCACCGGCTCGTACAGCATTTACAAAAGGCAGTCTGGCTTACAATGAAGCACTGAACACACCGAAGCCGCCAGATGCAGCGGAAATCAAGGATTTGCTCGCGAAGGGCGGTCAACCAAACGGATTTAACTTTAAGCTGTACATCTCTACTTCTCCAGAGAATGAGCAACTGGGTGCGGTACTGCAAAACATGCTGAAACAACACAACATCAATGTGACATTGGAAAAATTGGAATATGGACAATTGATCGAAACGGGCGATAAAGGTGAATTTGAAGCGATGCAATTGGGCTGGTCTGGACGTCAGGACCCTGACCAAAACTTCCATGACTTCGTCGTAACAGATACATCTAACAACGATGGACGTATTTCCATTCCAAAGCTGGATGAACTGGTTATCAAAGCACGTGGTGAGCTGGACGAAGCAAAACGCAAGGCGCTGTATGACGAAGCTGCCACATTGCTGCAAGACGAAGCGGGCTATGCCTATATGTACCACCAATATGTACTGCTCGGCATGAACAAGAAAGTAACTGGCTTTACTTATGTTCCAGATGGTTTGATCCGTACAGCCAATTTGGACAAGCAATAGGTAGCGCAACACTATAACAGCAAGAGCAAGGAGGAATTGTCATGATGTTCATAGTCAGGCGTCTATTGCTGACAATCCCGATTCTCCTGCTGGTGTCGATTATGACATTCTCTTTGATTCATATGATCCCGGGCGATCCTGCCCGGGTCATTTTAGGAGAGGAAGCGACACCGGAAGCCTATGCGGCATTGCGAACCGAGCTGGGGTTGGATCAGCCGATCGTGGTGCAATATTTTTCCTGGCTAGGAAAAGTGGTAACGGGTGATTTGGGAATATCGATTACGGACCGAGTGCCGGTCGCAGACTTAATTATGCAAAGACTACCAGCTACCGTGGAATTGACGATCGGAACGTTCTTGGTAGCGATTCTGATTGCGTTTCCTGCGGGAATTCTCGCGGCAGTGCGACGCGGGACCTGGATTGACTATACAAGTACCTTTACTGCGCTAGGCGGTATGAGTATCCCCAGCTTCTGGCTGGCGATGATGATGATTATTTTCTTTGCCGTGGAAAACCAATGGCTGCCTTCATCCGGTTATGTACCTTTTTCCGAGAATCCTACACAAAACCTGATGGCCATGATCCTGCCCTGTTTGGCAACAGGCTTGCGGGAATCTGCCGTATTGATGCGAATGCTACGTTCTTCTTTGCTCGATGTCGTGAGCATGGACTTTATTCGGACAGCGAAAGCGAAGGGATTGAATGAGGCTCGCACGATTCTGGGGCATGCGCTGAGAAATGCGATGGTTCCAGTGGTAACGACCTCGGGTTTGATGATCGCAGGCTTGTTAGGTGGTCTGGTGATTACTGAGTCGATTTTTTCGATTCCTGGCTTTGGCCGTCTGATTGTGGAATCTGTCTTCAAACGTGACTATGTAACGGTTCAAGGAGCCATTCTTGTTTCGGCGGTTCTCGTTGTCTTGGTGAACCTGATTGTCGACATTTTGTACGCTGTCATTGATCCGCGCATCAAGGCTGGGAAAGGAGCAGGTGAGTGATGAAAACCGTGGGCAAATTTCTCCGGAATGGTTTGGGCGTCATCGGAGCGGTGATTATCCTCGGATTGATCTTCGTGGCGATTTTCGCACCGCTGATCGCACCCTTCGACCCCAATGCACAAGACTATAACAAAATTTTGATATCACCAGATGGTGAGCATTTGTTTGGGACGGATGATCTCGGTCGGGATATTTTCTCCCGTGTTGTTTACGGGGCGCGCATTTCCATTCAGGCAGCGCTGATCTCTGTCGGTATTGCAATGCTGATTGGGGTGCCGATTGGACTGTTGTCCGGTTACTACCGCGGCTTTTGGGATGAGTGGATCGTCATGCGGAGCGTCGATGCGATGCAAGCCTTTCCGTTTCTCATTTTGGCTCTGGCGATTTCGGCGGTGCTCGGTTCAGGCTTCGGGAATGCCATGCTAGCGATTGGGATTGGTTTTGCCCCTGCTTTTATACGGATTACACGTGGTCAAGTTCTTTCGCTTCGAAATATGGAGTATATTCAAGCAGCACGTTCGGTTGGGGTAAAGGATGCGCGCATTATTTTCCGCCACATTTTGCCGAACGCCATGAACCCCATTGTGATTCAAGCGACGTTGGCAATGGCATCCGGGATTATCGCAGAAGCATCCTTGTCCTATCTCGGATTGGGTGTACAGCCGCCGACTCCCTCCTGGGGAAGCATGCTAAACCAAGCACAAACACTTATGTCCGTCGCGCCCTATGCGACATTTTATCCGGGGATTGCCATCTTCTTAGTCGTGCTGGGCTTCAACTTGTTGGGGGATGGTCTACAGCAAGTTCTGGACCCACGCGCACGTAAATAATGAATGCCCTACACGGGAGAAAAGGAGTGGAGCAGATGACGACCATCTTGGAAGTGGAACAGCTAAGAACCCGTTTTCGCACGGACAGCGGTGTCGTCAGTGTCGTGGACGGCGTCGACTTCTTTATCCGTGCTGGTGAAACGCTTGGCGTCGTGGGCGAATCCGGCTGTGGGAAGAGTGTAACCAGCCTGTCGATCATGCGCTTGCTGCCGCCCAACGGAAGCACGGAAGGATCGATTCGCTTCAATGGGAAGAACGTGCTTGCGCTGTCGGAAAAAGAAATGCAAGGTGTACGCGGTAATGAAATCGCGATGATTTTTCAAGAGCCAATGACATCCCTCAATCCGCTGCATACCGTAGGCAAACAAATTGAGGAAGCAGTCATGCTGCATCGCAAGGTAACGAAGGCAGAGGCAAAGGAACGGGCGATTGCGATGCTAAAAGCAGTCGGAATGCCTCGTGCAGAAGAGATTTACGGAGAGTTTCCGCATCAGCTATCAGGAGGGATGCGCCAGCGTGTAATGATCGCGATGGCCATGTCCTGCGATCCGAAGCTGATTATTGCAGACGAGCCGACAACGGCACTGGATGTGACGATTCAGGCGCAAATTCTCGATTTGATGCGCGATTTAAAAGAAAAAACGGGAACTTCCATCATGCTGATTACGCATGATTTGGGTGTAGTAGCCGAGATGTGTGACCGCGTGATTGTCATGTATGCTGGGCAAGTCGTTGAAGAGACTGATGTCGATACGCTGTTTGACAGTCCGAAGCATCCGTATACGATCGGTCTGATGAACTCGATTCCGGAGCTGGACGAAGAGCGCGAATATCTAGAAACCATTCCAGGAGCAGTTCCCTTGCCGTATCAAATGCCAGTGGGCTGCCGTTTTGCCCCGCGCTGTTCGCAAGCGATAGCGATTTGTCACGAAAAGCCCCCTGAACTCTTGCAACTGGACAATCAAAAATGTCGCTGCTGGCTGTACGCGAAGGAGGGAGAACAGGCATGACGACACCTCTCTTAGAAGTAAAAGGGCTGCAACAGCATTTTCCCATCAAGGGTGGATTTTTGAAGCGGACAACGGGACATGTAAAAGCAGTCGATGGTATTGATCTGACCGTGTATCCCGGTGAAACGCTTGGGATTGTAGGGGAATCGGGCTGCGGCAAGTCTACGACGGGCCGAACGATTCTACGCCTCTTGGAGCCGACAGCAGGAGAAGTCTGGTTTGACGGCAAAGATTTAGCGAAACTTCCAAAAGAAGAAATGCGCGTCATGCGGCGGAACCTGCAAATGATTTTTCAGGACCCATACGCTTCGCTGAATCCACGGATGACGATCAAGCAGATTTTGATGGAGTCGCTGATGGTGCACAACATCGGGACAAAGGCAGAGCGGGAAAAAGTCATCGAAGAGATTATTCAGGTCGTTGGCTTGCGAAAAGAACATCTGAACCGCCACCCACACGATTTTTCCGGTGGGCAGAGACAGCGGATCGGAATCGCCCGCGCACTGGTCGTAAAACCAAAGCTGATCATTGCCGATGAGCCCGTATCTGCATTGGACGTGTCGATTCAATCACAGGTACTCAATTTGTTGAAGGATTTGAAAAAAGAATTCAATCTGACCCTGATGTTCATTTCGCATGATTTGTCGGTCGTGAAGCACTTGTGCGACCGGATCGCGGTGATGTATTTGGGACGGATCGTAGAAATTGCTGACAAGCGGACGCTATTTGAGAACCCGAGTCATCCGTATACACGGGCGCTGCTCTCGGCTGTTCCAGTAGCGAAACCACGGCAAAAGCGCGAACGGATCTTGTTGACAGGCGATTTGCCGAGTCCAGCAAATCCACCGAGCGGCTGCACTTTTCATCCGCGTTGTCCATATGCGACAGAGACTTGCAAGACGCAGGTGCCCAGTTTGTCAGACATCGGCAAGGGCCAACTGGTATCCTGTCATTTGGTGCAATCGGGCGAACTTATCCGCTAGCTTGGCAAGGATGGAGGTACAGCTATGATTTACTGGCAATTATTTCTCGCCTTTTTCCGCATCGGAATCTTCGGGTTTGGGGGAGGACCTACGATGGTTCCTCTCTTTTACACCGAATGCGTGAAAAAGTACAAATGGGTGACAGATGAGGACTTTTCCGACAATCTGGCGCTCGGCAACGCTCTTCCAGGACCGATTGCGACCAAGCTGGCCGCATTTATCGGCTATCGGGTAAAAGGCTGGAAGGGTGCATTGGTGGCAAACATCGCAGTAGTGATGCCAATCGTGCTTGTGATGATCGGTTTGCTGCAAGTCATTTATCAATGGAAGGATGCGCCGGGTGTATACGGCATGATCCAGGCAATCGGTCCCGTAATCGCAGTCATGACAGGCGTCCTTACGTGGGAATTCCTTTCAAAGGGCTGGAAGGGAGCGTCCAGCAAAGCAGGTGTGAGCCTTTCCCTCGCCCTCTCACTCGTAGCGTTGCTCTTCCTTGATTGGCATCCGGGCATCGTAGTAGGAATTGCGCTGGCCGTTTCATTTGCCTACTCTACTTGGTCTGTCCGCAAGCGCAAGGACAAGGATGGCAAGGAGGGAGTAGCATGATTTACCTGCAATTATTTTGGGCCTTTTTCATCTCCAACATTTTGGGGTACGGGGGAGGACCACCGAGCATCCCGTTGATCCAAAATGAAGTGGTTGACCATTACCAGTGGATGACTGTACAGGAATTCGGAGAAGTGCTGGCGGTAGGAAATGCGCTGCCCAGCCCAATCGCGACCAAGCTCGCTGGGTACATTGGCTATCAGGTAGCGGGTGTACCGGGTGCAGTAGTCGCGTTATTGGCAACGGTTGCTCCAACAGCGATCGCGATGGTCTTATTGATGGGTTTTATTAATTTATTTCGCAGTGCTCCACAGGTAAAAGCGATGACCCAATCGGTACGGCCAGTCGTTACTGTTTTGCTTGGAACGATGACGTATCAATTCCTGATGGGCGCAGTCGAGGGGATCGGCTGGATGCAAACAGGGATTTTGACAGTGGTATCCTACCTTCTGCTCGAAACATGGAAGGTCCATCCCGCTTTTGTCATTCTGGGAGCGATGGCTTACGGGTTTGTTTTCATCGGCTAACAAAGAACTACTTAAGGAGGCATAAATCATGGTTAACTATGACGCAATGGAATACCCATACCCATCGAAGCGTGTGACGACTTTTGCCAAGAACGGCATGGTGGCGACCTCGCAGCCACTGGCGGCACAAGCAGGGCTCGATATATTGAAAAAGGGCGGAAATGCGGTGGATGCGGCGATTGCAACAGCTGCGTGCCTAACTGTAGTAGAACCGACCTCGAACGGCATCGGGGGAGACGCATTTGCCCTCGTGTGGATCAAAGACGAGCTGCATGGACTGAATGCAAGCGGGCCTGCTCCACAAGGAATCTCCATTGAGGCATTAAAAGCAAAAGGTCTGGGAGAAATGCCGACCTACGGCTGGACACCTGTCACGGTACCAGGCGCACCTGCTGCGTGGGCCGCCTTGTCCAAGCGTTTTGGACGTCTTCCACTGACAGAGGTTTTGCAGCCAGCGATTGATTATGCGGAGAATGGCTATCCGGTATCGCCAACATTGGCGCATTATTGGAATGCCGCACACAAAAAGTTTTCCCAGCTATGCAAAGGAGAAGAGTTCGCACATTGGTTCTCCACCTTTACGCCAGATGGCAAGGTGCCACAAGCGGGAGACATCTGGAAGTCGCCGGGTCATGCTGAGACGCTGCGTCAAATCGCGGAAACAAATGCAGAGAGCTTCTATCGCGGAGAGCTGGCAGACCAGATTGACTCGTTTTCCCGGAAGTGTGACGGCTACTTGCGCAAAGAAGACCTAGCTGCCTATGAGCCGGAATGGGTGAAGCCGATCAGTGTCAACTACCGCGGCTATGATGTGTGGGAGATCCCGCCGAACGGGCAAGGAATGATCGGTCTGATGGCGTTGAACATTCTGAAGGGCTTTGATTTTGACGCAAAAGACATTACGGAAACGTATCACAAGCAAATCGAAGCGATGAAGCTGGCATTTGTCGATGGATTAAAATACATCACAGAAGAGAGCAAAATGAAAGTTTCCAAGGAAGCACTGTTGTCAGAGGAATACGCTGCCACTCGCCGTGCACTGATTGGTCATGAAGCCTTGACGCCAGAGCCTGGTCAGCCGAAAACGAGCGGCACGGTCTATTTGGCGACTGCTGACGGTGAGGGCAACATGGTGTCCTTTATCCAAAGCAATTACATGGGCTTTGGTTCTGGGGTCGTTGTGCCGGGGACGGGGATTGCCATGCAAAACCGAGGTCATAACTTCTCGCTGGACCCTGCTCATGACAATTGCTTGGAGCCAGGCAAAAGAACGTTCCACACCATTATCCCGGGCTTCTTGACGAAGGATGGAAAAGCAGTGGGGCCATTCGGCGTAATGGGCGGCTTCATGCAGCCACAAGGACACGTACAGGTGGTCATGAACACGATCGACTTCCACCTCAATCCGCAAGCTTCGCTCGATGCACCGCGCTGGCAGTGGATGGAAGGCAAAACGGTGGAGCTGGAGCGTCATTTCCCGGAGCATTTGGCACAAGCCTTGGAGCGCAGGGGCCATACCATCAAGTGGGCGCAGCTCGGCAATTACTTCGGGCGTGGTCAAATCATTTGGCGTGATGAAAATGGTGTGCTGAGCGGTGGTACTGATATGCGCGCAGACAGCAGCATTGCTGCTTGGTAAGGAACTAAAATACTATTTCAGACATAATGCCAGAGCTTGCTGCTGACATTATGTCTGAGTTTAATCCAAAACAAGAAAATCCTGTACTTTGGTATCAAGAACAGGCAATTGAAATACCTGTTCAATTTGTAGCGATCTCAAATCCACTATTGCAAACTTTGCCCCGTCTTCGGTAAGATCCTTCATTTGTGATAGTATGTATAATTTATTTTTTTCAAACTTAGATTTCATGTATCCTAAGTTTAAATTAATATTCTTTTTAATAGAGTTATAATCTTTATTTAATATGAGTAATCCAGCATTACCGGAAAAATCTACAAAGCAAACAAACAAATCGTTGTTTTGATCAAGATATAAAGTATCTGCAAAGGCTACATTTAAAGGATACTTAATATACTCGATTTTTCCAGAGCGTATGTCTAATTTTGTTAGACGATTGTCTGTTGAAAGAAAGAGATAGTCATTTACTGCTAGCATTTCAGTTGCCCCTTCACTAATTATATAAGAGTGTATAAGGGTGCCTGTTGTTCTATTAATAATATGGAGTTCATTCTTTTCAGTTGTAGTATTGTAATTCAAAACATAAATGTTATTCTGGTCGTACGTTGCATTTGCTAAGTAAGCAGGTAGTTTAATTTTATAAGTTTTATTCATTTTGCGATCATTAACTCGAAGCAAATTCTCCGCATAACTAACGTTCAATCCCTCAATTTGAATGTCCTGTAGATCGATAAGGAATGAGTAGGGAGCCTCTTGGTTTTGTTCTGAAATAGAGTAGTCATCCTTTACAATATATTTTTTTGAAATGTGTTCTGCTGGTAAAATTAGTTCATTATTGTGGTTTCTAATTAAAGTGGGAGTATCATTAATGTCATAAGTTGTTTTGTCAAAAGAACGGCCATCATTTGTTGATATAATATAGGTGTTGTTTTTAAAGGGATTTGAATATAAAAACAAGTATTTGTTATCGAATATAGTAAGTGTTTTTGCTTTCATTAAAAGTGGAGTTAGTGTTATACATGTGAAAATTATGCTGCAACCGATTAACATCGTAACCATGCGTGATTTTAATGATAAGAATGGTTTCATTACATAATCCCCCCTAATCTAAGATTGAATACTGAAAATTCAAAATTAAGAGTGTGCTCTTCACACACTCTTAATCTTACATTAATATTCTACAGTTAATTTCGAGTCGTCAATATCTGCAGGAGTTACAAGAAAGCCGCCATCAGCATCGACATCAAAGCCTTGTTCATACCAAGCTTTCCAAACAAGTTGTGAGCAGTAGTAGGCATCAGTAAAATGTTTTTGCACGTTTAGTTGATAAGGTTTTCCTAATTGAGAGTAGGCATATTTTTGTGCATTATTAAAGTCAGTGTCATCTGCGCCTTTCACATAAAATTTGTAAGCGGAGTTGAAGCGATTTCCCCAGTTATTTTTGTACACACGTACTCCCTCTTTTGGCCAGGCTTCTACAATATAATCATTGTTTTTCCTCACAATAGCAGCATGACCGTGATTCCAACCACTTGTTTCGTTGTCATAAGTAATAAGTATATCACCAACTGTTCCCATTTTTCCGCTCGATGCAAGGGCTGTTAGCTTGGCTTGTTAATTTTGAATTTCTTTATATTTTTCAGGTGCATTTTTCTTTAAGTCATCCAAATTATTAATTTCTTTTCTTTTTTTCGCTTTATTTCTTTGCTCTTTATTGAATTTTGTTTCCTTTTCTTCCTTTGCTAACTCCTCTTGTACTTCAGAAGATGTTAAGTCTAAAAGCCCTACCTGAGTACCATTAGAAGCATGAGCAAAAATGGGGATGCTAGAAATACTGAGTGCGGTGATAGCGAGAGCGATAAGCTTATTTTGGAGACGCATGAAGAACAACTCCTTAAAATAAATTAATACTAACCGGTTAGTATTTGTAATGCAATATAACATGGGTACAATCGGAATTAAATAAAATATTGCTAAAAAAGGGAGTATATGTAAAATGGATAAAGTAAGCAAACATGCGCAGAAAAGCAACGAATCTTATCAAAGGTTGATGGATGCAGCTTTAAAGGTTTTTGGGCAATATGGCTATGACAAAGCTTCAATTGATTTATTGGCAAAGGAGGCTGGATATACAAAAGGGACATTTTATTTGCACTTTAAAAGTAAAGAAGACTTCTTTTTAGAATTTATGGATCATAAGTTGACAGTGTATAAACAGCATTTTCTACCTTTGTTAAACTCCAATGCCACCTTTGAAAGCATAATCAGTCAAGGTATAAAGATATTCTATAAGTTAAGCAATGAAGATAATTGGATTCCTCTTTTCTTTGAATTTTGTTCTATTGCTGTTAGAAATGAAATCGTCAAAGAGAGGATGTCTATCTATTATCAGGAATGGTTCAAGTTAATATGTATGGTCTTGGAAAAGGGGAAACAAACTAATGAACTTTCTGCAAATTTAGATTTGGAAATAACTTCAAGAAGGATAGTTGCCGTACTTGATGGATACAATCTTCAAAATAGCTTTGTTTCGAGTGGTTATTCGCTCGATCAAATAGAGCAACAGATCAAACAAATTCTGGAGCTTGACTGATGGAAGGGAGGGCTACCATGGAAACTTTACCTCCATGGGTGTGGAATGTCTATTATATATTTATTCTCATAACAATAATCAGTAGTATTGTGTATCTAATTCGGAAACGGCGTACCCTTTTTTCGATGATAACTATATTTTTTTCTATTTTCGGTCCAATTGTATTTTTTTTGCAGTCCTTGATGCGCGGTTCTGGTACAGAAATTGATAACCTGTTGTACCACCTTACCCAAGGGGAAATATGGGCATTGTTTGTTATCCTTGCTTTTATGGAAATAGTTGCGTGGTATCTCACACTTGCTAAAGATCTTCTTGGCAAAAGAGAACAAAAGAACAATCTTAGAACCTAAGGAAAAGCGGTTGGCCCATAAGTTGTAATGGGTGGCTTCATGCAGCCTCAAGGTCATGTTTCCGCCGCGTTGGCAGTGGATGGAAGGCAATACAGTGGAGCTGGAGCGTCATTTACCGGAGCATTTGGCGTGATGAAAATGGTGTGCTGAGTGGTGGTACTGATATGCGTACGGATAGTTGTATTGCAGCTTGGTAATGAAAGAGGAGAAGGGAAGAGGATCAAAAAGAGCCGAAGCGATGCTTCGGCTTTTTGCGTTGGAACGAGAAGACCCACGAACCGCTATTCTTTAACCTTAGATGGAATTGACGATAGACAAGATTTTTTCGTCCCTTTCTGAAAAGGGATCTGTTCTCGTCTCGGGGCTAAGATAAAATATCAAAACGTTTTTTGCCGCAAATATTTGCGGTATAACCATGTTCAATTTTTCCGTTTGGTTAAAGAAATCTTCCAATCCCTTTTTTGCATCTTCTTCTGATGCAAACACATAAATGTACAGGGGATTTCCGTTCACTGCATATTTTTCAGGGGATTGACCGTTCAGGACAAAGTAATCTGCGTTTTCGGATTTCGTCAAAGGCAGTGTGTTCGAATCAAATGCTTGAACAACGGCTTGCAAGGTGATGTTTTCGACCGGTTTTTCATTGCACCCTGAGAGGAAGAGCAGTGCAAGGAGTAGTAGAATTTTCTTTTGTACCATGATTTTACCTCCGATTCTATCCAATTTGGCGGACGATTTGATTTGGGGTGTAAATAACTATTTTCTCCGAAAATATAGTATTTACAACTTGCAGAAATATTCATACAATTGGTATAAATTCCAAAAAAAGGAAAAAGAGGTGTGAGTCATGAAGAGAAAATTTACTAGCTTAGGTATTGCAACGCTCTTATTGATTGTTCCTATTCAGTCTGCACTTGCTGATTACTGGCAGGGAGGAAAAACATGGGGAGGGACTACGGTATATGAGTTTGATTCCTCCGTATACAACTACTCCTATGACTACGAGAATGTTTATAACCAAGCCATTCGTAATTGGGAAGGCATTTCATCAAAGGTTAGCTTTGTTTCACGGACGCATGAGAATTCAGATAAATACTATGTAGGAGAAACGAGTGTTCAAGGGTTGTTAGGAAGGATGGACCCGTATAATGGTACTCGGATGGCAAATATTAATGGTAATTGGAGCTCCACCAAAGTTCATATATTTCACAACAATATGGACGCGTTTAATATGAGCGAAGCTGAAAGAATTTCGAATGCTACACACGAAATTGGACACAGTCTGAAATTGGCACATCCTGTTGGCAACGTAACTTCTGTTATGAAACAAGGG
Source organism: Brevibacillus sp. AG (assembly GCF_028369215.1). Taxonomy (NCBI): domain Bacteria; kingdom Bacillati; phylum Bacillota; class Bacilli; order Caryophanales; family Paenibacillaceae; genus Brevibacillus; species Brevibacillus sp. AG. The sequence goes on along the minus strand of NZ_JAQMYO010000003.1, from coordinate 500,610 downwards.
ATACAAAGTAGAGGACCGAGCTCCTATGATAAGACAGAATTAAAGAATAAATGGGGACAATAGAAAAGAGAAATAATATAAAGTCAAAGGAGAGGTTTTTGGATGAATCTGAAAATGAATCGATTGTATATGAAAATAGCAATTGGAATCATGTTGACTGCCATCGTTTTTGTGTGCGCAGCTTTCAGCACCTTTTCCAAAAAGAATGAGCCAATGGAAACAATCTCTTTAGAAGCACTTTATATGACATATGAAAGTGCCGAGGAGTTGGATGAAGCAGATTTAATTCTGATAGGGACTCCAACCTCTGACTTTTCAGATCGAGAACATAAGACGAGTTATTATGAAGATGGTAGTTTGCAAGACTTTTATACATTAACAGAGATTGAGATAGATAAAATTATTAAATCTCCGAATGACTTTGATTTAGAAGAATCTGAAACACTTTCCATAATAGAACCTGTTGGTATGATCGAGTTAGATGGAACGAAAAAAATCACGATTGATGAATATAAAGAAATGGAACAAGGTGAGAAGTACATTATTTTCTTGAATGATAATGGACATGGACAGTACAGTGTAATTAACAATGATTTAGGAAAATTTAATTTAGATTCAAAATCAGCAAAAAGTGAAAAATCACTGAGCAAAAATTCAGGGATTACGTTAAAAGAAGATGTTCTAGAAAAATATAGTGAGTTCATTGAATAATTTCGGGAAAAGAGAACCGAATAGAAAAGAGAGTAGAGCCGAAGCAGATGCTTCGGCTTTTTTTATTTCCCAGTAATGGAATGGACGAAAAGTATGTAGTCCTTCATGCCTGTTTCTTTTTGTGACTATTCTGTTCTGTTCAGAAACTGTTTAGATGTTCCTAGTAGAATGTAGAAAATGGTCAGATTATGTCATTTTTGCGTATAGGAAACCCTTTATGATGGTTTGAAAGTCGCGGTATAAAAGATAGGAGAAATCATTTTGGATGAATAGCATTTTAATTGTTGATGATACAGCGTTTACGAGACTCGTGCTCCGTCACATGTTTGAGAAATTAGGTGTTGAGGTAGTTGCAGAAGCTGATTCAGGGGAGGAAGCTGTTAGAAACTATTGTTTGTATCGACCGTCACTCGTCATGATGGATATTACCATGCCGGGCATGAACGGTTTGGCTGCTTCCCGAAAAATCATGGAGCTGGATAAGGATGCGAAGATCATTATTTGCTCCGCAGTTGCACGACGCGACACTGTCATCAAAGCGATCCAGGCAGGTGCACGTGATTTTATCGCAAAGCCCTTACAGTTCGAGAGGATTGAATGGGCTGTTCAAAATTTGTTGGAAACAGAATAGCTGTGGTGTTGCGTGAAGGCGGAGCTTTCGCTAGGGTACATGGAAACTGGGATGACTCGTAGCGAGATTCGTTTGTTGAAAAAAGAGAAAGAGAAGGTTCGGCGAAAAAAATAGTGTAAAAACATGAAGAAGAACAGGGAAAAGCTGCCGTATAGGTATCTGTCCCTGTTCTTCTTTTTATATGGCAGGGGAGCGGAGACATCTGATGGTCTTTTTGACTTTTGTTCAGAATTTGTTGAGATGATCCTAGTAGAATAGGAAAAGCTACATGTCAGGGGTCTTTGTGCCTACGGAAAATGAAATTTGCAAGATGGTAACTTTGGTTGGTAGTGAAATCAGGAATATATTACTATAATAAAATGATCCAAAAGATATAGATGGATAGGATGGGAGATAGCGTTTTGGATGAATAGCATTCTGATTGTTGATGATACAGCGTTTACGAGACATGTGCTGCGCAACATATTTGAGTCGTTAGGACTACATGTCATAGCGGAAGCTGATTCAGGAGAGGAGGCTGTTAGAAATTACTGCTTGTATAAACCATCACTCGTCACAATGGATATCACCATGCCCGGCATGAATGGTTTGACTGCATCACGCAAAATCATGGAGTTGGACAAGGATGCCAAGATCATTATTTGCTCAGCGGTGTCTAGGCACGATACCGTCATCAAGGCGATTCAGGCAGGTGCGCGGGATTTTATAGCGAAGCCACTGCAGCTGGAGCGAATCGAATGGGCTGTCCAAAAAGTGCTGGGAACAGGGGTAAATGTTCGTCAGGGAGATAGACAGGGGAAACAAATAGCTGAGGTGTTAGTATGAAAGTTTTGATCACAGGTGGTTATGGGTTCATCGGTTCTTTTGTCGCAGAGAGATTTAATAAGGAAGGCTATCAAGTATTTATCCTCGACAATCTCAGTTCAGGCAATCAGAGGAACGTCACATTTCCGCATAAGGCATACGAGCTGGATGTAGCGGATAAAAAATGCGATGAAGTATTTAAAAGCAACAAGTTCGATGTCGTCGTACATTTAGCGGCCCAAGTAAGTGTTGCTGCATCCATGGAAGACCCCCTGCTGGATTCGAATACGAATATTCTTGGACTCATGAATATGCTGAGGCTATCAAGCAAATATGGCGTGTCCAAATTTATTTTTGCGTCATCAGCCGCTGTTTACGGCATGAATGAAAATACTCCTTTACACGAAGATTCAGTGTGTGATCCGGTATCTGTTTATGGAATAAACAAGCACATCGGTGAAATGTATTGCCGCAAATGGGCGGAAATGTATGGCTTGCGAACGGTTGTCTTTCGCTTGGCGAATGTGTATGGCCCGAGACAAAGCGCAGTCGGGGAAGGCGGCGTCATCTCTACTTTTTTAACCCAGATCAACCATGGAAAAGAAATAGTTTTGCACGGGGACGGCAGTCAAACGAGAGATTTTATTTATGTAGAGGATGTAGCTGACGCCATTTTCCGTTCCGTTACCACGGATGATACCGGGGTGATGAATTTATCTACCAATCAGGAAAGCAGCATTAATGAGCTTATTGACATTCTCGGGGCGAACCAGCAGCTCCAGGGAATAGTGCGAAGGGAAAAACGCCCAGGAGATGTAGATAAGTCGGTTTTGGACAATACGCGGGCAAAGAGAAGACTAGATTGGATCCCGATGTATTCATTGCCGGAGGGGCTGGAAAAAACGGCGCAGTGGTATCAAGAGACCCTCGCAGAGAAAGAACAAGAGCAGGAGAGCGAAGCGAAGAAAACGATCAATTGGCTCCGTTCATGGGATGCAAGGCCGTACATTGAGAACGTTCTCGCTTTTCTTGTGGTGGTTTTCGCTACAGTTGGAACGGTTAACAGTGGTGTTTTTGATCTCAAGCTGATTTACATTGTGTTGATAGGCGCGATTTACGGAACGAAGCAATCGCTCTTGTCTGTCATCCTGGCCTGTGGACTTTTCATCGGAGAAAGCCTGCATAACGGGCGCGATGTCGTATCGCTCTTGTATGACGCCAATGCTCTGTTTCATATCGCTGTCTATTTTATTATCGGGATTGCTGTGGGGTATTCGATCGATAAACGCAACAGGGACATACTGTCTAAGGAATTGCAAAAGCAAGCGCTGGAAGACAAGTATGACTTTTTAAAAGACATTTACAACGATGTCCTGATGGTCAAGCAAGAATTGCAGCAGCAGATCGTGAATTCGGAAGACAGTTTCGGAAAAATCTACAACATCACCAAGGAGCTGGACAGCCTCGAGCCGGAACGCGTATTGCAGAAATCGGTCAAGGTGCTGGAAAGAATCATGAAGTCCGATGAGATCGCAATTTATACGATGAATCAAAATGGCTCCTTCTTGCGATTGATGGCTAAATCAAATAAAGCGGGCTTTGATCTGCCACGCTCGTTGAAAATGAGTGAGCATGCTTATCTTACTGAACTAATGATAATGAAGAAGATCATCGTGAATAAAGAGCTGCGTCACGACATGCCTCTTATGGCAGCTCCCATTTTTGACAATGGCAAAATGGTGGCGGTCATAACGCTGCAACAACTTGGATTCGAAAATTTTACGATGTACACCCAAAACCTTTTCCAGGTCGCCGTTCAATTGATCTCTTCCGCGTTGTCGCGTTCACTTCGTTTCTTAAACTCCACACAAAAGGATCGCTATCTAGAAGACACCTCCATCCTGATTCCAGCCTATTTTTCGGCTATGTTGAAGAACAAAAGGGACGCCAAGCAACAGTTGAACACTGACTTTACACTCTTGGCAGTGGACGCTGCGCAAATGGACCATCATACGCTCTCTTCCTTTATCGCCAGCTCTCTGCGCGAAGCGGATTATATGGGAATGGACGAAGCAGGAGACATCTATATCATTCTCTCCAATTCAAACGAGCAAGAAGCCAATATCGTGATTGATCGGCTTGGTAGACGCGGCATGGCAGCGAGAATTGTACAGGAAAAAGACCAGGATCGCTTCTCCCTGAGGGATGGCGCCTATGCTTAATTTTGTCTTCCTCCATGTATTGGTGACTGTTTGTTACAGTTTGATGCAAAGCCACGGCCGTAATAAGCAAATGCTGATCGTGCGAATGCTAGTCGCTGGCTTTCTTCCCATTTTCGGTCTTTTATTATTAGCAATTACCGATGTGTACAAGCGCACATCGAAAAAGAATGTGAATGAGTTAATGCTGGAGAGCGATTTGCTGAAGCTCTCGGAGGGATCAAATATTTTTCGAAGAACGGACATGGAAAAGGAAATGAACATCGTTCCAGTTGAGGACATTCTGATTTTGAATGACACCAGCACGCGGCGAAAGATGCTGATCGATGTCCTGAAAGAGCAGACCATTTGGCAGATCGGCACATTGGAGACAGCCCTGCAAAACGAAGATTCGGAAACGGTTCACTACGCAGCAGCCGCTTTAACGGAAATGCGACGCAACCTTCAGCTTCAGCTGCAGGATTTATCGGTGAAATACGAGGAAAACAAGCAGAATCTTGAGGTTTTGCGCGCCTACGCAGACGTATTGAAGAAGTACTTGGACAGTCCACTTATTGATCAACGAACCTATGTGAAATACAGCTATACGTATTCCTTTGTGCTGGAGTCTTTATTGGACATCTATAAGGAAGAAGAAAGCTATTTTGTGGACAAGATCAATTGTGAGCTAGTGAACCAGTCCTATGAAAAAGCCGCACAGTACTGTCAATTGTTTCATGAGTATCATCCAGAAAGCGAACAGCCATATGTCATGTCGCTAAAGCGATTCTTTACGATCAGAGACCATGCAGGGTTTGCGGCAGAAATGAATCGATTAAAAGGCTCGGCGGTTAAAATCTCTCACGCTACGCTGATGATGATTCGCTACTGGAACACCCTAGAAGCTGATGAGCAAGACAGTACTTGGAAGGAAGTCGCTGCTGCACAGGAAACAGGTACGAATTCGAAAGAGATGAGCGATACAAAATGAGAATGACAAGGAACAGGAGAAAGAAAAGAGACAGGGAAATGGATCGAGAATGGAGCCAGTCGAGGTCCAACGACATTCCTGTGAAAAAAAACATCTACCTCATTCTGATCTTTGTGGCGATTCTGGGGATCACCATAGAAGCTACCCGATCACAGTTCATCCTCCAGGTGAGCAGTAATAAATCGGGAGGCTCGGGAGTGCAGACTGACGAGCCGAAGCAAAACGCAATCAGCCAGGAGGAAATCGCCAAGCTTGCAAGGGAGCGGTTCCTCATTCTGCATGATTCCAAGGATGAGAGCAGTATGGCAATCGCGAGGAATGTGGAGCAAGTGCTACGGTACATGAAAAAGGAGTACGATCTCGCAGACATTAAGCAATTTTCGAAGCCCGACCTCCAATACATGACGGTCATTGTCACTGTAGAAAATCTGGGCTTGCTAGCCGATCTGGATGCGATGATGCAATATGCGCACAATGGGGGAAATGTGTTCCTTTCTCGTACGCCTGAATACAATGACAGTTTATATCGCATTTACCGAAAGCTAGGGATCAATTCCATCGATCTCCCCATCGTGACAAACGGCATTCAGATGAGATCCAATCTCTTGATCCAAGGAGAAAATGCAAAAATCGGGGGAGAGTCCATTGTTAATTCCTCGATTCCCGTAGAGCTGGATAGGCAAGCGAAGGTACATGCTGTTTCTGCCGACAATATGCCACTGCTATGGGAGGCTCAGCATGGACAGGGAAAGTTCCTGGTCTATAACGGGACAAATATGCAGTCTGCCATGAACAGAGGACTGATTGCTGGTGGCATCAGTTTACTGAATCAAGATTTCATGTACCCCATTTTCAATATGAAAATCACGTATATTGACGACTTTCCTGCTCCCTTTCGCAAGGGAATCGAGCCGAGTATTTACCGCGAGTACCGTAAAGATATTCCCAGCTTCTTTCGGGATGTGTGGTGGCCAGACATGATCAAGCTTGCTGCTGATTACGATGTGACCTACACGGGAGCGATTATCAAAACCTACAATAACCGTGTTTCCGCCCCCTTCGCCGATGAGGAAGGAACAGATTCGAACAATCTGATTACGTACGGCAGGGATTTGGTGAAATTGGGTGGCGAATTGGGCATCCACGGATATAATCATCAATCGCTGGTTACTGATCAAGCGACAGCGAGCCATTACGAGTATAAGGCTTGGCCTGATGAAGCAAGTATGGCCGAGTCACTTTCGTACCTGAACGATTATATCAAGAAGGTCTTCTCGTCATATGACGTACAGGTGTATGTCCCGCCTTCCAACGTGTTGGGAGCCGAAGGGCGTCGAGCGCTGAAAACGTCCTTCCCTGATCTGAGAGTCATTGCCTCCTTATATGCGGAATCAGACAGCACGCACGAATACATCCAGGAGTTTTCCGTGGCCGAAGATGGCATCGTAGAGCTGCCGCGTATTACCTCGGGATACAGTCGGACAGACATTCATGATTGGTACATAGCGAATGCGATCACATCCATCGGGGTCTTTTCCCATTTTGTTCATCCAGACGATGTGTTGGACAAGGAACGAAGCAATAACAAGTCGTGGCCGGAATTGGCAAAAGACTTTCAACGTATGATGGAAGAGCTTTACCAGCACTATCCATGGCTGCGCAGCCAGACTGCTTCCGAAGCTGCAGCAAGCCTTGAGAGCTATTTGCAGACGGATGTGTATATAGCGCATACGGATAAAAAAATGACAGGATACATGAACAACTTCTCCGACGAAATGTATTACATCTTGCGGACAAATAAAAAAATGACGAGCTTAGTAAATTGCACGGTAGAAAAAATAGAGGAAGGCGCCTATCTCGTACGTGCAACGGGTGCAAAATTTGAAATAGGACTGGAAGAGTAAGCGATGAAAATTTGTCTGATTGCCGAAGGATCTTACCCTTTTATTACAGGGGGTGTCTCTAGTTGGATTCATTCCTTAATCGCTAGCATGCCAGAGCATGAGTTTATCATTTATGCGATTGGTGCAGAAGAGAAAAATAGGGGGAAATACGTCTACCAGCTCCCCGCGAATGTGGTGGAAATCAAAGAGGTATTTCTGGATGCCTATCTCAAAGAAGATGCTGCACTGGGCAAGCGTCTGGGGCTAACTGAGGATGAGCAGCAAGCGGTGCTTTCGTTGCTTGATGGCAGTAAGGGCGACTGGCATGCTCTTTTTTCCGTGTTGTCGGGGAGTAAGGTGCCATCCGTAGCCGAGTTGCTTACAAGCAAGGACTTTTTCGAGGTAATCCAGCGGCTTTGCGAGCAAAAATACCCGCAAATTCCCTTTACCGAAATGATCTGGATGATTCGCTCGATGGTGTTGCCACTATGTCTAGTCATTCAAAACGGCATGCCGCAAGCGGATTTGTATCACAGTGTTTGTACGGGATATGGCGGTGTAGCAGGGAGTCTCGGGAAGTATCTGCATGAAAAGCCGTTTTTGCTGACGGAGCACGGAATCTACACCCGCGAGCGGGAAGAAGAAATTATCAAGGCAAACTGGATTAAGGGTCACTTTAAAGATATTTGGATTGATTATTTTCATAACCTTTCTGCATGTGCCTACTCTTACGCGGATGAGGTAATCACGTTGTTTGAGCGAAACAAGGAAATTCAGATTGAGCTAGGCTGTGATCCTTCCAAAGTATCAGTGATCCCAAACGGTGTAAAAGTGAGCGATTATGTAGACATCGTGGAGGAAAAAAAGAACGATGCAATAACGATTGGCGCTGTCGTCCGCGTGGTACCCATCAAGGATATTAAAACAATGCTGCACAGCTTCGGGCTCGTCAAAGAACAAGTGCCACACGCACGCTTTGTCATCATGGGTCCGACGGATGAAGACGAGGAGTACTACACAGAATGCCTGCAATTGGTCGAAAGCCTGCAACTGGAGGATGTTACGTTTACGGGTGCGGTCAATGTGAAAGAGTATCTCGGAAAAATGGACATGCTTGTTTTGACCAGCATCAGTGAAGGACAACCGCTCGTTATTTTGGAAGGAATGGCATGCAGAAAGCCCTTCGTCACAACGGACGTGGGAAGCTGTCGGGAATTGTTGTACGGCAATGGCGACAACTATGGCAACGCAGGGATAACGGTACCCGTCATGCATTTTACTCAAGTTGCTCAAGCGATCATTACGTTATGCCAAAACGAGCCCATGAGACGGCGAATGGGCAGATGTGGCTTCCAGAGAGTATCAGCTATTTACACACATGAGAATTTCTTGGCGGGATATCGCAATATGTATCGGAAATACGAGGTGTAAGAAACATGGCGGGCATTGGCTTTGAACTGAAGAAAATGTTTCGGAATAAAGGGTATTTGTCCAGTGTGAAGGCGTATGCATTTTCTTCGTTGGTCACAGTCGGACCGATGCTGATTTGTATGGTAATGATTACGGTGCTACAGCAAATTCTTCTTCAATGGAATGTCAGCTATTTGGAAAGGATGTCTTTTTTAGCAGCTGTCGTTTATGCATTCGTGTTTTCTCTGTTAATTACCTGCGGCTTTTCCATGGTCATTTCTCGCTATATCGCAGACAAAATTTACTTGCGTGAGTATAACGACATCATTGCGTCTTTGTATGGAGTTATCGCTGTTTGTCTAGGTTTGGGGGGAATTCTCGGCGGTGCCTTTTACTGGCTCGCGCCTCTACCGTCTGGCTTTAAGCTCGTAGCCTACCTTCTTTTTGTGGAACTGATCGTCGTATGGCTGCAATCTGCCTACTTGTCCGCATTAAAGGATTATATGCGCATCATTCGTGGGTATTTGGCTGCTGTTGCCGTTACGCTTCTGGCTGCGTTTCTGCTGTTGAATCTGACTGAGCTGGAAAAAGGAATCGCGATGCTAATTTCTTTGGATCTCGGCTTTTTTACGATGATCGTCCTATCTATGCTTCATCTGGAGAGTTTTTTCCCAAAGCGGGAGAGGAATTATTTTGATTTCCTGAAGTACGTGAAAAAGTACCCAAGTCTGCTTGGTGTGGGTCTCTTTTGTTCTCTCGGTTTTTATGTGCACCATTTTATTTACTGGCTGGGGAGTCCGCTGCAGGAGATCGTGGCGGATACTTACGTGATTGCGCCTTTTTACGATGTGCCAGCGTTCTACGCTTCCTTGAGCATATTGCCTACCATGGTCATGTTTGTGGTATCTGTGGAGACTGCTTTTTACGAGAAGTATCGAGCGTATTACGGAACGATATTGGGCACAGGCTCGGTGCAGGATATCAAGCGGGCGAAAACTGACATGATTCAAACGTTGATGCAGGAGCTCAGCTTCATGATGGAGGTGCAGCTGTTCTTTTCCTTCGTTGCACTGGCTTTAGGCATTACGCTGCTTCCGCACATCGGTTTTACGTCCGATCAAATGGAGCGGTACAACATCTTGGTCATCGCGGGATATTTGTACGCTGTTATGTTTGTGATCGTGCTGATGTTGCTCTATTTTGACGATCGGAAGGGAGCGTTTGCGGTGACAACCTTATTTCTCGTCAGTACCGTTGTCATCACTATAGCGATGTTGCCCCTTCATAACTACGGTTTTTCATTTTTTATTGCTTCGTTTCTTGCACTGATAGCCGGTCTCGGCAGGCTGATCTATTACTTGAAAAATATCGATTATTACACCTACTGCCTACAGCCGCTCTTTGTCAAAGGAAAACGAATGGAATAGACGGATATGTATAGATTGGGGAGGACATAGGTTGAAGAAAAAACGATTCATACTGAGCCTGTTCGTTGCATTAGGAGTTGTATCGACTGGTTGTACACAAGATGCGCCTGAACAGCCAGTGTCAGACAACTTGCCAGCAACGAATCAGGTGGCGTCAACTCAGCAGATGAACGAGGAGCTGATTGAAAATAGAAGCGTATACGATCAGGATGTTGATGGGAGCATTGTCCATTTATATGTGACGGTAGTCAACGAAGAAAATTCGAAACTGAAAACGACCACCTTTACGGAACTCAATCTAGCTCCTAGTGGACGGAATGAAAAGGGAGAAGATCTCCAGGCCAAAGTCATTATGCAGGAAGGGACGGCGGAGGGGCCAACCCAGGGGTACTTTGGTTTTGGCGAGTCGAGAGCGAACGGAACGATTGAGCTGCGGGGGGAATCGAGCAGAAGAGCGGAACAAAAATCGTACAAAATCCGTTTGTTCGACAGCGCCGGATACTGGCGGGATCAGCGCAACATCAACGTAAGCAAGCATAAGTCTGACATGACGCGTGTTCGACAAAAGCTTAGCTTTGATTATTTCGAGCAAATGCCAAATATGACCAGTTTGCGGACGCAGTTCGTTCAAGTAAAAATCAAGGATTTGACCAAAAAAAATCCGGACCGAGACTTTGTTGATTACGGTTTGTTCACTCAAATTGAACAGCCAAACAAAACATTTTTGCAGGCGCACGGATTGGACCGAAACGGAAATTTGTACAAGGCAATTGATTTCGAGTTCCACCGTTACGAGGAACAACTCAAGCTGGCAACAGACCCTACCTACGATAAGAAAGCCTTTGAGAAAATTTTGGAGATCAAAGGCAGTGAGAATCATGAAAAGCTCATTTCGATGCTGGACGATCTTCACAATCCTGCCATCAATACGCAAGACTTTTTGGACAGGCATTTTGATCGGGAGAACTACTATACATGGCTGGCATCCAACCTGTTGATGGGGAATCACGACACGGCTGTTCATAATTTTTACTTGTACAGCCCTAGCAACTCCAACAAGTGGTATTTCCTACCGTGGGACTATGACGCATCGTGGGGATTTTTTGAAGAAGAGCTCAAGCGAAGCCCGGAAAAAGGGCTTGGACAATGGCAGTTTGGCATTTCCGACTACTGGGTGTCGAATTTGCATCGCCGCATCTTTAAAGATCCCGAAAACATCAAAACGCTTAACGAAAAGGTTGAGGAAATCAGCAAGATCATTACGAAGGAGCAAACGGAAAAATACTTGAAGAGCTATTATCCGATTGTGAGTAAATATGTGCTGCAACAACCTGATTTATATAACTTACCGCTGGATGTCTCCTATTTTCACAATGAGCAAGCACTTCTATCTGGTGAACCGGAGCGTAACAAAAAGAGGTACTATGAACGCCAAGAGAATCCGATGCCCTTTTTTATGGGGGAGCCAAGAAAAGAAGGAGATAAGCTCATTTTTGCCTGGGACCATTCCTATGACCTGCAAGGTGACGATCTGACCTACGACTTTACCGTCAGTTACGATCCTGCGTTTACGAAGATACACGCGCAGGCCAAGGGGCTGACAGGGGTCCAATACACGATAAACGATCCGGGTAAAGGCCGCTTTTTCTGGCGTGTGATTGTTCGGGACAGCAAAGGGAACACACAGACGGCATTTGACAGGGTAGAGTCCGAGGATGCGCTTTATCATGGGGTGAAGGAGTTCGTATTGAAATGAAAGGAATACAGAGCACGGGCATCCAACTCGGCAACAAGCGATTGCGGCATGAGTTGAAGTATTATCTTCGGGTGAGTAATTACGAGCCGCTGCGGCAGAGATTGCGTCTGATCGCGACTCCTGACCCTTATTCTGTGAGTGAGGAAGGGTATCATATTCGTAGCCTGTACTTTGACGACTTTCACGACACGGCTCTCTATGAAAAAAACTACGGGGTTTTTCAAAGAAAAAAGTATCGCATTCGCATCTACAACAAAAGTGATGCAGTCATCAAAATGGAGCGAAAGAGCAAGTTCGGTGGATACATTTGCAAAGAATCAGCGTCGATCACACGAGATGAGTATGAACTGATTTTGGCAGGCGATGTTGAGTTTCTGCGAGAGACAGAAAGTGCTGTGCTTCGAGATTTTTATTTATCGTGCAAAAATCATCTGTTTCGGCCTCGCGTCATTACGGATTATGTTCGAGAGGCGTATTTGGTGAGAGAAGGGAATGTCAGAATTACGTTTGACAAGTATTTGAAGGCAAACGTCAATTCACTCGATATTTTTGACGAAAACATCATGATGGTCAGAGCCATTCATCAGCCCATGATGATCATGGAAGTGAAGTACGATCAATTCCTGCCGTTCAATATTAGACATTTGCTACAAAACCTGAGTAATCAGCGATCGGCTATCTCCAAATATGTCATTTGCAGAGAGGAGACCAAAAAATACTATAATCTTTAGTGTGAGGAGAAGTCGGGAAACTATGGATACTACCAATACGATTAATTTTCAAGATATCATCAAAAAAAGTGTCTTAAAAATGGATCAATTCGCCAGCATCTCGATCATTGATACCATCATAGGGCTTGTGCTATCGGGATTGCTAGGTTTGTTCATCTACTATATTTACAAAAAGACGTTTCGCGGTGTTGTCTATACACATACCTTTAACATTACGCTGGTGGCAATGGCGATGCTTACTTGCCTGATTATCATGACGATTAGCACCAATATCGTGCTCTCTCTCGGGATGGTCGGAGCGTTGAGCATCGTGCGGTTCCGTACTGCTATTAAAGACCCGTTGGATATTGTTTTCATGTTTTGGTCGATCTCGGTCGGTATTGCGACGGGAGCAGGTGTGTACCCGGTTTCTGTCTTGGGATCACTGGTGGTGGCGGTTGTCATTGTCGTATTATCCAAGCGGCAAATGAAAGATGTTGCCTATCTGCTCATTATCAACTATCACGATCTAGCCAATGACGGGGTTAAATACCAGTTGAACAAACTGAAATACGCCTTGAAGTCAAAGACCGTACACAAAGAGATGGTGGAATTGATCGTGCAAGTCAAAATCAAAGGAGATAATACGGCATTTGTTCAAGATATTTCAGAGGTAGAAGGTGTGAAGAACGTATCATTGGTAAGCTACGATGGCGATTATGCACCATAATGATTAGAAGAAAAAATCCCTTTCTGACTCCTATACAGGTGGTCAGGAAGGGATTTTTTTGATGGATCAGTCTCGTACTTGGACCGTACCCAACGTATATCTTCCGTCCGAGCGTTTGCCTTCCATGGCAAATTGAATGCCCGGCTCTTCTGTATGGGGATCGAGGATTGCTACACAGAGAGTGTATGTTCCTTCAGGAAGATTATCCGGAATTTCCAAGCTTTGCTTGACGGTTTTCTTGCCGGGAAGCCATTTGCGGATGTCTTCGTCCGTGTTGGTCTTGGTTACGATCTCACCGTCTTCATCCGCGAGTGACAGCTCGAGAATCCACGGGAAGTAAAATGGAGCAACACCGCGGTTTTGCCAATCCATCGTCACAGCGAGGCTGTCTCCGGGCTCGACTGCTTTTGCATGTGTCTCTTTGGTGATGGAGAAGCGGTAGCCAATCGTGTTTAAAAAGCGGTCCAAATATTCTTGTTGATCGCCGTCTTTTTCGAAACGTGCGGGTGTATTTGGGCCAAGCCAGCTAATATGCGAAGCTTTGGCTTGTGAGATTACCTGGTTAATCGAGGAGCGAGTAAAGTAGCTAGTCAATGAGTCGGATGGAGAGAATTCTCCGCCGCTTGGCGCATACTTCCAAAAGTCGGGCATGGCAGGCATTTTTTCTTTGGTCAGCCAGGAGACGTAGCCCTTCTGTATCCAGGACAGGTAGCTGTTTGTATCTTCTTTATTGCCGAACATGTCGTTAAACAGTCCCAGTCTGTACTCCTTGGCAACTGGGTGTGGTCTGCGCATCAGCAGCATGGGATCAGGGAAGTTATCTAGATACGGTTGTACGTACTGATCCGTGATTTCTGTTGCAGGGAAAGGAATAGACGTGTCGGTGTGCCATTCTCCCCAGTGACCGACGCTTCCCAGTTGTATGAAAGCAATGCGGGGATCGTCCTTGTAGCGCTCTCCCAGAGCGCCAATCAATTCCTTGTGGTACTTGATGATCAATGGATTACTGTAGTTGGGACTGTAGCCTTTGCCATAGTCGTTTCGATACCACTCGCCATCATCAAAATGGTCATTGTCCCCGCCGATCTCGTTGTATAGCCAATCCGGTATCTCCATGTCCGATTTTTTATCAGGAAGATCCATAACGATGCGGAGGATGAACTTGACGTCTTTTTCTGTCCATTCTTCAAACCGGATCGTATCTTCGACCTCATCAAAAGCATAATCTCCTTTGGTTGGCTCGAGCATCCTCCAGGTTAGATTGGCATAGACGAGGGTGTGTTCTTGCTCATGATTACTCGTCCGTGAATCGGGAGCCAGTCCCATATAAGGGTTTTGTAGTACGTCTTGGGATTGCTTTGGCGAATAAGTCGCCGTTCCATAACTGGAGGCGGCGGCAGAGGAAGGTAGAATGCAAAAAGCAGCGAGAAGTACGCTGTATAGACCACTTCGGATCTTCATGAGTGCCCCCTAGATCTAGTGAGAGAGTATCATTACTTTTGTTCTGTCTCCTGTTTCCATATGTGATACCAATTGGTGATATGTTCGTTTACAGTAGAGCCGAGTTCAATCTCCCATCGAGAGGTCAAGAGTTGATACTGCTCTTCTACAGCCGCTTGATTATCCAAGGAAGCGTACAACTGCATCAAGATCATGTAGCTGTCTTCTTCAAGCAGGTGCAAATGCTGAATGCGTTGGTTGACGTTGATCGCCTCTTGGACTCTGCCGTGTCCCAAATAGAAGCTGCTCATTGTTTTGGCGAGCTGCAGCCACATCCTGCGGAGTCTTTCTCGCTCGTACTCTGCCCACAAATAGTCGTAGTCTCCGAAATAATCACCCGTATACGTCGCGAGCACTTGCTCATACTTTTGCATATTGGCAAGAGAGAGGGGCGGTAACTGTTTGAGACGATTCTCCCATTCTTCCACATCGATCGCAGCTGAATCGATCGTCAGCTTATAGCCGCCTTCTAAATTGCCTTTGTTGATCGATATCGTTTGGAGACCATAGCGTTTCAAGGTTTGCCGGATGAGGTAAATCGTCGTATATAGCTGGGTTACGCCTTTGCTTCCATCATAGTCCGGCCACAAAAGCTCGATCAGCGAATCTTTGTCGAGCATCTTATTGCGGTGATGCAACAAATACGCAAACAGCTCGCGGGCTTTATTCGTGCGCCACTTGATCTCTTGCGGCTCCTGATTCGACTGGTGAAACAAAATACTATTGAAGCATTGGATAGAAACGAATGATTCTTCTTTAACAGGCTCGGCTTCTTGCGCGGACTTGATTCTCTCATGCAGTCGGTCCATTGTCTTTTGCAAGCGTTGAAGTTGTACGGGCTTCATGATGTAATCCAGCGCGCACAGCTCAAAAGCATCAACGGCGTACTTATCATACCCCGTGACAAATACGATCTCCGGAGAGTTATCGATTCCTTGCAGACGTTCTCCGATCTCCAGTCCACTGATGCGTGGCATATTAATATCTAAAAATACGACATCTGGTTGAAGGGATATTGCTTGGTCGATCGCTTCGAGAGGATTGGTGTAGGCTCCGACTACCTTAACGCCGCCAACATCTTTTTCTAGCAATCGTTGCAGATGCATCAAGGGTAGTTGCTCGTCGTCTACCAATAAGGCTCTCATCCACTGTCTCTCCTTCAAAAAACGATAAAATGCAACAGATTGTCTTACGAGTCTGATTTATCCATACTCTCTACTCTATCATCAAAAGAGAGGTTATCCAAATCTTTACGATGGAAGGAAATGTGAATTTTTAGCAAGTGATGGAGGTCAGAACACGCTCCAGCTCGTCAAATGATACAAACCGGGCTTGCCGAAACACTTCTTTTCCGTCCACAAACAAGAGGATCGCTGGAGCAGTAAATACGAGATACTCCCCGGAAAGGGTAGGTATTTTTTCCATGGCTACCACCATGCTTTTCACTTGTGGAAATTGTTTCAGCCGTTCTACTGTTCTTGCGTAGGTGACATCGCAAACACCGCAGTTTGCCGTTTTTATAAACAACAGACTAATCGGATGACGTTCAATCTCTGCAAGTAGTTCAGTCAGTTCGAGATACTCCTGCACGGTTCGGTATTCCCACCTTTCGTCGCCGTATTTTTCTACTAGAATAGCACAAAAAAATGTTTGCCTCATGAAGCGACAACAGATGTAATCTCCGAGGAAATGAAAGCGTTTTTACAAAAAACATACAAAAAAATTGGATATTTTTGCAACAAAATTCCCTCATATACAGTCTGTAATGGTGAAATTTTCCTCAAAAAGCAGGAAGGAGGACATATGGTGTTATCTTGGTATGTCATCATTCCCATTCTTTTCGTAATGGCAGTCGCTATGTATACCGACCTACGCCGCCGTCTCATTTACGACTGGCTGACGCTTCCGGGAATTGTATATTTTCTCGTTCTGCATGCATACCTTCATCCAGAGAAATGGCTGACTTATGCGATGGGAGTAATTGTGCTGGGAGGAATTTCATTACTGATGGCGGTGATCAGCAACGGTCAGATGGGCGGAGGAGATATTAAGCTGCTCGCTTTGGTCGGCGCAGCGGTTGGATGGCAAGCGGGGTTGGTCGTGCTCATGCTTACGTATTTGCTTGCGGGAGTCAGCGTGCTTCCTATGTGGGCCATCGCCAAAATGACAGGCAGGATGAAGCTCGGGCGAGAGATCCCGTTGGCTCCATTTGTTGCGGGTGGGACCAGTCTCATGCTGGTCATGATCATGTATTCCTAGTGCCTTTCTCATAAGGTTTTCGATTTGGAATATTGGTAATAAAACGACAGTGTATGAACATGAATGGATTTTTCGAAAAAGAGAGGGAATCTTCTGATGTTGGAATCAAAACGTAGGGCAATCATTTTCCTTGTATTATCGTTCCTACTTGCTGCACTTGCGGGCTTTCTGTTTCTGCAAAAAATCAAGGATTTGAATGCGCAACTGGGCGAAATGGTGGAAATATACGAAGCAAATGCAGATATTCCATCTCGGGCACTGATACAACCCGATCAATTGACGGTAAGGGAAATCCCCAAAAAGTACGCGGATGATTCGTACGTCATCGATAAAGCTAGTTTGAAAAATCAAGTCACGATCGTTCCCTTGTCAAAGGGAGACATCATCACGAAAAACATCATGAAGCCAGCCAATGTTGTACGGGACCAGAACAACAGGCTTGTGACGGTATTTTCATCAAGCAATGTCGTCTTCGACCAGGAGCTGGAGGCGCTAGACCGGGTGGACGTTATCATTTCGCATGAGGAGAACGGGAAGCCCGTGACGGAAGTGTTCATGAAAGACGTGCCAGTCGCCATGGTGGCCAAATCGGAGAACAGCTTCAAGGGGGTAGCTCTCGAGCTGCCGTTCGAGGAAGCGCCGAAATTCATTCACCAGCAGCATTATGCTCAGATGGTTCGCATTTTGAAAGCGAATGTGGGCAAAGGGGACTTGGGTATACCCGATCCGTTTGTGGAACCCAAGCCGGAACAGACAAAACCGCCTGGCAAACCAGCTGAAGCGAAACCTGCGACACTGCCTGTCACACCACCGGCAGCAGGGCAGCCAGCCGTACAGACACCACCGACAGTTCCGGCCCAGCCTCCAACGAAACCAACTTCGGTACCACCGCAGCCTACTAATCAACCACCGAAAACCGGAGGGTAAGTCATGAACAAAGATATGAAGATTCTCGTCGTTGCGGATTACGACTCTGTGAAAGACATGCTGAGGGACATTTTGACTCCGTATGAGCAAGTACGCTACACGACTTCCAGCGAAGTGAAAAAAGAAATTGACCGGATTGGACCGGATGTCGTTTTGCTTGTGCAGCCGGAAGACGGAGCAGGAGTAGAGCTGGTGCAGTACATACAAGGAGAGCTTCCGGAGGGCATCCTCATTTATCTCACAGAAAAACAGGATTTTGTCCTGCTGCGAGATGTTGTCCGCGCGGGTGCGGTGGAATACATCGTGATGCCCGATGAGCTGAACCTATTGTCCGATCGTCTCGACAAAATATCAGATTTATCCCAGATCAAACAGAGAAAAAAGGGCACGGATGCATCCGGCAAAGCTTTTGTGCGAGGTCGGGGAAAGGTGTACTCCTTTTACAGTGGAAAAGGGGGAAGCGGACGAACGCAGCTGGCAACGGGCTTTGCGCAAGCATTGAAGCTGGAATCTACGGCCAGTGTGCTGCTCATCGATCTCAATCTCCAATACGGTGGAATCGAAACCTTCTTGTCATTTGACAACAACCGTACATTAGGTGATCTCATGCCGGTTATGGATGAAATCAACGAATTTCATATTCGCAATGTGGCCCAGCGGGAGGACCATTCCAAGCTGGAGGTGCTGGTCAGTCCGCGTGATGCCGAGACGGCGGAGAATATGTCCGAGGCATTTGTCACCAGGTTGATCCGTGCTAGCCGCCGCAGTTATGACTTTGTGATTATCGACTTGCCAACGCATATGAACGAGCTTACCTTTGCCGCTTTGTCAGAGTCGGACATGATTTATTACGTGATGAATCTGGACACACCGTCCGTTCAAATTTACCGACTCGTGGAAGACTTGTTCCGACGTCTGCGCATTGATACCGCAGGTAGGCTCGAAGTGGTCGTCAACCAGGTTGGAAGGGATAACGAACTGAATGTGTCTGATTTGAAAGGATTATTCACTGCACCGATTACTGCTGAAATCAGCAGAGATCATCAAGGCGTACAAGCGGCTGTCAATCAAGGCCGACCGTTGCAAAAGGAAGCGAATGAGAAGAAGCTCTCTCCTGCTGCGAAAGACATCCGAAAATGGGTACTCAAGAAACTGTCATAAAGAGCAAGTTCAAAAAGGTGGGAGTTAGATGGCTTTATTCCGACGAAAGCAAGAGCAGACAGCGCCAGGGGATGAGGCAAAACAGACGACACTCGCTGCCACATTAGCAGCTCCTTCCTTCAATCCGTACATCGACGAGCTGGCTGAGCATTACAAGACCCGACTCTTGCGGGAGACCAATCTGGAGAGACTGACCAGCCTTCGTTCAGATGAGATGCGCCTCGCAATCGAACGTCTCGTCTCCCAATACATGTCGGAAGAAAAAGTAGTCATTCCGCGAAATGAAAAGGATATCCTGCTGACTCGTTTGATCAATGAATCGGTGGGGCTTGGTCCACTTGAACCGCTGCTCGCCGATCCGGAAATCACGGAGATCTCGATTAACGGACACAACCTGGTATACGTTGAGAAACGAGGAAGGCTGGAATTAACCGATTTAAAATTTCGTGACGAGGAACATTTGCGGCATATCGTGGACCGGATTGTGGCACCGCTTGGTCGACGAATCGATGAAAGCTCGCCGATGGTCGACGCCCGTCTGAAGGATGGAAGCCGCGTGAATGCCGTCATCCCTCCGATCAGTCTCAATGGCACACTCGTTTCGATCCGTAAATTTCGCAAAGAGCCGTTCTTGATGGATGATCTGATGCAATTTGGTTCATTCAGTGAAGCAATGTCCCAGTTCATTCAAGCCGTGGTGGAAGCCAAAATGAACACGCTCATCTCTGGGGGGACTGGTAGCGGAAAGACGACATTGCTCAATGCGACAGCAAAAGCCATTCCGCACTATGAACGGGTCATTACCATTGAGGATTCGGCCGAGTTGAAGCTAACTCACCCCAACTGTATCGGGATGGAGGCACGTCCGCCCAATATGGAGGGAACAGGGGAAGTCACGATCCGTCAGCTCGTGCGAAACTCCCTGCGGATGAGGCCAGACCGCATCATCGTCGGGGAGGTACGGGGTGCAGAGGCATTCGACATGCTTCAGGCCATGAATACTGGGCATGAAGGATCACTTACCACTGTCCACGCCAACTCACCACAGGATGCTTTCAACCGTTTGGAAGGGATGGTCGTCATGGCCGGGATGGATTTGCCCTCCACGATTGTCCGTGAATATATCGTCAGTGCGCTGGATATCATCGTCCAGGTCACACGCCTGTCAGACGGAACACGTAAAATCGTTTCGATTTCAGAAGTAGCGAAAACGGAAGACAAGCGAGTGGAGGTCAACGAGATTTTCCGTTTCCAGCGAAAGGGGATCGGCGCGAAAGGGGAAGTCCTTGGCTACTTTACGGCAACCGGGGTCATCCCGCGGTGCTTGGAGAGGCTCCAAGTTTTTGGAATCAATCTGGATGAATCCATATTCAGGGCGGAAGGAGGGAAGCAGCGTGACCATGCCTATTCTGTTTAGTCTCGCGGTGTTGTTTGGCATTTGGGGCATCTACGAGTATCTCGGCTATCGGGCCAAGAAGACCGAATGGAAAAAGAAAGCGGAAGAATGGTTCGAGGTGAAGGGAAAACGAAAAAGCGTCGTCATCGTTTGGGGAGATAAATTTGACCAGACGCCCTATGCCAAAGAAATCCAAAAAAAACTGATCAAAGCGAACTTCCCGCTTGCTCCCTCGGAGTTTTACGGAATTTTGATCGTAGGTACCATGGGGCTGGCCTTCTTGCTCAGTAACGTTGTGAATATTTCTTTTCCTTTTAACATCATTATCGGTGCAGTGGTGATGTATCTCATACAGAACGTGCTGTTCTTTGTCCGACGCAACAAGTACCAGGAGCGATTGAATGAACAGCTGTCTGAAGTGTGCCGCCTTTTGGCAAACTCGCTGCGCGCAGGTCTAACGCTTTCGCAGGGGATCTCACTGGTAGCCAAGGAGATGAACTATCCCGCGGGTGATGAATTTAGCCGTATGGCGCGTGAGCTGCAGCTAGGCGTCAGCTTTGACCGGGCGCTTTCTGACATGGAAAAACGAATACCGACGCGAGAATTCCGTATCTTTACGGCTACCCTGCTGATTCAACGGCGTGCAGGGGGGAATCTGAGCCAGGTGCTGCAAGAAATGGCGGAGACATTGGAGGATCGCCGCATTGTGAATCAGGAAATCAAGACGATGACGGCGGAACAGCGGTACGTCTCGATCTTGGTGCCGATCATGCCAATCGCCCTGGTGCTGATGATGAACATGATGAACAAAGGCTTCATTGATCCGTTGTTTTCCGGATTTGGTCTTTTTCTTCTGGGGTTGTTTGTAATCGGAACTCTCCTGTCCTATATCCTCGTCAAGAAAGTGACCAACATAAAGGTGTGAAAACATGGATGCTCTCATAATTACATGCGTATTCTTGTTTCTATTGCTGTTTGCGATCTGTCTGAAGGAGTGGTATCGCTACTCCGTCGAGAAGCAAAAGCTGCTCGCACATGTCCATGAAATGAGCGGGCACAAAAACTACGGTGTACGCAAGCAGGAAACCTCGTCCGAGCGTCTGGTCAAACGATTGCTTCGGTATGGAGACGACTATGCTGTCATGGGGCAGCGCATCAACTTTTTCAGTGAGTCGCATGAGGTCGAGGATTGGTTGCTGAAAGCTGGACGGCCGCTAGATTTGACCGTCGCCCAATTCCAAGGGGTCAAAATTTTTATGGCTCTGCTCGGCATTATTGCTGGAACGCTGTTTTTCATTCTCCGCTTTCCCTTATCGCATCTAGGCTTGATCGCCTGGCCGTTGATCGGCTACTTTTTGCCCATTCTTCTGTTGAAGAAAACAGCGCGCGATCGTCAACATCAGCTTCGCTACGACCTGCCAGAATTTCTCGACACCGTAAGCGTGACGCTTCAGGCGGGGGTGAGTCTCGATCAGGCTTTGCGCGAAGTCATCAAGTTTTTTGATGGGCCGATTCGGGAAGAGTTTTCCCGATTCAATCAAGAGCTGGATCTCGGTGTGCAGCGGGAAAAGGCGTATGAACAATTGCTGCGACGCAACGACAATCCGGAGTTTCAAATGCTGATCAAAGCGCTCATTCAGGGGATGCGCCTGGGGGTGCCGATTGCCGTCACGTTCAAGGCACAGGCGGAAAACATGCGGAGAATCCGCAAAGAGCTGATTAAGGAAAAGGCGGCCAAGGCATCGCCAAAAGTAACCCTGATCACCACGTTTGTCGTGACTCCTACAGCGATTATCCTGATTGGTGGTTTGATGGTATTGAATATTTTGGAGAACTTCAGTTTGTTCTCTGACATCATGCCATAATCCATGACTTCACTTTTAGGAGGTGATGCCCGTCAGCGAGATGGGAGTGCACAGTTCTTTATTTATTCATCATCCAAATAATGAAGGGAGTAGATTTTTTATGAAAAGCATGATGCTGAAATGGTATGCAAAAGGTCAAGGAGCTCTGGGAAATGAAAAAGGAGCGCAAGCAATTGAGTGGATCGCATTGGCGGGTGTGGTGATCGCTGTGTTTGGAGCGGTGATTACTTACTTTAATGGTAACCCGGCACTTGTTGGCGAATCGATTGGGGATACGCTTAGCAATATCATCAAAAAATTAGACGGAAATTAATCAACAATTGAATGCTTTTTTGGTGATGAGCATATGGAAAAGAGGTGGTGAAGGGATGTTTCTTCACCACCTGAATCATACGAGGCTTCATACATAGCAAGTCGAAATCAAGCAGGAGGTAGCACTTTGATGAGACTCGTGAAGGGAATAATTGCAGTGATCCTCCTGTTGAGCCTGTTAACGGCGTGTTCGCAAGAGGCGGACAATCAACCGGAGACTCCCCAGAACACAGAGGGTCAAAATCCTTCTGTTCCACCAGGCACAGAAACACCGCCTACACAAAGCCAGCCGCCAGACCAAACAGGGGAAACAAATGCCCAACTGACGCGAGAAGAAAAAGTAAAAGCGTTGGAGGCGATGGCACAGGAAGGAATGCCGCTAAAGCGGGAAACGACAGAGGACTTCGTCAATTCGCCGCCAGGACGTTTTTCTGGGGTTTCGTATGACAACAACAGGGAAGAAGTATTGCCTGAACTTAAAAAGTTTCCTACTGTTGAAAACCCAGACGAAGAAATGATTAACCAATACTACCTTGCCTTGTTGGGGCTGTTTGCCCAGAGCTACCCCGATCCGCAACAGATCATAGATGAACTGAAAATGGCCTCATTTGGGAATCCGGACATCGATGATCCACGGTTCAAGTTTAAGGAAAGCTACAATGTTGAAATTATCTTGGATGCGAGTGGCAGCATGGCGGCAAAATCGAATGGCAAGACGAGGATGGATGCTGCCAAAGAAGCGATTCAAGCCTTTGCTGAATCTTTGCCGAAACAGGCGAATGTCGCTCTGCGCGTATACGGGCACAAGGGCAGCGGGAAAGAGTCGGATAAAGCACTGTCTTGCAGCAGCAGTGAACTGGTATATGGAATGCAGCCTTACAACAAAGAAAAATTGCAGCAATCTTTGAATCAGTTCCAACCTACCGGATACACTCCGATTGGCTACTCTTTGCAGGAAGCGAAAAAGGATTTAAGCAAATTGCCTGGAGATAAGAACACCAATATGATCTTCCTCGTCAGTGACGGAATCGAAACGTGCGATGGTGACCCTGTCGAAGCCGCCAAACAGTTGGCCCAATCCGAGATTACGCCGATTATTAACGTGATTGGATTTGGTGTAGACGGTCCGGGACAGCAGCAGTTGAAAGAAGTCGCAAAGGCAGCGGGAGGCCGCTATGTTCTGATTCAAGATCAGAAGGAGCTACAGGAAGAATTCAATCGTGGGAAAGAAATCGCGAACAAGTGGAAAGAGTGGAAAGCCAATGCATCCCATCAAGCCGTATCCACTCGTAGTTCTCGATCGATCGACATTAGTCACTTTGCTTTGAAATGGAGCCGTATCGCCAAACGGGAAAATCATGATCTCACATCTGCGATCATGACTATGGATGCAAACAACATCATTTCAGATGAGTTCGCCGATCAGCTGCGGAAGCTGAACGATGAGCAGCTGGAAATCGCACAGAAAAAGGCAGATGAACTGGAGCAATTCCTGGATACCTTGAACGAGAAGTCCTATAAGGAAGCCGTGGATGCGATCAACCAGAAGTTTGCTCAACATACGAAAACGAACTAGAGACGAAATCTCCAAAAGGAGGTTTGTAAAGTGAGAAAATGGGTAAGAGGCCCAATGGCAGCGGCGACTTTCGCTTTTCTGATTCTTATGATGAATCTGTTTCCGCTGGTGGGCCTGGCAGCTTCCATTCAGTATCAAGGGTTACAATACGAGGCCCCGAAGTGGGATCAGCCAAATCTGGAGTCGCCACAATGGGAGCAGCTCAACCCACAAGCGCCGCAGTGGGAACAAATAAACCCACAGGCTCCTGATTGGGAAAAGCTGAACCCGCAGGCGCCGAGCTGGGATCGGACGAATCCGCAAGCACCAAATTGGGATCGGATAAATCCGCAGGCACCTGATTTGCAGGGGCCAAGCGTCAATCACTCGAACCCGCAAGCGCCAAATGCAACCGCACCTGCACCAAATGTACAAATGCCTGCTTCTCAGCAGCCTGGCGTCGATCCAGATAGCTCGAAGCCGATGACGGAGACGCTTGAATACGGTGCAGTCAAATGGACGTTCAAGGACGTCATGGGCGGAACGCTGGCATATAGCGCTGATTTGCTTATGAATGGCGAAGTAGACATGGCAGCGGGACTTCGTGGCAAAGGCTTGTTCTTGGGAGATCTGGCGATAAAAGGTCTTGATCTTGCCTTCAAGAATACGCCGTATGTAAACACAGTAACAGGCTTAGGTGTCGATTCACTCGACGGGATGAATGCGTGGGCCAACTATCAATTTGTGTTGGCACAATTGCCGAATAACAGTTTTCGGGATATTTTCCAAGGCGGTCAGCTGACGAATTCGGCAAATCCATCCGGCGTCAGAATGCCGGGGATCGTAAAAGGCTTAAATGTGGGCGTAGCAGCGATCAGCCTTCCGTTTGACATCATGGATACGATCGGTAGCTTTGGCATGGCGTTTGATCCGAGCCAGAATGAAGCGACACAAAATGAGAAATTTGTGGATGGCGTCGGTAATTTCGGCAGTGTGCTGATGGACGGAGGGGTCATTGCTTCCGTCATACCAGGTGGGCAGGCGGTAGGCGGTGTGCTTGTTGTCACCGGTGCGGTTTTGTGGGGGTTGAGCAAACTCGTGAAGTACGCTGACAAGCTAGCCGGAGGAGCGATTACCCGTGGAATCCGGGATGGGGTCGGAAAAGCTGTTGGCTGGGTAAAATCCTTATTTGCGTAACGGAGGTCCTTGCTTATGAAAGTCGTGAATACACCACAGGTTCAGGCTCAGATCGAGCGGAATAAGCGTTTTTTAGAGAGGACAGAGCTGTATAATTACCCGGCCTACGTAGACGGAGAATATTACTACCATGTCGCGTACTGGAAATGGGGAAAAAAAGACGCTGTCGGGTACTTGGTGCTGCGACCGGATGGTGAAGTGGTTCGCCGCAAGGAAGCAGAGCCCGTCGTGAAACTATTTTTGGTGCATGCACATGCGGGGCGCAAGATTAAGAACAATCTGGCCATTGATAAGGATAAACCGATCGAGATGTACGAGCAAAAATACGAGTTTTTGAGGGCGCTTTTGCCAAGCTACCAGGATAAGATGGACACGGTGCTTCGGCAAGATGCAGAGAAGCTGATCGACGTTTGTAAAACCATGATGGAAAGCCGGGACCAGCTGCGTGCCATTTATGATCGAGGGATGGATCTGCTCAATCAATTTTTCGCGCGCAACTACGTCATCGCGGGAGAAGAAACGGCATTACGGGATGTGTTATTTGAATCTGACTATATTTTGTATGATCGCATTCGCAAGCAGGTGCTGATCAAAGACTCGGTAGACCGGCTTTACCAGTTTTTCCAATCCAATCGAGTAGAACTGGATCGGGTACAGGAGCAGAAACGAAAAAAGCTGAGCGACTTGCTCTCTGTATACAAAGACAAAACACTGCGAAATATTGCCGATGAATCCGTGAAAAGCTTTGAGACGCATACGACAGGGAAGCATGAGTCTTTCCATACGGTTGAACAGTTGCGGGAAGCCCACGAGAAGCTGAATAGGACCATCTTGGAAAACGGGCTGATGGATAAACTGCGAAACCCTTAACAGGAAAGGTGAGAGAAACCCATATGCATCCCTTCAAAGAAAGCATTCGGTTTTATGCACGGAACATCGAGTCTTTGCTGCTCTTGTCCGCCGTGCTCGTGGTTCCATTTTTTGTCATCCACAACTTTACGCTGAACTACTTGAATCTGATTGCCGCGATCACGGGCGCCAAATTCGTAGCAAGCTTTTTCAATCTGTTTTTACTTCTTCTGTTTTTGCTGATCCTCCAGATCCCTTTTGCCCAGTATGTCCAAAGTGATCTGGACGGCGATGAGCGTCCGATTCGAAAAGCATTTCGGACTTTTTTTGAACACAGCTTTTCTGTATTCGTATTTGGGATCGTGTTTAGCTTTCTTGTCTCTACAGGAATGATGCTGTTCATGATACCCGGGTTGATTCTTATGATCTTGTTTTATTTGACGCCGTTTTTTGTGGTGCTGAAAAAACAATCGCCTTGGCGTTGCTGGCGATCTGCCATGGAAATGGGCAAAAAGCATTTCTTCCCAATCTTTGGCCTATTGCTAATGGTGAGCGTGGTGGAATGGCTAATCAGTTTGGCGGGCTTGTTCCTCGTCACGTCTATTACGGCGACCTTTGGGGCGGTTATGTTTATTGAGTTGTTGCTCAATGTGATTGTTCTCCCGTTTTTTGCGGTCATGTTCATGATGTACGTGAATAAATGGAAAGACGAGGCGGCAGGAGCGGAAGCGGCTGTGGCAGGGGGATTGCTGCTCGATGAAAGGTAGCTTGCAAATAAGTTCGAGAGGAGATGAGCGAAGAATGCGCCTGAAGAAGATCGTTTCCAATGAAAAGGGCTCGGTCACCGTAGAGTTTATCGCCATACTGCCGTTCGTCTTTCTGATCATGCTGATTTGCTGGCAGTTTCTTGTGGGCGTCTACGGCGTCATCATCTCTCAGTCGGCAGCAAATGAGGCAGCGAAGGTGTACGCCATAACGGGGAATTCGGGTGAAGCCATACAAGCTGCCAGAAACGTGGTGAACGCGGCAGGAGGCTATATTTCCTTCAGTGACGGCGATATCAGGTGGGATGGTGACGGATATTTTACAGCCAAGGTCGGCGTCCAGATGGAGCTGGGTTTCCTTCCTGACTGGCTCTCTATCAAAAAGGAAGACCGATATATCTCCTTTGATCGGGAAATGAAGAGCAGGGTGATGAACTAGATGGTACGTATACTGCGTCACTTGCAAAATGAACGTGGAAATATGACGATCTTCACCCTGACGATTTACTGGTTTATGTTCATGCTGGTGTTTGTTGCGCTGTTCAACTTTTCGACCATTTTTGTAGATAAGGAGCAGGCGTCGAACAGTGCGCAGCAGGCGAGTATTGCAGCGGTGAAGGATATTTATGATGAGATGGATGATGCAATTAAAATATACGATGCGTCACCCAATCGGTATTATAACCAAGATTATCTCACACCCAGAATAATAGCTGCTGAGAGCTCGCTGAGAGCGTCGCACCCCGATTGGTCTCATAGCGAAATTGAATATGGCGCGATTGACTCGGTATTGAGCAACGCATTGCCAGGCAATGTTGAGTTGCAGGGATATGTAAGTCTAGGGTTGAGAAACGCGGCCAGCCAAATTCCTGGGGTGGTTGCCAAAGTGCTATCGGATAACAAGGCAACGCCCAGCGGTTCGTCCGTCAAATTGTTCAACAGTGACAATCGGATTGAAGTAACAACTTCTGTAAAGTACGAATCGGAATCGATGGGGTTTGACTTCATTCCTGCCTATTCCGAGCAAATCTACCAGACTGGGGAAAGCAGACGGATCGATTTTATTGATGAGGTGAACGACTGGTTTTACATCAATATCCCGATTCTTGGATGATGATGGTTGGAGGAAATGGCATGACAAGAAGGCTACAAAAAATGCGGATGTCGCTCTTGATCAACAGCATCATGATCATGCTGCTGCTTTCTGGCTGTTCACTGGGCGCAATAGGAGCGGGTACAGGGATCCAGCAAAATCAATGGCCGCAGACGACACAGGAGTTGATTGCTTCACAGCCCGGACCGCTTGCTGGCACACAATTTTTCCATGCAGCTTATCCGCATCGAGCTGAGATCATACAGGTTTTGGATAAAATGCCTACCTTGGTCGATGGGATGAATGATGCTTACTTGGATTTGTACTGGAATCAATTGCTCACCCTGTTTGCCGAGGATTACCTCAGTCCCCAAATGGTTGTCGACCGTTGGAGAATGGCTTCGTATGGGAGTCCTGACATCGAGGACGCCCGCTTTCAGTTTCGGGAAAATTTCAACGTAGAAATCATCCTAGATGCAAGCGGCAGCATGGCTGGGAAAATCGGGGACAAAACGAAAATGCAGCTCGCCAAGGAAGCGATCCAGGAATTCGCGGAAGCACTACCAGAAGAGGCGAGAATCTCGCTGCGCGTGTATGGACATAAGGGTAGCAATGCAGATGAGCATAAACAGCTCTCCTGTGGCAGCAGTGAGATGGTCTATCCATTGCAAGCCTACGATGCGAAAGGTCTTGAACAAGCACTTGGCATGTTTGAGCCGACGGGCTGGACATCCATTGCGCACTCCTTGCGTCTCGCTCAGGAGGATTTGGCGGGATTCGAAGCGGATAAAAATACGAATGTCATCTATCTAGTTAGTGACGGCATCGAGACGTGCGATGGCAATCCGGTGGCAGTAGCCAAGGAATTGTCCCAGTCCAAAATTATGCCGTTGTTGAACGTCATTGGCTTTGATGTGAATGCAGAAGGGCAGAAGCAATTGAAGGAAATTGCCCACGCATCAGAAGGTCTGTATGCAAATGTGACGAACCGTGAGCAGTTCAAGCAAGAGCTGGAACGCGCGAAAGAAATTGCCCAGAAGTGGGAGCAGTGGAAACGGGATGCTTTGACAGAAGCAGACGCTGTGCTGATCGACCGCAAAAAATGGGTGGATGCTTACGACCGGGACTGGTACGAGAAAAACTGGCGGGAGAGTCTGAACATCGGAATGGCGATTGAGCATTTGTCTGCAAGTGGCAAGATTGGCAATGAAGCGAGGGAGTACCTTACTGGGAAAAGGCAAGCAAGAGAAGCGTTGGCTACACAGTCCAAGGAGGAGCTTACCAATTACTTGGTAAGTCTCACAACCGAGACGTATCAGGAAATGAGAGAGGAAATTGAGGATAAATACAGCGGAAACTAACAGCAATGGGTTCTCCGTTACAAAAGCGATTGCGGTCGCAACGGAGAACCCACTGTAAATGTAAAGGGATAGGGTGCGTCAATCATAGGTGAACGTAACGACCTGTTGTAGGCCTGGGTCCACTCCGATTGCCACATCATGTAAGCCATCTGTGTAATAAAAGTAACGCTTGGCGTCATTGGAATGAGCGTCAGAAGCTTTAACCAATTGGAAGTCGTTCGTCGCAAGCAGGTTTTTCGAGCGGATGAAATCGGATGCCGTCTTTTCCAAATCTGCTTCTGTCATCGTTTTTGTCGCCATTTCTCCGTTTATTCCAATAACGTCAATCGACAGGGAAAGGATTTGCTTTGACCTCGGTTCAATAATGGCGTGAAAGCCATGGACATCGCCACTCACAGGTTCGCGTTTCAGTACGGCGTGAACAGGGACTCCTCTGTATACCGAATTGGTTGGGTCCTCCAGCGTAATTTCCCGATCAGTAGTATCAACATCCATCTGATAATATTGTCTAACAGCGGCTGCAGCGATTTGCGCCGCTTCTTCTTTTCCGAGCCCTTGCACTGCATCTGGTGAGCTGGAGGAGCATCCCATTAACAGAAAGACGAGAAGCGCCGTGCCCAGCCATGTGAACTTTTTCATTGTGAACCCTCCAGCCATCCCAAGTCATACGTGTAATCTTTTTTAATGCTAACAGGGATTGTTTCGACTCCCTATCGATTAACCTTTCCATTACCTTACGATGTTGTAAGTTTTGAGAAAAATGTAGGGAATGACAGGACTTTGGGCAAAAAAGACGAAAAATTCGGAGTATGAGTGGTGTAAGTGAAAACGAGGGGGCAAATGGAATGAACGCCATCGAGCTATATCAAGCGCTTCAAATGTATGTGAGGACCGAGACCTTTCCTGTAGGAGTTAGCATCCGAAAAGAAGAAGCCGCTCTGCCGTCAAAGGCAAAGCGACCTGTTCGTGATCTGGGATATCCGATTACCATTTGCCAAGCTGTCGGTTTTTCACGGCGTTATGGCTGGAGTATCGCGATGAATGGAGCCGATCTGTCCTGTCCGATCGCGCAGGTGGCTTTTGGCTATGAAGAGCAGCCTGCGTTTTATACAGAGGGTCATCTCGCCTGTGGGATGTATACAGATTCATTAGAAAATGGGGCGAAAAGCGAGCTGGATGTCCCGAAATTTTCAGCAGAAGAAAGCGGCTACTACGTATCATTTCCGCTGGAGCGGGCAGAGATCGAGCCAGATGTCGTTGTGATTTACGGCAATGCGGCACAAGTCATGCGATTGGTGGCGGGGATGCTGTACCAGCGCGGTGGATCGATTCCTTCCACCTTTTCCAGTCGGGCTGACTGTGCAGACATCGCAATCAAGCCGATCCAGACGGGACAGCCGCAAGTGATCGTACCGTGTTATGGAGACAGATTGTTTGCTCAGACACAGGATCACGAGATGGCCTTCAGCTTTCATTTTCGCGATGCCGCCGAGCTGGTGGAGGGATTAGTGGGAACGCAAAAAGGCGGAATCCGCTACCCGATCCCGTCCTTTTTGCGCTATCAGGCAGAGTTTCCGCCGACTTATCAGAAGCTTGCGGGGATGTTTGGGGAAAAAAACTAACCCTTCAGTCGGTTGAGCTGGAGCAGGTGATGGCGATAGTGCATTTCTACGACGGCAAACCATTCCATTGCCGTCAGCGGACCGAAGGCTGGGTGAGCCACCGTGTGATGCGCAGGAATTTCGTCCAAAATCGGTTCCAGCTCTTTCATTTGTGTGAGTACGCTGATGAGTCCATCAATCAATTGCTCCTTGCTCTCTGGCTGTGCAGGTGTGTACTCCGGGGAGGCAGGGACTTTCACGCGAATAGGCGGCAAGGAGCCTTGAGCAAATATCGTCTGCCCAATCTCGGATTTTTCGGTACCTGCTTCTGTGACAGCAGGACCTCCTTGTCTACACTTCTCGATACTTCCCAGTTGAAAATACCGGGCAGATTGGATCAAGTGAAGGTACATTTGACCGATCGACCATTCCTCTTCACTTGGTTTTTGCAAGAGTTGTTCCATGGTGAAGCCTTCTAATTCATGCAGGTAGTGGTTTGTCACGTCTTCAAATTTGTTCACGATTTCTTTTGTATTCATGGGCGAATCAGCTCCTCTTGGTTTTCTTGCTTTTATAATAGTAAAACGCTACTGACAGCAGTATGTCAGTAGCGTTCGAATAATTTTTTGGCTTCTTCGTGCATTCGGCTACGCAAGGATTCAGGCGTAAGAACAACCGCATCTGCCCCCAACCCAAGTACCCAAGACAATATTTCTTCGATTTGTCTGACGCGCAATCTGACGAGAAAGCCGTCCGGATGCTCCGTAATCTCTTCTATAAAAAAATAGCCCGATTCTTTTACCCGATCAGCGACAGCTGCGCTGATGACGATCTGCACCTCCAGGGACCGATCGTCGAGAGGCGTGTAATCATCAAAATGGAAATGGTCAGGGAGGATAAAGCGGTCTTCCAATACGATCAGGCCGCTCATGCGTGACAGGCGGAATCGACGAATATCTTGTCGCAGATCGCAATGAGCGAGAAGTATCCAAGAACCACGAACCAGCACCAGACCATATGGAGCAACGTCACGCACTGTCTCACGATCGTCATCATGCCCAGGTGTGCCCCTCCGATAACGGAACCGTACCTTCCGCTCATTGATGATCGCATCGTGGAGGAGTTGTGCATGCGCCTTTTCCTGCTCGCGCAGATTGTTTGCTCTGGGGCTTATGAGGCGAAAGGTTGAACGGATACGGCTGGCTTGTTCGCCTACATCCGCTGACAGGATCGCTTCTACTTTGCGCTGTACGGCTCTTGCGCTGTTGCCAAAGTTTTGGTCAAATACTTGCTCAACCATGTCTGCTCCGATCAAGAGTGCAACGGCTTCTTCTACCGAAAAGCTGACGGGCGGCAGAAAATATCCTTCCATTAACGAATAGCCCTGACCCGGTGCCCCAACGATGGGGACGCCTGCTTCGCTCAATGCCTGCATATCACGATAAATCGTCCGAACGCTCGTCTCGAAGGTCGCGGCCAAATCTTCTGCGCGCAACGTACTTTTTCGCTGTAGCTCCAGAACGATTGCCAACAAACGGTCTGTTTTGTTCATGCTCTGACCCCCTCTCTATCCAGCTAGCATCTTTATAAAAATGAATGGCCAACTTTAAAATTATTTTATATTTACCCTACTTTTTATTTTAACAGTTTTCCCTATCCTACATGTGTAAGTGAAGGAGGAACTGTGAATGAAAAAGAGGGTTTTTTGGCTTGTGATGCTTTTGCTGTTTGGATATATCGTGATTCAAAAAATAGCAGATGGACCACCTAATGTTGGGGGACACACTGAAACGTTGGGAGAGGCTACCGAGGTGGAGCACCAATCGATACAAATAACAAAAGATCAAATTTATCAAGGAGACCTTCTCTTGGTCAATAAAGAGTATCCGGTTCATGAGGCAGGGGTAAAAAACGATGTGGTTCGATTGTCTGAGAATGAAGAACTGTTACAAGGCTATCGTTTGCAAGATCAAAGAATCGAAGTGTCAGAGAGTGTAGCCAAAAAATTTTTGGAGATGATCAAAGCTGCGCAGCAAGATAACGTGAGCCACTTTATCCTGAACAGCGGTTATCGAGGCAAGGAAGAACAAGATCAGCTATATGCAGAAATGGGGCCAGCGTATGCGATGCCGAGCGGTTACAGCGAACATAATGTAGGTTCCGCGCTTGATATTGGATCGACGCAAATGAAAATGGAGCGCGCCCCTGAAGGCAAGTGGTTGGAAGATTATTCATGGAAATACGGTTTTATTTTGCGCTACCCAAAGGACAAGGTAGCCATTACAGGAACGGAATTCGAGCCTTGGCATTTCCGATATGTTGGCTTGCCGCATAGCGCGATCATGAAGCAGAATAACTTTTCGCTCGAGGAATACTTGGATTACCTAAAAGACGAAAGAAGGATCTCCGTGACAAACGATGGGAAGATCTATGAAATTAACTACTACCCTGTCGATCAAGAGATGACGCTCAAAGTACCGATTGCTCGCAACTATGAGATTTCGGGTGACAATATGGGCGGCGTGATTGTAACAAGCTACGTGAACAAAGAAAGAAGGAGTGAATGAGTATGAAGAAATTGACTGTAGCGATATTGTTTGGGGGATGTTCTTCGGAGTATGAAGTATCTCTTAAATCTACGAGTTCGGTGCTGGAGAGTTTGTGTCTGGAAAAGTATGAGGTGATTTTGCTAGGAATTACGAGGGAAGGGCAATGGCTGCGATATACCGGCAACATCGAAAGCATTCGGAATGACAGTTGGCATCAAAGTGAGAAGTGCGTGCCTGCCTTTCTCTCTCCTTGCAGACAGATGCGGGGAATTGTTACACAGGAGAACGGTGCCATGATGATCACGCAGGTTGATGTGGCGTTCCCAATTTTGCATGGCAAAAACGGAGAGGATGGAACGGTGCAAGGGTTGTTGGAGCTCGCCGGAATTCCGTTTGTCGGTTGTCAGACACTATCCTCTGCGATTTGTATGGACAAGGATATCGCTCACACGCTGGCGGCAAGCTCCGGTGTAAAAACGCCAAGATCCGTTACCGTTTATCCAAATACTGATCTTGCCACTGTTCAATCTGCCACCGAAGAACTGGGATTCCCTTTGTATGTCAAACCTGCAAAGGCAGGGTCTTCGATTGGGATTACAAAGGCATACAACACGCAAGAATTGGTTTTCGGTATAGAAAACGCCCTTCTGCATGATGACAAAGTAGTCATCGAGGAAAACATCGTGGGATTTGAGGTCGGCTGTGCGGTACTAGGAAATCGTGAGATCCTTGTGGGAGAAGTGGATGAAATCGAGTTGCTCCAAGGCTTTTTCAATTATACGGAAAAGTACTCATTGGAGACTGCTCACATCCACATCCCAGCAAGAATTGACGAAGAACTCGCTGCAAAAATCAAGCAAACAGCCACCCATCTCTATCAGGTTTTAGGTTGTCGTGGTTTTGCTCGCGTAGATATGTTTGTCACGCCAGACGGAGACATTGTATTTAACGAAGTGAATACAATCCCCGGCTTTACCTCGAAAAGCAGATATCCAAGCATGCTGCGTGCAGCGGGAATTTCCTATAAAGAGCTTCTTGATACGTTGATTATGCTAGCGTTGGAGGAGGACTAATCGATGACACAACTTCACGTCTCTACGATTTCTTTGAACAGCGAAAATCTGCATCACGGCCATCTGATTCTGGTGAATCGCCAGTACCCGATCCGCTGGCAAACAGACGACAGTATTCTACTAAACCGCATGCGGCTGATTGATGGAACACACAACCAAATTATGCTGGAAAACACGGCTGCGAAGATGCTTGCCAAGCTGCTGAAAGCCTGCAACGCACAGCAGACAATCGTGCCAGTCAGTGGCTTTCGCAGCAAGGCCGAACAAACGGATATCTATGATCAATCCTTGCTCGAAAATGGACAGGTGTTTACCAGTAAATTTGTAGCACGTCCGAATGAAAGTGAACATCAGACCGGGCTTGCGATTGATGTAGGGGAAAAGAAGGAAGAGATCGATTTTATTTGCCCTTCTTTTCCCGATCATGGCGTATGCCGAATGTTTCGCCAACGTGCCAGTCAATATGGGTTTATCAAACGCTACGACAAAGACAAGGAACAACTGACAGGCATTTCGGATGAGCCTTGGCATTTTCGGTATGTGGGCTATCCGCATGCCGTCTTAATGGAAAAGCTTCAGCTCTGTCTGGAAGAGTATATCGAGTATGTGAAAAACTACGAATTCCATCAGGAGCATTTGCTAGTGGATGAAGAGAGCATTGAAATCTACTATGTAAAAGCTACCGATACTGTTACGCACATCCCGGTTGTGGATGGTGAGAGATACGAAATATCGGGCAACAATGTGGATGGATTTATCATTACGGTGTTTCATCAGGAGGCACGTAATGAACGTGGGTAGTGAAAAGCAGTATGGCGGGCTGGATCAATTCCGAATCATCGCAGCGATCCTTGTCATCGCAATCCATACTTCTCCTCTGCTGTCCATAAGCGAATGGGCTGACTTTACACTGACACGAACAATAGCCAGGGTGGCGGTTCCGTTTTTCTTTATGTGCACAGGATTTTTCTTCTTGCAAAAGCTTGGTACAGATCGCAACAGAAATGCGTACTTGCTGAAGCCGTTTTTATGGAAAGTAGGAAAGCTATATTTGCTTTCGATTCTTCTCTATCTTCCGGTGAATGTGTATGCAGGGTATTTTACGGATCAATTGACCGTGTTTTCGGTGGTAAAAGACCTCCTTTTTAACGGGACTCTGTATCATCTGTGGTATTTCCCAGGCATCATGCTGGGGGTGTGTATCAGTACCTTTTTGTATACAAGACTATCCGCATGGAAAACGTTTTGGGTGACCATGCTGCTGTATGGCATCGGGCTGTTGGGAGACAGTTACTTTGGATTTGCCCAGATGAATCCGTATGTGGATAGTTTCTATCAATCGATGTTTACCCTGTTTGATTACACGCGGAACGGTATATTTTTTGCCCCGGTTTTTGTAGTCATGGGAGGAATGATTGCCAATACCCGCAGACGGAAAAAGAAAAAGGTTGCACCGTATGCCATCGGGTTTGTTTTGTTCGGAAGCATGTTAGTTATAGAAGGCTTGCTTTTGCACGCTTATCAGCTGCAACGCCATGACAGTATGTATATTTTTTTGATACCGTGCATGTATTTTCTTTTTCAACTTCTGTTGTTCTGGAAAGGCAGAAATCGCCCAGCCTTACGAAAGCTGAGTCTGTATGTTTATGTCATTCATCCGCTATGTATTGTGCTCATTCGCGCGGCGGCCAAAGTAACGGGACTGACATGGTTACTTGTTGAAAACAGCTTGGTTCATTTTACGCTAGTCACGGTGCTGTCGTTTGTTCTTTCTGTGATGGCGATGAAGGTGATCCAGCGCTTTCGAGGTGAGAAACCGGATCAAACAGGACGAGCATGGGCGGATATCCATCTTCCTCATCTCCAACATAATGTCAGGGAAATCCAGCGGGTTCTTCCGAAGGATTGTGCGGTGATGGCAGTCGTGAAGGCGCAGGCATATGGTCACGGCGGGTGGCAAGTCGCGAGGTATTTAAACAAGCTCGGGATTGATCACTTCGCTGTTGCCACAATCGATGAAGGAATCGAGCTAAGAAAGAAGGGCGTAAAAGGGGAGATCCTGGTGCTTGGCTATACCGATGAGCAACGGATACGCCAAATCGCCCGTTTCAGACTGACGCAAACCGTAGTAGATGACGAATATGCCCAAAAACTGAATAGCTACAACGTGAAAATCCCTGTTCATATCAAGATCGACACGGGAATGGGGAGACTCGGGGAATCTTGGGAACACACGGAAAAAATTGCGGCTATGTATCGCTATAAAAATTTGCAGGTATGTGGTACCTTTACGCATCTGAGTGTGGCTGACAGTTTGGAAGCTTCGGATATCGCATACACGAAAAATCAAATTGCTCGTTTCCAGAAAGTGATCGAGCAGTTGAAAGAAAAGGGAATCGATCCACAGAGGCTGCACGTCCAAAGCAGTTACGGCGTGCTCAATTATGGGGAGCTGCAATACGATTATGCTCGGATTGGGATTGCTCTCTACGGAATGTTGAGCAAGCAGGGAGACACGGTAAAAACAAGCGTCGACCTACGTCCTGTGTTATCACTAAAAGCAAGAGTTGTGCAGGTGAAACAGGTGGAAAAAGGAGCCTCCGTGGGCTATGGCCGAGCTTACACAGCACAGCAAGACAGTAAGATTGCCATCGTATCTATCGGGTATGCTGACGGGGTTCCACGTATGCTATCACACACGGGCGCTACCTGCCTCATCAAAGGAAAAAGGAGACCGATTATCGGCTCTGTCTGCATGGATCAACTTTTAGTAGATATTACAGACATGGAAGGGGTACAAATGGGAGATGTTGTGACCTTTATCGGCAGAGATCAAGAAGAGGGGATCACTGCCGAGGAAATGGCCCTTCCATGTAAAACCATTACGAACGAGCTGGTTAGTCGTTTGGGAGAACGTGTAAAAAGAGTCTATCATGATTGAGCACTGGACGGAAGCGAGTATAGGGAGTGGTTCATTTTTTCCATGATGAAGAGGAGATATAGCTTTCGTTCCAAAATGATTGAGCTTCTTGGGTTTGGCATGCTTTTGGCCGGTCTCGTAACCTACCTGCTCTATAAAGTGCTCCAGTTTTACTATCGGACGGAGGTCAAGTACGAAGATCCGCTTGCCCTGGTTCGCCGTTACATCAAGGAAATGGGAGATATCAATTTCTTTTTGCTTGTTTTTGCTCCCATTGCGATCTTGTTGTTCTATCTCCTGACCAAACGGTATGTTGGCTATTTTCAGGAGATTTCCAAAGGCATTCATTATCTGGCAAATGGAGATTTTACGCACAATGTGCATATTTCTTCCCATGATGAGTTCGCAGATATCGCCAAGGATATCAATCTGGCAAGTGAAATGCTGCAAAAGGCGGTAGAAAGAGGAGACTTCGCGGAAAGCAGCAAGGATCAGCTTGTTTTGAATCTGGCACACGATTTACGCACACCACTGACATCCGTGCTGGGTTATTTAGATTTAGTTTTACGAGACGAGCAGATGCCACAAGAACGGATGCGGCATTATGCGACGATTGCCTTTACCAAGTCGCAACGATTGGAAAAGTTGATTGATGAGCTCTTCGAAATTACCAGAATGAATTACGGCATGGTCAACATCGAACAAAAGGTCATTGATTTGAGTGAATTGCTGGTTCAGTTAAATGAAGAGATGTATCCTTCCTTTGAGAAAAATGAGCTGGTCGCGCGGTGTACGATTGCTGCTCAATTAGTGATCGTGGGGGATGGAGAGCTGCTGGCGCGCGTATTTGAGAATATCCTGACCAACGCGATACGCTACGGGGGCGATGGCCATTTTATCGATTTGAACGCTTACCGGGAGGGCGATGAAGTAGTTGTTCAAATCATGAATTACGGTGACCAGATACCTGAAGAGGCGCTACCGCATATTTTTGAAATGTTTTTTACGGGCGACAAAGCGCGAGCTCATCAAGGGGGAGGTACAGGACTCGGCTTGTTTATTGTAAAAAATATCGTCGAGAAGCATCGGGGAACGATTTCTGTTCAAAGTGATGTGATTCGAACGTGTTTTGAGGTGCGGTTGCCGTATGGATGAAATATGCCAAAGAACAACTCTCGTACCGAATTCTATTTCAAGCAATAGGTATATAAACTTCCAGCATAAATAAAAAAATGGAGACGCTTCAAAGTCTCCATTTTTTTATTGCAGATATTATCTATCAACGGCAAATGGAATTCCTCATTCATGGAGATCTAAATTCCGATTGGTGTGCGCAACTATTTACCGTATTTTGGTAGAATGTTCCTATAACTATACCGTAGGTTGACTCATTGTATGGCTTCGAAACAAATTAACTTTGGGGGTTAGTTATGAATAAATACACATGGACATTGATAGGTGCGGTAATTGTTGCTGGAATATCATTGGCTACTTGGGCTGGGGCCATTAACCAAGGGGATAAGGAAGCGCTACATGCATATAAAAAGATGGAACAGGCACGTAACCAAGAGAACCAACCCTTAAGCAAATCGAGTAGTAATGTAACCCTGTCAGACTTTTCGATTCAGGGAGCTGTTTTACCAGAAGCGGATAAAATACGTAAATACAACGATACGAATATGCAAGGACTACTATCGTCAACGGATGAAAAACTTTCGTTCATTATGGAAGAGGATGAAGTAAAAGGTATCGTTATAGCAACAGATAAAGAGCCAATCATGGCTGGTGGTGAAAAAAGTGGTCCTGAATTGTTTGATCTTTACGAGAACATTAAAAATACACTCGGGAAAGATGTAAACATTACGTACATTAGTTATTCAGGTGGGTTTATTTTCGTTGCAACTGATAGTGAAGGTGAGGAAAGCTTGTGGCTCGATCAACGTGCTTCTACATTCTTAGATCTTCCTTCGCACAAGCAACTCAAATCTGAAGAAGTTGTAGAAAAAATTCGAGAAGGTGCGGAATCGGTGGATGGCTTTTCACAGAGATAGAAAATGGGCTAGGGAACCTCATTCCCTAACCCATTTTTTCATTCATTTCGTTTAAATCAAATTCTCCGGGTTCAAGCCTTCCAGCTCTGGCAATACAAAACGACCGTCTTTTCTGATCAGCACATCGTCGAACCAGATTTCGCCGCCGCCGTATTCAGGGCGTTGGATTTGGACCAAGTCCCAGTGAATGGAGGAGCGGTTGCCGTTGTCTGCTACTGTGTAAGCATTTCCTGGCGTGAAGTGGAAGCTGCCCGCGATTTTCTCGTCAAACAGGATATCCAGCATCGGGTGGAGGATGTGCGGGTTGAAGCCGATCGCGAATTCTCCGATATAGCGTGCGCCCTCGTCAGTGTCGAGGATATCGTTCAATGCTTTTGTATTGGAGCTGGTCGCTTCCACGATTTTGCCTTCTTTGAAAGTGAACTGAACATCATTGAAGGTAATGCCGTTGTAGATCGACGCCGCGTTGTAGAAAATCGTTCCTTCAACGGAATCGCGCACAGGAGCGGTGTATACTTCGCCATCCGGGATATTGCGTTTGCCGTCACATTTGATGGCATTGATTCCTTTAATGGAGAAGCGCAGGTCTGTTTTTGGACCGACGATGCGTACACGATCGGTGCGCTCCATCTGCTCTTTCAACGGAGTCATGGCAGCGGACATTTTCGCGTAGTCCAGATTGCAGACGGAGAAGTAGAAGTCCTCAAAGCCCTCGAGACTCATTTTGGACAGCTGCGCCATCGACTTGTTCGGGTAGCGCAGTACAACCCAGCGTTTGTTCGGAACACGCTCGTTCGTATGTACAGGTTGATACAGGACGCGAGCGTAAATGCCCATTTTGTCTTCCGGTACGTCGGCATACTCGTTGATGTTGTCGTAAGCGCGGATGGCGATGTAAGCGTCCATGTCTTTCATCCGGTCATACTCGTATTTTGCCATCAGCGCCATGTGTTCTTCGCTCGTGCCTTGATAGAGTGCACGCATGACTTCCTGATCTTTCAAGGTGACCAAAGGCAGAGCCCCAACTGCAAATGATTCACGCACAAGTGCACGAACGAGTTCAGGTTGCAGGCCTGTATTTTCGATCAGAACTTTTTCGCCTTTTTGCAAATGGAGCGAGTAACGGACGAGACGGCTTGCCAGTTCATTAATGCGTGGATCTGCCATAGGTGGTAACCTCCGTAGTAAAATAATTTTGATTAATGATTAATTTGTATTATTACACAACTAATTGAGGGCTCGCCAGTGTGTTTGATGCTTCGATTACAGGCAAGCCTCGTAGATCGCGATCACATCAGATTCATTCAATTTTCGTGAGCTAGGCAGATACCCGATTCCGCGTCCGCCGATGCGAACCGCTTCTTCAGCCATTTGTGCCAACGATTGTTGGGTCACGCCGAAGTCAGACAGACGTTCTGTGATTCCCATGCGCTCATACCAACGGCGAACGGCTTCAATCGTTGCTCGTGCTGCTTCGCCGTCGTCATCCACGGTAACGCCAAAGCAATGACGTCCCATACGGGCTAGTCTCTCGGGACGGTCTTGCAAAATCACCTGTTCAAAATAAGGAAGGGACAGGATCGCCAGTCCCCGACCGTGAGCCATATCGTAGATTCCGCTCAGCGGATGTTCAACTCCGTGCAACGGCATACCAGCACCACGACCGCCAGCAGCGAATGGACTGATGCCCAGCGTGCTCGCCCACAAAAGGGTGGATCGTGCTTCTGCATGGTCTGGCTGCTGAAGCGCTATGATGGAGTGCTCGACGACGAGACGAATGAGTGTTTCGGAAATACCGTCCTGAACGTGGGTTCCTTCTGCGCTGATCAAATAGTTCTCAAACAGATGCGAAAAGATATCGGCGCAAGATTCCGCTGTGACACGAGCCGGAACGGTAAAGGTGATAGACGGGTCAAGAATGGCAATCTTCGGGTAAAGTGCTGGACCGTTGATCGAAGATTTTTCATGCGTGTCCCAATGAGTCAGGACGCTGATATGGTTTGCTTCCGAACCTGTAGCGGCTACTGTCGGAACGGTCATGATTGGCAGTGCTTCCTGAACGGGTACCAGCAATTGACCAGAGCCGCTAGGATTTCCTCGCATGTAATCGTAAATCGGGCGTCCGGAAACCGCTGCCGCCGCAATCGCTTTGGAGGCATCCATCACGGAGCCGCCACCGATAGCCAGGATGAAGTCACACTGATGCTCACGAGCAAGAGCAGCTCCAGCATCAACCGTTGCCGTACGTGGATTCGGTTCGATTTTGTCAAAAACAATATACGCCACCTGAGCTTCCTGCAATAGAGCCTTGGCGCGGTCCAAAAGTCCTGTACGTTTGGCCGCATTGCCGCCTGTGACGAGCAATGCTTTTTGGCCCATCGATTTTGCTTCTTGGCCCAAACGTTCCAGTTCGCCCATGCCAAAGTAAATTTTGGTAGGAAAAGACACTTCAAATGGAAACATCTGAAATTCCTTCTTTCACGTATTGGTTGTACCAACGACAAGTTTACCATAAACAAAAGAGAAGAGTCTGCTCCGTGGGCGGGCTCTATGTGCATATGAGGTAGTTTGGATAATGAGTTTGCGAATGTTAGTGAGGTTGAGAAGAAAAATATAATGTAAATCCCGAACGTTTGTCGAAGTGTATTCCATCATTTTTCGTTGATAAATGCGTATGTTTGTGTTTTAATGTAGTTGAAAC
The DNA here is from genome assembly GCF_028369215.1 of Brevibacillus sp. AG. Taxonomy (NCBI): domain Bacteria; kingdom Bacillati; phylum Bacillota; class Bacilli; order Caryophanales; family Paenibacillaceae; genus Brevibacillus; species Brevibacillus sp. AG. The sequence continues at coordinate 458,225 of NZ_JAQMYO010000003.1, read as the reverse complement.
GTTCGTGAATTAACCGAAACTCAACCTTTTTGACTGGGAAGGTGACTCCTACGGTGGAAAAACAGGAACAACTCTACGAAGGTAAGGCAAAACGTATTTATCGGACATCTTTGCCTGATCAGTACTGGGTAGAGTACAAAGACGACGCAACAGCATTCAATGGAGAGAAACGGGCGCAAATCACCGGAAAAGGTGAGCTGAACAACCGCATTACGGCAATCTTTTTCACCATGCTGAAGGAGCGGGGCATCGACAACCATTTTGTCAGTCTGCTGTCCGCCACAGAGCAAATTGTTCGCAAAGTGGAGATTATCCCTTTGGAGGTAGTCGTTCGCAATATCGCAGCAGGCTCATTGGCCAAGCGTCTTGGCATGGAAGAAGGGACTGTGCTCCCGCAGCCAGTTGTCGAGTTTTACTACAAGGATGACGCACTGGGAGATCCATTGGTGAATGCCTCCCATATCAAAGTGTTGGGGATTGCGAGTGAGAGTGACCAAGCGACATTGGAGCGCATGGGTCTTGCTGTAAACGAGGTCCTCGTGCCTTACCTGAGCGAGCGCAACATTACTTTGGTCGATTTCAAACTGGAATTCGGAAAAACAACGGACGGGGAGATTCTCCTCGCCGATGAAATATCCCCGGATACATGCCGTTTCTGGGATTCGGTAACAAATGAAAAGCTCGACAAAGACCGCTTCCGCCGCGATTTAGGCAATGTGGAGGAAGCTTACAAAGAAATGCTTACGAGACTAGGAGGAGACGTACATGTTTAAAGCTGTTGTTTATGTAACATTGCGCGAGAGTGTTTTGGACCCGCAAGGACACGCTGTAAAAGGTGCTCTGCACACCTTGGGTTTTGATGAAGTAAACAATGCGCGCATCGGGAAGTACATGGAGTTGGAATTGAACACTTCTGACCGTGCGCAAGCAGAAGAACGTGTACGTGAAATGTGCGAAAAGCTGCTGGCCAATACGGTGGTAGAAGACTATCGCTTTGATATCGTGGAGGGCTAAGGACATGCGAGTAGCCGTTATCGTCTTTCCAGGCTCGAATGCCGACATTGATTTGTTTAACGCAGTTGAAGATGTAATGGGAGTGCCAGTGGATTACGTATGGCATTCCGATACGGATCTTTCTAAATATGATGCGATTCTCTTGCCAGGCGGATTCTCTTATGGAGATTATCTGCGCTGTGGTGCAGTTGCTCGTTTTTCACCTGTCATGGAGCAAGTGGTGAAGGCAGCAGAAGAAGGCAAGCTGATCATGGGAATCTGCAACGGCTTCCAGATCCTGACCGAGGTCGGGCTGTTGCCAGGAGCACTTTTGCGCAACCGTTCACTGAAATTCCGTTGCAAGCTGTCCGAATTGCGTGTGGAAAACAACGATACCTCCTTTACCCGTGATTTCGCGGCAGGGGAAGTCATCCAAATTCCGATCGCACACGGCGAAGGGAACTACTACTGTGATGAAGAAACGCTGGCGAAGCTAAAAGCGAACAAGCAGATCGTTTTCCGCTATCATGGCGAGAATCCGAATGGCTCACTGGAAGATATCGCAGGCATTTGCAACGAACGTGGAAACGTACTTGGCATGATGCCTCACCCGGAGCGTGCCGTCCATTCTTGGATGACTTCCGATGACGGACGCCGCATGTTTACCTCGATCCTGAAGACTTGGAGGGAGCAGAACAGTGCCACAACTCACGCATAAAGAACCGACAGCCGAACAAATTGCCGATCAAAAACTCTACAAAGAAATCGGTCTGACTGACGAAGAATATCAGCGTGTCGTAGAAATTCTCGGCCGCAAACCGAACTGGACGGAGACAGGTCTGTACAGCGTCATGTGGTCGGAGCACTGCTCCTACAAAAATTCCAAGCCTGTCCTGCGTCGTTTCCCGACAAAAGGACCTCGCGTTTTGCAAGGACCGGGGGAAGGTGCGGGTATTGTCGACATCGGTGACAATCAGGCGGTTGTTTTCAAAATCGAAAGCCATAACCACCCATCTGCGATCGAGCCGTACCAAGGGGCTGCGACTGGTGTGGGCGGTATCATCCGTGACGTATTCTCGATGGGCGCGCGTCCGATTGCGCTGCTCAACTCGCTTCGATTCGGAGAGCTCAAGTCTCCTCGTGTCAAATATTTGTTCGAAAACGTCGTTGCAGGTATCGCAGGTTACGGGAACTGCATCGGGATTCCGACTGTGGGTGGCGAAGTGAATTTCGACCCTACGTATGAAGGCAATCCGCTTGTCAACGCTATGTGCGTCGGCTTGATCGACCACGAAAAGATTCAAAAAGGGGTAGCGTCCGGTATCGGCAACCCTGTTATCTACGTTGGTTCCAGCACAGGGCGCGACGGTATTCACGGGGCGACCTTTGCGTCTGAGGAGCTCACCGAAGAGTCGGAGAAAAAACGCCCGGCGGTACAAGTCGGCGATCCATTCATGGAAAAGCTCCTGCTGGAAGCGTGCCTGGAGTTGATCGACACGGGTATCGTTGTCGGCATTCAGGACATGGGAGCGGCTGGTTTGACCAGCTCCAGCTCCGAGATGGCGTCCAAGGCGGGCAATGGTATCGAAATGAATCTGGACCTGGTGCCACAGCGTGAAGCTGGCATGTCTGCATACGAAATGATGTTGTCTGAATCGCAGGAGCGTATGCTCGTCGTCGTGGAAAAAGGCAAAGAGGCAGAAGCGATCGCGATTTTTGACAAATGGGGTCTAGCGTCCGCGGTAGTTGGAAAAGTAACGGAAGACAGCAAGCTGCGCCTGTTGCATCAAGGAGAAGTAGTAGCCGAAGTGCCAGTAGACAGCTTGGCAGATGATGCGCCTGTTTACCATCGTCCATCTGCGGTGCCAGCTTACTACGAAGCAAACGCGAATGTAGATGCAGTGGCTGGAATCAGTGAACCGAAAGATCTGAATGTTACGCTGAAAAGCTTGCTGGTTCAGCCAACAGTGGCGAATAAAGCGTGGGTATACGAGCAATACGATCACATCGTGCGTGCAAACACAGCTGTAAAGCCTGGTTCTGACGCTGCTGTTGTCATGGTGCGCGGTACTCGCAAGGCTCTTGCCATGAGTACGGATTGCAACGGTCGCTATGTATACCTCGATCCAAAAGTGGGCGGTGCCATTGCGGTTGCAGAATCTGCACGCAACGTCGTCTGCTCCGGTGCAGAACCGCTGGCGATTACGGACTGCTTGAACTTCGGAAGCCCGGAAAAGCCTGAGGTGTTTTGGCAATTTGAAAAATCGTGTGAGGGCATGAGCGAAGCGTGCGTAGCACTTGATGCTCCGGTCATCGGCGGAAACGTATCCTTTTACAATGAACGCAGCGGTGACGCGATCTATCCAACCCCAACGGTGGGAATGGTCGGCTTGATCACTGATGTTGACCATATTACGACGCAGGATTTCAAAAATGAAGGCGACGCGATCATCCTGTTGGGTGAGACCTTCGCTGAGTTGGGCGGCAGTGAGTATCAAAAGATGGCTACCGGCAGCATTTCCGGACGTCCTCCACAAATCGATCTGACCAAGGAAGCGGCAGTACAAAAGCTGGTTCTCACAGCGATTCGCCAAGGTCTGGTGAACTCCGCACACGATCTGTCCGAAGGCGGTCTGGGTGTTGCGCTGGCTGAATCTTGCTTCGGCAAAGGCTTCGGTGCGCAGGTGGCTCTTACGTCCGAGCTGCGTACTGACGTGCTCTTGTTCAGTGAATCTCAATCTCGCATCTTGCTCAGTGCTTCTGGGGAGAAAGCAGCGGCGATTCTCGCATTGGCAGGTGAACATGGCGTACCTGCCGAAAACATCGGTACGGTCGGCGGCAATCGTCTGGTAGTAAACGTGAACGGTACAGAAGCGATCAACGCTTCGACTCAAGAGGTGAAAGCAGCCTGGAAGGATGCGATTCCATGTTTGATCGGCTAATCTGGGACAAATTGAACGAAGAATGCGGCGTCTTTGGCATCTACAACCACAAAGAAGCATCCCAATTGACCTATCTGGGTCTGCACGCCCTTCAACATCGCGGTCAGGAGAGCGCAGGTATCTGCGCCTCCGACGGCGAGAAATGGTATAAGCACCGCGGAATGGGTCTTGTGTCAGAGGCTTTTGGCAAGGGCGATCTGGAGAAGTTCAGCGGTCATATCGCGATTGGTCATACCCGTTATACGACTGCTGGTTCGAGCAAGATTGAAAATGCCCAACCGCTCTTTTTCCGCTATGCGCAAGGCAGCATGGCTGTTGCCCACAACGGAAATCTCGTGAATGCCGCCGTGCTTAGGAAAGAGCTGGAAGCAAAAGGCTCCATTTTCCAGACGACCAGTGACACAGAAGTGATCGCACATCTAATCGCCCGCTCTGAGTGCAAGGATTTGCCGGGAGCGGTAAAGGACGCCCTGCAATACATCAAGGGAGCGTATGCCCTTCTCGTCATGAACGAGAATCAGCTCGTGATCGCCCTCGATCCGAATGGCTTGCGTCCGCTGTCATTGGGACGACTCGGAGATGCGATCACTGTCGCGTCCGAGACTTGTGCGTTCGATATCATTGGCGCCCAATATTGGCGTGACGTGCAACCGGGTGAGCTGATCGTCATCGACAAGGATGGCATTACCGAAAGCAAGTTTACAGAAACGACACAACGTTCGATTTGTACGTTTGAATATATTTATTTTGCCAGACCAGACAGTGACATCGACGGAATCAATGTCCACATGGCGCGCAAACGTCTGGGCAAGCAACTGGCATTGGAATCCGCGATTGATGCGGATGTCGTCACAGGTGTACCGGATTCGAGTATCTCTGCTGCTATCGGATTTGCTGAAGCGACAGGAATTCCGTACGAAATCGGCTTGATCAAAAACCGCTATGTCGGACGTACCTTCATTCAGCCGAGTCAGGAGCTGCGCGAGCGTGCTGTCTATCTCAAGCTGTCTGCGGTTCGCAAGGTAGTGGAAGGCAAGCGCGTAGTTATGATTGACGACTCCATTGTTCGTGGTACGACGAGTAATCGGATCGTCCGTATGCTGCGTGAGGCTGGCGCCAAAGAAGTGCATGTGCGTATCAGCTCTCCGCCTGTTATGAATTCTTGCTTTTATGGCATCGACACCTCGTCGCGTGAGGAACTGATTGCATCGACCAAATCCGTAGAGGAAATTCGTCAAATCATTGAAGCTGATTCGCTGTCGTTCTTGTCTGTTGAAGGAATGATCGATGCAATTGGCCGCACCGATTCGGCTCCGAATAGAGGACACTGCCTCGCATGCTTTAACGGAGAATATCCGACTGAGATTGAATTCGAAGAAGCGCTTCCTGCGCTCAAATGCTAATACAAGCACCTCTTGCTAGGGGGAGAAACGATGAGTGAAGCATATAAACAAGCTGGTGTAGACATCGATGCGGGCAACGAAGCCGTCGAACGCATGAAAAAGCACGTCAAACGAACATTCCGCCCGGAAGTTATGACGGATTTGGGCGGGTTCGGAGCGCTGTTTCGCCTGGATACCAAAAAATACGAGAAACCGATTCTCGTTTCTGGCACAGATGGAGTAGGAACCAAGCTGAAGCTCGCTTTTGCCATGGACAAACACGATACAATCGGCATCGATGCTGTCGCTATGTGCGTCAATGACGTAGTGGTTCAAGGGGCAGAGCCGCTCTTTTTCCTCGATTATCTGGCAGTAGATAAGGTCATTCCGGAAAAAATCGAAGCGATTGTCAAAGGGATCGCGGAAGGCTGCTCCCAGTCCGGCTGCTCGCTGATTGGCGGGGAGACTGCTGAGATGCCTGGCATGTACGCAGAAGGCGAGTACGACATCGCAGGCTTCACCGTAGGTGTCGTGGACGAGAGCAAAATGATTACGGGAGCGTCCGTGGCGGCAGGCGATGTACTGATTGGTCTGGCTTCCAGCGGCGTGCACAGCAACGGTTTCTCGCTCGTTCGCAAGGTTCTTTTGGCAGACAAAGGCATGTCCCTGCATGATCATGTTGACGTATTGGGCAAAAAGCTCGGCGAAGAGCTGCTGACACCGACCCGCATTTACGTGAAGCAAGTGTTATCCGTTCTTGAGTCACATGAAGTGAAAGCTCTGGCACACATCACAGGCGGCGGCTTTACTGAAAACATTCCACGCGTGCTTCCAGAAGGAATGCAGGCTGTGATCAACGTTGGTTCCTGGCCGGTGCTGCCGATCTTCGAGCTGGTACAGGATGCGGGTAACATTTCATACCCGGATATGTACAAAACGTTCAACATGGGCATTGGCATGATGCTTGTCGTGAAGCCAGAAGACGCAGTGAGTGTGATGGAAAAGCTGCAAGAGTTGGGAGAACAGGCGTATTTGATCGGACATATTCAAGCGGGAGAGCGCAAAGTCGTATACAACGGGGTGGAATGGTGAGAAAGCTGGCCATTTTCGCCTCAGGCAGCGGCTCCAACTTTGAAGCGATCGTGCAGGCTGTACAGGACGGCAGGCTCCCAGGTGTAGAGGTTGCCCTGCTCGTGTGCGACAAGCCTGGCGCCAAGGTTTTGGAACGGGCAGAGCGTTTAGGGATCGACACCTTTGTTTTTCAACCGAAGGAGTATGCAGACAAGGCTGCGTTTGAGCAGGAAATAGTGGCGCAGCTCCAAAAACGCGATATATCGCTGGTTGTGCTGGCAGGCTACATGCGGTTGGTGGGCGACACTCTTTTGTCTGACTACGAAGGAAAAATCATCAATTTGCATCCGTCGCTTTTGCCTGCTTTCCCAGGAAAAGACGCGATTGGTCAGGCACTCGCATACGGGGTAAAGATAACGGGGGTAACGGTACATCTGGTTGATGCCGGTCTGGATACAGGGCCGATCATTGCCCAGATTCCCGTAGCGGTGCAAGATGCAGATACGGCTGAGACTTTGGCGGCTCGTATCCATGCCGTGGAGCATGAGCTTTTGGTGAAGGTCATTGGCTATTTAGCAGAAGAGAGAGTGAAGCTGGAAGGAAGGCTTGTCCAGCTGACGTAAATCGAGAGATAAAGAAGAAACCGACATCCTTTTACGATGTCGGTTTTTTGGTCATCCGTTTTAGAAATACTTCTTTCTCCAAAACAGGAGGGCTGTTACGGACGTAATGGCGGTGGACATGATCATAATGATTGTGAATGCGTGCGGATGATCCTGAAAAGGAAGCGGGACGTTCATGCCATAAAAGGTGCCGATCACCATAGGTAAGGTGATAACAATGGTAATGGCGGTCAACAGCTTCACTACGCGATTCAGATTGTTGGAGATGACGGAGCCAAAGCCATTCATGATGTTCCCTAAAATGGCGGTATAGATTTCCGTCATTTTGATGGCCTGCTTGGTTTCGATTTTTACTTCTTCCAGCAGTTCCTTATCTTCTTCGTACATTTTCAAATAACTGCCGCTCCGAAGCAGGGAGATCAACAGACTGTTCGTTTCCAGGGACGTCGAAAAATAAACGAGGCTTTTCTGCAATTCAAGCAAGGTAAGCAGTTCATTGTTTTTCGTCGATTGTCGCAACGATTTTTCCATCGTTTCTGTCTGCTTGTTGATTTTTTTCAAGTAATGCAAATAATCATGCGACGTATTCGATAAAATTTGCAGGACGAACCGGTTTCGCATATGCGTGTGAAAGTTTTTCACTTTCCCTTGGACGAACTCATTCATGACAGCCGTTTCTACCAGGCAAACGGTTAAGATATAATCTTCCATCACCATAATTCCCAACGGAACGGTCGTATAGTGGTCCTTCGTCGCTTCCTTCGTGGAGATCGGGATGTCCACGTAGAGCTTCACGCGGTTTCCTTCCTTGTCGATCCGTCCGATTTCTTCGTCATCAAGGGCATCCTGCAAAAAATGAAGATCAATCGACAACTCCCTGACGACTTGTTGCTTTTCTTGCTCAGAAGGATCGGTCAGATGGATCCAGCAGCCTTTTTCAAATTGATGCAGCTCTTCTATTTTTCCCATGGCATTCGTTTTGTAAATGTTCAACATGGTTTTCTCATCCTTTCGCAAATAAGGATCGGACGACCATGTTGCGCAAGCATGTCTACATAAAGTTACTTACATACACTCGTCCCATAAAAAGGGAGAATGTCAAATAAGGTATGGGGAACATGCCGCAGCGCCACAAGGCCGGAAAATTCTCCGTACACAATCTTGATTGCAGTTATTCATTCGGTACCTTGGACTACTGTCCATTAAAACGTTCCCCCCTTTCAAAATAAAAACCCTCTAGCGGGAATCTAGAGGGTTAGAAAAGTGCACAAAATAACACCACTTTTTCTCCCCCTACCAGAGCTTTGGCACTATACAACGTAAAGGAAACATTCCTTAGCCACCTTAAGAAAAGCCTTAGTTCGGCAGTTCCTGTTCTACCCATTGGCATCTTTCGATATTTCCGGGCAGTGGCCTATGTTTGTATAGGAGCCTCACCTAACGAGGATGAATGATTGACTTTGTCATCGTATTCCTGTCACCAATATTTGTCAATCATGTTTTCTCGTCCTACATGCATGTTATTCATGTCCTTTCATACGGTGTCGGCTTCTAACTATGACCGACTCACCCTATTTTGCTGCGAGGTTTGCCAACAACCACTCACATTCGGTTGCTGAAATAGGTTTGCTGAAAAAATATCCCTGGAAGGTGCTGCAGCCAAGTGAGCGTAAAAATTCCAGCTGCGCTTCTGTCTCCACGCCCTCGGCTACTAGAGAAAGACTCAAGCTATGTGCCATGGCAGCAATCGCGGACACGATGGACGTGTTGGTGGACATGTTACGCATGAAAGACTGATCGATTTTCAAAGAGTTGATCGGGAGCGACTGCAAGCAACTTAACGAGCTATAGCCTGTCCCGAAATCATCGATGGAAATATGGATCCCCATGTCTTGAAGTGCCTGAAGACGCGGGATGACTGTATCGAGTCGATGCATGGCGATGCTCTCGGTAATTTCAAGCTCAAGGTAAGCAGGGGCGAGACCTGTCTTCTGCAACGTTTGCTGGACCATAGTCACCAGATGCTTGTCTTGCAACTGGCGCATGGACAAGTTCACGGCGAGACGTACAGGTGGCAAGCCTTGCTGCTGCCATTCCACGCATTGTTGGCAGGCCTTTTCCAGCACCCATTGACCGATTGGGATGATCAAGCCCGTTTCCTCGGCTAGGGGAATGAAATCAAGAGGGGACACAATTCCGTATGCAGGATGCTGCCAACGAATCAAGGCTTCCAGGCCGACAATCTTTTCATGATCGTACTGCGGCTGGTAATGTAGCTGAAACTCGTTGTGATCCAATGCGGTTCGAAGACCGGCTTCCAGCATCATTTTTTTGGCGAGAGCAATATTCAGTTCGGGGCAAAAAAACTGATAGTTGTTTCTGCCGTGTTCCTTGGCTTGGTACATCGCTGTGTCCGCATTTTTTATCAAGGTTTCAGCGTCAGTTCCATCTTGAGGGAAGAGACTGATGCCCATACTGGTAGTGACCACGAAGCTTTGGTTGCCCAAAAAGATCGGCGAGATGAGCTTTTGCATGAGCTTTTCAGCAAAATGCATCGCTTCATCGTCAGCCATTCCTGACAGGATGATGGTAAATTCGTCCCCGCCTAGACGGCAAACGGTGTCATGAGGACCGACGCTGTCTCGCAAGCGCTCGGCAACTTGCGTAAGCAGATGATCCCCGGTGGAATGGCCGAGTGTATCGTTAATGTATTTGAAGCGATCCAAGTCCAGAAACAGGATCGCAAGCGGTTGTGCTTGGTGAGAGGCATGGAGTAGCGAATCTTCCAGCTTGCTTTGGAATAAGGAGCGATTGGGCAGGCCTGTCAGTGTATCATGGTAGGCAAGGTAGTGAATCATTCTCTCGGTTTCTTTGCGCTTGGTAATATCTTTGGCAATGACAAAATAGCCGACATTGGTCTCGTTTACGACAATAGGGACGACGGTGGCGTTTAGCTCAATGCGCGTTCCATTTTTATGGAGCACAGACAGATCGTAATTATCGGATACGCCTTTTTGTGTATGACGTGACATGGAGAGGACGCGCTTGACGCCTTCTCTGTCCAGCAACTGTTGAAAAGACTGGTTGCGAAGATCGTTCAGGCTGTAGCCAGTGACGACTTCGAACGCCGGATTCAGATTCAAGAACTTGCCTGCCAGATCCAGCCAGCACACGATGTCCGGGTTGTGCTCAAACAGTGATTTGTAGCGCTGCTCGCTAACCTCCAGCCGTTGCTCAGCCCATTTACGCTCCGTAATATCGTGTGTAACGATCAGGGCACCAACAGGTTCACCAGATGCTTGGGTGAGGAGCTTCCCATTGGCTACGAGAATCGAAACGGCTTTTCCGCTCGGTTGTGTCCACAATTCTTGGCCATTGACGATTTCCCCGCATAATACTCGAACAGACGGCAACTCCCCAAAAGCTACAGGAGTAATGCCGTCTGGATGATAAAAGGCAGAAGAGCCGTATGTTTGCTCGTGCAGATTTATCGGTTCGGACATGCCGAAGTGTTTGGCAGCTTTGTTGAAAAAAAGGACATTGCCGTCAAGCCCGTAAACAGTCACCCCTGCTTCCATATGCTCCAAGATTGGTTGTAAAAGGGTTTCATGTAGGGTAGAGGACGACAAGCCACCCAAAGAACCGTCAACAGGCGGAGAAAACAGAGAATTTCGAATAAAGTTCATATGGGCCCCCGGACTGTTGGATTTTGTTGGTATCATTTAAATGTTATAGGAAACTGAAAATCATTGTCAATATTTGGACAGCTCTCCTTCCTCCGCGAATCATGACAAACCAAATCAACTCTTGTGACATACAGTAAGAGAGGGATATTCCCACAAAGGGAGGGGCCGACTTGAGCGGAGATTTTGTTTCGAACTTGCTCGATAAGCTAAGCCAAAAAACAGGGCGGCAATGGACGCTTAACGATATTATGAAGCTAGCGGAAAAAATGCCGAAGGGCGGAGCCAATGTAGATGCACTGCTCGATGAGCTGGGAAACATGGGATTCGAAGTGCCAGAGGAGACGAAAGAGCGCGTCAGGGATCGTGTAAAGGACGGCGAATCCATCTCTATGGAAGAGTTAGGGAACTTAATGCCCAAAGAAGTAAAGGCGAAGAGCCGCAAGTCGAAGAAGCAGATCAAGCCAATCAGGGCGAATGCCAAAAGCAAATCAGTCTCACTGTCAGGTCGCATTAAAAAGCTATCAGGCAAAGGCAAGAAAAAACGATAACTTCATCAAAGCAAATGTAGGTGTATGCAGTCGCAAGTGCCGAACAGGCATGGGCGGCTGCGTTTGTTTTCCTGACGAAGTTGTTGATAATAGCGTACAATTATTTTATAATATATAAGTATTGTTCGTGTTTTGGTCAATAGTTACCCATGTTTTCACTAAAATTCAGGAGGTTCTATCCGTGAGTGTGAAAAAAGCGTTGATCAGCGTTTCTGACAAGACAGGATTGATTCCGTTTGCCCGTCGATTGGTAGCCGCCGGGGTACAGATCATTTCTACCGGGGGTACGGCTTCTCTCTTAAAAGCAGAGGGAGTTCCCGTCATTGGCATTTCTGAAGTGACTGGATTTCCAGAAATTCTGGACGGTCGCGTCAAAACGTTGCATCCCAATATCCACAGCGGCCTCTTGGCTGTAAGGGACAGTGAAGCACATGTGCAGCAACTAAAAGACCTTGGGATTGAAACCATTGATCTGGTTGTCGTGAACCTTTATCCTTTCAAGGAAACGATAGCGAAGCCAGACGTGACATATGAAGATGCCATTGAGAATATTGATATTGGTGGACCAACGATGCTGCGCTCTGCTGCGAAAAATCATGCGTTCGTCAGTGTCGTAGTCGATGCAGCCGATTACGAAAAAGTAGCAGAAGAAATTGAGGCAAATGGCGATACTACGCTAGAAACCCGTCGCAAGCTAGCTGCAAAAGTATTCCGTCATACGGCTGCCTATGATGCCTTGATCTCTCGCTATTTGAGTGAGCAGGTGGGTGAACTGTTGCCTGAGAGCTACACGGTGACTTACGAGAAAGCACAAGATTTGCGCTATGGGGAAAATCCACATCAACGTGCGGCATTTTACCGTGAGCCGTTATCGGATCAGTTGAGCATCGGGAATGCTAGTCAACTGCAAGGAAAAGAGCTTTCCTATAACAACATCAATGACGCAGATGCAGCGTTGGCGATTGTACGCGAATTCGCTGAGCCTGCTGTCGTTGCGATCAAACACTCCAACCCTTGTGGAGTAGGGATCGGTACTGATATTCGCGCCGCTTACCAAAAAGCTTACGAAGCAGACCCTGTCTCTATTTTCGGTGGGATCGTGGCTGCAAACCGCTCGATTGACCGTGACACCGCACTCGCGATGAAAGAGATTTTCCTGGAAATTATCATTGCACCAGACTTCACCGAAGAGGCGTTGGCTGTTCTGGATGAGAAAAAGAACCTGCGTCTCTTGCGTATTCCTGCGCTGAATGAACCAGCCAAAAAAGTGGACAATCTGTTCCGCGTGGCTCCTGTTGCAGGCGGGGCACTCATTCAAGACTTCGACTACAAGCAGCTCGAAGAAAGCGAGATTCAAGTGGTCACAGACCGTAAGCCTTCGGAAGAGGAGCTGGCACAGCTGAAATTCGCTTGGAAAGTCGTCAAGCACGTCAAATCGAATGCGATTCTCTTGGCAAAAGACAATATGACCATCGGCGTGGGTGCAGGTCAGATGAACCGCGTTGGGGCAGCGAAAATCGCCATCGAGCAAGCAGGTGCATTGGCAAGTGGCGCGGTTATGGCTTCGGATGCCTTTTTCCCGATGGGAGATACCGTGGAAGCGGCAGCCAAAGCAGGGATTACCGCTATCATCCAGCCAGGCGGCTCCATTCGCGACCAAGAATCGATTGATGCTTGCAACCGAGCGGGCATTGCGATGATCTTTACCGGCACTCGTCATTTCAAGCACTAAAAGAGGCTATTCGGGAGTAACGTTCGCTTTTTTATCACGTATTTAAGAGTGGATTACCTCTCACACAGGAGGAAATACAATGAAAATATTAGTGATCGGCGGTGGCGGTCGAGAACACACGATTGCCTGGAAGCTGTTGCAGAGCTCTAAAGTGACAAAGGTATACTGTGCGCCAGGAAATGGGGGCACCGCCCAAATAGCACAAAACGTGCCGATTGGCGTTTTCGATTTTGCTGCACTGGCTCAATTCGTCAAAGATGAGGGAATTGATCTGACAGTCGTTGGCCCGGAAGATCCTTTGCTGGCGGGGATTGTTGAATTTTTCCAGGAGCGCAATCTGCCGATCTATGGCCCGAACCAAAAAGCGGCAATGATCGAGGGCAGCAAGTCTTTTGCGAAAAATTTAATGAAACGCTACGAGATTCCGACGTCTGCCTATGAATCGTTTCTGGATTACGAATCCGCGAGTGCGTACGTGAGAGAGCAGGGAGCTCCTATCGTTGTCAAAGCGGACGGCTTGGCAGCGGGGAAAGGGGTCGTTGTCGCAGAAACAGTGGAGGAAGCGGAAGAGGCACTCCGTCAGATCATGCAGGAAAGCGTCTTTGGTGAAGCGGGAGCGCGCGTGGTCATTGAGGAGTGCATGTTCGGCGAAGAGCTGTCGCTGCTGTCTTTCGTCGATGGAGAGACAGTTAAGCCGATGATTACTTCTCAGGATCATAAGCGAATCTTCAATGATGACCGAGGTCCCAATACAGGCGGCATGGGAACATACGCCCCGGTACCGCAAATGTCTGCTGAGCTGGTAGACGAGATCGTCAAAACGATTGTCCAGCCGATGGCGTTAGGGATGGCCAAGGATGGCATTCCGTTCAAAGGCATTCTCTACACAGGTCTGATGATTACGGAGCAAGGCCCGAAAGTCGTGGAATTCAATGCGCGTTTTGGCGATCCAGAGACACAGGTGCTCTTGCCGTTGCTCGAAACAGATTTGCTCGATATTTTTGTCGGAACGATCAATGGTGAGCTTGATGCAGTTGATGTGACGTGGCAAAAAGGAAGTGCTGTCTGTGTCGTCATGGCAGCCCCGGGTTATCCGGGAGAATATCCAAAGGGTGCGTTGATTCAGGGACTGGGTCAGGCAAACGAGGGAGCTACGGTGTTTCACGCAGGTACGAAGGCAACCGAGGAAGGCATCGTTACGAGCGGTGGCCGTGTGCTTGGCGTCGTGGCAGCCGGAGCGGATTTGGCGCAAGCGCGTGAGACAGCGTATGCGAAGGTCCAAGGGATCTCGTTTGATGGGGCGCAGTACCGCACGGATATTGCGGCACGAGCGATGAAGTATCAGCAAAAATCGTAACAGCAAAAGAAACTGTTCCTTAGTGGGGATTTCTACTAGGGAACAGTTTTTTTTTGAAAGATAAGTGAGTTCACGTTAGCATTCACTTTTATTTATTCAAATCCTTGAATTAAATAACTTAATTTTCCAAAAGTTATTGAATCTATTTACCGAAGATGGTGAATGTAGTATAAATGTTTATGGAAATATATGTAATATTTACCAAAAATATTTATTGAAGGGGGCGGAAGGTTGATTGCTACAATATGTAGTATCAACTGAATTTATGTTTAAGAATCAAAGGTGGATAACGGTGTTTATGGTCATCGCATTGTTATTTGGAAATGCTAGTGGTATTTTTGCAAAAACGAGCGATGAGAATGACGGCTATATTCAGCGAAATGAAATTGAACAGTATATAAACATGTTGTCAGAAGAGGGTACAGATAATTCCAAAAAATTGAGTGCTGAGTTAGATAAGTACTTGGAAAATAACGAATATTACTTGTTCGAAGAAATTGCCTTAATTGTTGATGAGTATGCAGATAATACAACTCAGTCTGAGAACAACGATAATAATATGCCGGTAATAGATAAAGAAGCTTTACAGAGGGACTTTGAGCGAATAGATGCGCTTGCTAAAGAATATTATGATTACTATCAGATCCACAATGAATTCCCAGAAGAGGTGGAGATCAGAAGTATAACGACGAGCCACGCTCTAACAGTATTAGAAGATATAGGGATTAAAATAACTGAGAAACAGTTACTTAAACGCTTAGCAGCATTGGGGGTTATTGCTGCGATTGATGGCCCAATACCTGTTGGGGATTTTATAGCTCTTGTTACAGGAGCGGTAATAACAGGTGAATTTGTAGGCGATTATGTTGCAAACCAGGGTGCCCTTGCTAAGGAAATAGGGGAATATTTTGGCAGGTCCTTTATTAAATTTGTGACTAAAAGTGTTACAATGAGTGAAGAAGTTGAATATCAAATTAAAAAGAAAAAAGTAAAACATTTCAAGGCTTATTTAAACTCAGACGGTGGAATAATAATTTCTGAACCTTTAACTCTCAGTCAGGCTCAATTAGAAGCAAGAAGGGGAGGGGAAACCTTCAGTGTTAGCAAAAATTATGCAGAAAAAGTTGTAACACAGGAGAACTATAAATTTGAATACGAAGATCCCCATTATTTTGATAGGCATGGCAGATTGATGGTAGCTAATCTTCCTCATTTCCATTTAACAAAGAAGGTTAGTGGACAGTGGGTAAGATTAGACGGACATCATTTCTTCCCTTGGTAAAAATATAGGTTAACTGATTCGAAGTAACATTATTTTCTGTTACGCCCTTTCTTGATATGATTGCTGAAAAATAAGGAGATACCATGCGACTAAAGGTTGTTGACGTTGAAGCATTTTTTATAGTTGGTATTGAAGTGGATTGTTACTATGATCGGGACGAGTTCTTGCAAGCGCCAGATTCCAGATTGTGTGAAATTAATAATGTCGTCGACAGTCATTTATACTATGAAGTTTGGAATTCGATTTCGGAAAAGAAAATGATAGGTAGACGAGTAAGTATCATCACTCATGTTCCTGACGGGTGTGTCGTGGTGACCATTCCCACTGGTCCCTTTGCAATGATCCATAAGAGCCAAACCAATAATGAACACGATCTGTTTGCAATGACGAATTATGAGGATATCGAAAAGATTGAATTTAGAACTCTCATGCTAAAAGACGAGACGGCAACTGTTGTGCACATGTATCGTCCAGTTGAGTATAGAGAAGATGTATTGAACATTCGTAACATACCTGTACTTTCTAAAGAAGTGTCAATCCAATTGAGAGAGCAATACATTCATACATTTTTTAACGTCAAGGGTGATTGTGTAAGGGAGTTTTTTTACAAACGGTACGTAAAACTAGACAAAGGCTATTTATGGGGATTTATCCAGGGAGACAGAACCACAGGGTTAACAGTTTCAGAAGCGATGGATTATCTTCATGACAAAGAAGAAGTATTATTTTTCTGGGATTCTGTTAGTTCGATTGGAAGAGACTTCACTCGAAATAAAGTATTCAGGCTGAGTACCAAGCGATTATTACAATCATACACCCGCTTTACTTTTGATCTGTATATCTTTGACTCTACATTAACCTGGACGATTATTTTTCATCATGAGCCGGATGCAGAAGGTTACAAATGTTGTTTGGTTACTAGTCCATAGGTGTTATAACGAAGTAGCTGTTCCCCATGAAGAAATTTGTTCATAGGGAGCAGCTTTTTTATGGGGAAAATAGGTTGTTTCAACTACACACCAACGTTTTCACTCGTCAGCGCCGCCTTTTTCGCCTTGGCAGCAGCCAGCTGCGAAAGGAAATAAACGATGAGGAACAGCAGCAAGCACGCTGCCGACCAGCGGTACATGACAGAGTAGCTCGAATGTGTAGCAATGACACCGAGGAGCACAGAGCCGACCGCGATCCCCAGATCGATGGAATTAAAGAACAGTCCATTCGCCATGCCGCGTTGCTCAGGTGTGACGACCTTTACCATCCACGCCTGGATAGAAGGCTGAATCATGCCATAGCCAAGCCCGTAGAAGGCAGCAGAGACGAGAAGCAAGGACTCTGTTGTTGTCAGGGACAGGAGCAAAAGGCTGACCCCGACGAAAATCGCACCAGGAGGCAGGACGGCAATGTGCCCTTTGCGATCATACAGCTTGCCGGAAAAAGGACGAATCAACACCATCGCCAGTGCATTCGTAAGGAAAAACCAGCCAACATTCTCAATGTGGGCTTCTTTTCCGTACAAGGCCAAAAAGCTGAGAATCCCGCCATACGTAATGGATAGACAAAAATTCAATCCAGCTGGAAGCAGCAGCTTTTTATCATAGAACCGGCGAATGCCTGTGACGGAGGGCGTGTTTTCGGTCGACACAGGAAGTCGATTGTACGCACGAATGAAATGCATCAACGGAAAAATAATAGCAACGAGTAGCACGAGAACCATGAGCATCCAGCCAAACCCAAACGAATTCAACAGTCCAAGTCCAATCATCGGACCGAGCGCCATAGCCAAGCTGGTCGATAAGCCAAAATACCCCATGCCTTCGCCGATCCGTTTGGCTGGAATCACATTGGAGACAATCGTCGGAAAGGTCGTGCTGCCCATACCAAAGCCGATGCCGACCAAGATTCGCAACAGAAGAAAGAAAACAATGCTTCCAGCCCAGTAATAGCCTGCGCTAAAAATAGCGACGAATCCAAGTGCTACGATCGCCAAGATCTTACTGTTTTTCGTTTTCAATGCTTCCCCAGTAAACACCCTTGCGACCACTGCTGAAAGTGAAAACAAGCTAATGACCAGGCTGACGACAAAATCATTGGCCTGATACGCTTCCTTCACATAGGCAGGGAATGTTGGGGTCTGCATTTGAACAGTGAGAAACAACATCAAATTACATACCGTTAACAGGACAAAATCTCTCGTCCACAGTCTCTCTCTACTCTCTCCCAATGCTGTCACTCCTAGTCTGTCGTTTTTCTATTGATGTTCTCGTTCATCTCCAGCAAGATTTCCCGCAAGAAGGCTAGCTTTTCAGGAGAGATCCCTTCCAAAATGTCTGCAACGGCATGAGCCTCTACGGGAATCGCCTGCTCAATCCATTCCCGTCCTTTCGGGGAAAGGGTAATGATGTAGGCACGGCGGTCTTGTTCGCTCAATGTCTTTTCGATAAAGCCTTTTTTGGCGAGTGTGTCTAAAATGCGTGTCATGGAAGGCTGATCCTTGGCCGAGCGCTGGGCCAGCTCTTTTTGATTGATACCCTCTTCTTCTCGTAGCCGATACAGGACGGCAAACTGCTCCGTGGTCAAATCAAACTCCTTTAAAAAAAGAGAGACATAATGAATCATTCTCCGGTATGTATTTCCAACGAGAAATCCAACCGGTTCTTTTTGCCAATGATCGATCAGGGGAATGACCCTCTTTCGTTCAAAAATACTTGCAATGACAATTATATGTATAACAAGTAATTATGTAAATGGAAAAAACCGCCCGATGACAGGCGGTTGGTTGCTTTTCCTTTACTGACGATACCTTCCTTTTCTTCTCGACGTTCGAAAGAAGTAATATCCCATCACGCCGATGACGCCAATGATCATGGCAATGACAAAGAAGTTATGCGACATCCATTCATACATCTGGGAGCCGACAAGCATATGCAGTGCCTCCTCTCCTTATGTGTACGTGGGGTAGCGATTGCTGCTGTTGTTATTTTCTTGGGAACGAAATGAAATGAACTCTCTTGCCGCCTTTTCGAGAAGTTGATCCTCGGGAGTAAGCTGCGCGTTTTGCTGATTGTCGATTGGTTGTTTTTCCTGGTTCGCTGATGATTGTGGGCTTGCAGAATACTGTATGTTTGCCTTATTCGTTGTCGCTGAAGTGTTGCTCGCATCATCTTGGCTATTGTTCGAGTCTTTGATGGGCGCAATATTCATGGAGCGCGTGAACTGATTGACCGCCATCTGCACGCCTTTTTTCTTGAGCTGATCCATCATGCCCTGCATGCCATTCCCTTTTGTCGTATTGATGCCCATCGCTGCGTACATCGGACAAAAGCGCGTAGCCCCTTCTGCTACTTTCATTGCTGAAAATGCCATGAGCAGCCATGGAGCATTGTATGGGCGACGACTCATTCTTCCGATGCCGTATGCCAAGCCTAACAGACCGCCAGTCATACGAATCATGGCATCCGTTCTACCTACGTTTTTATGCATGAGAGTTGTCCTCCTGTCGCAATGACTTCTATTCGATAGTCTGCGATGAAGGGCGACAAGACACCCGTGGGAATTGTTACTACCATCACCAAGCTTGCAGGGGAATGATTTATGGGCGGCGAAGCTGTAGAGAGCAATGAATGATCGTTCATTTTTTGAAAACATCGGCAGACCAGCAAGGAGAGAAGAAATGATGCGCGTACGAGCCATATCAGATCGTGATTACTTGAACATGATTCGCGTGAGCAGACGTCAGGCACCGGCAAGCCTCTGGATAAAAGGCGCAAGCGTTCTCAATGTGTACACAAAAGAATGGCAAGAGCATCACGTCGTAGTGGCAGGAGAACGTATTGCTTATGTAGGAGAAAAAGAGCCGTTGGTCGATGACCAGACCGTGATCATGGAGGCGGCTGGGCAGTATCTCGTGCCAGGTTACATCGAGCCACACGCGCATCCGTTTCAATGGTATAACCCTTACACGTTGGCTGACTTTGCACTGCAAACGGGAACGACTGGAATGGTGTCGGACTCACTGATGCTCATGCATCTTCCTTTTTCGCAAACGGCAGCGATCATGGATTCTCTGGCAGCTCATCCGGTGAAGCAATTTTTCTGGGGCAGACTCGATCCGCAGACAGGGAGGGCTCATCCGGCGTTCACTAAGGAAAGCTTGGCGCGAATGTTGGAGCATCCAAGAGTGATCCAAGGTGGGGAGTTGACGAATTGGGGCGGGGTTTTACAAGAGGATGAGACGCTGCTTTTTGGTTTGAAGCATGCGCGGGATTTAGGCAAAAGGATGGAAGGGCATCATCCGGGAGCTTCTTACGAGACCTTGAACATTGCCGCAGCAGCTGGCGTAACAGCTTGTCATGAAGCCATCCATGCAGCAGATTTGTTGTCGCGCATCCGTTTAGGCATGTATGCGACACTGCGCCATTCCTCCATTCGCCCTGATCTGCCGGAGCTGGTGAAAGGGTGGCTTGCGCTGGGGGTGCCGTGGTCATCACGGATGATGCTGACATCGGATGGAAGCACACCGCCGATGCATCGTGACGGGTTCATGAATAGTACGATCCGTGTGGCCATCGAAGCGGGGATGCCGCCAGAGGAAGCATATGTCATGGCGACGTTGAACCCGGCTGTCTATTACGGGCTGGACGCGGAGATCGGCGGAATTGCACCGGGACGAATCGCGGATATGCTGTTGTTGACTGCAAAGGATCAACCGACACCATCCATCGTGATTGCAAATGGACAACTGGCAGCAGAAAATGGAATCTTGCTTGTTCCAACGGTTCAGCCACAATGGGATGAAGCTTCGTTGGAATTGCAAGATCCCTTGGCGAAGAGAGCGAATCCCGAATGGTTCCGTCTACGGCTAGATGAAGACAGGAAGGCCCCGGTCTTGGAAATGCTGAATGCCGTTATCACGCGGTTGTCGCTAGAGGACATGCCCGTTGATAAGGATGGTTATGTAACTTTGCAGCATGATCCGCAGTTGGCGCTTATCGCCATCATCGATGCGACTGGCGGCAAGCGAACATTGGCAGTGCTTCGTGGCTTCGGTGAGCAGCTTGAAGGGCTGGCCAGCACCTATTCCGCGTCTGGCGATTGGATCGTAATCGGACGCAATCCCCAAGCGATGGCGCAAGCATTGGAGCGTATTCGGGAAATAAAAGGCGGGGTTGTCCTGATGGATGAAGGAAAAATGATCTGCGAATGCCCATTGCCTCTTGCTGGAAAATTCACGTCTGCGCCGATGGAGGAAGTGATCAGTATGGGTGAAAATTTGGTAAATCAGCTCCGTGCCAAAGGCCATGTCCATCTCGATCCAATTTATTCAATTCTGTTTTTTACCGCTACTCACTTGCCATATGCGCGTCTGACGGCAGATGGCATTGTCGACATTAAGAGTGGGCAAATCGTTGTTCCGGCACTCCCTTTACCTTGAGGGAGTATTTTTTTGGGTTTTTTTGTTTGTGCATCAATGATATATGTACATAAAAAATATTTTACTTCTTGTAAATTATCAGATTTATTTTAAAATAAAAGCAACCAAGCCTCATCTATCTTTATCCCCGAAGAGTCATCATTTTTGAAAGTCGCAACCTGGCTAACGAGGTAGATGGACTGGGTAACAAGAACAAAGAATGATAAAAGGGGGATTCATTCTGAATGAAAAAGCGTTCTTATGTCGGGGTTTTATCTGCGGTATTGGCTGCGAGTATGGCATTAACAGGTTGCGCAGGAAACAGTAATTCAAGCGGCGGAAGTAACGCAAGCGGGGGGCAAAGTCAATCAACTCCAGGCAACAGCGGTGGCGGAACGACAGAGGGTGGTCTCATCAAAATTGCCACACAATCCCCTCTGTCTGGGAGCAATTCCGCAGTCGGAGATGCGATTAAGACTGGCGCGGGTTACGCTCTCGAAAAGCGCAAGGAAGAGTTTAAAGCACTTGGCTTTGATCTCCAGCTTTTCCCTCAGGATGATCAAGGTGACCCAAAAATTGGGGTATCCAATGCGGAGATGCTTATCTCTGATCCCGATGTGTACGGTGTAGTTGGGCACTATAACACAGGTGTTGCGATTCCATCGTCTGTGAAGTACGAGGAAGGCAAGCTGACCATGGTATCCCCAGCCAATACAGGGGTGAAGCTCACGGAGGAAGGCAAGAAAACTGTCCATCGAATTTGTGCTCGCGATGACGCACAAGGACCAAAGGCTGCTCTTTATGCAAAAAATACACTTGGTGTAAAAACGGCCTATATTATCCATGATAAGACAGCATACGGCCAAGGTCTGAGCGATCAAGTGAAGATGCAATTCGAAAAGGACGGAGTCCAAATCCTTGGCTTTGAGGGCATTACTCAGGGCGAAAAGGACTACAGCGCGGTACTTAACCAGGTAACGGTGAAAAAACCGGACATCATCTTCTTCGGCGGTCTTTATCCAGAAGGTGGAATTATGGTCAAGCAAGCTCGTGAAAAAGGATTTAAGGGTTATTTTATGGGTGGCGACGGCTTGGATTCTTCTGATATGATAAAAATAGCCGGTGATGCTGTCGAAGGTGTAGTCTTTACGTCAGTAGCAGGGGACGTAACGCAAACCGAAGAGGGCAAGAAATGGGCTGAAGAGTACAAAAAAGCCACAAACAAGCCTCTGGAAACCTATTCCGTCTACGGTTTTGACTCCATGAACGTCATCCTCAATGGTGTTTTGGAAGCGACCAAAGCGAACGGAGGCAAAAAACCAACCCGCGAGCAAGTCCTCGATGCAGTTCACAAAACCAAAGATTTTCAGGGTCAATTCACCAAGGTTACCTTTGATGAAAAAGGTGACAACACAAATGCAGATGTATTCATTTACAAGTTTGACAAGGACAAATCCATTTTCGTAGGCAAGGCCGAGTAATCACACCACACAACGCGCACACACTCCCATGCCTCATATCAGGATAGGGGGCTGCACGCCGGTGTTGGCCCCTTTTCCACGAGAAAATAAGTCCAGTCAACGGAATGGATGCAGAAAATTTGTACAAGTCTACAAGAGAAATGAGGGATGGGAAAGCATGATCAATATTTTGCCGCAGGTGTTGGTTGACGGATTGACACTTGGATTTATGTACGCAGTGGTGGCTTTAGGCTACACTATGGTTTACGGGATTTTGGAAATTATCAACTTTGCCCATGGAGACATTTTCATGGTCGGAGCCTTTATCGGTACAGAGGTATTATTGATCTCTGATGCGCTAGGGGCACTTGAAGGTATGAATCCATTTGTCGCACTTTTCATAACACTCATAATTGCCATGGTATTAACTGGTGCTTTGGGGGTAGGAATTGAGAGGATTGCCTATCGACCATTGCGCGGAGCACCTCGGCTTGTGCCGTTGATTTCGGCGATTGGCGTATCGTTTTTGCTGCAAGACCTCGTACGTTTTACAGAAGCACTGGCTCGTAATGAGTTTTATCTGAACAGTCCCGCTCTTTTTACAGGTTCGATTCCATTAGGAAGTATTGCTACGATTCCAACAAAAGGATTGATCGTAATTGTAATTGCGATCGTCATGATGATTGCGTTGACGTTATTTGTGAATAAAACAAAATGGGGAATCGCCATGCGCGCCGTCGCACAAGACCAGAGTACGGCTTCGCTGATGACCATAAATGTAAACAAAGTAATCATGCTTACGTTTTTGATTGGCTCCAGCCTGGGTGGCGCTACAGGTGTTCTGTTTGCGCAAAACTACGGGACGATCGATCCGTATATCGGTTTTATTCTTGGATTAAAAGCATTTACAGCTGCCGTACTCGGCGGGATTGGGAACCTGCGTGGTGCGATGATCGGTGGCGTACTCCTCGGTCTTCTGGAATCCCTGTCCGGTGCCTTTATGGGGCCGTTGACCAACGGAGCCTTTGGTGCAGAGTACAAAGACGTGTTCGCGTTCAGTATTTTAATTCTCGTGCTTCTCTTCAAGCCGGAAGGACTGTTTGGCGAAGCTGTAAAAGAGAAAGTGTAGGTGAAATAAATGGCAAATCTCGCTTGGAAATCGTTTAAAGGCATTCCGCTGGTATTCACGTTGATTTGGATTGTAGCTTTTTCTGCCGCGTTGTACCTTATGGATAAATCGGTCATTGCGTTTCTCGGTATTCTTTCTTCCATTGTGCTTGTCTATTACACCAATACCTCAAAGACGATCAAGATGGTGATTGGCGCTATCGTTCTCCTCCTGATCATTCCGTTGGTAGCTGGTGAAAACCGTTACTACATGGAGGTAGCATCACAGGTAGGCATTTACGTAGCGATGGCTTTGGGCCTGAATATCGTAGTAGGCTTTGCTGGTCTGCTTGACTTGGGTTACGTCGCGTTTTTTGCTGCTGGGGCTTATGCGTACGCGATTTTCTCGACTTCGCAAGCGAATGAGTTTATTGCAGGGAACCTGTTCCCGCTATCCGGTGAGTGGTTTTGGCCATTTCTCATAGTCGGCTTGATTGTGGCTGCTGTTTTCGGAATATTGTTAGGATTGCCAGTTCTCAGAGTAAAAGGAGATTACCTCGCGATCGTGACCTTGGGCTTCGGTGAAATCATTCGCATTGTTTTCAACAACCTGGATAAGCCCATCAACATCACCAACGGTCCGCAGGGAATCACGCCGATTCCGTCTCCAGAGTTGTTTGGGATCAAAATGGGGACGCCGTTTTACTTTTACTTCATCGTGTTGTTTGTGATTGCCTTTATCGTTTTGGCGAATATACGCTTTGAGCATTCTCGTTTGGGCCGTGCATGGATTGCGGTACGTGAGGATGAGCTGGCTGCCCAGTCTATGGGGATTTCCCTGTTGAATACCAAGCTGGCTGCATTTGCCTTGGGTGCTTCCTTTGCTGGTGTCGTCGGTGTTATCTTTGCGGCCAAGCAGACGTTTATCGATCCGACCTCCTTTACGCTGATGGAATCGATCGGGATATTGGTCATGGTCATTCTGGGTGGTAGTGGCAGCATACCAGGGGTTGTGCTTGGTGCTGCTTTTGTCACAATCTTGCAGGTACAGCTGTTAAAAGAATTCTCCAACTTCCTGCACGGTCTGCAAAATGCGGGGATCATCAGTTTGCCTAACCAGCTGGACCCATCCAAGTTCCAACGACTCATTTTCGGAATTATGCTCATTCTCGTTGCCTTGTATCGCCCTAACGGATTGATTCCGGCCAAACGGAAGAAAAACGATCTCGATGCGATCAAAAATAGCGAGTTTGGCAAAGAAAAGCTGGGGATTCTCGGTAAACTGTCCCAATTGACTTCTGGAAAACAGTCATAGCGGACGAGGAGGGAAATGAGCATGGCATTGTTAGAGGCAAAAAATTTAACGAAGCGCTTTGGTGGCTTGGTAGCCAATCAAGACGTCTCGATTGGGATCGAAAAAGGAAGCATTACGGCTGTCATCGGTCCGAATGGGGCCGGAAAAACGACTTTTTTCAATATGATTACCGGATTTTACGAGCCAGACGAGGGAGAAATCCTGCTGAACGGCAAAAGCATCAAGAAGCTTCGTCCTGATCAGATCGCGAGTCGCGGTATCACCCGTACTTTTCAAAACATTCGTCTGTTCAAAGAAATGACGGCATTGGAAAATGTCATGGTGGGTGTGCATAGCCGCTTATCGGCTGGAATTCTCGGAATCCTGTTCAATTCCAAACGGGTACGCCAGGAGGAAGAGCGGACGCGCGTTGAGGCTTATCAGCTCATGGAGTATGTCGGGATCTCACATATTGCCAATGAAGCAGCAGGGAGTCTGCCTTACGGGTTACAACGAAGATTGGAAATTGCCCGGGCGATGGCGACCAATCCGCAAATCATTTTGCTCGATGAACCAGCGGCAGGGATGAACCCTCGCGAGACGGTTGAGATGACGGATTTTATTCGTCGGCTGAAAAAAGAGCTCGATTTGACGATTATCTTGATCGAGCATGATATGAAGTTGGTCATGGGACTTAGCGAATACATTCACGTGCTGGATTACGGGAGAAAAATTGCAGAAGGAACACCCGAACAAATCCGCAATAACCCTAACGTCATTGAGGCCTATCTCGGAAAAAGTGCGTCGGACGTGTCGTAGAAGGAGGAAAATCGATGGCATTGCTAGAGCTGACTAACGTTCATACGTATTACGGCGGCATCCACGCATTAAAAGGATTGAGCATGACGGTAAACGAGGGCGAAGTGGTGACACTGATTGGTTCCAACGGGGCAGGTAAATCGACCACGTTGAAAACGATATGTGCGCAGACTCGTGCCAAAGAAGGAAAAGTTATCTTTAATGGCAAAGACATTACGCAGATGCGTACACATGATATTGCCTTAGCAGGAATCGCCCACGTTCCGGAAGGTCGCCGCATTTTTCCTAAGCTGACCGTACGCGAGAATTTGGAGATGGGTGCCTTCAGTGTATCTGATAAAAAGGTGATCGAAGAAGGAATCGAGCGTGCCTTTGCTTACTTTCCACGATTGAAGGAACGGGTAAATCAAAAAGGTGGCACGATGTCCGGGGGCGAGCAGCAAATGCTGGCGATTGCTCGTGGACTGATGATGAAGCCCAAAATTCTCATGCTCGATGAACCGTCGATGGGATTGGCGCCTATTCTGGTGGAGCAGATTTTTGACATCGTTACGGAGCTGAACAAGGAAGGCATGACGATTCTCTTGGTCGAGCAAAATGCGAATCAGGCACTGTCTGTCGCGCATCGCGGTTATGTGATTCAGACAGGCGAAATTATTTTGAAAGAC
Organism: Brevibacillus sp. AG; assembly: GCF_028369215.1. Classification (NCBI taxonomy): domain Bacteria; kingdom Bacillati; phylum Bacillota; class Bacilli; order Caryophanales; family Paenibacillaceae; genus Brevibacillus; species Brevibacillus sp. AG. Next base: position 431,851 of record NZ_JAQMYO010000003.1, on the reverse strand, counting down.
GACGCCCAGACATTATTGATGAATCCGCAGGTAAGAGAGGCGTATTTGGCGTAATAGAAACGTGAGTACCGATGGGGATTTTTGTCTCCGTCGGTTTTTCATTTCGTCAGCGAGGAGGATGTAGCTTGCTTGATATTAGTTCCCGCTTTGTAGAAGGGAGCGAGCCTCTCTATCTACAGCTTTATCGCTATTTTTGTACAGAAATACAAGGGAGGCGCTTGATCTCCGGGACGCGTCTGCCCTCTGTTCGGGCATTGAGTGGATTTTTGCATGTAAGTAAAACGACAGTCGAAAGCGCGTATCACCAGCTCATGGCAGAAGGCTATATCGAGAGTCGGGAGCGCAGCGGATTTTATGTGGTCGATGTGGACTGGGATGGGCCAATGCCTGTACCCACAGGGAAAGGGCAGCCACCAGTTAAAACGGTTCACGTCCAAACGCCTCCACCTACGACCTCACCAGTCCCAGTTCAATATGATTTTCACCAAGCACGCGTAGATGCCGAGCATTTTCCTTTTGACCGTTGGCGCAAGTACACCAACCAATGCATGCAGGAAGAAAACAAGCATGTACTCTACTACGGTGACCAACAAGGCGAGCCGCAGCTGCGGGAGGAGCTCGCACGCTATCTCGGACGTGCTCGAGGTGTACAAGCTACGCCGGAACAAATTGTGATCGGTGCGGGGACGCAAGTGATGATCAGCTTATTGGGGTTCTTATTCGGGACACGAGGACAGGCTGTTGCGATGGAAGAGCCGGGCTATCACGGTGTTCGTGCCGTGTTTTCTCATTTGGGCTATGATGTACGCCCGATCAGGCTGGCGGAGGATGGGATTGATGTGGAAGCGCTCAATGAGAGTGGAGCGCAGCTGGTTTATATCACTCCGTCTCATCAGGACCCGACTGGAATTGTCATGCCGTATGCCAAACGGCTAAAGCTGCTACACTGGGCGAATCAGACAGGGAGCTACATCATGGAGGATGACTACGATGGTGAGTTTCGCTATCATGGCAAGCCAATTCCTTCCCTTCAAGGGCTGGATACGCAGGGACGCGTCATTTATTTGGGGACGTTCTCCAAGGCGTTATTGCCGTCGATTCGGATGAGCTATATGGTTTTGCCACAAACGTTATTGGCGGTGTTTCAGGAGAAGTTGGCGGATTTTGACCAGTCGGCATCACGAATTCATCAGGAGACGCTGGCCTTGTTCATGAAAAATGGCGATTGGGAACGGCATATTCGCAAGATGCGGACGCTTTACCGCAAAAAGCATGGGGCGCTGCTTCAGTGCTTGCAGGAACACTTCGGGGCGTACATCCGGATCAAAGGTCAGGATGCCGGGCTGTCCGTAACGGTAGAAGTGAAAAGTGAGAGCACTCCGCAACAGTTGAAGCAAATTGCGGCTGCATCAGGCGTTCGTGTCTATCCAACCGCACATAAATGGGTTCATCCGCAGGAAAATGGGCTGCCGGCTTTTCAGTTCGGCTTCGGGGGGCAGACCATCGAGGAGATTGAGGATGGCGTTTGTCTGTTGAAACGTGCATGGGAGCCTTATTTGCACAAGGACATGGGCGAGGAATAGAACAGGGAGAATCGCGAATAGTGCGCTAATCGATTATTAAACGGCGATCAAACGATCCCGGTTTAACAAAAGAGAAAAAATGAAAAGCAGCATCCCAAAAAGGGAGTGCTGCTAATAATTAAGGGACGTACTGTTCTGTAACTTTTGTGATAATGCCATTCTTTACTTCAACGTGGAACGGTATCTGATAAGGAATTCCCTTGGAAAGCACAAACTTTTTAAAAGTATCGGTGTTTACTGCTTCATTCCAATGGAAATTCCCATCTTTTTGTGTAGAGTTGGTTTGAAGAGTAAACGAAGCCTTTGGAGAAATTTCAAATGTTCTAATTTTAGGACTGCTATTACGAATGTAATATGGCATTGGATAGTCTTCTTTTTCCGATGGATGATCTTGACGATAAGCTTTTACTGCTGCCTCACCGAAAAACCATTGAACATAGTCAAGCGAGACGAGTAGCTTTCCATTTTTCACTTGTAACGTTTTCACATAGGCCATTGATTTTTCAAGGGTATTTCCTTGTTTATCCTTGCTACTTGTTGGAACAATTACTTGGGGAGGAACAGGCGCAACCGTTCCTTGCTGTGAAGCTGCATGAGCGTCAGTAACAAGCAATGAACAGAATAACAAAGAAGAAAGCAGCAAATATGTTTTTCTCATAGGTTGTCAATTCCTTTCTATTTGCGCGTAATACTTTTCACAATTAGTAGGACGAAAAACTAACGAAACCGTTTCGCCTCAAGAAGAAAAATTTAACATAACTATATCGAGTGAAAAGTAAGTGAACGGATTGAGCTGTTATCATTGGCAAAACAAGCGAGTCAGCACAAAGAGAAACCTCCTGTCATCAGAGCAGACTGATGAACAGGAGGTTTTTTCATAGCAGTTCAAGCAGATTTCAAGACATTCGATACCCTAACTGAGCAGACATCGCACGTACCGTCGCTAGCGTTTCTTGTAAAATCTCGTCTTTTTTCGGCATCACACGGTCAGAGGGACCGATGACACTGACGGATGCAGTTATGTGTCCAGTCGAATCAAAAATCGGGGCAGCGATTCCGGTCACGCCTGTGTTACGTCGATTCGAGCTGATTTCATAACCTCTCTCGCGGATCGTCACCAAGTCCTCTTTGATTTGCTCGACCGACGTGTACGAATGAGGCGTGTAGCTTTTCAGGGGATGTTCCTGCAATATCTCGTCCTGAAACTCCTCCGGCTGATAGGCGAGTAAAACCCTGGCGGCGGAGGTAGAGTAAAGGGGAAAACGCCGGAAGGATTCTACGGTAAACCGAACAGGGTGAAGTGAATCCTCTTTGGCTACATAAATCGCGTCCTTGGAATCTTGTACACATAAGACCGCCAATTCGTTTGTCCGTGAGACAAGCTGGTCTAAGAACGGTTTGGAAAAATCAACGATATCGTGATTCGTGAGCACCTTAGTGCCCAGCTCCAAAAGCGTGTAACCAAGCGTATACTGCTTGGTTTTTTCATTTTGGCGGATAAAGCCTTCAGACTCCAGCGTGGACAGGAGCTTGTGAACGGCTCCCTTGGACAGCTGGAGCTTTTTGCTGAGCTCCGTTACCCCGAGTTCCTTTGGCGAATCGAGAAATATTTTTAACAGCCGACAGCCATTTCGAACAGAAGACAATACTTGGTCCATACAAACGTCTCCTTTGCTTACATTAGCCTTATTTTACGTGTAAGAAACAATGCTGACAATCTCGCAATTCGGGCAATGATGATGCTATTACGACTACCTTGAATAGTCTGTATCTTTATGCTAGTATAACATTATCGTTCTCTAATAGGAAACGCTGTTCTCTATTCGTGAACAAAACAGATAATCGGGGGTCGAACTTACATGAAGAAAAAGGCATTATCCGTCTTGTCCATTTTCGCTTTGACTGGTTCCTTGCTGGCTGGATGTGGCTCATCCGCACCACAAACATCTGCTCCTGCACCGGCTGCTGGCAACAAAAGCGGCACCGAAGCACAAGCTCAGCTGGAAGACACTCTGGTAGTAGCAGGAAACGGCGCAACCGTTGAAAAGATGATGAAGGATGAAGTCTTCAAAAAGTTTAACGAGAAATATCCGAATGTAAAGCTGACCTATGTTTCCGGGGTTTCTACGGACATCGTAGCGAAGGTTAAGGCACAAAAAAATGCTCCGCAAATCGACTTGACCATCGTTGAGGGCGGCGAGCAAGAGAAGGGTCGCCAAGAGGGCTTGTGGGAAACCGTATCCGCAACAGATATTCCGAACATGAAAAACGTACCGGAAGATTTGCATGTGACGGAGGAGAGCGGTGTAGTCGTAAACTTTACGCCGATGGGGATTTCCTACAATGCGGACCTGGTAAAAGAAAAAGGCTTGCCTGTACCGAAGTCCTGGAATGATCTGGCGAAGCCTGAAGTGAAAGGCTACATCACGATGACAGACGTAGCGAGCAACTTCGGACGTTCTGCGATGATCATGCTGGCGTACGCAAATGGCGGGTCCGAGAAAAATATGGAACAGGGCTTCAAACAAATGGAAACGATTGCAGGATACATGCCGACCTTTGCAAAGAGTGCAGCACAGCTTCAGCAAAATCTGCAAAACAAGAGCGCAGCGTACACCACTTGGACAATGGCGCGTAGCTTGACACAAAAAGAAGCAGGCGTACCATTGGAGTTCGTTTTCCCTGAAGAGGGCGGAAACATCGTACCGAACGTAGCTACGCTGGTAAAAGGTTCGAAGAGTCCAAAAGCCGCTAAAGCATTCGTCGATTTCCTTTTGACAGATGAAATTCAAACGATGTACGCAACGAAGCTGTACTACAATCCGGCAACATCCGTGAAGCTGCCAGACGATGTAGCGAAAACATTGGAATTCGATCGTACAAAGGTAGTCGACTTCGACTATAGCGTAGTGAGCAAGGAAACATCTGCTTGGTTGGATCGCTTTAACAAAGAAATCGCACCTAAAACAGGAAAGTAGGTATTCACGTGACCAAGGTGATTGACGTTGAACTGCGCGGCATCATGAAAAAATTTCAAAGCAATGTCGTGGTTCAAAACTTCAACCTGCAGGTGGAGCAAGGCGAATTCATCTCGTTCCTCGGCCCATCTGGTTGCGGTAAGACCACGACCTTGAATATGATTGCTGGTTTTTTGGACCCGGATGGCGGAGACCTCTTGATCAAGGGGCAGCGAATGAATGGCGTGCCTCCGTACAAAAGAGAACTGGGAATGGTGTTTCAGACGTACTCGCTGTTCCCGCATATGACTGTGGCGGAAAACATCGCCTACGGCTTGAAATTACGCAAAGTGAGCAAGCAAGAAATGCAAGAGCGTGTGAATCGTGTACTTGGCCTGGTCAAGCTGCCAAACGTAGCAGACCGCTACCCGAAACAGCTCTCTGGCGGACAACGTCAGCGGATTGCGATTGCACGGGCGCTTGTTATTGAGCCGTCGCTCTTGCTTTTGGATGAGCCGCTCAGTAACTTGGATGCCAAACTTCGGGAAGAGCTGCGCGATGAGTTAAAGCGCTTACATCACGAAATCGGCGTTACGACTATTTTCGTTACACATGACCAAGAAGAGGCGCTCGCGCTCTCTGATCGCATCGTGGTTATGAATCACGGATTTGTGGAGCAAATCGGTACACCGCTGGAGATTTACAATCAGCCCGCATCTGAATTCGTACATACCTTCATCGGTAAGACGAACCGTTTGGAAGGGGAAGTCATCGGAATTGACGGGGATGTACTTACGCTGCGGACGACTGGTGGAATGCTCGTGAAGGCGGCAAAGCAACAGCGAACAGTGGCACTCCATGAAAAAGTGATCATTTTTATCCGACCAGAGAAAATCAAGCTGACTGATACAGCGGTCAGTGAGGAAGCGAATCGGGTAAAAGGACATTTGCAGCTTGCCTCCTTCCTGGGTTCGTACACAGAATGTGAGGTCAAGGTCGGGGAGCATACGCTTTCGGTAAAAGTCCAAATGACCGATAGTTCGGTGGACCGCCAAGAAGGTCAAACGGTTTACTGTCAATGGAACGCGGACGACGTACTGGTCATGCCCGCAGGAAGGGGATGACGGATGAGCAAGCGTCTCTCGGTTACATTGTTGACAGCACCTGCGATGATTTTGCTGCTTGGCGTATTCATCCTTCCGATGCTGATGATGCTTTTGCTCAGCTTTCAGGATGAGAATCAGGCGTTCTCTTTTCACAATTATTCATTATTTGTACAAGATCCGTACTACTTGGAGATTCTGTGGCGGACAATTCGCGTGAGTCTCTGGACGGTACTGGCGTGCCTCTTGCTTGGATTTCCTGTAGCGATGTACATGGCGCAGGCCACAGGGAAAATGCGTGGAATCGTCACGATGCTGATCCTAGCCCCTCACCTCATCAGTGTTGTTATTCGCAACTTCGGTTGGGTAGTGGTATTGGGGGAAAAAGGGTGGATCAATGAAACATTGATGAGTCTGGGGTTGATCGATCAACCATTGCGGCTGTTGTACAACGAGCTGGGTATTGTGATCGGTCTGACGGATTCCTTTATTGCCTACATGGTTCTGGCGATTGCAACCAGCTTGTATGCCATCGATCCGTCCCTGAATAAGGCGGCATCGATTTTGGGGGCTTCCCGCGCACGTACGTTTTTCAGTGTGACATTACCCTTGTGCTTGCCGGGGATGATTGCTGGTACGACACTGGTGTTCAGCTTGTCGATGAGTGCTTTTGTAACACCTGCCTTGATGGGTGGAACGTCCGTGAAGGTCATGCCTGTCATCGCCTATGAGCAAATCATGGCGACACTGAACTGGCCTTTGGGTGCGGCACTTGCCTTCCTGCTTCTGGGTAGCACGATTCTATTGGTGACTTTGTATACGAAGCTGATTGAAACCAAGCGGTATAAAGAGGTGTTTGCGTCATGAAAAAAATAAACGTACTCGGACTCATCACATTCTTTGTGCTTGTTTTGGTCAATCTGCCGTTTCTGGTCATCATCCCGAGCTCCTTTACCGCAGCAGGATATCTCGGGTTTCCGCCGGAAGGGTTTTCGTGGCAGTGGTATGAAATGATTTTGGATCGACCGGAGTTCATCGATTCGCTGTGGTTCAGTCTTAAGCTAGCTACGGTAACGGCAATTTTGGCGACTCTCATAGGGACATTGGCTGCATTCGCGCTGTCCAAATACAAGTTTCGTGGGAGCGGCATCATCAACGCACTGATGCTTTCACCGCTTACCGTTCCTTCGCTCATTATCGGGATTTCCGCGCTGCTATTTTTCACACGAATTGGTATCGCGGGGACGTTTACGGGGCTTTTGCTGGCGCACATGCTGATCTCGATTCCGTATGTCGTAAGGCTGGTGCTCACAGGGCTTAGCTCGTTCGATTATACGTTGGAAAAAGCGGGATACATGTTGGGGGCCCATCCGTTTCGGGTGTTCTGGGATATTACGTTGCCACTGTTGCGTCCGGCCATCGTGTCGGGGATGATCTTTTCGTTCTTGACGTCGTTTGACAATGTGACGGTTTCCTTATTCTTGGTGGCACCGGATACGACGACGCTGCCACTCGCGATTTTCACCTATATGCAGGAAACACTTGACCCGTTGGTGGCTTCGATCTCCTCGGTGGTCATCCTGCTGAGTCTGGTGTTCATCGTCTTGTTGGAAAAAGTGTACGGACTAGAGCGCCTGTTCGGACTCAATTCACAATCTCACTAAGGAAGAGGCACTATGTCAATCCACACTTATGTACAAGAGAATATGTCCCACTATCTACAGCTACTCGAAGAGGCCGTCAACATGGACTCGCCTTCTCGTGACAAACAGCTGGGCGACCGCATGGCGGGCTGGTTCGCTTTGCAGTTTCAACGGCTGACAGGGGGAGTAGCAGAGCTGATCCCGAATAAGACGTATGGCGATCAGGTGCGTTGTACGCTGGGCAACGGGGAAAAGCAAATCCTCATCATCGGCCATTACGATACCGTATGGCTAGAAGGAGAGGCAGCTCGCCGACCATTTGCGATCCGGGATGAGAAAGCGTACGGGCCGGGCGTATACGATATGAAAGCGGGCGTTTTGCAAGCAATGTTCGCGATGCGTGCATTGGTAAAGCTGGATCGCCTGCCTGCAGATAAAAAAATTGTGTTATTGCTAAACAGTGACGAGGAGATTGGCAGCCCGACTTCTCGCCAGCTGGTAGAAGAAGCAGCAGCGCGTTCGGTGGCAAGCTTTGTGTTGGAGCCGCCAACCGAACCGAGCGGTGCACTCAAAACATGGCGGAAGGGAAGCGCCTATTTTACCGTGACAGTCAGCGGTATTTCCTCACACGCTGGCGTCGATCATCAAAAAGGTGTCTCTGCCATTGAAGAGCTGGCGAGACAGGTGCAATTTCTGCATGCCTTGACCGATTACGAGAAAGGCACCACGGTCAATGTGGGCGTCATCAAGGGCGGGATTGGCTCCAATGTCGTAGCCGACTCGGCAGAAGCAGAAGTAGACGTGAGGTTTATCTCGATGGAAGAGGCATTACGCATCGAGAAGGTAATGAGTGAACTCACGCCAGTGCTCGCAGGTACAAACATCAGCGTAAAGGGAGGCATTCGCCGACCGCCGATGGAGCGCACCGAAGAGACAGGCAAATTATTTTCCCTTGCACAATCGATTAGCATCAATGAACTAGGGATGGCTTTGGAAGAGTCGGGTACAGGTGGAGTCAGCGATGGCAACTTCGCTGCTGCTTGTGGAGTCCCGACGCTGGATGGACTTGGTGTAAGGGGTGGCTACGCCCACTCACCGGATGAATGGATCGAACTGGGAGAAATATCGACGCGGGCTACTTTGTTGGCGCGGTTGATAGAGGAAGTATAGAGAGAAAAGAAAAGAAAAGGCACCTGCCTTGATGCGAGAGAGATTGCATCGGGGCAGGTGCTTTTGTTTTTGTGTGAGGAAGAAGAGGTTATTGTTTCGAGGATGTATTCAGCTTTTTCACAAAGCTGTTGAGGTAGTTCGCTCCGCGGCTGGTGAGGATACCAGCCAGCACGGCAGAAACGTAGTAGCCGCTGCCCTCAAGACCAAAGGGGTTGACTTGAAAAGCGAGGGAGAGCGAAATGCCAATGAGGATAGAGAGGATGTAAGTGGAGCGATCTTTTAATACGGGGAAGGCATTCTTTAAAATTTCGGTTACGGCTTCGATCAAGATCGCCATAAAAGTAAGCAAACTCAGGCTGTGAATGAACTGGTCCATGTCAATCAAAGGTTGTTCCTCCTTTTGTTGGTAAAGCGGGGCATGCTTCGGGGAGTCAGAGGCGATCAAGGCTGATAAACAAACATCCAGCCGTCATTCATTGGGAAGGGAGTTAATTCGCGAAGCGAGATTTCGCCCCAAGGAAGGGAGGTGTCACCTTTGTGGTTAACGTTGCAACATCTAGGAAATCCTCGCTTGCATGTACGTTTTGAGTTCGGTTTCTAGCTCTTTGACACGGTACTCTAGCTGTTGTCTTTCTACTACCAGCGTCGTGTATTTATCTCGCCACTCCTGCACGATGGTTTCAAGCTCCATGCAACGGTTGCGCCAAACGTGGAGTTCTTCCCGAAGCTTGTCCATTTCCTGACGAAGCTCCTGACGAATTTGCTGGTTTTCCTGCGAGATTTGCTGCCTGTCTGTAATCATCAACTCTTTCTTGTTGTTGTGGCGAGCGACCAGATAAGTGACGATTGCCGTCAGTACACTGGATACTACCAAAGGGAGAGTGGAAGAGTTGAGTAGTGTTTGGATCATCCGTTTATTCACCCGCTTTCTCTTGTGAGGTCTATATATAGAGTAGACAGTTTGGGAGATTTCTCACGGTGTTTTGAGTGAAAATGCTACCACAACATAGTCGTCGGAGTGCGAGGCTTGAATGCTGCCTGTCTTACTCATAGTAGTAGCCCCACGCATTGAGCTCTGCATTCCCAGTGATGATTGCTTTTACGACGAGTTGTGTTCCGACCGGTTGACTGGAAATATCCGTTAACGTTTGTGCAGGAACGTCTGTCCAAGTGTTTCCACTATCCCGAGATGCCTGGTATTTGATGTTTCCACCATTAACCGTCTCATCTCCGACAATCACGATTTTATTTGGCGGTGTAGTGGTTTTCTCGGGTTTGGATTGTAGATGATTTTGGTCTACGGCCTTTTGTAATCGTAATTCCTGAATTTGAGTCGCACCAGACCCGTATTGAGAAGAGGTAGAGTAGAATCGATAGTATTTATAAGGTTTGATGTTCTCAGTAGGAATAGTAAATTCATTGCCTTCATATCGAGTCCAAACATAGCCGGAAACAGAATGGAGCGTATCCCAAGTCGTATTATTATTGGAACCTTGCAATTGCCAGGTAGTAGGAGCGTAATTTGCGCCTCCAGATAAAAGATATCGATCAACAATCTGTCTGTATTCACCCAGGAAAATTTTGATCCAATGATGTCCACCTGCAGTTGTGCTCCAGCCACTTGCTAAGTTGAGGTCAAACATATGAAACACAGCTCCACCAGTAACACTGTCTGCACTCACAATAAAAGGGGCGGGGGAGTCGTTTGCAGTCATGGGCGGTACAATATCTACGATTCCAGTAGTGTATTTTTTTTGAGTATGGTCATAGACAGCTTGGCTATTCGGGATATCTATACCAGATAGATCTGTGAAAGTATCGACAACCATGTTTTTTAATCCATATTTTGGCGCGTTCATGTAAGTGATTAGCTGGAAATTTGTTTTTAGTAGATTGGTTTCAAGATCGATGACTCGTTGGGGGAGGTTGGGGTCTGCTATGGAGGGGTTCAATAATAAGTTGGCGCTTGTTACAGTGAAATCTCGGATAGAGGGGGTGTTTGATTCGCTAGCAGGAGAATGGAGAATCGTACGGACTCGAAGATCGCTGTTGATTGGATTGGCAAATTCAATCTCTTGACCCAGCTCAGCAGTTTGCCAAGACCCGCCACCATTGTTGCTCACTTCCCAGAGGATTTCTCCGCCATCGAGAATTTGATTGGCAGTAAGTGTAACACGAGAAATGGGGGTAACAGATGGTAAGGTTGATGAAGTATACGTTTGTGTGATTTCTCCTGCCGTTCCGCCTAGTGAAATACGATAGTTTCTAATTGTAGGGGAAATTCCGAAATTTGGTGACTGCATCTTTATCTTCATGATTAACTTGTCTGTTTTATTTGGAAGGGTGAGTTCCTCACCGAGTACCAATGGAAACCACGAAGCACCATCAGGGGAAATCTGGAAAGTTACAGAGGTAGGTACGGTATCGTAACGTAACATTTTTATCAGGCTATAGTAGCTTGAAGAATACTCGGTCGTATTTAAGACAATAGTTAGTCTCCCTTTTCCGTCAATACAGCCAGATACTCGTGTTGTATTGGTCCCGCTTTGAATGAGTGTGTCCGGTTCCACAACTGATAAAGTAGCTAGATCAATAGAGATAAAACGAGTAGAGCCAACCGTTTGTTGATGATAAAATACCCGCATAATATTGTCTTGTAACACAAATCCAATTGGTAAAGAAGGATCAATGGCCATGAATCCGGTCAAGGAATAAGTGGTGGATGATCCCGTTGACAAGTTTAGGCGGTGTACAACCGGAGCATTGTTATCAACGCATAAGATAGTCGTAATACCCGTTGATTCATGGTGGGTTGCGTTTAACCATTTACTTGTGGCTTTACCGATCGAAGAGAAATGGGTTGGGTTTGTTCCATCATAATTTAATCGAAGAGCTCTTACCGTGTTATTGCTGTAACCTCGTATGATGAAACAAAGATAGCCTTTTGTACGGTCTTCTACCATTACAGCATTGTCAACTCCCGTAGATGGGGTGAAAGTTTGTGAAGTAGTAGGGATGAAAAAGGTACCATCTGCATTAACGCATCCGTAATAGAGATTAATTGAATACCCCCACGAGTACCAAATCCGGTTGTTTTTATCGACATGGAGTTTTAAAAATGGAGTGTAGGAGTTAATGCTAGTGTTTCCTTTTACAGAAATGGGAGATAAAAAGGCTTGAAAATCAGGCTTAATTGAAATGATAAATCCAGGCATGTTTGTTAAGGCTGCTGCTATCCATACATTGTTGTTATGGTCAACTACTGCATTCGTAATGCTAGAGACTACATAGTAACCAGTTCCTCTGTACGAATGCAAATACCCTTCAAAGGCAACGGAATCATCTGAATTGGTTACAACCGCATAAATTCCTTCACGGTCGACAGAACTGATAACCCAAGTCCTGTTTAACCGATCAACTAAAATGGTGGGTTCTAGGTGAGAGAATTTTGACGCCATCTCCCCGGTTACTTTTTTGGTAGAGATGACGCCTAATGCGTTAGGAAGTAAATAGTCTGATTGAAAAGTTAGCTTATCAACTCCTACTACTGGGAAAGGAGAAGACACAACGACTCCTTCAAGGGTGTTACTCAATCTTACTAATCCGTTTTCAATGTCGAAGTTAACGCCGTAAGAATTGATTTGATCAACAGCGCTCAAATCTGTGAAATTCTCTGTAATGGAGGGAATTTTAGAGGTACGTACACCGATGGTTGAATACCATGCAGTTGTTTTCTCAATGTCAACCTTTGGTGAAGTAAATGTTTCCGTGTAGGTCCGAGATACGGAACTACGATATTTCTCTAGTTGGCCCACTCTTTCTGCCAGAGTTGGATCGGTTCCAATTGCTGTGATCCCGTCACCCGTTCCGATAAATAATTCTTTGGTATCTGTGGTGAAAAGAGGTTCTCCCGCCGCTGCAGCGGAAGGGAGATTATTTTTTAGACCTCGTTTGAATTTGATTGGCAGTGTCATTAGAATGTGCCTCCATCTACTTCTGTGATCGTGGAGCCATTGCTACCGCCAGTGCCTACGTTTATCTTGTAATCTCCATCTGAGAGTAAAAGTACTCGGAGATTGGTATTTCGATTATACCCGTATTTGTAATCGACTCCGGGCATCGACATGTCCCAGGAATCTAGTAAGTCGACATTCATGGTCAATGAGTCTAGACATGTTTCATCAGTGGATGAAGACTGTTCGAAGTAGAACGCGCATCGCAAGTTTCTAGCTTGGCCAATCTTCTCGTCCCATTCTGAGATGCCATTGAAATCGTCTATTGTCATTGCTTTTACTTTGAAATCAATGGGGTTAGTAACATCAACTGTTGTCCACGAGCCATTTTTTTGTTTTGCTTCCCATGTTGTTCCACTGTCCGTACTTATTGCGACTCTTAAAACGCCTTTCTCTGTACCTGATAAGGTTAAAGAGTTGATTTTAGCTACGCCAAGAAAGCTAGTATCATTTTTCATTTTCACTATTCTTGGTACAGGAACTCCAGTGAGATGAGCGACTGTTGGTTCTTTTTTAGGTTTCGAAACAAGGATTTTGAGGTTGGATGTGTCTTTTAAATCTTTCAAGTATGGGGCGCATGCACTGAGATCAAGCATGCCTTTATTTAGAAACATATCGTCTGTGGGGGGAGTCGTACCAACGGTTTCCCAGCCGGAAGAAGTGTACGTTTTCACGTCTGAACCGTCTTGTACGAGGAATCTATTGTTTATTGACTCAATCAGGAGAACCGGACGGAAGCCTCTACCTGGGGTTGTAAGATCTGTTGATCCAGATGTCCAGTTTGTGAGACCGTTATAACCTCGAATCACGCGGGTCTTTGAATTGGATTGATCAGTTGTACTGGTCCATGAACCGTGATTTACATTATTCCAGATCTGGTCATCGGTAATGTACTTATCCCATTCGTTGTCTTTATCCGATGCATTTACTCCACCTGTCGGCAGTCGCAATGTTATTTCTATATCAGAGGATGTGAATAATTGGGCAGTATAAAAGCCGACATAATAATGTCCGTTCCACACAAAACGTTCTGATACTCTGATCCGATATTGTGTGTAAGCTTTATCATTATTGAATGAGAAGGTCTTTTTAAGACCGTGCCAGCTTGATACTTCATTTCCATTATGCAAGATATCCCATGAAGTTCCGTCATTAGAAGCTTCGAAGACCCATTTTTTCGGACTGTATATAGCATATAGATCATACGAAGTAATGATTGTTGGCGTTGAATACTCGATCTTTAACATCTCTTCTGTTCTTTCAGTAGCAGCAGTACTTGTCCAGTACGTAGTCTCTGATCCATCAAAAGCCTTCCATGCCTGATAACTTGCTGTGTCATACTCTGTTGAAGCAGAAACGTTACACACGGCAGAAGAATACCCAGACAATCCTGGAATGGTGTGCAGGCTTTTTATTGACAGCCCGCTTCCGCTTGCAATTCCTGCTGTATTTAAGGCATCCCATGAAATGATCTGGATATTGCGGTCAGCCATCAGCAATTTATCACCTTTGTGATTTGTACCGTACATAATGAAATACCCATCACCATTTGCACTTGTTCCAGAAGCATTGGGAAGAAATCCTGACATTTCTTTTCCGATCGATATGGTTCCGAACGCACCAGCAGGTGCCAAGTAGTTCAAACGAATACGTTTTCCTACTGTTAAATCTTTAACATCTACTACTTCATCAGGGTGGAGAATCCTACCATTAGCATCAATATCAACGGCATCAATCTGTATGTTCTTCACGTTCACGTTATTTGGGTCAAAACCAATCCTTCCTGCATAGGAAGGAACTGTAATCTCTACAGTATGCATTTTATTCTCTAACCCTATTTTTTCGTACTGTAAAGCTTGAAACTTTAAATCCCCATACTGACTGAATGTTTCAGTTACACCATCAATAGTTATTGGAACATTAGGGAATTTGTTCTGGTACATGTTACCTATAATTCTGATTCTAGTGCCGATAAAATTAAATTTTATTTTAAAATCTGCACTTGTTGCATAGTTGGAGGCCCCACCATAAAAGCTTTGATTTGATTCTCTTACGAAAGTCCCCAAGTATTTTATAGATGGATCACCGTCGTCATACCTTTTCCAACCTTGAGCTGGTGCAGTTAATTGAACGCCGATAGGAAATTCAATAGACCCTGTATCATCAATATCAATTGAATCAATTCCAAGATAATCTGTCCCAGAATACAATTTCAGCTCAACACGGTGCTTACCTTCAGACAATCCCATTTTTTCAAATACGATGACTTGTGAAGTATTGGAAGCACTTCTTTCACTAAATGTATGTGCGACCCCATCAATCGTGATCTTCGCATCTGCCGTGAAGTTGTTCCAGAAAAAAGATATGATACGGATTTTTGTTCCTACAAAGTCAAACGTTGCCGTGTCTCCTGCTGTTGAAGTGTAGGTATCTGTTAATTCATAACTACCTGCATATCCTGTTCTTTTCGCCCATGTTCCATTATATGCAATAGACGGATAAGTGTTATCATACCGCTTCCATCCTGCCTCTGGTACAGCTAATTGATCTCCAATTGTAGCCATGTATTACACCTCCCTATATTCAAATACTGGACGAAAACCTGTACTCGCATAAGCAATTGATGTTTTACCCATCCCTAAACCCTTCCATATTGGGAAATTATCCTCACTTCCCCTTCCAACTCGCCAAGTATTGTCTTGAACTTCAATAGTTCCTGTACTTGATATACGAGAACCTGTCATAGTGGTATCTTGCGTAGTTGTAAAACGTACTTTGTAATGAAATACATCATCTACTGTATATCCATCTTTTATCATGCTTTGAGGAAATCCCATTAAGTACTTATCATATTCGTTGTTCACAGGAAAGCATGTTCCATTGCTCAATCTGGCATCTAAGGTTTTATTTTCATTTGTATCTGCATAAGCTACTCCACCTGAGAGAGATCGGAGTGTACCTGAAATATTCTCACTCGAAGCATAGCCTTGTGAGATATTCGAGCTTGTACTAAACGAATAGGGATTCCCTTGTATCACCTTCCCTGTATTCAGGGCATCCCAAGAGATGGAGTGTTGACACACCCTATCAGCGATCAGCAATCCTTTGGCAACTTTCACAAAATAAAATAATTTGGAGTTGTTAGTAGTGGACTCTCCTGTTACTGGCTTTTCTTCAGCCGTAGAGAAAGTATCTGTCCCTAACCCAACTAATATCCCTGCTGGACTATCAGTCAAGCTTCCACTAGTTCCGTGGAAGGAGTACCAACACTTCACGTAGTCACCGATTTGCATATCTGAAATTTTTGTTCTTAATTGTCCGGTTGTTGCTGGAATTGGCATTTTTGTCACCTCAACAATTCATTGAACTTTTCTTAATGCTAAATTGCTCTCTAATCAGAGACATATTCAATTCACCTTGATTTTCTCTATACTCAAAAATTGATTCGCATCAAGGGTTAGCGAATACACACTATTACCAGATGGAAGCATTGCGTCTTCTGTCAATTCAATTGAGTAGTCGGTTTTAAGCCGTAATGTACCATCCAACTCCATATAATGGTCATGATCAAAGTTTGAGGCCTCGTTGCTAGAAAAGGATGCAATTTCGTGAGTGTAAATTTGTTCACCGGGGGCAAATTTCAGAACCTCAATAGGGGGTAATTTATAGTTAGAAGTGTAGGGGATGGTGATATTTACTTCTGAAGGAGAAACAGGAGATGCGATAACGCCATATTTCTCTACTTGGATCATTCCAGGTACGTTACCCCCTAAACCACCTCCTACCGTATCTGTATAGGTAGGGAGAGTGTCTTTGTCATACCAAATGCAGCCAATACTGTTTAGGACTGCTTTATCACTAAGGTTGGCTCGAATGACAAGAGAATTACCCGGTAGGAAAGTGCTTAAGTCCACCAACTGATTCAAAGGAAAACCAGTTGTGAACGTGGTTCCTCCATCGAATGACAAATCAATGCTGGCGTTACCCTCATACTCTGCATCCAATAAAAGATGGGTCGGGGCTTTTGCCAATGGAATTGCCTTGGAAACCATAACAGGATTTTTATCAGATGCCTGCAATATTTGTATCTCAGTGACGGTCATATATGAACTTTTATTCCAGACAGTTACTTTGACTTCATTAATGAGATAGTCTAGGTTGATGGGGTAGTGCCATGAACCGTCACCATGGACGCCTTTATCGGTCTTAGAAGCAAGATTAATCCTTGGGGTAACTGCTTCCCATTTACCTGTTGATGGATTTTTTACAAAAATTTGATGATCGCAGTAATCGTGTCCGTTTTGTCCTAAACTACCATTCATCCAAAGAATGATTTTATATATTTCTACAGGTGTTACCCATTTCATGAATAAGTCAGCACTTGTACTACTATGAAGCCAGTAATCGGTGTATCCACCTGGTGTTGCAATAGCATTATCGTCTGCGATTTTTTCAACGGCATAGGTTGGGGAAGTACTATTTGATTTGTAAGGTCTAAAACCGGTGCTACTATTATACCAATCTCCAGTAGATGAAGCGGTTTGCACACCTAGATCCTTCCAGTTGAAAGGTACTCCAGCAGCTTTGATAAACTTTCCATTTCGTATTTGAAATGCTTCTGACTTAGATTCATCGACCCCAGATGAATTTACAAAAGCGTCTGCATACAAATTATGCCGAACCGACGCTCCCTGATTCGTATATTCCAAAGTGCGATAAGCATTACGCAAAATATTAGTAGCTGCCACGATGTCTACTAACGGTTTGGTACTGCTTTGATCCCGGCCTCCCCCTTCTTTACCTGGCATCTCAATAAGCATGCTATCGTCATACCAAGTAAACCCTAAAGATTTTAAACTGCCTGTAGCTGGAATGTTAGCTCGTAATTGGAGGTTTGTACCTTTTAGTGAAGAGGTATCGAGTAGCTTGTTTAAATCGATGTTGTTTACCCAAGTTGTTCCATCAAGGGTTAGGTCGAAGGTGACCGCGTCAGTATACTCCGCAGTCGTAATAATCTTGTTTGGTGAGCGGCCAACATTAATTGCCTTAGTCACGAGAGTAACCGCGTCAATAATTTCATAGAATTTAATCTCGTGCCAGCCGGTATAAATTACCGGGTGTGCACTACGATAACTGCGAAGCTTGGCCAGGCGGTAATAACGGTATGCAGAGGTATTCGTAAAGCTGTGTTCTAACTCTGAACCTGTGTTTGCATGAGATCCTGCGTATAAATCTGTCCAATTCGTACTGTCTTGTGAACCTTGCAGAGTAAACGTGGCAAGACTGTACTGTCCAGCTGAGATTCCAATAGCTCGTATTGCGAGCTTAGTAATAATTTTGGGGACGAAAAAGTCAATTTGCCACCAATGACCTTCTGCCGGAGGAGTCGCTCCATCTGTATAATAGGAATCAGTTAAATTTCCGTTGATTCCCATCCATCCAGGGTAACCAGATGTTTCACTAGACGAGGTTACGTGATAAGGGGCGGGTTCAGTTGGACTGGACATGATGATGTTTGTATTGTAAAGCCCGGGTGAGACAGTACCATTTATAATGGCAAAAGAAGACGACTTTTCGATATCAATTCCTGAGGAATCGCTAAATACATCTACATACATGTTGTTTTGACGATAGGCCGATCTGTTATGTGTTTCCGCATCACGGAAGGTATTCAGCAAAATATTGATTGGGGGCTGTAAATCAAAGGAGCTGCTTGAGGCTCCCCCATTATTTCCTCCGCCACCTCCCGTACTAATCTTCCCTTGCATATCATCCAACCGAGCTTTTAGACTGGGAAAAGTCTTCCCATCCCGATCCCGGCGTGCAGCGACCACCTCGGCGTTCGGGTTAGAGGATACATCGCTTTGCAGCTTCAAAATGGCTTGGTCTTGCTGCGCGTTTTTTTGTTCGACTTGTGACAGACGGAGATCTTGCGCCTGATTTTTCGCTTCTGCCGCACTGACCGTTGATGATAACGTATTCAGCCGCGTTTGAAAGGTAGAAACATCACTTTTCACGGCATCAAGCTGACGATCCTGTTCATCATCTTTGTCTTTTAGCTCACGGAATTTATCCTTTAAGCTCGGTTTATCTTCTCTGGCATCATCCAGCTCCTGGAGGTAGGAGTCGATTTCGGCATGGGTACGTTTTCCCTTGTTGGCCAACTCTTTATGATCGAGGACGACTTCGGTGCCTGCTCGGGTGATTCTGACCGACATACGTTCAGCTCCTTTTTGATTTATTTGGTATAAACGGCGGACAAATTGAGACCGAAATGGACATGCGTCGTTTTATCTATGAGGGATGGATCGGTTTCTCGGGAAATCCGCGTCCAGAAAACTTGTTCATTTCCTGCCGCAGTATCTGGCAGGGTGAAGGAATCGCCCCACGCGCCGGGCACACCGTTTTTGTCTGTGGCGACATCTACAAGCCGCTTGTACTGATCGGTACCTGCATAGGAGGTGAGAACACCTTGGATACCCGTAAAAGTTCCATGACGCATCGTATTTCGGGCGATCATTTTCACTTCTTTGTACTGGCCTTGGAGCATATGACCGAGAAATTCCTCTGTGTTGTCTTGCAGAGGGACCTCATTTCCTTCGCCATCGATAAAAAAGAGGGTGGGAGAAGGGGAAAAACTGTATTCGTCCCCACCCCACATTTCCATCTGGTCGCTGGAGCTAATGGTTGTTTTTCCGTCTGCCTCAATAAAACGGAGGGAACCTGTAAAAGGAATAGGATGCTGGGTCATGTCAAATTGAATGGATGTTTGGCTTGTCCGACACGTTTTGGAGTCGATAGGAGCTCCTTTGGAATCGAGCAGCTCCACGCGGGTGCCGGGGGAAAGGTTTGAGACAGTGAGAGTGGGGAGGGAGAAAACGCGGACGTGTTCCATGTCCAGATAGTCATCTGTTGCGTTGCTGTTGAGAAACATACCGATTTTGGGAGCGAGGCGATTGAATTCTTCTGAGCCGATGATGTTCCAGATGGCTCCGTCTTCGGACCAATAAGCGGTGTAGGTATTGTAGTCGCGTACTAACCGGAGCCAGGGGAAGGTTTTCGCAGTGCCTTGCGATGCATCGTAATATTCTTCGATGCGGAAAGAGTCATTGTGGTTTATGAAGACAGTCAATCCGCCTGTGCTTCCGGAAGCTTTTGGATTGTATGAATTTTTCATATCGAGGACGAATTGCTTTACGGGTGTCAGTGAATCTAAAAAGAGTTGAAGTGGCTCAGCTCCGCCTTTTAAACGGAGCGAGCCTGGTGCGTCTGATAGCGACCACCTTGAAGAATCATTTGGTGCCATGTTCCACTTGGAATCTAGGGTAAGAGAATCGAAAGGATCCTCGAAGAGAAACCCCGATTTTCGCAGAGAAACCACACTCATAGAAGTACCTCCTTACGTAAATAGCCATATTCGTTTGCCAATCACACATGCCTCAGGGCGTTGTTTCCAGATAGCGAGCAAGCATTTGATCAGTGCTTCGACGCATTTGTCTCCACTGCCGGGATCGCAGTAGGGGGTGACGAGAACCTTGTCGCAGATCCAGTTGGTTAGTTTGATGTAGTCTACTTCGCAACCATCCCAGACTTGTCCACTGCTTTGTGCGATGAATTTCCACTTATACGTATGTTTGCCTGCTTCGACAGGGTAGTAGTGATCATAGAAGCCGCCTTGTTGCGTGAAAGTGTCCATTAATACGTTGTCGATATAAAATTCGAGCTTGGAGTTGAAAGGTTCGGGAATCAACTCCCATGTTTCAATAGCTTGGAAATCCCTCATGCGGAATGTTGTTTTGTATTCTTTTCCGGTGACGGCGCTAGTTGTGCCTTTTTGTTCGGTGATGAATTCAAAGCGATAGGAAGGGGTAGGGGTAGGTAGGAGAGAAGCGAGACCAAAGGATTGCTTGCCTTCTTCCAGAAATGTTTGTGAATGTATCAAAGCTCCGTTTTGTCCATACACGTTTAAATACATCTTGCTTCCGTTGCATCCACCCATCCAAACAGCCGTGTTTTCGGTCACCTTGAACCCAATGACGGTACAGGATGACTTTTCGAGAGGCTTCACGTCTTCCAATTGCACATGTGCGTCCGATAAGGAAACCATGTCGTCGCATTTCGTTAAAAATCGATAATTCACTCTATACCTTTTGGCTTCTGGGGTATTGTTGCTTAATGCAACTTCGATTAATTGCTCGTCATCACCATCGTATTCATCCTCGGAGATCAATTCGTCGGAATCCTCGTCATAGACTCTGACACGCAATCTCGTGTCTTTGCACAAACGAACAGGATCAGGGCTTTCCCATACTTCGATGGCATCTAACCAGCACCATGAGTCGGGTGGGATTACCCATTCTGTAGCAGGTTGGGTTGGAGGAGTTCCCGTATAAGGGGTTTCTTTTTTGGGGTAGTAATGTCCGTTGGAGTCGTGACAATAATCTTCCCATTTCTCTTTGAATTTTCCTTCAGACAATCGAAATGATCCGCCATTACCGTGTAATCCGCCTTTCGTTCCAGGGCCTTTTACAAGTGTATATCGGATTTGATAGGTTTTACCTGGTGGAATGACCACTTGTATAGGATGCTCCCTCTCTGCCTTATTGTAGGAGCTTACACCGTTAAAGTAGGCAGGATATGGTTTACCTATTGATTTTCCTGTGGATTTATCGATTACTTCCATTTTTACTTCTGTCGTGTCATAAATATCCTTTCCCTCGTTATCCCGTTTTGTGGTGGTTATTACTAAGTTATTGATGGCGGCAAACTGAAGATTACTATCCACCTGATCATTATCAGAGTATTCATCCTTAAAGATAAGTCGTAAATACCATTTTTTTACGTCCATTTCATTTCCGGAATTTGCCTTTTTGGTGACGAATAAAGATTTTGACCAATCAATATTTGCATAACTAAGAGAGCTACCTTCATTTTTGACAGAGTCAAATATTACCTCACCGCCACCTTCTGATTTAGCGGATAATATCATCCTAAAGGATGCTCGAGTGCCTGTATATTCTTTACCTAGCTTTGATTTATTTTTTTTATTCAGGTCTCTTACTAAAGAAGCGAAATTAAAACGCAAAGTTATAATACCGCCACCAGAAAAACTGATGACGTGTTCAACCGTGTTCCCTGGAACGATTGAATCTGTAAATAAAACGGGATATCCGTTTATTATTTTCAGATTTGAATCTAGTTTCAATCCGCTATAATCTAGATAAGTTTTTGAAGGGGTGTTATTCGGTATGCCTGTTCCCCCAAAAACTTTAAGCTTCTCGGAATAGGTATAAGAGGCAAAACTAGGAGCAGTCACTTCCCGAGTGACAATTCCGCCATTTTTTGATTGCTCATGTCCCTTATATAACATTTTTCCTGTGATACTACTAGGTAATCCACTATCGTAAAGAGAATAATCTATGTCATGATTCTTAATCCCAGCCTTGTAACATTTTTGTCCCCCTTCCTCCGGGGTAAGTTCTTCAGAGCCGTCAGTACCTCCTGAACCACTGCCTCCAGATCCCGAACCAGATCCTACCTCTACCTCGATTTCTTCTAAATCCTCGTAAACCCATTTCAAGGAATGATTTCCAGTAGAGAGTGGCACTTCCCGATAAAGACCTACGGCTGCTTCGTGATTTTCGTTTCCTTCCCAAATCAGTTTGTTGTTATCATATAGCTTCAACGATTCATAACGACTGTACTTTCCTCCATATTCAAAGCGGACAAAGCCAGGATTCTTCAATTTAATATCACGCAAATAAACGCGGTTTGTGGTTCCATCCTGATCTTTGACCATCAATACGCCATCATCAATATCGCCTGTGTTCGATTCAGGATGATATAGCTGGTAAATGTCTACCCATTTCCAGTTATCCCGAACATCTATGTCTCTGCTCCAACGTCCGTCACCTGAATTGAAGTCCTCTGAAAAGATACGAACGTATTTAGTTCGATCCGGGTCAAAGTCTGTTACATCAATGGCAGGCTCCAGTAAAACTTTCTCTGCAAAATTCAGTGAAGCACCTGGGTTCAGCTTCACTCGATAATCTATTTCTGCTCGATTCTCGGTTGTAGTTGCCATCTTTTTGGTGCGATTATAGTCCCAATCATTAGGGCGATCTACAGAAATATAGCTTCCGAAGCGGCCACGTATTTTTTCAGAATCATCATCGTAATCAAAGTCTGTGTCCTTTTCAGCTCGAAAAGGCTCTTCCGTATAACTGTCTGTCACTCGAAAAGTAATCGTATGAGTGCCTTTGGTAAGAGGGATTTTTGCCGAATGGATCTCTGTGGTAGAGGCTGATACAAGTACCTGCTCCCCGTTTACCAGCACCTCAAGTATTTCAGAAGGACGAAAATCACAAGCATAATCAAATTCAAACCAGCCATCGTCAAAAAGAGTAACGGTAGTAGAAGCATCTCCTGTACCTTGACGGATGGGGTCTTCCATAACCAATGCTTGCCTATTGAAATCGGGATGAGACCATCTTTTCCAAACGTTTACGCCGGAAAATGAGAAGTATGCAGTGTCTGCGTCCAGATCAGAGATAACTTGTGGGTTGTAATGATCGATCGAAAGCGGAGGGCATATTATTTCAACTTCGCCTTTTACGTCGACTGTGGTTTTATCTCCTACGTGGACATCGTAAGTAATGTTGGCATCACTAGATTTGGTTTCAGAATAGTGTTCGTAGGGATCAAGTGACCATGGAGGGCCATGATGAGAAGAGGCGTGACTTCCGTGGAGGCCACTGCTATGCATAATGTTTTGCTGAAAAGTGTCATCAAAAAAGGTGTTAACATCAAATTGATAAGGAGGAGATACTCTCCCCATTTTATGACTCCAAGAAAAGACTCCGTCACATTCGTTGTCTAGTGACACGGAGACTTCTCTCCCATTGATATCCTCGGTTACTTCACCGTTATAGTAAGTCGTCATGATGCTTTTGCTTGATCTGGTCAGCCATTCCCATTTGGGATCAGCAAAAGCCTTATTCCCCAACGTATCCACATCCGGCGGAGTCTGCTCATCCAGGCTCTGCACCACCTCGACGCACTCCACATCCTTGACATAAACCGCATTTTTCCCAAACCGCCGATCACTCATCCGACGTACAAACCAATCAAACTTGTACGTCTGCCCCGGCTTGACGTGAAACTTTGCCTCCTGCCAGCTGTTGCTTTGATTCCATTCCCCGCCAACCTGATTGTTGTTAATAAAAAACAGCAACCCATCGCCAGGAGCGGTGCTAGCCATGTACTTGAAACGAATAAAGCCTTGCTTTTTAAAGCGCCATTGAAAAGTCACTTTACTGGAGTTGCCATGCTTGAGCGTGGTCACATCCAGCTTCATGATATTTTCATTCCCCGCCATCTCATTGGAGCCGATAGAGTGAACCATCTTCCATTCCTGATCTTCTGTCGAGGATACGTAACGGAAAAGGCCGTGAAACTTGTCCGACAGTGGGAGAGTCCGCATATCGAAGGTCGGGACTTCTTTATCGATGGCATCGTAATGATTGAGGTAGTAGCCGCTGAAGTGATGATAGTAAGGAGCTGGACAAACTGGCAGCGAAACATTTTGATGGGTTCCATCTGGCTGCTCAGCGTTTTTTAGGATTTTGTAAATGCAATCTCGTACCATGAGCAAGGCGCGCTGGTAGTCGTTTTTTTGCGGATCGATTTGTTGGTTGACCCACCATTCCAGGCGACGGTACATGTTCCAAAGCGCTTCGCGGCAACGAACCTTGGCGTACCAATTTTTGTCCCGGACAAATTGTTCCATCATCTGATCGATCATGCTTTCGAGAGAGTCGAGATTGACAGTTTGCCAACGACCAATCTGACCCTTGCCGGGATCACCTAGCAGCGGATTCTGATATCCAGCGTAACGATCCTCTGCGCGAGGACGATTGGGGCTGTCCGGATTGTCCGGATGATTCGGGTGGAATGCGCCCTCTACCAATGAGGAGCGCATTTTTCCGAATGTGACGTTGCCCACTGATTTAGAAAAAATGCCAAACGTATGACCCAAAATGATCACCTCTAATCGGTAAAGTCGTATTGCAGGTTATGATCTACCCAGACGCGGATGCGGTTACCCGTTACCCAAACACGCAGCGTATACCATTTCTCTTTTTCCCAGGCAAACGGGTTCATCGGGGTAGAGTACATGGTTGAGCTGCCATTCTCTACTTTGAAAAGCTGCATGGGTCGCGGCATTCCGCTGGCGCTTCCATCACTGACGACGAACATCCAGTAGTTCTGGTCGTTGTGATATTTGAACACGATACCAGCGCTGTCTCCATCTGCGGGCTCATCGACTTTGAAATCGACCTCAAACTGATAGTCTGTATAGGTAAAGTCATTTCGAATGTAGCCGCTCATGCCACTAGAGCCTTTTGTGTGGGTAAATGTGCCTTGGTCGCGATTATGCTCCCATGTACCAGAACCAAAACGAGTCCAGTTGTCTTGCCCCATCGCGAGTGCGTTCCTATCTGTCGCCCATGGGTAGTACGCATTGAATGGATCGTGGGGATCGTATGCTTCTGGAACAGAAAAACCACCTGACCAATGCTCAGGATCGTGTTCAGCTTCGAGTACATCGTTGGAGTAGTCGTAGATCAAACCTTGTCCTATTTCTTCTATACGATCTGCCCAGGCATTCTTGTAGTCGCGGACCGAAATCAATGGTTGTTCGATATAACCTTTTCCGCGATCCAATTGGCCAGCGAAGTATTCCAGGATGACGGCATCTGCGAGTTCTTTTTTACCCATGATTTGGGTGAGAAGTGAGGTAGCACGCTCTTGGTTGTTGGCTATCCAATCCGCGTTCATAACAGCTTGATCTGGTTGCTTGTAGCTGAGGATGGATTCGATCAAATGAGCTGCTGCTTCCGGTTGATAGGCAATCAGTTGCTCATGCAATACCGTTTGTTCCAGCGCGAGCTTGGCATACTTACGCCATTCATCGTCTTGCAGTTCTCCATCGCGGGCGCTTTTTTCTGCCACATCGTATAAATCGACGAGGTAACTGGCTCGTTCATGCGGGGAGGTAGCGAAGAGATAGCCGCTGCACAATTCCGTGATTCTGCTGCGCAGCAGTGCGGTGACCGGCAATTCGTCAAGATCGCTGGCGTGAGCGGATTTACGAGCGGTATGCTCGTCGAACAAAAAGGACGGATCGGGTTCCATGTAACCAAAAGGATGCTCAATTTGCAGCTCGGCTGGACGGAATACATCTTCGCCAACGAGTGTTTCTGCTATAGATGCAGGAGCCGCTTCTAATTGGCTGGCGATTCCTTCTTCTGCGACCGTGGAAGAGAGTAAAACTTCCCGTTTCCCTAAAACTCTGTCCTCTTCAAGATGCGAGATAACCTCGTTCGGGCGGGTGGACTCCCATGTCTCAAAGGAAAGAATCCCTGCCTTTTCTTGCAACGTCTTACTGAAGATGACTTCGGATTCGATCAATGCCTGAACCCGCGTACGCACACCCTCCAAAAATTCTTCATCCACATAAGCCTCGAAAGTCTTGTTGGTCAGTGCCCATTCCATGAGTGCTTCCAAAATGCTTTGACCGTCTGTAAGGCGGGAGGCAAAAATCATGTCGTCCATCACGTGGGAAGGAAATTCTTTAGAGGCGAGGATATCCTCCAAAAGATGAGCGGGCAGTAACCGTAAGATGGTCGCGAAGACCATATCTTCAGCCAGGAGACTTGGGCGTACATTTTCCAAGAGGGCGAAAATGTCATCCTCATCCTGATAAAAAGATGGCTTAGGTGCTTTGCCCCCGCTAAGATCGATGGCGCGTTCCTTTTCCCAAAGATGAGTAGCATGTGTGAGCTGGCGATCT
This sequence comes from Brevibacillus sp. AG, assembly GCF_028369215.1. Lineage (NCBI taxonomy): Bacteria > Bacillati > Bacillota > Bacilli > Caryophanales > Paenibacillaceae > Brevibacillus > Brevibacillus sp. AG. The sequence continues at coordinate 405,527 of NZ_JAQMYO010000003.1, read as the reverse complement.
GCGCGAACGTCATCCCTGATAATCGAAGTGGGGCGAGAAAGATGTTTCTTTCCAAGTTCGAGGTGCTGGGGAATCCAGAGCTTACTGGCTTTTTCACGCTGAGAATGAATGAGAGGATTGGGGATAAACAGTTGAGGACTGTTGCGTCGAAAAGCTTGTTCGAGATAGCTCAGGATCGATGCATCTGTTTGAATCGAACGTGTGCCAGTAAGTTGTGACATAAAAATAGCTAAGTCCGAAGCTGCGTCTCGATTACCGATTGTATATTGTGTCATGAGTGTGCCTGGTGATTGATAGGGACGAAAAGCATGGAGTTGAGAGCTAATGATGAACAAATCATCTTGGTACGGACGGAAAGCTGTTGGTGAAAAGGAATCAAGGGAGAGAAGGCGCGTGAAATCTCGATAACCCCAGTCGTGCTTCTGTAAAATAGAACCACCTTGGTGTATGGTTCGGAAGCCTGTGGAAGCCGTATGGATAGCTAAATCTTGCGTAGCGATCCTGCTTGCACGGTGAAGGAAGTGCAGTAAGGCATCATATTGACGGGCTTTCAGATAAGCCCAGTCCATGTCGCGAAGTACCTTCGTCGGCTTTGTTTTAATCCGGTGGAAGGCTTGCACGAAGTGTCGGGTCATCTGGAAGGCAAATTGACGCTCACCAATGGAACGGGACCAATCCGTAAACATGGCATGTTTGTTGTCGCGGATGGATAGGGGAATGGCGGTTTCCACAGTGAGGTTGTGAGCATTCGATCTAGTCGCGTATTCTCTTTCTAACTGCACAAAGAGCAACGCCCAAAACTTCCGCTCAGCTAAGCTTCTTTCCGTGTTGACGAATAAATCAAACGTGGAATTACGCTCTCCCGTGAACCATTCATCTATCTTTTTCCCGGCGAATCGCTCAGTCCGTGTTGCCTTGTAATGATCTTTCATAAGATCAGCTTCTGCGGAAAAGGTACGGTTCGCTCCAGCTGGTGGCAAATCAATATACAGCTCATCCTTATTTACGCGCACGGACATTTGGGCTGGATTGAGCTTTGCCATTCCTGCTGTTTTGATCCGATCTGATAAATGAACGCGACGAATAACTTGTAATGGCTGCTTGATGATCCGGTCAGCATCCAAGGCATCGTCCTGAAGCAAGCTTTCTTTAAGCGGCGAGCGATCGGATACCACGACCAGTTCCATGGGATTGGCCATGCTGGTATCATTCCGGATCATATCCTGCAAAGAGTCTTGAAGATCAGCAGCAAATGATTTCCGATTCGCGAGCAAATAATCCAGCATGACCATACTGGCACTTTGTCCGTAGGGAATATAGACGAAGGAATACTTACGGGAGGGCGAAGTCGTGAAAGTTACGTTTCCTATATAGTTGCGAATAGAAGCGTAGTGGTCTGCAAGTCTGAATTGATAGGCTGCTAGAGAAGAAATCCCGGTCAAATGGTTCACCTCCCAAAAAGAAGGGGGAACACCAGAGATGCGTTCTAGTTTCCCCCTTTTGCTAGCTATACGGTTTTAGAGGGACTTCTTTTAGTAGCGAACTTCCTTCAGGAATGCGACTCCCATTTTTACGTTGGCGGAGTAGTTCATGAAATTCTGCTCAGTATTGTGGTCGAAATAGCGGTAAACTTCCTGTTTGTGTTTCTTAGTCGTGTCGCTCGGATCGACATCAATGATCAATTCATCCAAGTGGAGAATGTTGTTTTTCGAAACAGCAATGCATGCATCCAAGCTGCCGCGGTATCCATCATATCCGTGCACGACATAAATCGGGCTCAAATGGTAACGGCGTGTCCAAGCAGATGCGTTAAAGCCTTGAGGCTCCAGCAGCAATCCAGTATCGCCTAGAGGACCATCCTTATATGCCTTGCCCGGCTGTGGAGCTTGGGTAATGAAGGCAGGATAGTGCTTTTGGAAGCGAATGCCCGATTTTGTCGCTAGCATTTGCAAGGTGTTGTTGCCAAAAGAGGTGTATTGACCATAATCGTGTGGGGCGACCGGAGCAGCAGGCTCAGCAGCGACAGCTCCGGCTGTCAGCATGATGTTTCCAACTACGTCATCCATGTTGTACTTGAATGGCTTGAGTGCACCTACATACAGGAAGCTCTTGCGATAATCTTCAAAGTGAACAGCCGGATCACCAACAGCTACGAGTGAAAGGCGATTGTTCATCACGTTCATGTACAGGTAGACAGGTTTATCAATCGTACGATCTGTCGGTTTGCCATTCACGACGAATTTCTCGTCAGCCCATTCAAAATTGACTGGGTGTCCTTCTGTCGCGAAGGTTTTGGCTGTGGAATTGTAGTCTGCCAATACTTGAACCGTCAAGGAGCTGTGTTCCTTCGGGTTGGTGAAGCCTGGATTGACGAATTTGACATAAAAATCTTTGGTCTCGTTGTTAATCTTGGAGCTACCCTTTAGGACCAGCTCGGAGGTTTTGCCAGAAGCGGTATCTTTTTTGGTGAGATCGGTCATGACTGTCCAGGTTGATTTTTCTTGTGTCTCTCCGGCAGCTGGGTTAAAGGTATAGTTAGTAAGTTGTTCGAATTCAGATTTAATCGTATCCAGGAGCTCTTTAGAAGTGGTGATTTTTTCAATGTATTTAAAATTGGCCATGTGAAATTCCTCCTTTAATATACTTCTTTTAAGATGGCGATGGTGCAATCTGTAGGGTTGGGGGAGTACTTGAAGAAGTTGACAGGGGTATTGATTCGGAAGAACTTGTATACCTCTGTCCAGGTTCCGGCAGCGGGGTCCTTCGGGTCTTTTGGTTCCTCTGTATCTACGACGAGCTCGTCCTTGTTGATTAGATTATGGTCCTCGATTGCTACGACACTATCGAGGTAGCCCCGATAGCCTTCGAACTGGTGTACCAGATAGATCGGTGATGCATGATATTTCTTCGTCCATTTCGAGCTTTGGAAGCCGTTTGCTTCGAGTACCATCTTGGACAGCTCTGGAGGGAGCGTGCCCACTCCATCGTATTTGGGGAGCTGAGTAATGAAGGCGGGGTAGTACGCCTGGAAGTAGACGGAGCTTCGGGTTTGCAGCATGGAGAAGGAGTACATGCCGTTGGAGGTATAGCGTCCCCAGCCCGAATAGTTAGGATTGGTGTCCTGCTTGATGTCGGCTGGAAGGAATCCTGATTTTTCCTTTGTCAAATCGCCCATGCCAACTGTAATTCCAAAATTGCCTTTGTGGTCATAGTCAGCAAAAGGAATGGTTTTCCCGATATAAGCAAAGCTGCTGTAGTAGGCATCCATATCAGGTGAAGGGTCACCCTCAATTACGATTGCTACACGATCATTGCTGATGGAGAGATTGTATTCGACCCAGTAGTCTGGGCGACGCTTCTTGTTTGGTACCCAGGAGACGACAGAGTCGGCACCATAGAAAAAGTGGGAGGAAGGGCTTTTGATTTCCACTTTGTCATCGTAATCGAGTGCCCATGCTTCGTGAGGTGGAGTGTATTTGTCGGTATCATCGGGATTGTTCCATTTGCTGTATTGAAGCTCGGCTTGTTTTTGGTCGAGGATGACGGGTACTTTGCCAGGAATGACGGTACTTTTATCGCAGGCGAGCATGTAGGTATCGGCAGAGTTTCCAACCGGATTTTTGCCTGTGAAGCCTTTGCCGTAGGACACATCCAAGTAGTTGTATTGCTGGATGGGATGCTTGAGCATGACGAAATAATCGTTAGGCGCTTGGCCCGAAGGTACGTCAGGAACGGCTTTTAGGACGACAGTGCGGTCGTAGTGATGGACGGGGTTGGCAATGTATTTGACCATTCCGAATTTGTATAGTGGGGCACTAACGTAAGTGGTGTAACCTCCCGAATAATAGGTAGTCCATTTCGTTTTTGAAAGTAGGTCGTTCCAATCGGAAGGCAATTGTGTCATGATCTTGTACTCGTTCCATTCGACACCAGGTGTAAAAGTAACCCCATCAAGCTCGTATTTACCTTGAAGGAGTACATAGCATTTCTTACCGACAGTGTTAGAGGGATCAGCATCATCGATATTAACCACCAGTAGTCCTGGAACAGAAAGGGTCATATCGTTGCCTTCAGCATCCTTATATCCAAATTCCTTGACTTGGATTTTTTTACCGGACTTTGTATTGCTATTGTTGAGAGTTTCATAGACATAACCATCTTCATCAACGAGCGGAATATCAGCGTACGAGGCTCTTAACTCCCTCAAATCAGGCAACACATAAACCGGATAACTCTTCCCATCCGTATGCTTGTACGTCCCTTGCATATCCGCAACAGTAGTTTTCTTATACGTAACCCACGTATCTTCATTGACTTCAAACACCTTTTCCCATCGGTTCTTCGTATCCGGGATTTTGGCGTTGACGATTTCATCAGCCAGCTTGTTGATAAGCAAATCGGCTGTGACCTCGCCCTCGATCCAAGCTACTTGTTTACTAGGCATCCATACGCCTCCTTTACAGTTTCTTGCGTAAAAATTTTACATTGTACCAAACTTTCTTTTCCGTACCTGAAATGTTGTGGAAGTCAAAGCGGATCTGCGCATTTGGCTTCAACGGATAGACGATCCCAAAGCTATTTCCCATCGAGACGGACTCCGGGAGCTCTTTGGTATAAATCGTTTCACAGACCTTCACGCCGTCCAGACTCAGCTCCCAGTAATCGCCGACGCAATAATTATTGGTAGCAAACGCCACAGATAAAAATTCTGTCGGATAGGGAAGGGCATAGGTATCGGAAAAGACTTGCTTGGACGCGGTCACATCAATCATGCGTCCGCGAATGAAGGGCTCGGTAAATTTGGAAAAGTGTGGGTAGGGGAGCTCTCGTACCTTGTCGATTACGCCCCCGCCCGAATAAGCAACGGAGAAGCCCACTAGTACTCACCTCTCTTTCTCTATACGAAGGACATCAGTGCCAGTTAAGAGGCCCCTCGTATCATAGAGTAGACGGATCAGGTAAGATCCTACCGTTTTTCCGTCAGGTGCGTATCCCGCAGTGGTTACTGAGGTCAAGCGCCAAAGAGAATAGTACTCCCAGTCTGGATGGAGCTGATCGACTTCAAGGGGGAAGGTGGTAGTGTCGGTAGAGCCAAACGTGAGGGAGATGTCCAGCATGTAGCCAGACTCGTAGAATAGCTTGGCGCCCGTGACCTTTTCCGGATCGAGAGGATGCTCCCGGATCAGACGAACAGAGGGTTCCTCTGCGAACGGGTCTGCCGTGACTGTCGTAGTACGGTGCACTTCATCACGGATCAGATCGAGGATCGGGTAAATTAAATAATCATTGGCAATCCCCGCCATTACACAATCGCCCCCTCGTTGTTGCTCCAAAATAAATCGAGGATTTGCATATAGCCGTTCTGCGCATCAAACATCGTGCGGATTCCTTTGATGGTATACGCTTCGCGGGTGGTTGTATTGGAGTCGATAATGTAAATGCGATCGAGGACATCCAAGGCAGGGTTGCCGGGAATGGAAATTTGCAGCGTACGGCACAAGCGTTTCAAATCAAAAAACGTTCGCTGGGCAGCCAGCCTCTTCAGCTCGTCTGTTTTGGCAAAAGGAACGGATCTAACGCCTGTACGTACCTCGCCCTTCAGCTCCATCAAAATCTCCGTGTCTACGAAATGACCAACCTTATTTTCTTCATCCAAAATGACAAGATGGCTTTTGCCACGTGAAAAATCGATGGTCTTATGAATCGTGATCAAATTGTCATGCTCGGTAAAAGTAGCCACAATCGGCCGATTCATATCAATCTCTTCCAGGCGATACGTACCGTAACGGTCACAATAGGAACGGAAAGGCGTCTCTTTCATGATTTCCGCGATGGCTTCTCCGACTTTGTATTGATACGATTCGAATTTGCGTCCGGGTGGTTCAACAAAAGGATTTTTCCAACCTTTTGGGGTCAAAGTGGATTCGGGATCGACTTCAACGAATTCGCCTTCTTTATCCGGTACAGCTTTGAAAACTTTGCCTGTCGCCTGCGTCACGTGGGTATAGCTCGTCTCTTGTACAATGGCATAGGGGTAGAAAATGTCTTGCGGATTACTGCGCCAGCCGTACATTCCTGCATAAGCGATCAAGTCTTGTACGATGGCGGATTTGAGGTAGGCAGCTTTGGCAGTTGGTTCGGTTGGGACAGGTGCGGGTGCGGTACTCTCCCACTCTGGAATCGCATCAAACTCCGTGCTTGAGCGGAATTTTTGATAGATTTGCCACACGCTGTTATACCAGTTCGTATCGCTCGCCCATTGATAAGCGCCCTTGTCGCCTCCTTGCCAAAAATATTTGACATCGTCGACAGACTGGAAGCGCCACCCTTTGCTCGCCATGGCTTCCCGATAGCGAACGGCTCCACGATAGAGCTGTCGTTCGAGCCCTTGGTATTGCGGGTCACATTTTTCTCCGGTATAGCATCCATACCCGAGAATGAAATCACCTGGAGGCAGGCCTTTCCCCAGCGTCCCCATTTTTGTCTCGTGCTCGGCGATGGCAAGCAGAAATTTATAATCGAGCTCTGGGCCCTGCTGCTTGGCCTGCTTTTTGGCTATCGAGATGATTTTGTCCCGGCGAGCCATCGAGGAAAAAACGTTGGTATCATGTGCGGCAGAATGACCGACGTCTGAGGGATACTGCTTGTCTTCGGTAATGACCTTGTTCAAAATCTTCTTGTACATATCGCGGCAGTAAATGGTCATGGTCGATTCCTCGCCATTCAAATCGAGCTTGTCGATTAGCCCCGTAAATACCCGCATCAAATTCAGACCATAGCCCATGTAGATCCGGACAGGAGTATTCTCGGAGAGAACACCGACATGGAATCCATTCACAAAATAAGACCAAGGCGTTTCTTTGTAGGTTTCCGGAAAGTAAAACGGATTATAGTCCGGGCTGTAGTAGCCGCCAGGGTTCGAGATTGTGATGCGTGCCTCACATGATTCCATTTCATATTGGTCGTCCATTTCGATGTGGTTAATATTGTCGAGGGTAAGGGTGTCCATATAGACGAACTTTCCGACCTGGAGCGATACTTTTCGCGGCTGACCAGGCATGAAGGTGCTCGTAATTTCCCTTTCCTCAAAAAACTCCTGCTGCACAGTCGGGTCCACTTTGTCTTTGTTCCCGTACAGATCAGGTCGCCCTTGTAATTCCTTGATCTGAATGTATTGGAGGGAAAAACGATTGACCTGTTTCCCGTTCCAGAACAGCTCGATACGGATTTCCATTTCGCCATTGGGAAAGGGGATATCACGAATCTCTACGTTTTCTGTCCCGGAGAATTTGATGACCTTGACTTGCATTTTTCCATTGAAAAAAACGCGCAGCTCGCCGGCACCTTCACCGAAGTTGGTAGAGAACCCCATGCTAAAAATGCCGGGGTGAACGGAGGTCAGCTTGAGGTTCATACCTGTCGTAACGGTAGGGGATGGGAAGACGGTCTTGTACCCTTTGGGATCAAAGGTAAAGGTGAGGTTGCTATGCTCAGTCGAGCTTCTCTCGATCATGGATAGTTTTTTGGTCAGCTCGTCTACTTTGTAGACAGATTTTGTGTGCCACGTATTATTGGTAAACCGTTCGTCAAAAAGAGTTGCTCCTGGCGTTCCAACATAGGTGGCATCGGTTGTGACTCCTGCGCCGTTATTGGAAGAGGCAGCGAACAGATGCTTCGAGCCATTCATATAAGGAAACGGATCGATGACGGCTTGTCCGTTCCAGACTTCAAAGTGCAGATGAGCTCCTCTTCCTTTGGAGCGGGGGGAATTGGGATCGTCATAGGTGCCCATGTTCGTAACACCGGCAGAGCGGACGTCTCCTGTATTGCCGCTTTTTCCGATGGTGGTGCCCTGCGTGACATAATCCCCTGTTTTGACGTGGACCTCGCTCATATGGGCGTAGCGGGTCCACATGCCATCAGCATGCTGAATTTCCACGTGAAAGCCGTAGCTTCTATATTTCTCAGACACACTCACTTTTCTTACCTTACCAGCCCAGGTAGCTTTGATAGGCGTACCGACCGGACAAGCAATATCGATCCCTTGGTGCTTGCGATTGTCGCCCATATAGGCGGTAATATCTCGGATGCTTTTGCCCTCGACAGGAAAGACAAAGGGAATCTTGGAGAGAGCAGTTCCCCCGTCCCCTGAACCATCTTGAATGATGGTGCGGGTCAATGTTTTCTCTTCCCGCGGATCACTCATAATGAAATCGAGCTCTTCGGTACGGCCCGGCACGAAGACGAGTCGATCTATCTCGACGCGGCACGCGGGCTTCGATAATTCTCCCAGTTTGAGTCTTTCGGAGAGAATTCTGCGCAGTTCATTGGACATCGTTTGCATGAAAACACCTCCTATTTAAACCGTTCCAGGGACCATTTTCGAAAGCGATTCAAAAAAGAGACGGCCTGTGCCCGGGTGAGCAACGAGGAAGGCATGAACCATTTTTCTTTCTCTTCCGCGTTGGATGACGATACCTCGTACATATGGTTGACGACAGCCGCTCCATCGACGAAATTGTTGATCGCAATTCCTTCGATCAAGTAATCTCCGTTCCCAAACCGCTCATCTTCCATAGAGAGGACGGATGGTGCCCACCATGAAGGCTTGCTGCCTGCCATCCCACCGTTTAGCGCAATTTTTTCCCCGGTGTTGCTGTTGTACATATATTTTTCGCGTCCGACATCTTCAAAACGGGTGCTCGTCTCTTTGACATAGAAAAAATGAACGTTTTTACCTGCCTCAAGCGGCATGTTGAACAGTACCGTATGATCATCAAATTCTTGATAGTCCGAGCTTTTCACCGTTTTTCCATCCACTTTGACGGCAAGCAGCTCCTTACCCGCAGGATAGGTACCGTTTAGGCGGAAAACACGTTGCCCCTCGTATGCCGTGTGGGATTCATCCAGCCGCTGTGTGGGGGGCTGTGAATCCGTAAAGCGCTGGTAAAAAGAGCGCCTGAGTCGGTCAATGAGCAGAAAAGCCTCTGCCCGATTAATGTAGGCGTTGGGAAAGAAGCGGTCATTTCTCCAAACGCCAGGGCTTTTCACCGAAAAATATCCGCCTCGCATAAACAGAGCGCCGTTTTCGTAGCTGTTGTAGATGAAGCGCAACTGTACGCCGTTTAGATTGTAGGGAAGATAAATCGTGGCCCCGGGAGCAGGGCTAACCATGTAGACGTCTTGCTTGAGTCCGATATATTTTTTTGCGAGCTCTTGGGCAGGTGTCGATTTCCATTCTTCTTCAGGCACATCAATTCGCTTAAAGGAGCGTCCATATGCGTACAAATACTCATTGAATTGGCGACTGAACGGATTGTAGAAATACGTGTCTCCGTTATCGAGGCGTTTGTTCGGGTAAGCAAAGGAAGAGGAGTTGGGGGGAATCGGTTTGCCAAAACGGTCCAAGGCAGGCTTGCCGAAGCTGGAAAAAGCGACAATCGAGTTGGCAGAAGGAGCGTAATACAGCTCGATGTCCGTTTTGTTCGGGTCTGTTTGATTCGGCCGAATTTCTTTGAAAAGGGTTTGCGTGCCGTCAATATAGACAAAGAGAGGGTTATCTGCACTCGGTGTCAATTTGGCAGTGAGTGTAAATACCTTTTGCCCAGTGGAACCCTTCTGTTCCTCATACAAGTAAGGAGCATTGCTTTCAAAGGAGCCATAAGCAATCCCTTGAATGAACGGTTCTCCGTCAGCCATCAAATAATTGCTGGCCTCCATTACTTCATTAAAAAACCAGTCTTTTTCATTCACATCAGCCCAGCTGATCATTTTCATCACCTCCTATATAGAGTAGACAGAAACCCGGAACAGCCCCAGCTATTCTCGAATCATCCGTTCTACCAGCCGCCTTGTCCGATTCAAAAAAGCAATAAATTCGGCGCGTGTCACAAAATCGTTGGGGCGGAAGTAAATGATGGGCTTCCCATCTCGGGTGATGACTGTGATTAGCCCAAGATCGGCCATTTCCTCGATGTTTTTCTGCGCCCAATGCCCTTCAATATCTTGAAACCGGAAACGTGATTCGCGTTCGATCGAGTCTTTTTTGATGAGGATCAGATCGACGGTTACGCTGTAGCGTCGTCCTGCCTCAAGTACATGAGGAATGATGGATTCTGCGCTGCCGAGGAAAATACTTCCTTTTTCGTCGTAAAACTTGTGGGTCCAGCCTGCGTAGCTCAGGTAATCGTTATACGATTCCTTGTCTGGAAAAAGCAAGGTCAATGAACACTGGTAGCTGCTAAAGCCGGAGTGGTGGATGTGCGAGGGAGCGTTGATGATTTTAATTTCGCGCAAGGAAGGCTGGGGACTTGGCGGAGAATAGGGCTCGATGAGACGGGCGTTTACTTCCATGAACTCGAAGCCTGTATCGATGAACAGCTTTTTTTTGTAGCGCTGATTGGCAGTGCCAAAGGCGTATTGTTGGGTCATTTTTGTACCTCCTTACAATCTCGTGTAGCTCGTGGCGATGCCAGAGCGGACTTGTTGGCTCAGTTCGGTGGAAAGGCTTGCTTGTGTACTGCGAACGGCTTCGCTGACGGTCGAGCCGATGCGCTGTAGGTCAGCTTCCGTTCCGCTCATTTTGTCGATCGTAATGTTCACATTGCTGCCGCCGCCATAGGTAAGGTCGTAGGTGTTATGTGTTGCATTTGCGGTTTGCATACCCCAGTAGGTAAGCGGCTGCAAGCCATCGGGCATGTTGAAGGTTCCTTTGGTGGGTTGCTTGGACATATGCAGAGATACGAGATTGTTGTACTTGGCTTTTTCGAGACCTTTTTTAAAATCCTCGATGCTTTTCTTGAATGACTCATTGTTTTGGTACTCGGCCAAAAGGCGATCCATGTCAGAATTCCCTGCATCTAACGACTCAATGGTACTGCGTAAATATTGTTCCTCGAGTTTTTTAATGAATTCAGAATTGGCACTGTGACCAGCTAAGAGTGCTTGGCTCCGGTCAATATAATACTGATGCTCTTTATTTGCCAGGTCAGAGCTCACTTTGCTCATCGCAGATTCAATTTCGGCGCCGGCGTTTTCGTTGATTTTATCGAGATTATTTTGTGCATTAGAAGCGTCTAAGCCCGCGATTGCTAATTGTCCTACTAGTTTGGCATCAGTATTGTCGGGGATGTTCGATGTGAGCTTGTCAAGTTTAGAACGGGATGCTTTATTATTTTCCTCTTTACCAGCGTGGTACTCATCCCTGATAGCTCGCATTTCTGGTGAATCTTCCGTTTTGCCCTGAGCCAACAGCTCAGCCCTTTTTTCCTTAAATTTGGCTTCAAGGATCGCATCCTTTAAGTCGAGTAATTCCAGATTATAACCAACTACTTCCTTGCCAAGGTCAAGTGTTTTGACTTCATCCCATGAAGGAACGGCGGTATTGTTCAGCTTGGAGCCGTCTCCATCAATATCAATAAACCGAGAATACTTTTCTTTTTCATCGTCTTTTTTATATTTTGCTTTGAGTTTTTCGAGTTCGAGGTCAGCTTCCTTGCTGTCTGGCTGGAAGGTTTTATTTAACTCTTCTTTGAGGTCTTTGCCATCATATTTGTAAGCAGCTTCGAAAGCGTTATAGTAATCGCCAAATGAAGGAGTAGTGCCACCCATGAAGTTGATCAAACCATCTGAAATACCTGTCATGAAGGTATCTGCAAAAAAAAGATGCTTTAAACCAGGAGGCATTTTGTCAATATTCGTGATTTTGTCCACGAGGCCTTTTTGATTTTCCAACACTCTGCTTTGTCGCTGGGTATCGGACATAAACATAGGTTGCAGCCAATCTGTGTTTAAGCCATCCAAAAATTCTACGGCTGTCATGGCAACGCGTGCGAGAGCAAAACCTTTTAACAATGCCCCGGCTTTTTTTAATCCTTTTCGCCATAGTGGTTGGCTTGGGCCTGGATTATTATTGGGAGGCGTTGGATCTCTGTCTGCGCTCCCTCTCGTTGGGATATCCGGCGTGGAGCTTGACTCATCCTTATCGTCCGCCGTATCGTCCGATTCTTTCTTGTCCTCCTTCTTTTTGAGCTTTTCCCGAATCTTCGTCTTGAGATCACCTGAGAACTCCTCAAAAAGGAGAGCAGCAGCAACAGGGGGGAGTTTGCTAGACGTGGAGGATGAACTGCTGGCGGCTGGAGCTGAGGAAGCAGCCTGAGGACCCGCTGCGGCAGTCGGAGGTTTGGGTATAGCCGTGGACAGTGCTTCTTTCAATTCCTTCAAGGCTTCCCGTGTTTTCTGGAGCTGTTTTTCCTGCTGTTTTAAGTCACTGGTCATGTTCTGGATTTGCTCATCAGTAGCAACGGACGTATCAGATAGAGCACGCAGTCTCTCGTCCAGTGAGGAGACGGAAGGGATCAAGGTGGTAATCGTGCTTTGCAATCCACCGAATGCACGCTGGACCAAAAGGATTCGGCTGGTGAGCAAATGTGCCTGACGCTCTACATCGCGCATCTTACGTCTGAGCAAATGCAACTGTTCAAGAAGCTTCTTCTCTTCCGCAATCAATGCCTTTAACAATCGATCATTGTACGGATACAGCTCTTGTACCCTTTTCTGTTCCAATCTGTTGCGAATCAATCGAGTGCGGCTAGCCTGATAGGAAGACAGATTTTGCAATTGCCAGGATTGGATCTCCAGTGCTTCTTGCGTAAAGGGTGAAGAGGATTGACCAAGCAGTGTGGAAACACGCTCTTGTCTTCGCTGCTCACTTCCTTCATAAAGATTGCGCTGAGCTTTGACGTAGGCAGCTTTTCCTCCGTATTGATCCGCAGCATTTTTCAACAGGCGCACAGCGAGCGATAATTGGCTCTGGCTTTCTCTCATGCGCTGAAGTAGGTGGACCAAAAGCGTGGGAAAGCTACCGGGCTGATTTTTAAAAAGATCGAATGCTTCAAGGGATGCTGCTTGCCAGATGGATTGCATCTGGTTTTGGGGAGCAAGAGGGTCATCTGGTAACAGAGCTGCTTTCTCCCGAATATCGGCTACAGTTACATGCGGGTCATTGGATTGGCGAGAAGAAGTATAGTAGGCTCTGGTTACTTCTTCAAGGCTGACGGCATGTGTTAGCGCGATATCCCGCAGGTCTTGTTTGACTCCCGATCGCAAGTATTCGCGCAAACCAAGTGCTTCTTCTTCCACTTGTTTTTGATCCGTTGTTCGTCCAGAAACGCGTGCCTGCGCCAAATCCATCATGTTTGTGTCTTTGAACAAAAAATTACGCTCTGCCTTCTTAATCATACGGTTCAAAGATTTCGCTGACTCCCAATTTTCGATATCCATCGAGGTGATCAGCGTGTGAAGGCCGCTACTCATCATGTTTCGTAACATATCTACGGCAGCCTCTTCCCATGCTTGTGGATGGCGGGTGCTTCTTGTGCCGTAGGACTTTTCCGTTCTTTTAACAGGAGCATCAGGAAAAGTGGCAAAGCGGAACGGGGAAATGACTTCTCCTGTACTTACGGATAGCCGGGAAGCAGGAGCAGCATGGGAAACGGGCTGAGACTCGTACCTACGAGAAAAGCTGAGCGGCTTCGACTCAATGTCGCGTATCATCTGGCGCAATTCATACAGTTGTTGATGCATTGCTTGAAAAAATGGGGTAGCTTGCTCGGCTCGAAATGGGAATGCCGACTGCTCTACAGAACTCCGTGCAGTACTCGTTACAGAGCGGAGGGCATCGGTCAAATGTTGAGTTTCCATGAATATCACCTTCCTCAAAAGAAAAATCCCGTTCTGGTCTTAGAATAGACAGAAACGGGTTATAGACCACCTAACACTTTGCCAAGTACGGCAATATCGTCTTCGGAAATTTCCTGATAGTCTTGCGAACTAGATGCATGGGGAGAACTGGCAGCAGAATTCGTTCCCTTTCTTCTCAGGAAAGGAAAACCCATGCGTGTCTCTACCTCAAATTGAATGTATTTATTCACTCTCTTCATTAACTCTGCTACTTGGGGAAGGGTGTACTCCCAAATATCCCATTTTTTCAAACCACAGTCTTTATGGAGATGAAAAAATAGATCGCCCCAATCAAGTGGCTCACCAGATTCCATATCGCGAATCGCGGAACTGTCACCCTCGCCACTCTCTACTTTTTTAAGCCGTTTAGACCAATGAGAATATTAATAAGCTTTTTGGCCGTCTCCAAATCACAATGTTCATCCAAGTACTCGCGAGTGACCATAGGGTAGTTGCGAAAGCCTAGAAGCAGGATATCGAATAAATCTTCTTCCTTGTTTTCATAGGGGAGAAAATTTAGGATAATCGCGTCGATATGGACGGTTCCCAGCTTTTTCATCAGGATGCGGGCATCTTTTAAGGTCACAGGCGGAATCCGGTAGGTTTTACCGTCACGCAGCATGATTTCACTATCATCTTCAAAGAAAATAGCTTCTACCAGATCAGCCTCCTGCTGTTTTTTGATACGCTCTACAGCTTCCTGGTTCATCATCTCTGCGTGTTTTTTTTCCAGATCTTCTTGGTGGTTTAGCATGGAAAAATCCCTCCTTGTACTATCCGAGAAATCATCAGTAAAATTTATCCACTTGCTGAATGTGATTTCGTTCGCTATGATTCGTTGTAAGTTATTCCCTTTTTAAAAGAGCAAGGCAAGAGCGAAGAGCATGATGCTCTCCACTCAGCCTGCTTAACCTCGAAAGATTTACACTTTTTTGTTAGATACGAAGCGTTTCACACTGCCTAGCTTGCCATCTGCTCGCTCCGGATCGATAACGGACAAGGAAATAGCGGAAGTGCTGGCTGTGGAGCGTGCCGCATCGATCGAGAAGCTGCCTTTTGCCATGCAGGAGAACAGCTCTGTTTCAATGCCTGCATAGGTTCCATCCTTTTGCAGGAAAGAGCCGTGATGGACGACATGAACCGGGAATGGTACTTCATCCATCAAAATGTCGACCACATCTACGGTTTCGATTCGCTGATAGTTGAAGACCACATCTTCATTGAGCAGGGCAGGCGAGAAGATGAGACGAGCTTTATCTTCGCTGCCATCTTTGAAAGTATCCACCATGAATTCGTCAGCTTTTGGAGCAGCAGAAGTGCTCAAGCTAACTTGTTTCAAAAGACGATTGCTATTTTTCAGACGAACAGCAAATCCGCCGCCGTTGAAGAGGGTACCGCCAAAGTCAACTTCACAAACACCAGCGTCGCCAGTGGATGCAGATCGATCCAGGCTGCCAGCTTTGATTGCTTTTTGCTCACCCAGCACATACACATAGTCGCTCTTTTGTTCTTGCAGCTTGGAGCCCATCATGAGCTCAAGTGCGGCGAGATCAAATTTGGCATCCGTTGCGGTAATCTCAATGCTTTTCGATTTTACGAGAGTATCAATGGCGAAGAGTCCATCGCCGCCGAAGATATCCTCCATTTCAACATTCATGTCAATTTTCAGGTCCTGCATATTACCAAGCGTAATGACTTCGACGCCATTTCCATCCTTGGAAGCGCGTTTGGCAAGAAATTGACCGACACCTTTGATAATCATTTTTTTAGACAATGAAAGTCACTCCTTCTAGATAGGGGATTTGGGTGCTGCTGCTGAATCATGTGGAAAGGGAACCGCGATCAGCTTGTCATAGGATAGACGGGGTTTTGAAATGTCTAACAAACTTGCAAAGTAAACTTCGTGATCAGTGTGAAACAGTACGCAGAGGAATGGCCCATATCCGTTTCCTGCTGGGAAACGACATACGTGTCCAAACCTTCTATTCCATTCATCGATAAGCTTTTGCCGTCTAAGAGATGGAAAAGATGGTTCGCGATTTGATGCGCCAGCTCGATATCACCAGGCGTGATCACATCGAATCGGAAGAAGCTGGTGAGAAGGAGGGGATTAACGGTGTCGCGCTTTCCGGAAGTTGCGTAGAAGGAAAGGAGAGGCTTCGCAACATCAGATAGCACGGCGAGCTTTCTTCGCTTGATAATCTGCTTGGATAGGGAGGCCTTGTCTTCTGGAGCAATGCCGAGTAATGCGAGCACCTGACTATCCGTAGACAGTAATTCATAGAGATGATGATAGAGGTCGACAACCACGAATGATTCACCCCCTTTTGCTGAGAATTTTTGTAACAAAATGTGCTCCTTCTACGTTCATAGGTTAGACAGATGGGGAAGATGTCTCCCTTGAAATACATATTCGATCGTAAATTAAGCCAGGAGGTCATAACATTGCGAAGTGATAGGATACAAATCATCATTCAACAAACGAAGGAAAAAGTTTCTGCGAAAGCGCTCGAAGATCATGAAGCCGTTGTTGGGATTATGGCGATGGCCAAGAATTTCATGCTGAATGAAGAAAGTGTGCGTCACATTATCCACGAGGTTTTTGATGGAGATAAGGAAAGAATGGCAAAGGCATTGACAGTAGCCAGCCATTTGATTGATGAAAGTTTGATTCAAAAAATTATCTCAGATGTAAAGTAAGCTCGTAAAAAAGCGGGCTTTTTCTTTTTGTAGAGAGAAAACTCATTCGAAACTGTCTATTCTATCTCAAACGAGAAAGAAGTGAGGGGATAAGAATGAGAGATTCCAAAAAAGCCGTATTGTATGTCGTGATTATTTCTGCATTAGCTGAATTTCTGCTAGGAGAGGATATCGATCGCGAAGGCTGGGAGGAGCTCAGTGACGCGTTTGGCATGGTGGGAATGGATCTGAACGAGGTTTTCACAGAAAACGATTCCTTGCTGTTTGGATTTCAAAAAGTTTGTCAGGAATTTGGAAAGATGAATATAACAGAGGAAATGATAGAGGAATTATACGTAGAGGACCAGCTGGAATAAACGGCTGGTTTTTTTATTTTCAAAATCCGCTTAATTCACCTCAAATCGCTTCGTATAGATTCGACAAGAGGCAAAAGGAGGGGAGAAACCATGTTATATCAGATTAGTTTTTCGGCAGATGGAGAGCAGGTACAGGTCATGAAATATACGTCGACCCAAGACACTCCGATAGCCGTTTTGGAAGAGTTCTTTCGCGAGCATGTTCAAGTGAACCCAGAGTCCTTAAAAGGAATCGGGATCGTCAGGATCGGTGGGTAGCATGGCCTGTCACGGATGTGATTATGAAAAAGTCTGCCAGAAGAAAATGACAGTCAATGACATCGTGATGTCAGCAAAGGAACAAGATATCGTGCCCATGACTTGTCGTTGTGTGGTTCATGACATTTGCCGCGATTGCCAATGGTACATCAAGCGTCAGTGCGCCTCATGGAAGATTTTGAATGGAAAAGTATTCACGGCTGGTACCTTGCAAACTTGTCCGAAAAAAATTTTGAAAACTGGTTGCTAAAACCCTCCTCAAATTACCTAGTGTGATAGAGCCACTGTGAATAGGAGCATGAGGAGGGGAGAAGTATGAAAGATCAACTTCACCAAATGGACGAGTTATTTTTCGAAGGGAAAGTCGATGATTTTTTGCAGAAGGCAAAAGAAAACTGTGAAGCCAAGCTGACCGGGATGACGTTTGCTGGAATGACCCATGATGATGTCGTTCAGGAGGTTCTCTTAAAGGTGTATCGCACGATGAAGGATTACGACCAGGAAAAAGCCAGAGTGACTACCTTTGTCGATCATGTGATTACCAATAAAATTCGTGACTGCTTGCGGAAAGCCGGCACGCAAAAAAACCTGACAAATAGTAATGCAGTTCTTGTCTCTGGTGGAGATGAGAACGAAGAGGAAACGATGATCAGCCGTATTGCTGCTCCGAGTGAGGAGTTTCGATATGAGGAAGTAGAGATGATGATCGACATCATGGAGTATATGAAGCTGTCCACGCGAGACAAGCTGATTCTCCAAATGAGAAGTGAAGGCTACTACCATGAGGAAATTGGTCAGAAATTCAACATCAGCAAGGAAAGAGTGTGTCAAATCATCAAGGCGATTTTGAAGCAGTACGGTGAGCTGTAGACATACACAAAAAATCGATGAAAAGGAATGATCCAGCATGGCAGTTTTGTTGAAAAAGATGAATGAGGAATTGACCGAGGAGTTCTCCCACCAGGTCATTGGAAAATATGTACACGTTCCGACCAATATGCATACAACACCTACAGCCGAGGGTGGAGAAGAAGAGGTCAATATTTGGTTCGGCGGTTGCGTAGCGGGCATTGAAAAAGCAGTCATTGCCTTCGATTACGAAAAGCAGGAGTTTCGTGAGGAGCCATTGACCTACACAAACTTTTTACTGACCGACGGTATGGGATACACGGTGAACCAACTCCAATCCGAGATATATGAGATTACAAAGGAAGAATTCGAGCAAATGCTAGCAGACCATCTGGCTACTCAGGCTGCTGAGCTTGAAGCAGAGAAAAAGCTTCGTGAAGCAGCAGAGGAAATCTCGACAAATGAGGAGACGATGTAGTGCCATGAGACAGCCCATGATTGTCGCTTTCGAAGGAATTGACGCCAATGCGAAGGAAGCCCAAGCGGCGTTGCTAGAAGAAAATTTGAGAGGCCTCGGATATAAAGTGAAAAGAGTAACGTTTCCGCGTTTAGATACCCCAATCGGAGCAGTCATTGGCATGTGGCTTCGCTGCGAAATTGAACTGGATGAGAAAGCGGTAGGAAAGCTATTTGAAGCGGATTTTCTGGACTATCAACGAGAGATGGCGCGGATTTCGAAGGAGAACGTCGACTTCATCATCATTGATCATTACGAACTGTCCAATTATTACTACTTCTATATGAAGGATACTCCTCTTTCCTGGTATGCCACGATGAGTGATTTGACGAAGCGGCCCGATGCAACCTTTTTTCTGCGAACAGAAGTAGATGCGAATAATGCCATGCTGCTAAAGGTGCAGGAAGCCTATCTTTCCCTTGCCCATGCTTCGCGCCGATCAGTACATACACTGGATACGGCAATCGGGGTGGAAAGAATGCAGAAAAACATTCTGCAAGCAGTCCATCAGCTACATCTGAAAAAGCGAGTTACGTGCTAACAAAGCTAATCGGCATTGTTGCCGCAGTGTTCATTCCCGCAAATGTTGTAGGGCCAGCCGTAGAAAAGGGGCTGTCGGAAATTCATCCTGTGGTGAAAATGGCCAGGGACACAGATAGGCAGTTGCATACAAAAAGGGAGCTAGCAAACGTAATCACACAGGTTGCACCGAGACTGGATATTGCTACAGTCGAGCTTTATACAGAAACAATTTTTGTATTATCCAAGCAATACGAAATAGATCCGGTTTTGATCATGGCGATGATCTGGCAGGAAAGCCGTTTTCAGCACGACGCGATCTCTGGCAAGGGCGCTAGAGGACTATTACAAATCATGCCGCGTACAGGAAGCGGGCTGGGAGTTCATCCTGATGACTTGTTTGATCCCGTGACCAATCTACAAACAGGTATCAAGTATTTGGATCTCTTGCAAAAGAAATATGGAAACCTTCGTTTAAGCATCATCGCCTATAACCAAGGCGAGGGAAATGTCGACCGAAATCGTTATCACGATGGCTACTATACAAAAGTCATGACCCATTACCGAAAAATGAACGGCTTATTAAGAGAATCATGAAGATAGGCTGGGAGGAGGTATTATGAGTGAGCATGCCATGTTCGTAAAACAGAGATTTGGCAAGGATAAAGAACAATACTCCTTGTATAACATGGAGAATATTCGCCGATGCAAGGAAGACAGTGAGTATCTGGGTGAAGTGATACTCGCAAATGAAGATCTCATTTGGCATTCTGTGCACAAATATATCGGAAAGCCAGAGACATTAGTGAAGCAATATTGCTTGGAAAAAGCGGATATCTTGCAATTGGGGAGAATGGGAATCATCAAGGCCATCAAAGCCTTTGATATAGCAAGAGGCGTGAAGTTTTCGTCCTTTGCCGTCATCACAATTGTGAGGGAGATCAACTGCTTTTTTCGAGATAGCGGACATATTGTACGGCCGACTAGAACGGCAACAACGATTCTCCAACAGATAAGTAAAATAGAAGCAGACCTGGGATATCTCCCTACAATAGAAGAAATTTCCGTACTGCTGGGTGAAAATGTGGACCAGATCAAAAAAGCGCTGGATGTCGGGAGACCTGTGAAGTATTTACAGGAGCCACACCTGAAGGCATCCGCTTCGGGCAATGAAGCTGCCACCGCTATGGATGTCTTGAAGGACGAAGGACGAGACGTGGAAGAATATGTGCTGGACAAGCTATATGTTGCTGCAATGCTTGCGCAACTGCAAAATCAAATCTCATCAAAAGAATGGCAAGTCCTGCAATTAAGGATGGCAGGCTATAATCAGACACAAACAGCAGATTTTTTAAATGTATCCCAAATGTGTGTATCAAGAACCATGAAAAAAATTCAGAATATTTCGAAAAATAAACTTTCCTAATCTTATTTTTCAATCCCCACCCAAATAGGAGATAATGGAAGAGCACTCCTATTATGAAAAGAGGTCGATCACAATATGAAATACTACCGACTCGGTGGCAGTGGATTGAAGGTATCAGCATTGGGATTAGGCACGAACTCATTTGGAGGGCGTGCGGATGAGCAAACGTCTGTAAACATCATTCATACCGCAATCGAAAGCGGGATTACTTTTATTGATACGGCAAATATTTACACGCAAACAGAATCGGAGCGAATCATCGGGCTGGCGCTAGAAGGAAAGCGGCACGAGGTCGTTTTGGCGACGAAGGCTGGTCTGGTAAAAGGCGAAGGACCGAATCAGAGAGGCTCATCGCGCTGCCACCTGATGCTGGAGCTGGAGAACAGCTTGAAGCGTTTACGCACCGATTATGTGGACTTATATCAAATTCATACGTTTGATCCAGAGACGCCTTTGGAAGAAACACTCCGCGCACTAGATGACATGGTTCGATCTGGGAAAGTGCGTTACATCGGGGCTTCCAACTATGCGGCTTGGGAATTGATGAAGGCAATTGGCATCAGTCAGCGGGAAGGGCTGAATCGCTACGTATCGACGCAGGTTAGCTACTCGCTGGCGGATCGAACACCAGAGCGTGAACTCGTACCGCTTTGTCTTGACCAGGGGGTGGGGATCATTCCGTACTTCCCACTTGCTGGCGGCATTTTAACAGGTAAATATACCTCCGCAGAACAGGCCCCAGCTGGTTCGCGGGCGGACAAGGAGCCGCGCTTCGTGCGGTTGCTGAGTGAAGACAAGCTGGAGTTTGGACGCAAAATTAGTCAGGTAGCGGCGGAGGTTGGTGTATCCTCCAGTGTGCTGTCCTTGGCTTGGCTCATGCACAAGCCGGCTGTCTCTTCGGTGATCGTGGGCGCGACCCGTGTAGAGCAGCTTACGGATAATTTGCAAAGTACAGCTTTGACGTTGGATGCAGCGACCTTGGCAGAGCTGGACCGATTGAGTGACACGTACCGAAACGGGGAACCATTTGCCGTATATCGTCTGCCGTAAAAATGATGTCAGTTGTCGACTAATATGACCAGTCCCGAAGCCTCCTAGAATAGGGGGCTTTTTTGTGTTCAGCATAGACCCCAGAGGCATGAGGGATAGTAAACATATCCCGAACTGGAAAAAGAGTGATTTGAAATGATCCATACAGAAAAACAAGCTGCGCCCTTCCTTTACTCGTTGGACGAAAATCTGGAAAAGGTGAAGCGAGAGCTCGGCAACAGCACGGATCTTGTGACGCGCCAAGTGCGTTTGGAGGCCGTCGATCAGATGCAGGTGGGGATTTTATACACCGAGGGTCTGGTCGACAAAAATATGATTAGCGGCTTCATGGAGTCTCTCATGCTTCATGCCAGGAAAGAGGACTTCCCCGTAGAAGCCAATCCGTTGATGCTGATGAAGGACTTCTTGCTCACGATCGGTGGAGTGGAAGAGGTCTATGACTTTGACCATTTGTATGATGCGATATTGACGGGAGATACCGTTATTTTGGTAGATGGGTATTCATACGGCTTTATCGCAAATACGAAGCAGTGGGAAGATCGTGGTGTTCAGGAGACTTCCGTACAAACGGTGGTTCGTGGTTCCAGAGAAGCGTTTTCGGAAAACCTCCGGACCAATACGGCTTTGGTTCGCCGGCGGATCAATAATCGCAATCTTTGGTTGGAGACCATGCAGATCGGGGACATGACACAGACCAAAGTCGCCATGATGTATATAAAAGGAGTCGTGCAGGAAAGCGTAGTGACAGAAGTCCGAGAACGCTTGGGGCAAATCACGATTGACGGTATTTTGGAGAGCGGAAACATCGAAGAAATGATTCAGGATCATACCTTTACGCCGTTTCCGACCATTTACAATACAGAGCGCCCCGACTCGGTGGCAGCTGGGCTGTTGGAAGGTCGTGTCGCCATTCTGGTGGACGGTACACCGATCGTTTTGTTGGTACCAGCTGTCTTTGTCCAATTCTTTCAGTCCTCCGAGGACTACTACATGCGTGCGGATTTTGGGATTCTGCGTATTTTGCGCCTTATCTCTTTCTTTATCGCTTTACTCGCGCCATCCCTGTATGTCGCCGTTACGACCTTCCATCAGGAAATGCTACAGACGAACCTGATCATGAGCATTGCAGCCCAACGTGAAGGCGTGCCCTTCCCGGCAGCAATTGAGGCGCTGTTGATGGAGTTTACCTTTGAAATGCTGCGAGAGGCGGGGGTACGAATGCCGAGGGCGGTGGGGTCAGCTATTTCCATCGTGGGAGCACTCGTGTTGGGGGAAGCTGCCGTGCAGGCAGGGCTTGTTTCACCCGCTACCGTCATCGTCGTTTCTATTACAGCGATCACCAGCTTTGTCTTCCCTTCCTTTTCTATGTCCATTCCGATCCGGCTGTTGCGGTTCGGGGTGATCGCACTCGCCGCCAGCTTTGGTCTGATCGGCGTATTTGTGGGGATGATTGCTTTGTGCATTCACCTGTGCACCCTGCGTTCGTTTGGTGTCCCCTATATGGCTCCGCTTGCCCCAGTGAATTTAGCGGACCAAAAGGATACGCTGATTCGGCTTCCAATTTGGATGATGCATACGCGTCCCCATTTTTTGCGCCAGAAAAACAGCGTCAGAGAACGAAAAAGTAAAATATAGCGCAAGTATCGTGCCGATGTGATGATAAATCGATAGCCGAGGTGGAGAAGGCATGAATCGAAAAGGAGTGTTCCTCCTGGCTCTGGCTCTTCTCGTTTTATTGACAGGCTGCTGGAACCGCAGGGAATTAAATGATTTGGCAATCGTCATGGGAATGGGTATCGACAAGATTGATGGAGAGTATGTGATATCCGCCCAAATCGTCAATCCGGGAGGGGTAGCGTCAAAAGAGAGCGGGGGGATGAGCCAATCAGCTGTTGCGACTTACAGCATGCGGGCATCGAGCATTTTTGAGGGAATCCGGAAAATGACAACGGTAACGCCGAGAAGGCTTTACTTTTCCCATATCCAGGTGCTGGTTTTGGGGGAGCAGATAGCAAAAGAAGGGACAAAGGAAGTGCTGGATTTGTTATTTCGCGATCATGAGGTCCGGCCCGATTTTTATGTCATTCTGGCCAAGGACGCGACAGCACTACAAATTCTCAGCATGATCGACCCCCTGGAAAAAATCCCGGCGACGAAGCTCTATAAAAGCTTGGAAACAGCAGAGAGTGCTTGGGGATCAATTGTCTCCATTCAATTGGATGAATTTATTGCGGATTTGCTACGGGAAGGGATCGAGCCAGTGTTGGTAGGCGTTAATCTGAAAGGGAAGGTACATACGGGTACTTCTAGTGGTAATTCCCAAAAAGAAAGCCAGTCAACGTTGCTAAGGTATCACGAAATCGGTGTCTTCAAAGAGGACAAGCTGCGGGGGTGGTTTAACGAAGAGGAAAGCATCGGATTCAGCTACATCACGGACAGGGTGGACAGTACAGTAGAAGAAATTCCTTGTAACAAAAACAATAAAATTGTCATTGAGATCATCCGAAGCAAAACAACTGTGAAAGGCAAGGTGGAAAAAGGAAAACCACAAGTAGAGGTGAGCATTTCCGCAGAAGGCACTGTGGGCGAGGTGGCTTGCCGTATCGATTTGTCCGATCCCAAGACCATGTACAAATTGGAAGCTGACGTAGAAAAGCAGATCAGAGACAAAATCGTAAGCGCCATCCATAAAGCGCAAAAGCAATACCGATCAGATGTTTTTGGATTTGGGCAGTCGATCTACCAAAATGACCCCAAAGGGTGGGAAAAGGTGAAAGAAGATTGGGATTCACAATTCTCCAACCTGAAAGTGAAAATCAAAACAGACGTGAAGCTCAGGCGGACAGGAAAAGTGGGCAATTCGTTTATTCCTTTCATGAAAAAGGAGTAGAGCATAACTTTTTCCATCCATGGAAATGGTAAAAGTAATCCTGCAAAAAAAGTAGGTGCACTGCACAGCATGTGGACCATTATGATGATTTTGCTGATCAGCCTACTCATTGCCCTCTTTGAGGTGCCTTATCTGAGAAAGAACGCGATGAAAAGGGAAATGCTGGTTTTTTTCATTTTGCTAGTAGTTGCGACGGGACTTGGCATCGCGGAATCGCTTGAGGCGAATATTCCGAACCCGTTGGACTGGATCACATTTGTCTATAAACCATTCAGCGACTTCATTTTGGGAACTGTGGAATGAAGCAGTAGCCAGTAGCGAGGCGGGGGAGCGAGAGGAATTGTTAAACAACGGCCATATTAGCGCAAGGCAATTCATGATACTCGTGGCGCTTTTTGGGATTGGTGATGCGATTTTGTACGTACCATCCCTTACTGCTACCGCTGCCAAACAAGATGCCTGGATCTCCGCCCTCATCGGGTGGGGGGAAGGCTTTCTTTTAACTTATTTGTATGTTTCGCTAAGTATACGGTATCCGAACAAGTCGATCTTTCAGTACAGCGTTGAAATATTGGGGAAGTGGCTGGGGAAAGCGGTGGCTGTGTTGTTCATCAGCTATTTTTTCATCGACGCTTCGCTCATGCTGATGGAGATTGGCGATTTTGTCACGACGCAGATTATGCAGGAGACCCCCATTGAAATTATTCTTGTCCTTTTTCTGGTGATCATCGTCATGGGGGTCCGCAGTGGTCCAGAAGCCTTTTCTCGAGTGAGCGAGCTGTTGTTTCCGTATTTTCTGTTGCTTTTTTTTATCTTGATCGCATTTATTTCCCCCCAGATCAAAATAGAAAATGTGAAGCCTGTGCTTGCGCATGGATTAGCTCCTGTTTTCGGGGGGAACTTCAGGTACGCGGGTTATTTGCTGGAAATGGTCATTATGATCGTGATATTTCCCTTGGTAAAACGGCCAGCGCGTGCGGCCAAAGCTTATATCTTGGGCATCCTTTTTGCGAATTTCTTCCTGACGATGATTACTGCTGTGGCTATCTTGGTCTTGGGTGCCGATATTACCGTACTGCTCGCCTACCCAAGCTACACACTTGCGCAAAAAATCAGTATCGGCAATTTTTTTGAGCGAATAGAAGTGTTGATGGCCGTTATCTGGTTTATTACGCTCTTTGTCAAAATTACGATTTGCTATTATGCGACGAACATTGGAATCGCATATACACTGGGGCTGCGGGATTACCGCCATTTGACACTTCCGCTGGGGATGATCATGATCGTAGTGGCATTGACGACAATGCCTAACCGCCCGTATTTTGACTCTTTCGTTTCGGACATTTGGATGCCTTATTCCTTGACGTACGGTTTGTTCTTGCCCGTTCTCTTACTGAGTGTCGGGGCCCTAAGAAAAAAACCAGTCTGCTAGCATTGTGAGCCGCAGACTGGTTTTTTGTGATTACGTGTCGATTGTATTACTCAGCAGCCATGCTGCTTTCTTTCAAGATAACGTCATGTGCGCCGCCTTCTACCAAGCTAGTAGCAGAGATGACGGTGATTCGCGCTTTTTGCTGAAGCTCTGAGATGGAGAGCGACCCGCAATTGCACATGGTCGATTTGATTTTGCTCAAGGTACGGTCTATGTTTTCGCGCAGGGTTCCCGCGTATGGAACGTAGGAGTCTACGCCTTCCTCAAAGACGAGACTGCTTTTGCCGCCAGTGTCATAGCGTTGCCAGTTGCGAGCGCGGTTGGAGCCTTCTCCCCAGTATTCTTTCACGAAGTTGTTGCCGATCTTCACTTTTTTGGTCGGGCTTTCGTCGAAGCGAGCGAAGTAACGTCCCAGCATGACAAAGTCTGCCCCCATAGCCAAAGCCAGTGTCACGTGGTAGTCATGTACGATTCCGCCGTCGGAGCAGAGCGGAACGTAAATGCCTGTTTCCTTGAAGTACTCGTCGCGAGCTGCTGCCACTTCAATGAGGGAAGAGGCTTGGCCGCGTCCGATTCCTTTTTGTTCGCGGGTAATGCAGATGGAGCCGCCGCCAATACCTACTTTTATGAAATCTGCACCCGATTCCACGAGGTAGCGGAAGCCTTCTTTATCGACGACGTTACCTGCACCGATCGGAACATTGAAGTTTTCTTTTACATATTGAACTGTCTCGCGTTGCCATTCGCTGAAGCCGTCGGAGGAGTCGATGACCAGAATATCAACGCCTGCTTCCACCAACGCAGGGACGCGCTCCTTGTAGTCCTTTGTATTGATACCGGCACCTACGATATAGCTCTTGTTCGCGTCCAAGAGGGACAGCGGATTGTTTTTGCGGGAATCGTAGTCCTTGCGGAAAACGAGGAAGTCGAGATTTTGATTTTCGTCTACGATTGGCAAGCAGTTGAGCTTGTGCTCCCAGATCAGGTCGTTGGCTTCGGAGAGCGAGATGCCAGATTTGCCATAGATCAGCTTCGAGAATGGTGTCATGATGTCGCTGACGAGTTTGTCCTGAGAGTCGCGGCTGATGCGATAATCGCGACCCGTTACGATTCCGAGCAGCTTGCCTTTTGCCGTACCATCTTCCGTAATGGCAACGGTGGAGTGGCCTGATGCCTCTTTCAATTCCAAAATGTCTTTCAGCGTATGGCTTGGTGTCAGGTTGGAGCGGCTCACGACGAAACCAGCCTTGTAGCCTTTTGCTTTGCGAACCATGGTTGCCTGGCTCTCGATGGACTGGGAGCCAAAAATAAACGAAATACCGCCACATCTAGCCAATGCGACCGCCATATGATGGTCGGAAACTGCTTGCATGACTGCGGATGAGAACGGTATGTTTAGTGAGATGGCAGGCTTTTCACCTTTTTTATACTTGGTAATCGGAGTGGATAAGTCCACATTGTTCGGATTGCATTCTTTTGTGGTGAGATTTGGCAACAACAAAAACTCATTAAACGTTCGAGATGGTTCTGTGTAATAAAAAGCCACGATTCTCTCCTCCTAGGTGAAGTTGGTCTCGATTTTTTGAACTGCCTCTTTAATAGAGAAATTTTTACCATGTTAACCGTGAAGTACGACAACGTCAATAGGGAATCGTTAGAAGGAGTGATTTCTTTGCTAAAATTGCGAACAGGTCATGAACAACGCCAGCTTTTGGAACAAATTTCGTTAGAAGATTCGTATATTTTATACGGGAATATGTACTTGCGAACGGATCGGAGCGTCGTCGTAACGGACAGCGTCCAAGGAGAAGTAACCGCTATCGGGTCTTACTTAAAAGGGATGCCGTTTCACGCATTTTCTCTCCATGTGGTCGAGGGGGAGGAAAATTACGAGGTGGAACCGATGCTCTCCTATATGAAAGAAGTGCTAGATGGCAGCCTGCCAGATGGACAAAAGGGCGTGATTGCACTCGCAGAGCCTTGTCTGACGCGCGTACAGATTCCGAATATACTCGCCACACGTACCATGCGGTTGATGAAACTAGCAGATCCAGAACGGCTTTTACCTGTGGGAGAATCACGAATACTGGAGTTATCTGAAGCACAGATCGTGGAGAATATGGCGACAGAGCTCGGCATGATTAGTTTTCGGGCGGAGGAAGTAGCAGAAATGCCACACATCGCACTCTGTTCGGAAGGAGGAGAGCCAATGGCCGTAGCCGGCTTTCATGTCTATGACGAAGCCTACGTCGAAATCGGGAACATTGGCACATCTGTCCATCATCGGCAAAAAGGGTTGGGTACGCAAATCAGTTCAGATATTTCCCGGATTGGCTTGGAGAAGTCTGATCATGTCTATTTGGTTGTCTTTGCAGATAATCCCACGGCGATACACGTGTATGAGAAGCTCGGTTTTGTCACGGTATCTTCCTACGCTTTTATCGAATTTCTCCTTTAGAATAGAAAAAGAGAGGACAAGTGTCCCCTCCTATCAGTTCAATCGGCCTTTAAATTCAACGGGTACGATCATCGTAAAGCAAGGTCCATCTGGATCGTTGCGGGCATCGATCGTCCCTTTATGTGCTTCCAAGACGGCACGGGCAATCGCGAGTCCAAGCCCATGCTTGCCCGACTTTCCTTTGCGGAAACGCTGGAATAAATTCGGCAGCAGCGCCTCCTCAATGGGTGGCCCATCATTGGAAATCGCGACGACGACGCTTTTTCCTGCGTGTCTCCCTGTGATGGTAAGTCGGCTTTTGGCGTAACGCAGTTGATTTTCCATGATATTCACGAAAGCAGTGCTCAATTGCTCGCCGTCTCCCTCCACGATCAAGTCGGCTGCCAGATTTAACTCCCACTCGACTTGCGGGTTGAGCACGGAAAGACGCTGCTTCAACAGGTGCATCATCTCTGACAGGTCGACGCGGTCGACTTGCATCATTTGAGAGACAGACTCGATCTTTGTGATATACAAGAGCTGTCCGACGACCTTTTCGAGACGCTTGCTCTCTTCCATGATGATGGAAAGCCCTTTTTCAGCCTGTGGGCCCTGAAAGACGCCTTCGATGAGGCCTTGCGTGTATCCTTGAATCGCCATGATTGGTGTTTTGAGCTCATGGGAAATATTTTGGACAAAATGTTGCTGTGACTCGTCGTATTCCTTCAGTTGGTTTTTCATCATATCGAATGAGCGGGCGAGCTGTCCGATCTCATCTCCGCGATCCATCGTAAGCGGGATATCGAACTGACGACGAGCGATTTTTTTACACAGCTCTTCAAGTGTGCGCAGCGGTCTGCTCAAATACCCGCTAAACCACACGGCCAACAACCAGCTTACGAGCAGCAGCAGACCAAATATGAACAAAAACTGACGTGTCAAAATCGAGTTGATCTGGTTGAGCTCCTGTTCCTTGGAGAAGAGCACCATGTAGTAGGGGAAGCCGTGGTAATCCATTTTTTTGCTGACGAACAAATAGCTCTCGGCTCCACGGTCCAGCGAACCATGCTGGAGCTTGTTGCTTGGATACGAGGCGGCTTGTCGGAACAACTCCTTGGCATCCTCGTAGGGAATGCGGCCATTGCTTCGGCTGCCCAGCTCTCGTCCGTTCTCAGCATAGACGATCATATCAAATGAGTACTCATAACGTTGGAGCAAGAGCTGTAAAAAGTAAGGGGCCGCAGCCGGAACAGGCAGCAGCTCATTATGCTCGTTGAAGGAGATATGCTGTGATAATGTGTAAAACTCTTCTTCCAAGAGCGTGTAAGTGTTGGATACCAGATACTGTTTGACAGCCAATGGATACCCGATGCCAAGGCCAACCCCGAGGACGCTTGTCAGGATCATGAACAAAATGAGGATTTGCCTGGAAATCGGCAGGTTTTTCAGTCGGAATTTGCTCATATACGTGTCATTCGGTAGCCGAAGCCATAGACCGTCTCCAATGGAAACTTGGGCATTTTTTTGCGGATGCGCTTCACCAAGTCATCGACAGCCCTGTCTGAGCCAATGTAGTCTTCCCCCCAGATGGAGGTCAGAATCTGCTCGCGATTCAAGGCCAAGCCTTGATTGTGCAAAAGGTAAACGATGAGCTCGAATTCTTTTGTGGTTAAATCAATGAGTTCGTCGCCTTCTTTTACTTGTCTGCCTTTTTCTGAGATCATATAAGGATCAACCGTTACCCAATCTTGGAAAGTTTGGGTAGAGGAAGCAGTGGCACCGGGCTTTTCATAGGTGCGCTGTAGCAGCTTTTTCGCACGGATGACCAGTTCGCGTGGTAGAAAAGGCTTCGCCAAGTAGTCATCGCTGCCCAGTTCCAGTCCGATGATTTTATCGACATCTTGATCGCGAGCGGAGATGAAGATGATCGGGACATTTGATTTTTCACGAATGAGACGTAAGAGCTCATAGCCGTCGATGTCGGGCATCATGATGTCCAATATCCACAAATGTGGTTGTGTATCTTCATCAAGTAACGGCAAGACGTCCTTGCCACTAGAAAACGCTTTCACCTGCAATCCGGCACTTTGCAAATACGATTGCAGCAACTCCAACAGGTTTGTTTCATCGTCCACCAGATAGACGAGGTA
Organism: Brevibacillus sp. AG; assembly: GCF_028369215.1. Lineage (NCBI taxonomy): Bacteria > Bacillati > Bacillota > Bacilli > Caryophanales > Paenibacillaceae > Brevibacillus > Brevibacillus sp. AG. The sequence goes on along the minus strand of NZ_JAQMYO010000003.1, from coordinate 375,203 downwards.
GGGGGTATTCATAGATTGTGGCCTCGCTTTGCATCTGTTTTTCATTATTGTAGCATAGCCAAAAACAAGATGTGTGGCACGGGCGTATGAGAATCGTGGAAAACGTGTGGAAGCAGGATTCCCCTGTATCCTTCTGGAAAAAGAAACAGGGAAAAAAAGACAACGAGAGATGGAAAGGAGCGATTCATATGAAACGAACAGTCAAATCGTCTCTCATGGTACTAGCCTTCATGCTCTTAACAACGGCCTGCGCTCAAAAGCCGGTGGACACCCAACCTAGTCCGCAGATACCCGATCCGATTGTGCAAACGCCACCGGAAACGAATCAGCCCGTCGAGTATGCGTATAAGGCACCGATGACAGGACTTGGCAGTCACGAAAACCTGGGAAGCAAACGCCCGATCATGGTAATGATCAACAACGCGCCGCCCGCCCGTCCACAAACAGGCGTCAACAAAGCGGATATGATTTATGAGGTATTGTCAGAAGGGGAAATGACCCGCTTTCTTGCGATATTCCAAAGCCAAAAACCAGAAGTAATTGGACCTGTCCGCAGTATCCGTCCTTATTTTATCCAGATCGGGAACGGCTTTGATGCGGTCCTCGTGCACGCAGGAGGCAGTCCGGATGCGCTGGAAACCTTGGCGAGAAAAGACTACAGCCATCTGGATGAAATTCCGAACGGTCAATACTTTTGGCGAGAAAAATTCCGGAAAATGCCACATAACCTGTACACCAAGCCAGAGCTCTTGGAAAAAGCGATGCAGGATAAAGGGATGCGTCAAACGGCAGAGGTGCCTCACTTCACTTTCCTGAAGGAGGACGCTGAGATCAAGGAAGGCGAGCCTGCAACACAGGTAGATCTGACTTTCCACTCATTGAATAAAGCTGCTTTTACCTATGATGCCGAGCAAAAGAAATACATGCGCTTTACGGCAGGCAAGCCGCATTTGGACTTGAGCGACAAGAAACAGTTGTCCACGACCAATTTGTTGGTCATCTCTGCCAAACACCGCGTGCTGGATAAAGAAGGGCGTCTATCGGTCGATGTAATCGGGCCGGGGGACGGTTATTTATTCCAGCAAGGAAAAGCACGCAAGGTCAAATGGAAGCGCAGCAATGGTGTCATCCGTGCCTATGAGGACGCAGCTTTGACGCAAGAGGCACCGCTTTTGCCAGGAAATACATGGGTGGCGATATTGTCGACCTCACCAGGTCTGTCGAAGTCGCTCAAGTTCCAGTAAGGATTAGGGCTTGCGGATGAAGGCGGTTTCTTCTAAGATAATTGTTAAAGCTTTAGTGCTTAAAAATTGTACAGTGAGAAACCGTTCGAAAGACGGACTATATAACAGAGGTGACAGACATGCAATTGGAAAAATTAAAAGGAAAAGGGCTCGAACAGTTGTTTGAAGCTGTTCTTTCCCTGGAAACGATGGAAGAGTGCTATCAATTTTTTGACGATTTGTGCACGGTGAACGAAATGCAGTCGCTCGCACAGCGCCTGGAAGTAGCGAGAATGCTCCGCAAAGGCTTTACTTACAATCAGATTGAAGCAGAGACCGGCGCAAGTACGGCGACTATTTCCCGTGTCAAACGCTGTTTGAACTATGGAAATGACGGATACCAGATGGCGCTTGAGCGGATCGGAAAATAGCTAGGAGGCAGGCAACGTTGATTGACTATCGTGGCTGGCGCCATACATTTAAACTAGACCCGGATAAAACAATCGATGACGAGGCCTTGGAGGCGATTTGCGAGTCCGGAACAGATGCGATCATTGTAGGCGGCACGTACGGTGTGACCTATGACAATACGCTCGAATTGATGTCGCGATTGCGACGTTACGCAGTACCGGCTGTCTTGGAGATTTCCTCACTGGATGCAGTTGTGCCGGGATTTGATTCGTACTTGATCCCGCTCGTACTGAACGCTGGCGATCCAGACTGGATTTTTGCTCCGCATGTATCGGGGCTTCAAGCGTTTGGCGCTTATATTCATTGGGATGAGATCATTACAGAAGGATATATTATCGCCAATCCAGACGCGGGCGTAGCACATCTGACGAAAGCACGTCCGATTGCGGATGCCTCGCAGGCCAAAGCGTACGCACAGGTAGCGACGAACATATGTCGTTTGCCGATTGTCTATATGGAGTACAGCGGTACATACGGCGATCCGGCAATCGTGAAGGCTGCCAAGGCAGGCGCGGGCGAAGCCCACCTCTTTTATGGTGGCGGGATTCGCAACCCGGAGCAAGCGACAGAAATGGCTGCGATTGCAGATACGGTTGTCGTAGGGAATGTCATCTATGACGATCTAGCTGCTGCATTAGCTACTGTGAAGGCTGTAAAAGGAACCGAAATCTAAAAAAGACCACCTTTCCCATGAGCTGTTACAGTTTCATGAGGAAAGGTGGTTTTTCATTTTTGGGTTACTTCTTCAACGGAATGGCTACGCTCCAATCCATGTCTTTTGCTCTGTTCACTTGTTCCTCGATCGTAAGCGTCAGCTCTTTCGGGATTGCGTCCATATTGTCGATGAGTTGACCTTTCATGATAAAATTACCTTTTTCATCTTTTGTTGTGGAGCCCATGAAATTGAAATCGTATTGTTCGCCCTGGTCGTCAGCACTCTCCCAGGAGTCTAAGAAGACCACACCCGGTGCCAAAGTTGCCTCAAGCTGTAATGTACTACGCAGCATTTTATGTTTGACAGATGTTATTGGATTTATTTTTGTTATCTCTTCTACTGCAAAGTTTGAAAAGGTGAGCGTATTTCCATTGTGCTTTATCGTTACAGGCTGGGTCTTCAGAGTCTCAATGGACAGCTTTTGCTTAAAATTCGAAGGAACCTGATCGTAAGTACCGCCAACTCTAAAGGTCAGATTATTATCAGCTGGCAAGGAATGATAGGTGATGAAGTGAATATTTTTGTCCTCATTTGCACGGACGAAATACTCCCTGCTTACATTTTTGAAAAATGGATTCGGTTCCTCGCCAAATTCACTCGATAGATCCAGTTTGCTCCAGGCCGCCAGGACAGCTCCCTTGTCGTCCACAACTTCATAGGTTAAGAGCTGGGAACTACCACCTTCACCCGTATTCTCGATCACGAATTCAGTCTGGCCAGGTGTCACCATCACTTGCTTCAGATCAATCACTTCGCCATTAGGAGCGGTGTATTGCTCGTTGATCGGGATAATTCTCGTTTCTTTTTTTGCTTTGGAAATATCAACAGGAATGGTCACACTCCAATTTCCGTCAACTTTGTCCAGCTTCTTGATGCTAAGCTCGATGTTCAGTTTGTCAGGAATCTTGCTGACATCTGTAAAATATCTGCTAATCGGTCGGCTGACCATCAAGTACTCATCTTTTTCGCCGATGCTTTCCTTCTTGTTATAATTAAGATGGTACTTATCATTTGTCTCAAGAACGTTTCCATCTTCATCTGTGATTTTGATTTCATAGGTTTCGCTCAGTTCATCTTGACCTCCCAGTGGGAAATTCCGGAACAACTTTTCAAGCTGCTTGCCATTCTTATCCTTGAAGCCGAAAATAATCCGGACATCCCTCGTGTCTGCCATGACTTCTCTTACTTCCAGCATCATTCCGTTGTCGATGGCTTTCAAATCAAGCTTCTTGTTATAACCTTCTTCCAGTCCGCGCTGGATGAGGGGGTCCTCGGACGCTTCTTCTGCAAACAAGCTGCTCTCTGTCTGCTTCGGCTGTGATTTTATGGTAGCGGCATAGAAGTCATTTATATAAGTCGCAAAAGATGGTGAAGTCAGTGTTCCAAAATAGACGACTGCTGCCATTCCTGCTACGGCGATAGTTGCTTTTTTCACGATATCCAGGCTCCTTTTCTTCCAATCGATTTTCTTCTGTAATTGATGTCTCTCTGATCGTTTCAGAACGTGTATGGGGTAAGGAGGCAGATTCACCATAATGTCATGAATGACAGCATCGGTTGGCTCGTCTGTCGCTAGAGATTCTTCCGGATCTTCCAGGTCATCCAGCTCCTGCTTCAACTTCAACTGACAATGACGGCATTCTTCCAAATGGGCTGCCATGACCTTGGCTTCCTCTGGCTCAAGCAGGTTGTATAGATACAAAGCAATTTGTCCTTTATCTAAGCATTTCATAGATGAAAGTCCCCCCCTTGCCCTGCGTGCCCGATTGCTTCCTTGAGCTTGTCCTTTCCACGAGACAGGCGCGTCCGCACAGTACTCGACGGAATGGACAGTCGATGGCTGATTTCCTCACAACTCAAAGATTCGAAGTAGCGCATTTCGAGGACGATCCGATACTTTTCTTCGACGGACATCATCCTTTGACGCAACAGGCGCTGACCCTCCTTATTCAGTAAGGCAACCTCCGGCGTATGGCTATCCACTGGTTCTATCTCTTCGCTTGCGGTGAGCCGCTGCTTTCGCTTGCGTTTGCGCAGCTCATCCAGACAGTGGTTGGCTGCTATCCGGTATAACCATGCAGAAAAATCGTAGTTTGTTTTATATTCTGGTAAATGGTAATACGTCTTGATGAAAATTTCCTGCACGATATCTTGTGCATCGGGTGTATGTCCCAGCATTTTACGAAGAATGGAACTTACTTTTCCGTGGTATCTGGAAATGATCTCGGAGTAGGAGTCTTTGTTTCCTTTCAAGACCCGCCCGATGATCACTCGATCTTCCTCCATGTGTGCTCCCCCTAAGCAAAAAAGGCTCGCTGCGCAGCTTTTCCTTTTTTGATCAAACAAAAGTGATCTTGGTGAACTTTTTCTATTACATCCTAGTACTACGAATCCCGAAATAAAAGTGTCCCAAAAACAGGGGCATTTTCCAAAAAGAATGAAAAGTATTTCCCTGAAAGAAGGATTTTTGAGAATATTCATAGAAAATGGAAGGAAATTACTATTGCATACGAAATAAATAGTCGAATATTACCAAAATATATAATTTTTTGCTAATATTTGTAGATTTCTGTAAAATCATGCAATATAATGAACTTGTCTTAATTTTCGATCATAGAGAGGAGGAACTATCCATGAAAATCCAAGCGAAAAAAGTTGAAAGCGTTCGCACTACTGCAGTAGCAGCTTAATTCTCTTAAGAAGAGGGGGAATAGCACTCGAGCTATTCCCTTTTTTCATCTAAAATGAGCCGGGTTAGCGAACCCCATTATTGGGAGGTGTTTTGTATGGAACGTCGTCCTTTATTTAAACCAGTACATCCCGTTTATGAAGTGACAGAGCAAATGATCCGCTTGGGAGAGGCTCCTGGCTATACCTTCGAATTGGAAGACGAGAACGGGTCCATCCGCAAGATGATCAGACTGATGGATGGCACTCGTACTATCGGTGAAATACATACATTATTGGTTGTGGATTACCCCGAAATTACGTATGAAGAAATATCGGAAGCAGTGGAATCACTGAGTGGATTGGGCTTCCTGATGGATCAGGCGAAGGAAGAGGCTTCCGCTCTGACTTCAGAACAAAAGGAAAGATATAAAGCGAATATCCGCTACTTCTCCTTGTTTACCGATCTCAATCAAAGTCCAAGCGAGCTACAGGAGCAAGTAAGTAGAAAAAAAGTGACGATCCTGGGAATGGGTGCCTTTGGCTCTACACTACTGGTCAATCTGGTAGGAGCGGGAATCCAGCATATCAAGCTCGTGGATTTTGATAGAGTAGAGATCAGCAATTTGAACAGACAAATGGTCTTTAACGAGCATGATATTGGTCGCCTGAAGGTGGAAGCGGCACGTGATTTCATCGGAAGGCTTCATTCTGAGGTATTGATTGAAACGGAGACGCTGCAAATCAAGTCCGGCGAAGACGTGGAGCGGGTTATTGCCGGAAGTGACCTCGTGATGCTCGCAGCCGATCAGCCCTTTTTCTTTTTGCAGAGATGGGTGAATCATGCCTGCACCAAGCGGCAAATCCCGTTCATTGCCGGGGGATTCAACCTGATCGAAGGACAGTTCTTCATGGTAGAACCGGGCAAGACAGGTTGTATCGACTGCATGCATTTGCATCGTTCTACACAGATCGAGGACTATCCGCAGTTGATCCAAAGGCTGCTCGATACCAACTTTATTCTGCCTACCGCTACCATTGCCCCCAACACCATGATGATTACGGGAATGATGGCTTCCGATGCAATCAGGTATTTGACAGGAATCGCTCCGGTACAATCGGCGGGCAAATTTATCATTTTCGATTTCAACACGTTGGAAAAGAGCGTGTTTTTTGAGTGGGAGCGAAATGAAGCCGAATGCCCGACTTGCGGCAAGGGCAGCGGAGCGGAGCCAATTTTTCATATCAAGAGAAATGAAGTGCTCGCAAAGTAAGGAGTCGTTCCTGTAAGAGAGGAAGGTGTCGGTCAAGTGAACATCTCAGGAGAGAGCATTCTCAAGATGCACCCGCTTGCGCGTCGGGCGGAAAACGAGGAAGAGATCCTCATTGGACGAACGGATATCAGCAATTTCATTGTGCTTCCGGCCATTGGTGTCGAGATCATCGATATGCTGGATGAAGGGAAGAGCATCAATGAAGTCGCGACGATCATGGAAGAACAGTTGGGCGAACCGGTGGATGTGCTTGACTTTGCGCAGGATTTAATTGGTTCCTATCAATTTGTGTACATGGTAGATGGAGAAGTTGTCAACGAGCCTGTACCGGTAGTAGATCATTTCTCTTGGATCAAGCAGGAGACGGGTCAGTTTTTCTTTAATCGTGTTGCCTTTGGATTATACGGTCTCTTATTTGTCACAGGTCTTTTGATTTGTGTGTTTACAGGCAAGTATATCCCGGTCTATTCCGATATTTTTGTTTCTTCTTCCGTGACGGTTTCGGTTGTGGTTTCTTTCGTGGCGACTTGGGTTTTTCTCTTTTTCCATGAGATGGCCCACTTATTGGCGGCCCGATCATTGGGAATCGGCAGTCGTATTGGTCTGGGGCATCGACTTGTTTTTGCTGTAGCAGAGACGAATATGTCCAATATTGTTCTCGTGGAGCCACAGCGCAGATACAGGGCGTTTTTGGCGGGAATGTCCTGGGATGCGATGTTTATGGGAATCGGTGTCATTCTGTTGTTTGCCGATGATCAAGGCTGGCTGACGCTTGTGCCTTTCATGGAAGCATTCATTCGTATGCTGAATGTGATCCTGCTCATGGCTTTGGCCTTTCAGTTCATGGTTTTCATGCAGACGGATTTGTATTACGTGTTGGCAACCAAGTTCCATTGCTCCAATTTGATGGTGAATACACGTCTGTTTCTAAAAGGGAAATTCCGTTCCTTGAGGCAGGATGAGCAGGAGGAATGGGAGTACGTAGCCGACCATGAGAAAAGAGTCATCCGCTGGTATAGCTGGGTCTACTTGATTGGATCTGTGTGGGGAATCTGGTTTTTTGTCCAGTATCAGCTGCGCATGGCGGTCGATTTTATCTGGATCATCGGCGACGACATGAAGAACGCTTCGCTTCACTCGTGGGAGTTTTGGGACGGCATCCTGTTGATCCTATTGGTTCTGGTTCCGTTTCTCATTTTGGGCTGGTCGTGGATGAGAGCCTATCGACAACGGAGAAGCGAAAGAGAGCGGGCAAAATCTTTGCAGGGCACATAAATTAAGTCTTCACCTTGCCAAGTTGCCCTGTTACGCTAGGGGGAAGAGAGATACTCAGGCAAAGGAAGTGCTCACATGAACCCGATGATCCAAAATATCATTCAACTGCGAAAAGAAGGGCATCTGGACGAAGCGATCCAGCTTGCCCTTCAGCTCGTCAGCCAATCCCCGACTGATCCTGTCGCCCATTATCAATGTGCGTGGTGCCACGACGCAGCCGGATTGGAGAAGGAAGCCGTTCCCTTTTACGAAAAAGCGATTGAGCTTGGACTGTCTATCGATGACGACCTGCAAGGGGCATTACTGGGTCTGGGCAGTACGTATCGCGTGCTGGGACTATACGAGCAGGCAGCAGCTACGCTCGCGAAGGGGATGCAACAGTTTCCCGAGGACCGTTCCTTTCCGATTTTTCTTTCCATGGCCTATTACAACCTCGGGAAGCACCACGAAGCCATGAATCTCCTCCTGAAAAACCTCGCAGAAACCTCAAGCGATCCTACGATTTTGGCCTATCATAAAGCGATTCTGTTCTATGCAGATGATCTGAATATGACGTGGTAACGCCATACCCTTCCATTGGCAGGAAAACAGTCGCCTCCCGTTGTACAAGTACAACAGCGGGAGGTGCCTATGTATAAGCTGATATTGGTAGATGACGAAGAAGATGTGAGAGAAGGGGTTAGCCAAGAAATTGACTGGCATAGCCACGGATACGAGGTGGTTGCCAAAGCAGAGAACGGCAGAGAGGCATTGGAGCTGGTTGAGAGGCTGCGACCGGACGTCGTCGTAACCGACATCAAGATGCCCTTTATGAACGGACTTCAGCTGGCGGAGTCCATCGGGCGCGAGTACCCTGCCATTCGCATCATTATCCTGACTGGGTTTGATGAGTTCGAGTATGCACAAAAGGCCGTGAAGCTGCAAATTGATGAATATGTGCTCAAGCCGTTTTCTGCGAGTGAGCTGATGGAAGCGCTGGACAAGGTCAAGCGACGGATGGACGAAGAGGCGGCTCATCGGGAAAACGTTCAGCTTTTGCGCGATAGCTATCGAAAAAGCTTGCCGGTTTTGCGGGAGGTTTTTTTATCATCTTTGCTGAGTCGTCAGCTAGTCCAGCACGATGTTTTTTCAAAAGCCTGCGAATACGGGATAGAGCTCAGGAGTCCCGAATATCTCGTGGCTGTCATCTGTGTAGACCAGCCCAAGCAGGAGGAGCAGCAGCTGTTTCTTTTTGCTGTGAAAAATATTGCAGAAGAGCAGCTGAACGCAGGCAAACAGGAAGGTATCGTTTTTCTCCATGAAGATCAGGTCGTGCTGCTCATGCAAACAATGGCAGACGACACGCAGCGAATTGAAGTGCGAACACAAAACATCGCAGATGAAATCAGGCGAACGATTGAAAAATATATGAGTATCACTGTAACAATCGGAATCGGCAACGTCGTGACAGATGTAGCAGCACTCCCTTACTCGTATAAGGACGCCAGGCAGGCACTCGACTACAAAAGCATCCTTGGCTGCAACAGGATGATCGTGATCAATGACGTGGAAAAGCAAGCGAGTGAGCAGATACGACTCGATGAGAGAAGGGAGCATGAATTTGTTCGGTGTATCAAAATGGGGACGAGTGCGGAGCTTCGGACCGTAATCGATGAAATGTTTGATCAAATGATGGGTGTACCCATATCGATTGACGATTATCGAATTTTTTTGTTGGAGATTATGACGACGATTTTGAAGACGGCTCATCGAGCTGAGGTCGATATGGATCAGTTGTTTGGTGGGCAATACCACCTGTTGCAGGTCATGACGACTTTTACTGGTATGGAGGATGCCCGCGGACAGATCACAGAAATCTGTGAGCGCATCATGGCGAGTATCGCAAGCGGACGGCAAACGACGTACAGAAGATTGATCACCCAGGCATTGGACTACACCCACACGCACTATCATTCTCCCGATATATCCATCCACAAGGTGTGCGATCATCTGCACATCAGCCTCGGTTATTTTAGCGGTATTTTCAAGAAAGAGACGAAAACCACCTTTGTGTCCTATCTCCTGTCATTGCGCATGGAAAAAGCCAAGGAGCTGTTGCGGACGACCGATTTGAAGTCCTTTGAAGTCGCGGAGAAAGTAGGATATACCGATCCCAATTACTTTAGCTTCAGCTTTCGCAAGTATGCAGGCATGTCCGCTAAAGAGTACCGAAGTCAGAGCGAGCAGGAAGGTTAACCGATGAAAAGATTGCTCGCGGTGATCAAGGTCAAAAGGATTCAATTTATCATTACCACTTCCTTTACGCTCGTGACGGTACTCGTCATGCTGTTTGTCGGGGTGATGCTGTACGGAAAATTTGCGCAGACAGCTGAGCAAAACGCCTATCTGCACACGCAGCAAATCCTGGAGCAGGTGAAATACAATCTGGACAGCTATTTGAATGGGATGACGCAAATTTTCGAACTCGTCGATGACAAGATCAGAAGAAGCAAGGGACTCACGGCAGACAAGCTGAGTGAACAGCTGGAGACAATCGTAGAAACGAGAAAGGACATCGTCTCCATCGCGGTTTTTACACGAGACGGAACGTTATTGGCCACGACTCCTTCCAAAGTACTGAGGAGAAACACTCGTTTGACTGAACAGAGCTGGTTCCAAAAGGCGATCGAGGACCCGACGAACCTGTCCTTTTCGCTCCCGCATATCCAGAACTTGTTTAAAGGGGAGTACACCTGGGTCGTCTCGATGAGTCGGGAAATTCTTCTCCACGGACCTGACGGAGAAATTCCGGCTGTACTTTTAGTCGATGTGAATTTCAAAGAGATCGATGACCTGTGCCAAAGAGTGGGCTTGGGGAAAAAGGGGTACGTCTACATCATCGATTTGGTTGGGAACATCGTCTACCATCCGCAGCAGCAGTTGATTTACGCCGGATTGAAAAATGAAAACCGTTCCTTGCCGCTGAAGCATTCCTACGGCAGCTATGTAGAAGAGACACAGGATGAAACGCGCTTGATCACCATCAAGACGATTGATCAGCTAGGCTGGAAAATCATTGGGGTTTCCTATATGGACGAGATTGTGACGACCAAAAACGAAATCAGTCGCTTCATTTTCTGGCTGCTCATCTTTGTGATTGTCATTGTGTTGTTCGTGCTGCATTATCTCTCTGCGAAAATATCACGACCGATCAAGCTGCTGGAGCGATCCATGGAAAAGGTGGAGCAAGGAGACTTTTCAGAGAGTGAACCGATCCGGGGAAGCCATGAGGTCGAACAGCTTTCCTTGCGTTTTCATCTGATGGTCGCGAAGGTCAGGGAATTGATGCACCAGATCATTCGGGAACAGGAAGCCAAACGAAAAAGCGAGCTGGAGGTGCTACAGGCACAGATCAATCCGCATTTTCTGTACAACACGTTGAACTCTGTGGTCAGAATGGTCGGCAACGGAAAAAACGAGGATGTCATCACCACGATTACTTCGTTGTCAAAGCTGTTTCGGATTAGCCTGAGCAGAGGCAAGAACATTATTACGGTGCGAGAAGAGCTGGAGCATGTACGACATTATCTCATTATTCAAAAAATGAGGTACAAGCAAAAATTTGAGTACGAGATCGTGGTCGAGGATGAAGGTGAGGTGCTCAACTGTCTGACGCTGAAGTTACTGCTCCAGCCGATTGTGGAAAACGCCATCTACCACGGAATTGAGCATTTGGCTGATCCGGGCAGGATTCATATATTGGCAGCACTCATCGACGGTAAGGTGTTACTTCAGGTAAGCGACAATGGCTTGGGCATGTCCCCTGATGTTCTTGCACAAGTAAAAGCTGGCTTTTACAAAAGCGAAGAAGGCTCGGGCGTTGGGATTCAAAACGTGCAAGAGCGCATCCGCTTGACCTTCGGTGAAGAGTACGGTTTGGAAATTGCGAGCGAACAGGAAGAGGGGACCGTTGTGCGTGTATGGATTCCGCGCCAACTTGCAGAGGAGCGAGATCGTTTATGAGGACAGCAGCGGTAAAACAATTTAGCGTATACGGACTGTTCTTTTTGGTAGCGGTGACGCTTTTCTACTCGTGTAGTGCTCCGCTTACGGATGGGGAAGTAGACAAGAAAAAGACAGTGGCGCTGATCGTCCGTATGAAGCACGGTGATTATTGGCGAACGGTCAAGCTCGGAGCGGAGATGGCTGCCAAGGAATATGAGCGAAACCTGAATTTTTACGCGCCGGACTATGAGGAGGATGCCCACAGGCAAATGGAACTGGTGCAGCAGGCAATTGCTGATGGCTCCGAGACAATCGTGGTGGCACCTAGTGACGAACAAGTCTTGCGAGAAGCCATCAAGCTGACAAGAGAGCGGGCCATCCCGATCCTTGTACTCGACACAGTCGGAAATGATTCAGCCGTCAAAAGCTACATTGGGACGGATAACTACGATATGGGCATGAAGGCATTCGAAAAAATGGTATTCCTGATCGAAAAAAAGGGACAAATCGCATTGCTCGGCACAGATCTGGTAAAGGCAAATGCCAAACAAAGAGAACAGGGCGTCCTCGATGTGCTCCCACGGGAAACGCAGGTTGAACTGGTGGCCAACGAAAATGTTCCCTTGGATAAAAAGCAGATCGGTGACTGGACGCGCGAACTGATCCGCAAGCATCCACAGCTGAAAGGAGTGATTGCACTCGATGCCAGTACTGCGATCGGTGTGGCCGAGGAAATGGAAAACAGTGGACTGCGGGACAAAGTCAAAATCGTAGCAATCGACAGTCCGCCGGAAGTACTGGAGTATTTGCAGGAAGGAATCATTTCTGCGACGATCATCCAGAAGCCGCTATCCATGGGATATCTCGGGGTCAAGTACGCAGTCGAAGCGAGCAACGGTGAAGCCGTGCCCAGTCTGGTCGACACCGGAACAAAAGTAATCGATCGGGAGAATATGTTCTGGTCGGAGAATCAAAAGCTCCTCTTCCCCTTCGTTAAATAGGCCACCGAAAAACAGATGAGAATTTTGATAGAAATGCGCAGGATTTTCGATGGAACACACTTTGGAAAACGCTTACATTTGGTGTATATCAGATGTAAACATAGGGGATAAAGGGGGATTATCGAATGAGAAAGCTGATTGCCACTACATTGGTGGCCGCTGTTACACTCTCGGTGGTTGGATGCTCACAATCAGGCGGTTCGCAGCCTGCAGCGTCGGGGGGAGGATCGGCTCCTGCGGGGAATCCCAAAATCGGAGTCGCCATCTACAAGTTCGATGATACGTTCATGACAGGAGTGCGCAATGCGATTTCGAAAGCCGCGGAGGGCAAAGCGGAAGTGGACATTGTAGACAGCCAAAATGCCCAGCCTACGCAAAATGACAAAGTGGATTTGTTCATTAACAAAAAGGTAAACGCCCTTGCCATCAATCCGGTGGATCGCACAGCTGCTGGCGTCCTTATCGACAAGGCGAAGCAAGCCAATATTCCTGTCGTCTTCTTCAACCGTGAGCCGATGCCAGAGGATATGCAGAAGTGGGATAAGGTCTATTACGTGGGAGCAAAAGCGGAGGAATCCGGCACGATTTCTGGGCAGCTGATCGTCGATTACTGGAAGGCAAATCCGGACGCAGATAAAAACAAGGATGGCGTCCTCCAATACGTCATGTTAAAAGGCGAGCCAGGGCATCAGGATGCTGAGCTGCGGACGAAGTTTTCGGTGAAGGCGATTGAAGATGCAGGGATTAAAGTAGAGAAGGTCGCGGAAGATACAGCCATGTGGGATCGCGTAAAAGGGCAGGAAAAGATGGCAGCCTTCCTCGCAGCATCCGGTGACAAGATCGAAGCTGTTCTTGCCAACAACGACGATATGGCACTAGGGGCGATCGAAGCGCTGAAGGCATCCGGCTATTTTGCGAATGGCAAGTATATGCCCGTTGTTGGCGTGGATGCCACAGCGCCTGCACTGAAGGAGCTGGAGGCAGGAACCTTGCTCGGAACGGTCCTCAACGATGCGAATAACCAAGGAAAAGCCACCCTTAGTATCGCTGCGTCTTTGGCAAAGGGCGAAACGCCAACGAAAGATTCCACAGGCTTTGACATTACGGATGGCAAGTACGTGTGGGTGCCCTACAAAAAAATCACCAAGGAAAACATGAACGACGCGAAATAAAAAAGCAGGAGAGTCGGTGAAGAGACGAATCCGACTCTCCTGTTTCGGTGATGGGGATGATTTTTGCAAAAAGGAGGGCATTCGCATGGACCAGCATGCGTTTTTATTGGAAATGAACCACATTCATAAAGAATTTCCAGGGGTCAAGGCACTCGATGATGTCACGCTAAAGGTCCGGCCCGGAACAGTCCATGCACTGATGGGAGAGAATGGAGCAGGCAAATCGACCCTGATGAAGTGTCTCTTCGGAATTTATCGGCCAGATGCGGGAGAAATCGTGTTAAACAAAGAGCAGGTGACGATGAGCAGCTCAAAGGACGCGCTGGCACATGGCATCTCCATGATTCATCAAGAGCTACATCCGGTGCCCTTTCGCAATGTCATGGAAAACATATGGCTAGGACGTTTTCCGGTCAAAAGAATCGGTCCTTTTCCGTTTGTGGATGAGAAAAAAATGCTTTCGGATACAGAGAAGCTGTTTGCTGATCTGGGAATGGACCTGAATCCGCACGCTGTAGTCCGTGACCTGTCTGTATCCAAGGTACAGTCGCTTGAAATTGCCAAAGCTGTCTCCTACCAATCCAAAGTGATTATTATGGACGAACCGACGTCTTCCTTGACGGGAAACGAGGTGGAGCAGTTATTTGCGATCATCCGCGAACTGAAGAGCAGAGGTGTCGCCATTATCTATATTTCACACAAGATGGAAGAAATTTTACGGATTGCGGATGACGTGACGATCATGCGCGATGGCAAGCTCATTGGAACATGGCGGGCGACCGAGCTGACGACAGACCTGATCATCTCCAGAATGGTCGGACGGGACCTGACGCAGCGTTTCCCGAGTCGATCCAATACGCCAAGGGAACCGATTTTGAAGGTAGAGGGACTGACCTCCCCATATTCCCAGTCATTTCAGCACGTGTCGTTTGAATTACGAAAAGGCGAAATCTTGGGCATAGGCGGCCTCGTGGGCGCACAACGAACAGAGCTGATTGAGGCATTGTTTGGACTACGCGCGGTGTCAGCAGGAAAAGTGTCGATCAACGGTCAGGAGGTACGGATCAAATCACCGAAGGATGCGAAGAAGTACAAAATGGCGCTCTTGACGGAGGAGCGGCGCGTCACCGGCATCATTCCTGTCTTATCGATTTTGGAAAATACGGTCATTGCGAATTTGTCCAGTTACCAAACCCCTTTTCTGCTCCTCAATGAGCGCAAGTGTAGAGCCGATGTCAGCCGCAGCATCGAGATGCTCCGCGTCAAGACTCCCTCTATGAAAGCACTGATCAAAAACCTGTCAGGAGGCAATCAGCAAAAGGTTCTGCTGGCACGGTGGCTTTTGACTGATCCGGATATTTTATTGCTGGACGAACCTACGCGTGGGGTCGATGTCGGCGCCAAATACGAAATCTATACCATCATCGCGGAGCTGGCGAGTCAGGGAAAAGGCATCATCATGATTTCCTCGGAAATGCCGGAGTTGCTTGGAATGTCAGATCGGATCATGGTCATGTGCGAGGGGAGGCTCTCCGGTTTTTTGTCTGGCCCAGCGGCAACCGAAGAAGAGATCATGCGGCTGGCTACCAAACATCTTGCATGAGAAAGGAGGGGGAAGAGGTATGTCTCAGTTGTCTGCTAAACAGGTGCAAGGCTTTGTTACGCAAAACGCCATCTATATCGTTCTGGTTTTGTTAATAGCGGGAATAGCGATTTACGATCCCAATTTTCTTTCCATTACAACGCTTCGGGATATTTTGATGCAATCCTCAACTCGCGCCATTATTGCCTTGGGTGCTGCGTTTGTTCTCATCACAGGAGGAACGGATCTTTCTGCGGGGCGAGTGGTCGGATTGACGGCCGTCATCTCCGCCTCGATGCTGCAAAGCCAAGATTATCCGCGGAGGTTTTTCCCGGATTTACCCGATTTGCCGTTGCTTATCCCCATTCTCATTGCAATTGCTGCGGGCTTGCTGGTTGGTCTGATCAATGGCATCATTGTGTCTCGTTTTAGTGTGCCCCCTTTTATCGCCACGTTGGGTATGATGGTCATTGTATACGGATTCAACTCCATCTATTTTGATATGGAGCCCAATCAATCGCAGCCAATTGCTGGACTGCGCAGTGACTTCAATCAGCTTGGGACAGGGTACATCGGCCCGAGTGGCCCGTATTCGATTCCGTATATCGTTATCATTGCGATCATGGTTGCGTTCATCGTCTGGGTGATCTTCAATAAAACACGGCTTGGAAAAAACATGTACGCCATCGGAGGCAACATGCAGGCCGCAACTGTTTCCGGGATCAATGTTGCTTTCAACCTCATGATTATTTATGCCATTGCTGGTGCCCTGTATGGACTCGGAGGCGTTCTGGAGGCAGCCAGAACAGGTGGCGCGACGAACAACTACGGCAACATGTACGAGCTGGACGCCATTGCAGCCTGTGTGGTAGGTGGAGTCTCGACGTCTGGCGGAATTGGTACCGTTCCTGGTGTGCTTGCGGGTGTCCTTATTTTTGGTGTCATCAACTACGGACTTACGTTTATCGGAGTCAACCCGTATTGGCAGCTCATCATCAAAGGACTCATCATTGTGGCAGCCGTTGCTTTTGACATTCGCAAATACTTGGCGAAAAAATAGAAAGAGACCCCGGATCAGCTGTCAGGCAGCTTTTTCTGGGGTCTTTGCTTGTTTATTTTCGCAGTGGTGTGATTTTCATATACGTAAATAATCGCCATACCCACTCAAGTGGCCCCATGCGGAAGACAGCCAGCCAGCGTACACTAAATACCATTTGCACCACGTAGATACCGAGGCAGATCAGTGTCGTTTGCAAGTAGCCCAGATTGCCGAACCAATCGAACAAATAGCTTCCCACAAGGATCAATACGGTTTGTCCGACGTAGTTTGTCAAAGCCATGCGACCGTAGCTGGTTAGCGGAGACAAGAGCGTTTGGACGGTTTTGTTTTGCAAGAGCCGAATCAGGGTCGTTGTGTAGAAGGCAGCCATGACAAGACCTGTGGAGGTCAAGGCAATCGTGTAGTTCATCAGATGCTGTAGGGTTTCTTCTGACATGGTATCGTCTACAACCAGATTCGCTCCACCCATTGCTGGATCAGCAGGAGTCAGCCGGTATTGGATAAACAAGCCGATTAACGAAAGGATGAAGGTCACGCCCTGCACTTTTTTAATCACAGGCAAAAATCTAGGAATGTCCTGAAAGACCCCGTACTGCCCAACAGCGAGTCCCAAAATAAACAACGGAAGCACCAAAAGCGGCTTGAAGCCGGTAGCGCAGACAGCTATAGACAGAATAAGGCCGATGACCAGATTGGTTTTCGCCTTCAAACGATAAAAAGGCAGTAAGATGAAGCCGAAGATGGCGTAGATGAAGAGTGCTTCGCCAGGGTGAAACATTTTATGCACAAAGCCAAGAGTGAGCAGCGCAATCAAACGCCGAATGAACAAAACGGTACTATTGGCCCCTTTTGCTTTTGCACGACTAATGAAAATATAGAAGCCCACGCCAAACAAGAAGGAAAAGATCACGAAGAAGCGAGATTCCACAAAGAAATTGAAAAACTGGAACAGCCAGTGGTCCACACTTCCTATCTCAGGTGTTTGTGCATACAGCAATGCCACGATGTTGACGAGGAGAATGCCCATTAAGGCGAAGCCCCGTACGGTATCTACTGTATCAATTCGTTGGTTCATGGTAGGTGCGTTTTCTTTCAATCCCATCACTTCCTTCTCTCGTTGTTCGTCGTCCGATCGCGCACTTTTCCTATCCTAGCTCATCCGGAGATGGAGGAGAAATGGCATATGCTTACGTCTCGCTTACAAAAGTGTAAGAAGTGAGGGGCTCTCCCGTATTCGACCGCAACTTCATCCCAAATTCTTGCGTCTATTGTAATAATCAGGAAGTCGGGGTGCGCAATGAAGCCGATCGCACGGGGAAAGTGGCGTCTGGCAGCAGGCATGGCCTATTTTCGTTGGAAAAGGTATGTACAATGGACATTTGGTCAAACGAGGTTCGCTCATGAGAAAAGAAGCGAATGGTTGCGTTATGTCCATTATTCTCATCAAACGATTTTGTTACGCCCATTGCAGAACGTGGAAATGTGGATGCAGCACAACAAAGTGATCAATTTGCGTCTGGCGATTGCACGACTGAACGGATTGCTTATTCATCCCGGAGAAACCTTTTCGTACTGGAAACAGATTGGCAAGCCGACCCGTAGCAAAGGCTATGTAGAGGGCATGTTGCTCTCACAGGGACGTGTCACAGCTGGAGTTGGCGGAGGGCTTTGTCAGCTCTCCAATTTGCTGTACTGGATGACCCTGCATACGCCGTTGACAGTGACGGAACGACATCGTCATAGCTACGATGTTTTTCCCGATTCGAATCGGACACAGCCGTTCGGAAGTGGGGCGACTTGTTTCTATAACTATCTGGATTTGCAAATCGCCAACCGGACGACTCAGACCTTTCAACTGCATGTCTATCTGACCGATACACATTTGGTAGGGGAATGGCGTTCAGACATGCCACCGACACGGACGTATGTCATTATCGAGAAAGAACATGAGATCCATCCTTCGATTTGGGAAGGGTATGAACGGAAGAATGAATTGTATCGTGATGTTTATTCGCTGGAAGGAGAATGGGTGGAGCAAGAATGGCTGACGGAGAATCGGGCTTATTTGATGTACGAGCCATTGCTGCCGAAAGGATGATGTTTCCTGTTCGGGATACGAACTGGAACTCCACTGCGATCTGTGCGAAAATAGGAACATATGCTTTCGTCTAGGGAACGTGGAAAGGTGGATTTATACATATGTCTTTTGCAGATCGTATCACAGCAGGGCTGAACCCGGAGCAGCGGGAAGCAGTCCTTACAACAGAAGGCCCCGTCTTGATTTTGGCCGGTGCGGGTAGCGGCAAGACCAAGGTACTGACACAGCGTATCGCATACTTGATCAGTGCCAAACAGGTAGCGCCTTGGAGCATTTTGGCGATTACCTTCACCAACAAAGCAGCTCGGGAGATGCAAAACCGTGTGGCTGCCATTATTGGCGGAGCGGCAGCGCAGGATGCATGGCTGTCGACGTTTCACTCCTTGTGTGTGCGGATTTTGCGCAGGGATATCGACCGACTCGGCATCAATCGCAGCTTTTCCATTTTGGATGCCGGTGATCAGCTGTCTGTCGTCAAGCAATGTTTAAAAGAATTAAACATCGATCCGAAGCAGTATGAGCCGCGCTCGATTTTGGCAGCGATCAGTGGAGCGAAAAACGAACTGACCGATCCAGAAACCTATACGCGTCTTGCGGGCGATCCATTTGCACAAGTGGCAGCAAAGGTTTATACGGCTTATCAGAAAAAGCTGAGAAATAACCAGTCGCTGGACTTCGACGATCTGATCATGACGACGGTTCGTCTGTTTAAAGAAGTGCCGGAAGTATTGGAGTTTTATCAAAAGAAATTCCGTTACATACACGTTGACGAGTATCAGGATACAAACCGGGCGCAATACCTTTTGATTTCCATGCTGGCAGATAAGTATCGAAATGTATGCTGCGTGGGGGATGCTGACCAAAGTATTTATAAATGGCGCGGTGCCGACATCTCGATCATTTTAAACTTTGAAAAAGACTATCCCGAAGCCAAGCTAATTAAGCTCGAGCAAAACTATCGCTCTACCAAAACGATTTTGCAGGCGGCGAATCAGGTCATTGCCAATAACAAGCTGCGCAAGGAAAAGAAGCTCTGGACGGAGAATCCGGGTGGCGACAAGATCATGTGCTTCCAGGGTGATTCCGAGCATGACGAGTCGTATTTTATTGTCGATACGATTCGCAAGCAGATGGCACAGTACAAGCGCTACGACAAATTTGCAGTCCTGTATCGGACGAATGCACAGTCCCGTGTGGTCGAGGAAGTTTTCATCAAGTCGAACATTCCGTACACCATCGTCGGCGGAACCAAGTTCTACGATCGCAAAGAGATCAAAGACATCTTGGCTTATTTGCGTCTCATCTCCAATCCGGATGACGATATCAGCTTGCAACGCATCATCAACGTACCAAAGCGTAATATCGGGGATACGACAGTAGATAAGCTACAAGCGTATGCGAACGCAAATGGTCAGTCCCTTTTCCAAGCGATTCAGGAGACCGCTTATATGGGGCTACCTTCGCGTACGACGAATGCGATCCTGTCCTTTAATGATCTCATCTCGAATTTGATGCAAATGACCGATTACTTGAGTGTGACTGAGCTGGTGGAAGAAGTGCTGAAGCGCTCTGGATACCGCGATTCTTTAAAAGAAGAAAAAACGCTGGAAGCACAGGCGCGTCTGGAGAATATCGAGGAGTTCCTGTCTGTAACGCAGGAGTTCGAGCGCAAAAATGAAGACAAGAGCTTGCTAGCCTTCCTGACCGACCTCGCGTTGGTGGCAGACATCGATTCTTTGGGAGATGATGGTGCCCAAGAGGAAGTATCGGCAGATGGGCAGGTTGTATTAATGACCTTGCACAGCGCCAAAGGTCTGGAGTTCCCAGTCGTGTTCCTGGTCGGTTGCGAGGAAGGTGTCTTTCCACATAGCCGCTCTTTGTTTGACGATACCGAGATGGAGGAAGAGCGCCGACTGGCTTACGTGGGAATTACACGGGCGGAGGAACGTCTGTACATGACTTGTGCCCGTATGCGGACGTTGTTTGGACGGACCAATGTGAATGCGCCGTCTCGTTTCCTGCAAGAAATTCCGGCTGAGCTGTTGGAAGGAAATCCAGCGACAGCGGACCGAAGCTTCGGCGGTGGACGAAGCAGTGCATTTGGACAGCGTGATGGCAGTGCGTTCGGACGTGAGGCGGGAGCGAGACCGTTTGGAGCGTCTTCCTCACAAGCAGGCTCTGCTCCGAAATTTGGCATGAGTCAGCGAACCGCAAGCAGCACACCTGCTACGTTTACCCGTCCAGCGGGTGAAAAACTGCCTGGTCACGGTCAAGGAGCAGGTGTTGATTGGAAGGTTGGCGACAGAGTAGCACATGGCAAATGGGGCAACGGTACGGTCGTCAAAGTAAAAGGAACGGGCGACGACATGGAGCTCGACATTGCATTCCCAAGCCCGACTGGCATTAAAAAGCTATTAGCGAAGTTCGCTCCTATTCAAAAAGGATAGTGTGCAAATGCAAATACAGCCAATCGCAAAAATGGTAGTTCAAAAAGTCGTCTTTTGATCACGAAGCAGTCCGGGAAGCTTATTCGCATCGATAATGGCGTTCACCTTCGAAGTCCGGTGCTCATGTAGGGACCTACACTCCGCTCCTCCTTCGTACGGTTCTCGCCATTATCTCGGTGCTGAAAAGCCAACTTTTTGAACAGGTATGAGTAAGAAAGGATGAACGAAATGGATCGATTGACGGCGGAAACAAAAATTAAAGAATTAGCGAAACTAATTGAGCGGCATAATCGTCTTTACCATGAAGAGGATCGACCTGAGATTTCTGACCAGGAATACGATCAATTGATGCGGGAGCTAAAGGAGCTTGAAACCAGCTTCCCTGATTTGCAGTCACCTGATTCTCCTTCCTTGCGTGTAGGGGGAGAACCGCTGCCCTTCTTTGAAAAGGTCGTTCATAGGACACCGATGCTCAGTCTCGGTAACGCCTTTAACGAGGAGGACATCAGGGATTTTGACCGCCGAGTACGTCAGGCCGTTGGCAGTCAGGCTGTCCGATATGTAGCTGAACTGAAAATTGATGGTCTGGCCGTGTCACTTCATTATGAAAATGGGCTGTTCGTCCGCGGGGCTACCCGTGGAGACGGAACAACAGGCGAAGACATCACACAAAACCTGAAAACGATTCGTTCCATTCCTTTGCGTCTGACGAAACCGTTGACCCTTGAGGTTCGCGGTGAGGCTTACATGTCCAAAGGAGCATTTGAAAAGCTGAACAAAGAACGCGAGGAGCGTGGAGAAGCATTATTTGCCAACCCGCGCAATTCCGCAGCTGGCTCGCTCCGACAGCTCGATCCGAAGATTGCCGCATCCCGTCAACTGGATACGTTTGTTTACGGCATTGGCGATTTGCAAGGGGAGTCAGTGGAATCGCACAGTGAAGGGCTTGATTTGCTGGAGACGCTCGGCTTCATGGTGAATCAGGAGCGACGCGTATTTGACGAAGTCGATGAACTTCTCACTTTTATTGCCGGCTGGACAGAGAAGCGTCCACATTTGCCTTATGAAATTGACGGCATGGTGATCAAGGTCGACAGTTACGCGCAGCAGGAGGAGCTCGGATTTACTGCGAAAAGTCCGCGTTGGGCTATCGCTTACAAGTTCCCTGCCGAAGAAGCGGTGACGGTTCTCGAAGGTATTGAAGTATCTGTGGGTCGTACAGGGAATGTTACCCCGACTGCTTTGTTGAAGCCAGTTAGTCTGGCAGGTACGACTGTGAAGCGTGCTTCCTTGCACAACGAAGATATTATTCGGGAAAAAGGTCTCCTTATCGGCGATCATGTTGTCGTCAAAAAAGCCGGGGACATTATCCCGGAGATTATCGCTGTCTTGCCAGAGCGTCGTACTGGAAATGAAGTACCGTTTGCCATGCCAACGCATTGCCCGGAATGCGGCAGTGAGCTGGTGCGCTTGGAGGAAGAAGTGGCTCTGCGCTGCATCAATCCGATGTGTCCGGCACTGATCCGTGAAGGCATGATTCATTTCGTGTCTCGAACAGCCATGAACATTGACGGCTTGGGAGAAAAGGTCGTGGCCCAGCTGTATCGCGACGGTATTATTCACAGTGTTGCTGACCTGTATTACTTGCACCAACAGCGCGATGTTCTAATGGGCATGGAGCGCATGGGTGAAAAGTCCGTAGATAATTTGCTCGCGGCGATTGAAGCGAGCAAGGAAAACTCGCTGGAGCGCGTACTGTTTGGTCTTGGTATTCGTTTGGTCGGAGCCAAGGCGGCACGTGTTCTCGCGGAGCATTTTGGCAATATCGATGCCATTATGCAGGCATCCGAAGAAGAGATTACACAAATCGATGAGATCGGGCCGAAAATGGCTGCGAGTCTCGTGAACTACTTCGCACAGCCGCAGGCTCAGGCAGTTATTGAGAGACTGCGTACGGCCGGAGTGAACATGGAGTACAAAGGAATCCGCATTGAAAGTGGCGCAGACCTCCCATTCTCAGGTAAAACAATCGTTTTAACTGGCACCTTGACGCAAATGTCGCGACAGGAAGCAGAGGAAGCGATTGCGCGCTTGGGTGGGAAGGTAACAGGCAGCGTCAGCAAGAAGACAGACCTGGTGATTGCAGGTGAAAAAGCGGGCTCTAAGCTGGAGAAGGCAGAAAAACTAGGCGTGGCTGTTATGGACGAAGCAGGTTTCCTGCAAGTATTGGAGAGCAACGCCTAAGAAAACGGTGGCGACAACGGATGAGTAAGGGAAGGGACGTGAAGAGCATGAATAGCTTCCTGAAATGGGGAATCGGTGTATTAGCCATGCTGCAATTGGTTGGCTGTGGAAGTAACAGCAGTACTGGCAGTGAACAAACCAATACGAATCCTCCAACAGTTACAGCTTTTGCTCTACAAGGGAACTTGACCTATCAGGACGTATTGGAGCAGGGAGCAACCATTCACAATCTGATGATGACCGATGATGCTAAGCAAATATGGGTGGGTACCAATTCGGGGCTGTATAGCTCGGTTGGGGGTGGATCGTGGGCCTCTCTCTCGACGGATTTAGAGCAGTATGCGATCGAAGGTTGGCTTGTGGACCCGGATGATCCGAAGCAAATATTTGTCGGCGGGATTGATGGGGTTCTTCATTCGACAGATGGTGGTAAAAAATGGGCTTCTGTCAACAAGGGGTTGCCAGAGCCTGCGAATATCAGCAGCTTTGTGGGGAGTCGCCAAGGAGGCGAAATACGTCTGTTTGCCTTTGTCTCGGGTGAAGGCATTTATCAATCGACGGACGAGGCCCAATCTTGGAGCCTGTGGCAGCCGATAGATCAGGAAGTATTTGCCATGGACTTTGATCCCGAACAAGACCGACTCTATGTAGCGGCTCAATTCAGCTTGCTCTATAATGAAGAGGGGCAGTGGAAGACAGAGGAGATTCCCGGAGCACAGCAGATCTATTCGCTCGCCATTAACAGACGAACTGGCACTCTCGCTGTCGCAACCGAAAAAGGTATCTATGAGAAAATCAAGGGCGAATGGCGTTTGCTTGATGCTCGCTCACCAGAAAAGCTGATTGTCATTGCTTCAGGTGGCGAGGATACAAAATGGGTGGGGATTGGCGAATCGGCATTGATCTATAAGCTCGAAGACAATCGATGGATCAAGTGGAACGAATGATTTGTACATCGCCCACTTTTGGATACGAAAAGGAGTAATCTATGAAAGTGAAGTTTTTGACAGGATGCAGGTTCTTCACAGCTGTACTTCTTGTGATGGCATTGACTGGCTGCTCGTTGATACCTGGGGGCAAGGACAAAGCTCCTGAGCCTACTACACCGTCCTTGTCGGAGGTAGTGGAAGTATCCGAGGATTACTACGGCAGTATTACGCCATATCAGCCGAACCAGACGCGAGGTATGCTTGGGGATACGAAATATCGCATCGATTTCAGTCATCTTGAATTAGGCCTGATGGAGTTTGCTCGGGAGACATTCCCGACGTCCGATTATTATTTCCAAGAAGGTCAAGTAGTGAAAAAAGAGCAAGTCACCCAGTGGATCGCACAAGAAAAGACGGCTGGGGCCAACGGGAAAAAGAAAAACGGAATTCTCGTGCACGTGTTGGAGCACGATTACCTGAACAAAAAGGATAAGAGCTTGGCTGGCATGGTGTTGGGCTTGTCGCTTTCGCCGAACTACCAGGATGCAACCGGTCAGGACAAGGTCTACACGACTCAAGAACTGCAAGCAAAAGGCCAGCAGGTCGCAGCTCGTATTGTGCAGTCTGTACGTGCCAACAGCCCGCAGGTTCCGATATTGATTTTGATGTATCAAGTACCGGAAGCGAATTCTTCTCTGGTGCCAGGTCACTTTATCATGTCAGGAACTGTAGGGGCGAATGAAGCAACGGTATCCAAGTGGCTGCCGATCGAAGAGGAGTTTTTACTATTCCCAAGCTCTGAGGCTGAGAAGAAGTACCCAGAAGTGTCCTTGCAGTACGATAAGCTCATGCGCCAGTCTAAGGGTTATTTCGGTGAGTACATCGGGATGACTGGTCTGGGGCGCTTCATGGATGGCAGGCTGACGGAAATGACAATCACAGCTACGGCAGAGTATGACTCCAGAACAGAGGTATTGCAGTTTACTCAATTTGCAGCGGGCAGTATCAACCAACTATTCGATAAGAACGTCCATGTCAACATGTACGTGCAGTCGATGAACAAACCATTGTCGCTCTACATTCGACCGACAAGTGGTGAGCCGTATATGCATATTTACAGACAATAAGGAAAAGCAACAAGTACCCGAATGATCGCCTGAAAAGGTGAGTAAGTCGGGTGTTTTTTTGTACACAAAAGATAGTCAATTGAACAAAAGTGTAAAGTGATGAACGCTGCATGTACAAAAGTGTTCGAAATACTTCTTGAATCTTGGCGGTGATTTTTCGGAAAAAATGCAAACACTAATAGAGTCGAGCTTTTAATTGTTTGGTTGGTATGATCCTTGCATATGTTTTATGAGTGATCCGAAACATGGAAGATATCGATAAGGAGGCGTCACAGATGCAAGTGGAATTCAAAAACGAGGCGTTCACCAATTTTAGTCTGCCAGAAAATAAAAAGGCATTTGAAGAAGCGCTCGCTAAGGTAGAAAGTGAGCTTGGCCGTGAGTATTCGCTTATCATCGGCGGAGAACGCATCACAACTGAAAAGAAATCCAGCTCCTTCAACCCTTCTAATAAAGAACAAGTAGTGGGCGTTGTTTCCCAGGCTGACCAAGCACTGGCTGAAAAAGCGATCCAAACAGCTGCTAGCACTTTCGAAACATGGAAAAAGGTGCCTGCACAAGCACGTTCCCGCTATCTGTATAAAGCAGCAGCAATCCTGCGTCGCCGCAAGCATGAGTTCTCTGCTTGGCTCGTAAAAGAAGCAGGAAAAAGCTGGCCAGAAGCTGATGCTGACACAGCAGAAGCAATCGACTTCATGGAATACTATGCACGTCAAATGGATAAGCTGTCCCAGCGCCATGACTTGCCACGTATCCCGGATGAGGACAACGAACTGTACTACATTCCACTTGGCGTAGGTATCGTTATCCCGCCTTGGAACTTCCCTCTGGCGATCATGGCTGGTATGACGACAGCAGCTCTCGTAGCGGGTAACACTGTTGTATTGAAGCCTGCTTCTACTACTCCAGTTATCGCTGCCAAATTCATGGAAATCCTCGAAGACGCTGGCGTACCAGCTGGTGTTGTGAACTTCGTACCAGGTTCCGGTAGCGAAATCGGCGATTACCTCGTAGAGCACAACCTGACTCGTTTCATCAGCTTCACAGGTTCCCGTGACGTAGGTCTGCGTATCAACGAACTGGCTGCGAAACATCGTCCAGGTCAAAAATGGATGAAGCGTCTGGTTGCCGAAATGGGCGGTAAAGACTCCATCGTGGTTGACAACGACTGCGACCTCGAGTTGGCTGCACAGTCCATCGTGGCTTCTGCATTCGGCTTCTCCGGTCAAAAATGTTCCGCTTGCTCCCGTGCTATCGTTCACCAAGACGTGTACGATCAAGTACTGGGTCGCGTAGTAGAGTTGACCAAACAACTGACTGTCGGCGACATCAGAACCAACGAGTTCTACACAGGTCCTGTAGTTGACGAGAAAGCATACAACAAAATCCTCGAGTACATCGAGATTGGTAAAACAGAAGGCAAACTGGTTGCAGGTGGCGAAAAAGGTCCAGAATCCGGCTACTTCATCATGCCAACTGTATTTGCAGATGTAGATCCACAAGCTCGCATCATGCAAGAAGAAATCTTCGGCCCAGTGGTAGCGTTCACGAAAGCGAACGATTTCGATCATGCACTGGAAATCGCGAACAACACCGAGTACGGTTTGACTGGCGCTGTCATCAGCCGCAACCGTGAAAACCTGGAGCGTGCACGCGAAGAGTTCCATGCTGGTAACCTGTACTTCAACCGCAAGTGCACAGGCGCTTTGGTAGGTGTACATCCATTCGGAGGATTCAACATGTCCGGTACAGACTCCAAAGCGGGTGGACCAGACTACCTCTTGCTCTTCACACAAGCAAAAATGGTTTCCGAAAAACTGTAAGCTTCGCAATAAAAAAGGCTGCCTCTTATACAGGGGCGGCTTTTTTGTTCCCATTTTGTCCACACTAAAGACAAAATGAAGGGCAAAGCAGGTGAGGGTAACTGTTTACTTATATCGTGTCAGGACTCTCCTCGTTTTTTGTTGTGTATTTGTTAATGCCAGTAGCAAATTGGCTGGCTTGGAAAACAAAGCTGCTAGATATGCCAAAGGGAAGAAAGGGACATAGCAGACCGATCCCATTATCTGGTGGGTTGGCGATGTTCGTCGGTCTCTTGTTGGTGTCAACTTTTTTTGCAGGGGCGCAAAAAACCGTTGCAGTTTTGGCAGTTGGAGGGGCCATGCTGGTGGCCATTGGATGGGTAGACGATACGTACAAGTCGAAGAAAAAAGAGTTTCCGGCACTGCCGAAGCTGATGGTGCAGTTATTGGTAGCGACGCTGACATTCTTCATGGATATTCGCTTTCGGGGAATCAATTTCATGTGGCTGGGGGGAGAGGAAGGGATGTATATCTCATTTCCAATCCTGGTTTCCCTGCTGATGACCGTGCTGTGGATCGTCGGCTTGATCAATATGGTGAATTTTTTGGATGGGGTGGACGGACTCGCTGCAGGTGCTACTGTGATCTCAGCGGTGACCTTGTTCTTTTTATCGATGCTCAAAGGTCAAGAATTAACGGCACTATTGGCAGTCGCACTGGCAGGTGCTGCACTCGCTTTTCTACGCTTTAATTTTTATCCGGCGAAAATTTTTATGGGTGACGCGGGATCGATGTTTTTGGGATTCGCTCTCGGCGTGATCTCGTTGGAAGGAACGATGAAAGGGGCTACGCTCATTTCATTAGTCGTGACTGTGCTGGCAGTAGGCTTGCCCGTCATAGACACTGTACAGGTCATGATCAGTCGGCTTTTGGCAGGCTCCCCCATGTACCAAGCGGATCGTCGACATGTTCATCATCGGCTCATGTCCCGGGGGTTGTCTACGAAGCAGACGGTCATCATTCTGTATGTGGTGAGTTTGCTGTTCTCCGTCTTGGCAGTGTTTTTGTTTTATAGTCAATAATCAAATGGAGTCAAAGAAAAAGAAACGATTGCGCCCTGTCTTTTTGGCCTGATAAAGTGCTTTGTCTGCATTGCTCAACAGTTGTTCCGCTTCGCTTGCAGATGCCGGGTAGAGGGCAATGCCTATGCTTGTCGAGAACGGTATGGCCCGGTCCTCGATCATCCACGGCTCTTGAGTCGCAAGCAGGATACGGTTCGCAATTTTTTCAACCTGACGTTCGGAGTGAATGCCGGTCAGAACGATGACAAACTCGTCTCCACCCAGACGTGCGACAATATCTCCATCTCGAACGGATGATTTGAGGCGTGTAGCCAACATTTGCAAAAACAAATCTCCAGTGTCATGACCCCAGGTATCGTTAATTTCTTTAAAGCGGTCACAGTCCAAATAGAGGGCAGCGACTATCTCCTCTTTTGATTGGGCAGCACGTAGAGCTTGCTGGAGCTTTTCGGAGAGGAGGCGCCTGTTCGGTAATCCTGTGAGCACATCATGATACGCCATATAGGCCAGCTGTGACTCCAGGTTTGTGCGTTCGGTAACATCGCGGGTAATGGAAAATACATGCGTACATACGCCATTACTATCGTAGACAGGAGAAAGAATGGATTCGCCAATGATGTCACCATTTGCAGTAAAGTGGATCGGACTCCCGCTTTTTACCGCTTGTGTGTACATATGCTGTAATAAGCTGTTTTTTTCATGAGGATACACGTCCTCAAACGTTTTTCCGTATGCTTCCTCGCTCAACTGAGCATTGTACATAGCGGATGGATTCATCAAGACATAGCGGAACTGATACTCCCCGTCCGCAGCTTGTTCGACAGCCATGAGAAAGAACATGTCCGACATATGATCGAACAGACTGGTTAGGATATCTCCATGTTGACTGACAAGGGTAGTAAAATCGAGCTTCTTCACCATAACCGATATCTCCTGATAATGTGTGTTCAAAAAGTCGACCTTTTGAACAACCACTGATAGTTGGCTTGTTAGAATGATTATAGTATAGCAAGACCGTCGAAGAAAATGATGAACCTCTGGTAATAGTGCGGGGTTTACTGGCTGTTAGCAGAAGTGGTAAAGTAAGGGTATTGTTGTTTTACGAAGGAGCATTTCTTATGGGCAAAAAGCTGCTCCCAGGTCTCATTCATCGCTTGCCACAAAACGCGATGTCGCGGACTATGGGCAAAATTACCGCTACTCCCTTTAGTCGATTAGCCATTCAACGATACATAAAGCACTATCAAATTGATACGTCCATCATAGAAAAGCCGGCTTCGGAATACCGCACGCTGAAGGAGTTTTTTTCCCGACGCCTGAAGCCCGCAGCGAGACCGATTGCACCTGGCCCAGATACCATCGTCAGCCCGGTAGATGGAACCGTTTCGCAGTTGGGTGATATTTGCGAAGGTACTTTGATCCAAGCAAAGGGAAAAGAGTTCAGTGTGAGTGAGCTGTTGGGCGGTTCAGAGGAAGAGGCCAAACGTTATTATGGTGGTAAATTTATCACGATTTATTTGAGTCCAAGGGATTACCACCGGATTCATATGCCGGTAACGGGCGATTTGAGCTGTTACTGCTATTTGCCTGGCAGACTCTATCCAGTCAACCAGCTCGGGATAGAAAACGTAGACCGTTTGTTTGCCCGCAATGAACGCTTGGTAACTCACATCAAAACAGATAGCCTGGGCGATATGGCTTTGGTTAAAGTAGGAGCTTTGTTTGTAGGAAGCGTGAAGGTCTGCTACAACACAGCTACGACGAATATCAAGCATGGGCGGCAAACCCACGAGAAGATTGCTGGGACACCTCGCTATGAAAAAGGGGCGGAGCTGGGCTGGTTCGAATTTGGATCCACCGTCATTTTGTTGTTGGAGTCCAACAAGCTCGAATGGGCAACGGGCGTTGAAAAAGGGAAGTCTCTTTTGATGGGGCAGGCCTTGGCGAAAAAGAAGGCTGAATAGCAAGAGATAGAAGACGCACAGTCCAGGGCAAATGCCTTGGGCTTGTTTTTCTTAGAAGATGAAGTTTTCTAGTAGATGTGGCTGTGGTGGGGAGAAGAATATTTCCAGTCTAGGCTCCAGGCTCCGTCCTGCTGAGGGCTCAGACTGCCCGCTCCGAAGGGATTCGCGGGGAAACGCAAAAGTGGTAGCCGCTACGTCGCACGGGCACGGTTGCGTTTCTTTTGCCCGCTCATCCCTTCTCCGCTTGGTAGGACTCCACAAGTCGCTACGTCTGGAAATATTCTTCTCTGTCGTAACTGATTACATTCTTCCATCTTTTAAGTCTTTTAGACCCGTTTAACACTGAACGCTCGTAGAGGAAACAGGAGGAAAAAGCGAAGATCTTTGGTACACCGACCGAGACGGAATGCAAAAAGCGAAACACGCTCTTAAGCGTCCACCTCTGAAACACATCCTGAAAGGACTACTTTGGACGCGGTTTCGCTTTTTGCATGGAGTCGGGCAGTGAATCCCCCAGCGGGTGGGACAAGAAGCTGAGCGTTTTCTCCTGTTTCCTCCCCACCACAACAGCGAGCCAAAGTTTTTATTAGCGAATAATCGATCAATATTTTTTTGTCGAGAACATTATTTGTTTTTCCTGTTGAAATCCCTACGAAAATTGACTGAACCTGCTCTTTTCAAGTAAGATCAAAGTTATGTGATACGATTCGGAGGTGGAAAGAATGAGTGCCATTACTCGCAAAGAAGTAGAACACGTAGCTAATTTGGCCCGTTTGCAGCTCACTGAGGAAGAAGCGGAGCGGTACACAAAAGACCTGAATGCGATTCTTGATTTTGCAGCCAAGCTGAATGAGCTCGATACATCCAATATTGAGCCAACCAGTCATGCTACAGACGTGAAAAACGTCATGCGCGAAGACGTAAACAGACCGTCCCTGCCGCGTGAGGACGTGCTGAAAAACGCACCAGATCACGAAGACGGGCAGTTTAAAGTACCGGCTGTATTTGAATAACCTACTGGATAACGAGAAGGGAGGAACCCACTGTGTCGCTGTTTGACAAGCGATTGTCTGAAATACATAGCGCCCTGCGCGCAAAAGAGATTTCGGTAACGGATCTGGTGCAGGCTTCCATCGCTAGCATCAAGGAGCATGACGGAGAAATCCAATCCGTCCTGCATGTAGATGAAGAGGGAGCCTTGGCTCATGCCCGTCAATTGGACGAGCGTCTGGTCAAGGGAAATGAGGAACTGGGTCTTCTCTACGGCTTGCCTGCCGGACTGAAGGACAACCTGGTTACAAAAGACGTTCGCACGACTTGCGCGAGCAAATTTTTGGCGAACTACGATCCTGTCCATGACGGGACTGTTTCCAAAAAGGTCAAGGATGCCGATGCGGTCATCGTTGCGAAGCTGAACATGGACGAGTTTGCGATGGGCGGCTCCAACGAAAATTCCGGCTTTTTCCCAGCGAAAAACCCGTGGAACACCGACTATGTTCCGGGAGGCTCTTCCGGTGGCTCAGCGGCGGCAATGGCTGCGCGTCATTTTTATTTCACACTCGGCTCTGATACAGGTGGCTCCATCCGTCAGCCTGCTGCTTTTTGTGGCGTTGTCGGCTTGAAGCCTACGTATGGACGTGTATCCCGTTTCGGTCTGGTTGCGTTCGCGTCCTCGCTGGATCAAATCGGGCCGGTGACGAAAAACGTAGAGGATTCCGCCTATGTGCTGCAAGCAATTGCGGGACATGATGAATACGACTCTACCTCTGCCAATGTGGACGTACCGGATTACTTGTCCGCATTGACTGGAGATGTAAAAGGACTGCGTATCGGGGTACCGAAAGAGTTGATCGGAGAAGGGATTGACCCTGAGGTTCGCGATGCTGTTCTGGCAGCATTGAAACAGCTGGAGAGCATGGGTGCTACATGGAGCGAGGTTTCCATGCCGCATACAGAATACGCAGTGCCAGCTTACTACCTCTTGTCTTCGTCTGAAGCTTCGTCCAACCTGGCTCGTTTTGACGGCGTACGATATGGTGTGCGTGCAGACAATGCTGCAAACCTGATCGAGCTGTACAAGGAATCTCGCAGCCAAGGCTTTGGCCCAGAAGTGAAGCGCCGCATCATGCTCGGAACCTACGCGCTCTCGTCTGGCTATTACGATGCTTACTACAAAAAGGCGCAGCAAGTACGCACCTTGATCATTCAGGACTTCAACAGCATTTTTGCTGACTACGATGTCATCTTGCATCCAACTACGCCTTCTACGGCTTTCAAAGTAGGCGAAAACGTAGATGATCCGGTGAAAATGTATCTGGAAGATATTTGTACCGTTCCTGTAAACCTGGCTGGACTGCCAGCAATCAGCGTGCCGTGCGGATTCTCCAAAAACGGTCTGCCGATCGGTTTGCAGATCGTAGGTCGTGCATTTGACGAATCCACCGTATTGCGCGTAGCCCATGCGTATGAGCAAACAGCAGGCTTCTACGGCCGCAAACCGGAATGGGTGAGGGGGTAAGAGCATGAGCAAATACGAAACCGTCATCGGCTTGGAGGTTCACGCCGAGCTATCGACCAACAGTAAAATCTTTTGCGGTTGCCCGACTGAATTTGGTGCCCCGCCGAATACACATACATGTCCGATCTGCTTGGGACATCCAGGTGTACTGCCTGTAACGAACAAGCAAGCGGTAGAATTCGCGATGAAAGCAGCACTCGCCCTCAACTGCGAGATTTCCCGCGAGACTAAGTTCGACCGCAAGAACTACTTTTATCCAGACTCGCCAAAAGCGTACCAAATCTCGCAGTTTGACCAGCCGATCGGCTACAATGGCTGGATCGACATCGAGGTAAACGGTGAGACGAAACGAATTGGCATCACTCGTCTGCATTTGGAAGAGGATGCGGGTAAGCTGACGCACAGCGATTTTGGCGGAGAGTCCCTGGTTGACTTCAACCGCGTCGGTGTACCGCTCGTCGAGATCGTTTCTGAGCCAGACATCCGCACACCGGAAGAAGCACGTGCGTATCTGGAAAAGCTGAAAGCGATCATCCAGTACACCGAAGTATCTGACGTTCGCATGGAACAAGGCTCCCTGCGCTGCGATGCCAATGTTTCGATCCGTCCATACGGTCAAGAAGAATTCGGAACCAAGGCTGAGCTGAAAAACATGAACTCCTTCCGCAACGTACAAATGGGCTTGGAGTACGAGGTACTGCGTCAGACGGAGGTAGTTTCTTCCGGTGGCAAGGTCGTTCAGGAAACACGCCGTTGGGATGAAGCGAACAAGAAGACGTTGACGATGCGTTCGAAAGAAGAAGCGCACGACTATCGTTACTTCCCAGACCCGGATCTGGTTCGCATGCAGATTTCCGAGGAGTGGATTGAAGCGGTTCGCGCAACCATTCCAGAGCTGCCAGATGCTCGTCAGGCACGCTATGTGAACGAGTTTGGCTTGTCTAAGGATGATGCCGGAGTCATTACGATCTCCAAGGAGACGGCTGATTTCTTTGATGAGACTGTGAAAACAGGAGCAGAGCCGAAGTCCGTAGCAAACTGGCTGATGGTTGACCTATTGGCACACCTCAACGCCAACAATCTGGTGTTTGCTGATGTGAAAATGACACCAAAAGGCTTGGGTGAGATGATCAAGCTGATCGAGGACGGAACCATTTCCTCCAAAATCGCCAAAACCGTCTTCAAAGAGATGGTCGAGACCGGCAAAGAGCCGAAGCAGATCGTCGAAGAAAAAGGACTTGTCCAAATTAGCGATGAAGGCGCTCTGCGTCAAGTCGTCGTCGATGCGGTCAATTCCAACCCGCAAGCCGTGGCAGACTTCAAAGCCGGAAACGAAAAAGCAGCTGCTTTCTTCGTGGGTCAAGTTATGAAGCAAACCAAAGGCAAGGCAAACCCGGGAATGGTAAACAAGTTGATTCAGGAAGTATTGAACAGCCTGTAGGCAAAACATACGACAGCACTTTCTCTGGAAGGGGAGAGTGCTGTTTTTTTGTGCTATAAGCTATGCTAAATAGTGGAAAAAAAGTAAGATAGAATGCGTAGCTATCATCATAATTGATTAGGAGAAATGTTCATGAAACAAAATTGGAAAAGTGCAACGGCTGCTTTTGCAGTGACAACCATGCTGCTGGGAACGGGTGCCCAGGCATTTGCTACAAGCCCGGAAATGATCTTGAAAAATGCAGAAACTCCATCGGAAGAACAAGTCAAGCTGCCTACTCGTGCGGTAGAGATTGTCGCTGCGCTGGAGAAGCTGGAGCCTGCTTTGAAAGCTTTGACGGTGCGGGAAGTCTTCATTTCGGAGCAAGATGAAAATCAAGTGGTCTTGACTATGCATCATCCAGACAACATACATGAGGATGCGTATATCCTTTTTGATCGCAATAGCGGTGAGATGGTTGGTTTCGAGGCTGCCACCATCATCTGGGATCAGAAAGAAAAAGCAACAGATGAGGCCATTTTGAAAAAAGCCGATAAAGCCGTTGAGGAGTTGCTTGGATCGAAGAAGCGGAGCATGACGGATGCCCCACAATTGTCAACATACGTGGATGATGAGGAAGAGTCAATTGAATTCCGAAATGTCTACTATCCGATTCTGTTGAACGGTCTGGAAATAGAAGGAACGCGTTTTGGCATAGATGTAGACATGGATTTCGCGGGTCATTTAATCGGGGTCTCGTTTGAACCGCTCGATTTGAAGGGAGTTCAGGTTGCTGACCCGAAAAAAGCTGTCGCAAAAGAGGCGATCCAGAAGCAGATTTTTACACCTGAACGAATCCAGCATGGATATGTATGGGAAGGTAGTGAAGGTAAGCCTGGGTTAGCGTATAAGCTAAGAACATCTCCAATATTTGATGCACTGACAGGCAAGCAGATCGTTGATGGATGGGGGGAAGAAAATGGGGAAGGCAAGCTAAATGCTGCTGATCTGAAAAATATTTCCTTGAAGCCCCAGGCAAAGCCATTCATTGAGAAAAATGCAACGGATACACAAATTTTAGAGCGCCTGTTTGGAATAGATACGAAGAAGACGTATTCGACCTATCGAAAGGAGGAGCAGGACGGCATAATCAATCATTATTGGGCGAACTATGTTGAAGTGAATTACGCTTCGGTAGTGGAGGACAAAATGACAGGAGAGATTGGTGGTTATCTGAATTGGACGCATATCCCATATCTTCCTGCTCCGCTCACCAAAGAACAGTCGTTACAAAAAGCGATTGCTTTCTTGGAGCCTTATGCAAAAAAATCCGAATGGCAAGTCGAAATGTACGAACGAATCAAACCAGAAGATCCACTGGCTCTGAAGGTTCTTTCGAATAGGGATAACAAGCAAGAGACTGAGGAAAAGAAATCCATCGAGCAGTATGGCTTTTTATTTTTCGAGAAACAAAACGGTATACCAGCCATGGAGTATTCTTATGGAGTAGTTATTGATCCAATTAAAGGACAAGTCGCAGAGTTCCTGGCCTCAGTTCCCGCAGAGGATCGCAAATATCCTGTGCTCAAACCATCCGTAACAGACCAGCAGGTTGCTGAAATTTTCGCCAAAAATGTACCGGTAAAGCTGACTTACATCTGGCCGACATCCAGTGATCATAATGCTCCCATTCTTGCCTACAAGCTCGATACCAGCAAAGGCTGGCCAACTGTAGATGCCGTAAACGGATCGTTCAAATGGAGTGAGTCCGAGGAATAGTAGCCCGTATAGAAACACGAGACAGGAAGAGAGAAAGGCTTGATCAACATGTTCATAAAAGGCTTATCAATTGTTCTAACAGTAGCAACGATACTCTTTGGAACAAGTGGATTCGCATTGGCTGCAAGCCCTGAAATCCTCCTGAAAAGCACAGCAGCCCCAGCTCCAGAAGAAATCAACCTCCCGGAAGGCGCCGCTCAAATCGTGGCTGCTTTAGAAGAGCTGGAGCCCGAATTAAAAACGTTGACAGTGCGAACCGTTAAACTGAGGACGGGTAATGAAGTAGTCTTGTACATGAGTCATCCAAAAGATGAGTACGTTGGAGCCTCTCTCGTTTTTGATAGGGAAACCGGGGAAATGCTCAGCTATAACGCAGCCCTGGAAATTTGGAATGCTAAAGGGAGAGTAACGGACGAGGTTTTATTGCAGCGTGCAGAAAAACTTTTTCTCGCCGTACAATGGTCAGATAAACGGAAAATGACAGGTACTCCTAAATTATCGCAAATTGAGGAGAAGCGTCCCGAGATAGTCAGATTTCGGTACATAGAATATCCTGCTATGCTGAATGGTTTGGAAGTAGATAGAGGGATCCTGACTGGCATATACATGATTACGGATTACGAAGGTCATCTTGTAAGTTTGTCTTTTCATCCACTTGATTTGGAAGATACCAAGGTTCCTGATCCAAAATCGGCATTGACACCAACAGCCGTCACAGAGCAGTTATTCACCCCCGATCATTTCGACTACGGATATGTTCAGGAAGGGAGCGGCGGCAAACCGAGTATACAATATGCATGGAGAACTTCACCATTTATAGATGCTGTAACAGGAAAGCAGATTGAAGCGCCTAGCGGATTAGAGATCGTAGACGATGGAAAACGAAATCCTGTCAATGTGAAGAACATTACGATCACTCCAAAAGAGAACTCACTTATTGTCTCAAACCGGGCTGATGCAGAGAAAATTGTTACGAATTTGTTTGGAACAGATAAAAAGCTCACGAATATGCCCTATGATGCAAGGAATAGTTGGGGAGACTTCGTTTATTCTTGGACAGATCGTGGTGGGGTGGATATTCTCCTTAAGGTGGACGAATCTACTGGACAGGTTATCAATGCTATGGATTGGACACGAAAGGAAAACCTATTTACTCCATTGACGAGGGAAGAAGCACTAAAAAAAGCGATTGCCGTCCTTGAATCGTATGCTTCGATTTCGGCTAATGAATGGCAAGTAGAGATATTCGATCCATATAAACCTGCGGTGTTGGCCGACTGGATGATGGAATTAAATAAGGTTAAGGAAAGACATACAGATAATTATTCCTTCAGGTTTCATAGGCTCCAAAATGGTCTGCCTGTGCTCGATCACAATTATTGGGTCGTGATCGAAATGAAGAGCGGCCAAGTCGTATATTTCTCTCCAACTATGCCGAACAAGGAAGGCGGACTTCCAGTACTTAAACCATCTGTGACTGCACAGCAAGCTGCTGACCTGGCAGCAAAGAATCTTCCGCTCAAGCTGTCCTACTTCTGGCCGACCTACAATGGCAAAAAATCTCCTTATCTTCAGCTCGTCTATACAATTGATACCTATAAGGGCTGGCCAACCGTAGATGCAGTAAGCGGGAAGTTTGAATGGAGCAATAACCTAAAAGAAGTAAGGCGACCATAAATCGCCTTACTTCTTTCGGTTTACTTTCCTACTTTATTCTCAAGTCCCGCCTGAATTTGTTCCAGGACGGATACAGCCTCGCGCTCATTTCGCTCAATCGCCTGCAACAACGCAATAGCCTGCTTACCCTGCTCCGAATCGTTCGGCTCGCCTCCAGCCGGGAACGGGAAGAGCTTGCTTAACGTGTCAAAGCCATCGGCAATCGCCCCGTACAAGCTAGCCGCTTCTTTCATCAGTGGGCGAACCTCATCTAACACAGAATCTGTCCACGTATCAACGATTTCGCTCCAGAAAAGAGAGGCGTAGCGACGTGCATCCCCGTTCACCACGGTCGTATACGCGTTGCCATTCGACTCAACCGTTCCCTTTTCATAGGCTTCCTGCCAAGCAGCATAGGCCGCTAGACCATTGACGCAGCTCGCGTCCTGCGGTTCTTCTCCACGATAATGAACGAGTGCAGATTGGAGGGCATTTGCGAGCATCGTGCGTTGATCGATTGGAACCGCACGGTCGATGGCAAGGACAAATAGCTCCTCGAGGATACCCCGTCCCAAGTTTTCATAAGGAATGGTACTGTCGTTTCGGCAGTTATCTCCTGCGTAAAACACTCTTTTTTCATCATCATAGCCGTAGATCAATCCGAACTCTGGCATGAACAGGTCCCAAGCAAGCACAGGGTGCCCTTTGTCGATGG
This sequence comes from Brevibacillus sp. AG, assembly GCF_028369215.1. Taxonomy (NCBI): domain Bacteria; kingdom Bacillati; phylum Bacillota; class Bacilli; order Caryophanales; family Paenibacillaceae; genus Brevibacillus; species Brevibacillus sp. AG. The sequence goes on along the minus strand of NZ_JAQMYO010000003.1, from coordinate 336,998 downwards.
AACGGTGAACCAGCTCCAATGCTTCTGGCAAGAGGACAGACAGCTGTCGCTTCTGGCGTGCTTCCGGGCTGAGCAGCGAAGGTTCTACTTGATTTGCATTAATGCTTGGTTCGCAGGAAAGATGATACGAGGTGACGGCACGAGATTCAAAGCCCATGTTTTTCAAACCCTGCTGCAAGACCCGCTGAAAGTGAAACATCGTCGGACCCGCAATGTGGATATTTTCAGGGACGATTGTCAGGCGAAAGGCATGCCCGCTCAGGCCAAGGATCATCGGCAAAGACATTTTTCGATCGGTCGATTCTACCAATCCGTATAGTGCTGCTGCGCAAGTAATCCAAGTAGGCATAGTGAATGCTTCTGGTTTATTTAATACTGCTTGTTTCATACTCCCCGCAACCTTTCTCGTCTTCATGTATTGATCAACAACGACACGAGTTTTTTCCTGAATCAGTTTTTTGCGAGAACGCGATAGCACTTGGTAGACATTCGCCTGGGACATCTGGAACATGTGGGCGATCTCATGAGGGGCCAAATGGTCAAAAAAATGAGATTCCACGATGCGTTTCTCCCGAGGATTGAGGCAGTACAGCAGGCTCCTGATCGTCTCAAACAGTTCACGCCGCACCATGACCTCTTCGGGATTGGTGTTCTGCGCAGAGTGTGACCAAGACCGTCCCAGCCTGTGCAGGATACTATCGAGGTGCTCCCAGTCAGTCGGTTCCTGCTCATACGTCTGTTTGCCTAGACTCGAGAAGACGGTTTCCCTTTTTTGCGGACCCTTCGCCAGACGCGTGTATGCTTGATTGCGCACAATCCGATGCAGCCAAGGGAGGAAACGTCGGCTATCCACCAGTGTTCCAAGGTGCAAAAAGGCGCGAATGAGAGCATCCTGAACGATGTCTTCGGCAAGAAAGGCTTCTTGTGTATACGACCGTGCATAGCCGTATACTTTGGAGCGATGACGCCTGACCAGCTCGCTAAACGCTGCTTGATCTCCGGCTTTTGCTTGCTCTACCAAAGTCTCGTCGTCTGTCTGGTCTTGTTCTTCTTGAGTCTTAGGCTTGATAACCAAGTGTTCCATCGCAAAAACTCCTCGTGATTTGTTGATTTACTATGTAGACTTCTGGTTCACGGATTATCTGACACGGGATGCGAAAAAATTTCGGAGTTTTTTAAATCGTTCTGTCTAGTGTATCAGACAAATAAAGGCAGTGGTTTTTCCAATGGCAGATGACAAAGCAATTTGTAACAATTTCCACTCTCCCCTATAATGAACGTACAGGAAGAAAAAGGAGGATGGAAGTACATGAAGCTCATTTCTGTTGCAGGAGAAAGTGTGGCACCTGGAAAAGGTGGATCACCGTCTGATACATTTGATCGTTCCATTTCTACGTGGCAAGAAGATGGTCAAGAAAAAACAATAACAGTCACCTATGTGCGTTATTTTGGCAAAGTGCTCGCTGAGCGGGGCATTTACGATCAAGAGGCAGAAGGTGTTCCTGTCAGCCATTTGGTAGCAACGCTGTATCTAGAAAAACATCCAGAGGCAAAAGAAACCCGTCATTATATTAACGATACGGAGTCTTTCGTCGCGCTGTTTGAAGACTTTTCCCTGACAAAGTGGAAAGAGCGCTATCCGTTGTAGGATAGGAGAGTTACAGCTTTCAAAGTCAAAAGATTCTGATTCGCCAAAGACACATACGGGTAACTTTTGTAAGGGCATGCTAAGGGCACCAATTATTGGAGGGAATTAGCATGCTTTCTATTTGGTTGCCACTGGTGCTGACGTCTTCTGCACTTATTTTTGGTGCAATACCTTCGCATGTCCCTACGACTTCCTCGGCAGCGAGGATGGTTGCTGTACAGGAGTTTGATGCGTTTTTGCAGGACTGGAAAAACGGGCAGACGCTTGCGAACCTGCGTCATCCGCTTTTTGACCTCACGGAAGTGTCAGCGGTGTCAGGAATGATGGAGATCATCCGTTTTTCGGGAGAGGCACACGGGCAAGCGGGAGAAATCACCCTTTCATTTTACACATTGGAAGGCGACCAGGTCTTTTCGCCCCCAGGCTCCGTGTCTGTCGCGCGAGTCGATGAGAAGCGGCGGGAATTCCAAGTCACTGGCGCTATACCGAGGGTTTTGCGTGGGCGGACGGGTGTCGTACAGGTAACGTTTACGGGAGAAAAGCGGGCATCGTACTTACTGAAGGTGCGATTCTAGTGAAAATACGGGAGAGGAGGGACTGCTGTTGATTGAGGTCAAGGATGTTAGCAAGCGATTCAAGGAAATCGCAGCGGTCCAGCATGTATCGTTTCGGGTCGAGGCAGGCGAGGTATACGGACTTCTCGGAGAAAACGGTGCGGGTAAGACAACGACAATGCGCATGATGGCGACAGTTTTAACCCCGACCGAGGGAGACATCGAGATTAGTGGGTTTTCCGTTCGACAGCAACCGCTTGAAGTGCGCCGCAGAATCGGCATTTTGTTCGGGGGAGATGTGGGTCTTTACAGCCGTTTGACAGCGCGGGAAAATATCGCGTACTTTGGTCGTCTATACGGATTGGAGCAAGCAAGGCTTGAGGAGCGGATTCATAGTCTGAGCCGGATGCTTGAGATGGATGATTTTATCGACAGGCGAGTAGGGGCCTTTTCCCGGGGAATGAAGCAAAAGGTAGCGATTGCCCGGACGCTCGTACACGATCCCGATGTCATTTTGCTGGATGAACCGACGACAGGACTGGATGTAACGGCTGCTACAATCTTTCGAAGAATGGTCAGAATGCTGCAAGAAGAGGGGAAGACGATTCTGTTCTCCAGTCACAACATGGGCGAGATTAACAAGCTGTGCAAAAGGGTTGCGCTCATGCACAAGGGTAAGCTGCGGTTCGCCGGAGGATTGGATACGTTGCGCGAGCAGTTTGGGACAGAGGATCTGGACGACATTTTCATGGCTGTCGTGGAAGGGAGCGAAGGCTGATGGGCTCGCATGTCGTTTGGACCGTACTGAAAAAAGAACTGATGGACTTGTTTCGCGATCGCAAGGCGTGGATGGGGACGCTTCTGGTGCCATTGCTCGTCATTCCGTTCGTCTTCTTTTTGTTGGGAACATCCTATAGCAATGTGGAAAAAGAAGCGAGGGAGTACATCCCGTTAGCTGTTCAAGGATCATCCTCAGTGATTACGTCTTTGCAAAAAAATCCTGCCGTTCAAATCCTAGAGCCAGCCAATCCGGAGCAAGCACTGCAAGCAGGTCAACTGCGCGCCATTTTGACGATTCCTGCTGGCTTCGATGAAGAGATCGCGGCGGGAAAAACAGCAAAGCTATCAGTTGCCTATGACTCCACCAATCAAAAATCTGTCTATGCCCGTACGTTGATCGAGCAGACAGTAGAGGCGTACAGCAAAGACGTCGTAGCGAAAAGGCTGAACCAAGCGGGCTTGTCCGAGCAGACGATTCAACCGATTGTCTCCACCTTTCAAAATGCAGCCTCTGAGGAAAGGAAGTCGGGAGGGATGCTGGCTGGCATCATTCCGTTGATGTTGGTAGTCTCACTCGCATCCGCGGGAATGGCCGCAGCGAATGATCTCGTCGCTGGTGAGAAAGAGCGGGGAACACTCGAATCGCTGTTGACGGCGCCGATTGCAGCCCAGCACATCCTCACGGCAAAGCTGTTGGCTGTCATGACCATGAGTACCATGGGGGCAGTAGCGTCACTGATTTCTGTCACGCTGGCCATGCGCCTGGGACCAATGGGGACGGAAGGAGATCATTTTACACTCGCCTTCTTCTCGCCTGTCACTTTGTTGGTGCTCATCGTGACTATTTTGTTGTTGGCGGCGCTCTTTGCAGGGTTGGAGCTTGTTTTGAGTACGGTTGCCAAGTCTTTTAAAGAGGGGCAGACGTACATGAGTGCTGTCATATTTTTGGCGATGGTTCCCTCATATATGCTGATGCCAGTCAGTCCGGTCGACATCCCTACACATTACTACGTGATGCCCGTGTTCAACGGTGTCGCACTGTCCAAGGAAGTGTTTTATGGCAAGGTCGACCCGATGCATGCACTCCTGGGGATTGGCTCCTTGCTTGTCTATGTGGTTTTCACCATTTTTCTCGCGTCGCGCATATTCCGCAGAGAAGGGGCGGGGTTGAAGCACTGATCGTAAAATTTTCAGACCTGTCGCATTACTCGTCGCTGTCATTTCGAGAAAGCTGGTGAAATGTTGTGAATCCGCTGTATGTCGGTGTGTTCTATATTTTCGGATCGGCTGCTGGCTTTGGCGTCATGTCTATTTTTGCTGTGTACGCCTACGAAGCGGGTATGTCTGTTTCAACGCTCTTGTTTTTGCGGTTTTTATTGGCGACTGCTCTGTTTTTTGGTTTGTTGCTCTGGCGTAAGGAGTCGCTTCGCTTGGATAAAAGACAGGTGCTCGCCATGTTTTGTCTCGGCGGGATTTTGTACACCCTGCAATCCCTTAGCTTTTTCTCTGCGGTACAGTATATACCGACCTCAATGGCGGCCTTGCTGCTGTATACATTTCCGGTGTTTGTTGCCATACTGAGCTACTTCGTCGAGAAAGAGCGATTGACGAAAAAGACTGTCATCGCCATGCTGATCACACTTGTTGGTCTTGGACTGGTGCTCGGCTTGTCATTTGGCGGGATTCAGCCGATTGGCGTGCTGTTGGCGCTTGCAGCGGCATTGTTTTATTCCGTTTATATTGTGGTGGGAAATCGAGTGGTAAAAGGCGTCTCGTCCTATGTAACGTCTGCGTACATTGCCCTGTTTGCTACCATATCTACCTTTTTCATTGCGCTAAAAGACGGAGGTGTCGACCTCTCTTTTGCGGTACAAGGGTGGTGGTCGCTGCTGGGGATCGTCGTTTTTTCTACGGTGGTCGCTATCAGTTTTTTCTTCCGCGGCTTGCAACTGATTGGCTCAACCAAAGCGTCGGTGCTAAGCACCCTGGAGCCTGTGGTCACGTTTGGGTTTTCGGCGTTGTTGTTTGGCGAAGCTTTTAGCCTGCTCCAGTTGTTGGGGGGATGTGCAGTGCTCGTCGGTGCTGCGCTGATTGTTTCGGGGAAAGGCGGCGAGCCAGAACTGGCATCCAGGCAGGCTTCTTCATAAGGCTATTCCAAAAAGACGCTCTTGCTGTGAGGATTCACATGCAGGAGCGTCCATCTTTTTATAGTGGATTAGGATTCGTTCATTTGTGAGCGGATTAACCAGCCTGCACCGTACACACCCGCATCATTGCCAAGTTGAGCCGGAACGATCTCTGTGGACTCGACGACATAGGTGAATGGAACAAAGCGTTTGAATGATTCGCGGATTCGGGAAAAGAGGAAGTCACCTGCTGCGGCCACGCCTCCACCAATCATAAACTTCGCGGGATTCAGTACATTCGCCAAATGAGAGAGCGCGAGACCGAGATAGAGTGCCACTTGATCGGTAATGGCTAGAGCTGCTGCGTCTCCTGCTACGGCGGCCTCGAGGACATCCTTGGCGGCAATGTTTCCGTTGGTGGCTAGTACAGCGGCAAGCGCCGGGCTTGATCCGTTTGTAGCTGCAAATCGCCCTTCCCGAATGATGGCAGTCGCAGACGTATATGTTTCGAGACAACCTGTTTTGCCGCAATTGCAGGGGGCACCGCTATCCGGGGTCATGGTGATGTGACCGATTTCGCCGCCAACACCGTTGATGCCATGGATGACCTTTCCATTCAAAATGACGCCTCCACCTACACCTGTGCCGAGTGTGATGAGAACGAGGTCTTGTGCCCCTTGGCCTGCTCCTTGCCACATTTCCCCGAGGGCTGCGACATTGGCATCGTTGTCGACCGCGACTGGCAGACCTGTAAGGGCTTCCAATTTTTCCTTTAATAAAACGGGTTGGCGCCAGTGAAGATTCACCGCTTGGAAGACGATTCCCTTCCCGCCATCGACGGGACCGGGTACTCCAACACCGATTCCGCAGACTTGTGAAAGAGAATAGTCATGCTGCGCAAGAAGATCATGAGACATGTCTACGATTTTTTGCAAAATGCCATCCTCGCCGTTCGCAACAGGCGTCGGTTCTTGCATTTTAGTAACCAGCTCGCCTTCTGGCGTAATCAAAGCCATCTTGATTGCAGTGCCACCCACATCTACTCCCACGATGATCTTCTTCACAAGCGTCTCCCCTATCTCCTTGATTTCCATCTTTTTCTATCTTATCACGCTATATGGGGCATAGCGATTCCCAAAAATGGCTATACAGGATATGATGGAAGAGAGTACCCCCGTGAGCGAGGGAAGGAAGAAGGGATCTGCCTTGAAACGAGCCAGATTAATCTACAATCCAAGCTCCGGCCGGGAGATCGTGCGTCGGCGATTGCCGGAAATCCTCGATTTAATGGAGTCGGCCGGATATGAAACTTCATGCTATGCGACCAAAGGGGAAGATGATGCGACAGAAGAAGCTGCTCGTGCAGTAGCTCGCGGTTTTGACGTCATCCTGGCCGCTGGTGGAGATGGAACCATATATGAAGTAGTAAATGGGATGGCAGAGCATAAAGCACGTCCATCTCTAGGAATAATCCCCTGCGGAACCAGCAATGATTTTGCCCGGGCGGTCGGTATACCGAAATCGATCACACAGGCGACGCAGATTGTCACCAAGGGCAAGAAGAAACGGATTGACCTGGGGCGCATCAACAACCGCTATTTCATGAATATCGCGGGTGGCGGTTCGCTAACGAATTTGACCTACGAGGTCCCGAGCAAGCTGAAAACGCTAATCGGACAAATGGCGTATTACGTCAAGGGATTGGAGAAGCTGCCGTCGCTGCACCCGATCCGTGTACGTCTGGAGAGCCGCAAAGAGGTGCTGTTGGATGAAGAAATCATGGTATTTCTCATCGCCAATAGCCGCTCGGTAGGCGGTTTTGACAACATCGCTCCGGAAGCCGATTTGTCAGACGGCAAGCTGGATGTCATCGTCGTGAAAAAGTTGAATATAGCGGAGTTTATTCGCTTGGCGACACAGGCAGTTCGCGGCGAGCACCTAAAGGACCCGAACATCCTGTATTTCCAGGCAGATTATATCAAAGCCACTTCGCCAGGTGGAGAGAAGGTTCAGCTCAACCTAGACGGTGAGCTGGGAGGACAGCTGCCTTGCGTGGTGGAAGCGTTGCCGGGGCATATCGAGTTGTTCGTCCCGTAAGAAGATAGTAAAATGAATAGCAATAGCCGTGGGGATGCCGCTATACGCTGTGCATCCCTGCATGCTTCCTGGAGCGAAAACGAAAACCTATAGAGCAAGATAAAAGGAGCAATAGATAGTGGCGAAGACAACAAAGAAGCGGCGCGGTCCGCACCCGACAGCCAAAGTGGAGCTGGACGTCCCTGTGCGTGTCGGACAAACCGTGGAAGTGGAGATAACCGGACTGAACCACGAAGGAGCAGGAGTCGGCCGGATTGAAGGATATACGCTGTTCGTGGATGGCGCACTTGCAGGAGAGCGAGTTCATGCGCGCGTCGATCATGTGAAGAAAAACTTCGGCTTTGCCAAGCTGACGGAAGTAGTAGAAGCGAGTACCCATCGCTTCCAGCCGCCCTGTCCGCTGTACGACCGTTGTGGAGGCTGTTCGTTGCAGCATCTCGCATACGAGGAGCAGCTGCGACATAAGCAGCAAATCGTACGGGACAACCTGCGGCGCATTGGCGGCTTCCAAGTCGAAGGGGAAGGGGCCATTACCGTTCATCCGACACTCGGCATGAGTGATCCATGGCGCTATCGCAACAAGGCGCAGGTACCAATCGGCGAGGAAAACGGGGCGTTGGTCGGCGGCTTTTACGCGGAGAAATCCCACTCGATCATCGACATGAACGAATGTCTCATCCAGCATGAGGCGAATGATGAAGCAGTGGCAGCAGTGAAGCAGGCGGCGACCAAGTTGAATATTAAGGCATATGACGAGGTACGCAATACCGGATTACTCCGCCATGTGGTTGTAAAGGTTGGCGTCAAGACGGGGGAAGTCATGGTCGTGCTCGTAACGACTGAGGAGCAGATTCCGCAACGCGATCAGCTGGTGGATGCGATTCGAGCACAGGTCGCTGGCGTGACGAGTATTGTGCAGAACATCAACCCGGACAAGACCAACGTTATTTTTGGTAAAAAGACCGTGACGCTCTGGGGCAGCGATGTGATTTACGATTATATCGGTCCGATCAAGTTTGCCATTTCGGCGCGTTCGTTTTATCAGGTGAATCCTGCGCAGACCGAGGTGCTGTACAACAAGACGCTGGAGTACGCGGGGGCGACTGGTGCGGAGACGGTGATTGATGCGTATTGCGGTATCGGGACGATTTCGCTGTTTTTGGCGCAGAAGTCTAAGCATGTGTACGGTGTGGAGATTGTGCCGGAAGCGATTGCGGATGCGAATCGGAATGCGCAGTTGAATGGCGTGGAGAATGCGACGTTTGAGGCGGGGCCTGCGGAGGTTGTCATTCCTGCTTGGAAAGAGAAGGGCATACGGGCGGATGTGATTGTCGTTGACCCGCCGCGCAAAGGCTGTGATGAGGCGTTGTTGACGACGATTTTGGAGATGCAGCCGGAGAGAGTGGTTTATGTGTCTTGTAATCCTTCTACGTTGGCGAGGGATTTGAAGGTGCTGGCGGAGAGGTATGAGGTGAAGGAAGTGCAGCCGGTGGATATGTTTCCGCATACGGGGCATGTGGAGTGTACAGTGAGACTTGAAAGAAAAGGTACAGTTCAATAGACTATACCCAGGCTGTCGATAAAGTCGGCAGCCTTTATTAGTGTCTACATTTTTCGTGCGATACCGCGTTAATGTTATAAGATATAGCTAAACTTTAACAGTAGGTTATCGTAATGTTACGTTCCACTGAAGTGGAAAATGGTGTAATTGTTATTATAAACGATTTAATGAATGATGGTTCTCTTAATTCAAAAGATGAAATAGAAAGAAAAATTCATTCATCGCAATTTTTTATAATATATGGTGCATTTCCTCCAAAAACCTAATTTACTCTAGCAATACTGTGCTAAAAGCATTTTTAAATCGACAGCAGCAGGTGATATTTGCGAAGCTATTAACGGTGATCAAAAAGGTCTATCTTATTTAACTCAGTATGTGGAATTTGAAGAGTTTAAAAAAAGCTACAAGAAACTGAAAAGCAGCTTATATTAGGCGTTTTAAATTAAGAGCAAATGCTATACCTTTATATGTTTACTCCCTGTCACTTCATCGAATTGCTGAATCGAAAAAAGTTGGGGGATTCATTCACATATATTAAAACTCAAGTGAACATTGCTTTAGTTTTTTATATAAAAGATAGGGAATTTTTGCGCAAAATATTTTACCCCTGATGGTGTCCTTTCTTGGCTATGTAAAGTATGAAATGAAAAACAAGCGGACAACGAATAGCTGTAATGGGTACAATAAAAAATACGTCCTTTTCGAGTTTAGCGAAGAGGGCATTCAAGTCCTAGGTGTTCGAGAGGGTGAATTTTAGCTTACTATTGTAAAGAAGTACCAACCAAATGTAACAGGAACGAAGATCAAATCCTCGTGTTGTATACAAATGGCGTATCCACAGGTGATATTCAAGACCATCTGCAGTAGCTCTATGACATCGAAATCTCACCAACACTCATTTCTAATCTCACTAACAAAATCGTTCCACTGATTAAAAAGTGGCAAAATCGCCCCTTCCAATCGGTATATGCCGTTGTTTTCTTAGTCGCAATTCACTTTAAAGTAAATCGGGACGGGGCTTTCGTCAACAAAGCAGCCAGCCTATATGGTTATTGGAATTTACCTTGACGGTATAAAGATGTTTTTGGAATCTGCATTGGCTAGAATGAGTATGCTGAATGGACATGTACTCAACGAACTGAAAAACCACAAAATCCAGAATATTCTCATTATGAGCGTCGATAACCTCCGAGCTTTACAGAGGCCATTTCAGCATGTTATCCAAAGACAGAGATTTAGAAGTGTGTCATCCAAAAATCCGAACTCTATTAAACATGTTTCTATAAGGATTTTAAGAGAGTTACAGCTGAATTAATGCTCATTTACAAGGCTCCATCGGAGCAAGTTGCACTGGGAGACCTCTTTAGTTTGAGCAAACATGGGGTCGCAATCTCCTCCAGAGATTCGAAAGCTTATCTATACGACCAACGTTCGAAAAGTAACGAAGGGGAAAGCCATCTTTCCTAGAGACGATGTTCGTCTCAAAATGTTGTATCTCGTGATCATGGATGTCTTACGAAAATGGACGGGACGAGTTGACAATTGGTGACAGTTTCTCATGCATCTATCTGTTTTCTTTGAGGATCGCGTATGACCACACATCCGTTAACAAATGAAAGAAAGGCTTTATCCCCGAGGAGGATTGACTCCTTCTAGACCAACGAGTCAAGGGGGCGCTTCGCTTCACGCCCCTGACTCGATTGGTTGCCAATAAAAGGTCCCAAGTAGGGAATGAAACCTTTTCAAATATTTAATTGATTGAGTTTACCCGAAAATCTTGACAGACCGGCTTCATGCTGCCCGATGAACCCTTCGCCCATCCTGTGACTCTTTCATATGGTCTCTTCTTTAATAGTACCATCCTCGAAAACATGTTTCACATTAATAACGTTACCCTCTCCTTTATAATAATAACTAAAAGTACTAACCTTTTCGTTATTATCAAATTCTACAAATAGCTGACCATCGAGCATCCCATTTTTCAAACCCTCTAGATCAACAATGTCAACATTCATTTTTTGTAGTGTTGTACCTCTCGGAATAAATTTATATTCTGTATTATTAGTAAAATCAAACCTCCATATTACTATATTCCTTTCAGAACTATTAACTTGCTCGTATTTTTCTCCAAACACCTCTTTTACTTGTTTAGCATCCTGCCCAATAGATAGCTTTGTGTTTATCAAATCGATTTTTTGGGGTTTATCATTACTCTGTTTAACAGGGACATTCGTCTCTTCTTCTGGTTTTTCTTGCTCTTTAATTTGAACTGCTTCCTCTTCATAACTGCTGTTATCTTGGGTCCTAGAATCGGTTTGAACACAACCAACGGTTAACAAGAACACACAAACTAGTAGAAGCATTAACAATAGGAATTCTCTGGATTTTAACAACACTATCCCTCCTTACATAAATTGTAAATAGTTTTTTCCTCTTTAATTAATTCTTTAGTTTTTCATTCAACGTAAAATGAAGACATCCTTCTCATTTAGTATACTATTTGAGCTTCTTTACCCAATAGTCTGACAAACAATTACCCTTTTAAATCATCCCCAAAAGCATTTCACAACCCGCATAAATCCGAAGTAATTTCCCTCTGAAAAAATGCCCACCTGGCTGATGGAAATGTCTCTGATTTCTTCTAATAGCAGTATGCTTCGTTTTGTGATAAATAAATTCTCTTGTAAATCCATGGCTTCAACGAAATAAAAACTATCGAATTAGATCTATTGTATAAGAAATATGACAAAATATCCTTTTTTACCCTACAGCAATTGTTAATTTTCCAAAATATAGTGTATAATGAAAATGGTGTAGAATATTGGAAATATTATACATTAATACTATTTCAAGGGGAGTAAACATGTTAAATCACAAAAAAACTGTAGTATCTCTTGTTGCCACTGCCGTATTAGCTATATCTATACCTCTGAGTGCATCAGCAGCATGGTCAAATGTAAAGGCAGTCCCAAAAATTGGATGGGAAGGCTCTAAAACATACTATAAAGCAGTTGCAACTACAACTGCCAAAATTAAAGGAAGCAAAGGCAGTAACGAACAATTATACTTAGCAGCTGAGCTTGCTAAGGATGCACAGTGGTATGATAGTAATACTGGATTGTATGAATCAAGTAGTGGTGAAGTAGAAGTGAAGAGTTCAAGAGAAGTAGATGCAGCTGAATGGAGAAATATAGGATCAGCAGCAATTTGGGACAAGAAAAAATTGGATTACATTGAATTTCATGAAATGGTAGATTTGGTAGACCACCCAGGAATCAAACCTGACAATATGAAACAATTAGCTGCCTATCAAGAATATAAAGATAAGGAAATTTCCAACCATTTAACAACCATTTACGAAGAGATACAAAATTCATTAAATATAAATACGGATGAGTATGATCTCTTTCAACGTTTTGATTTTACAATGGAAAATTCCACATTATCAATGAATGAGTATGGTAAGTTTATCAAGGCATTGCATGAATCAATTTACCAACCTAAAAAAATTGAAAGTGGTGATTCTATTCCGGGCATTTACTTACACCATGATAAATCTGAGATTTTTGTAGTATTTAAGTCTCAAGATGGTAACAATCATATTTATCAGTTCTTAAAAGACTCAGAAGGTAATTGGGACTTAGCAGAGAGCGAGGAAAGCCAAGGGAAGAAATTAAAGCAACTTGAACTTAAATCACAAGAAGAATTTATGAATGAGATATCTGAAAATTAATAATAAAACTTTAAATACCATAATTACGTATTTGGAGACTGAAAATAGCGAGTCTACAAGCAGACGCCTCTTGAAAAAGAGGCGTCTGCTGTTTTGAGTGCGCCCAGCATGGGCGATAGCTCTAGGGTGTAAGTCCCGAACGGGGGGTGGATGTACCAAGAAAGAGATGGATTATTTCGTAATAAACGATATCCAAAAAAATATATAATCAGCTTATAATATCCAGATAACTAGGAGGGGAAAGTGATGAACAGGCTTCTCTTGCATATATTAATGACGGTGTTCTTAGTTGCTGTGCCTCTAACTATTCAAGAAAATGAGGTACAAAACATTCCAAACCATTCTCAAGTAGTTTCCTATGGCACTGACCCAGGGTGGTAAAATCAGATGCTTTGTTCTTGTGTAACAAAAGCACTTTGACAACTATTGCCAAGGTGCTTTTATTCAGCTTCTCGGCACAAATATCCACAATACCTACTGAGACGAAAAGGATGCATCTGTCGAGAGCTAATCTAGGATATTACTTAGCGAATACTGCCACATCGGAAGCTTGTCTATTTTACGCAAACAACACATGTGGAGTGTACAGTGTTACTTAAATTAAAAGGGGCTTCCGATTAAGCCCCTTGCAATAGTTCGCTCATTTCCTGAGGGTGAGCAATATTGTAATGAATCTTGATAGAGCCATCTTGATGGACTTCTATCTTTTCAATTACCTGATGGAGCAATTGTTTTAGAACTTGTTCATCATCAATATCAAGCTGTGCAAACAACGCAATTTTCTTTTGAAAGGCACGGAATTGTTCTTCCGTGTCTTTTTGCGTTTCGAGAATGGTTTCTAATTCACATGTTGTTCTTCCTGATTGCGTTGATTTTGGGCATTAAACTGCTCAAGGGTAAGAAGTTACGGGGAGGATAGTTCAAAAGTTTTCGAGAATACCCTACATATGGGATTATTTACGAAGTTCGTGAATAAGACGTTATGCGCTATTACCGGTAAATAGTAAAGATAATATTTAAGGAGATAATTTATGAAAGGTAAGATACTCTTATTATTTTTTATTACGATAATATTTTCATCTTGTCAAAATATTAGTCAATCGACTACTTTGAACAGCGAAACTAAATCAATAATGAATTCGGAACTGCCTACTGATGTAGGGAGTACAGGTAATGGAACAGAATCGAAAGAAATAACTGAAGGTCGATCAGATCCTTCTAACAATGAAGTGTTATCCATGAACATTGGGAACTATGATTTGACTGGAGAATTTTATGATGAAATGCTTCGAAATCCTATAGATCATGATTATGAAGTGGAATTTAATGAATTTCAAAATTCCAAAGAGATTATTACAACATTGGGATGGGGGGCTTTGGAAAGCAAATATACAGAGATTTGGGATAAAGAGTTGAATCAAATATATAATAAGCTTCTTTCTAAGTTGGATAGAGAACCAAGAGAAGCACTAATTGAATCACAGAAAGAATGGTTACAGTATCACTTAAGGGAAACAAAATTTGTAGAGAAGACATTTATTAATAATGGTTACCTTGGATCACAAGGATCGGTAAGCCTAGGCACGGTTATACGGGAGAGAATTAGGGAAAGAACAATGCAATTATTTGAATATCGATATTTGCTAGATGGTGAAGTTGAGTTTTTATACCAAAGTAAAAAATAGAGTTGGAATCTTGATCAAAGGTTTTTAGGTGATGCTTCGAAGACAGTAACGGCGCATAACACTGTATTCACGCTGCGGGGCTACCACCCCTACTGTCTACTCGTCACATGTGGAGTGCTGTACACTGTTAGTACGGAAAAATTAAAGCTAGATGCATTGGTGTCTAGACCCTTCCTAAATGTGGAAGGGTTATTTCGTAATAAATTTGATTCATAATGGAAGCGATAAGACTCTTAAGATATAAAGGGTGGAGTAATGTGGGAGATTGGAAAAGCATTAAAATAAATGGAATCGCAAAAATAGAAAAATTCGTGGCAGATGAAAGCTACCATCGTAACACTGAAGGTGGGCAGTACTTAACACACAAGCAGTTTTCTGAGATAAGTATGCCCACAGTTAAGAATTTGAAAAAAGGATCTTTCAATGTTTAAGTAATATTGATACCAAAAAAAGAGATCAAATTATTGATGAAAACAAAATAGAATACTTCTCTAATTCCCCTACGCTCGCCTCGTAACAAAGGTTAAACATCCCCAGTTACCATAATTTTTAATCCTAATTTACCTACCTTCGTTTTCTGCTATCTTTCCAAATATATTTTATTTTCAAAAAAATCAAAAAATTATTGACAGTCAGAAAATTACAAGCTATCATTACCAGTATATACCATACATTCGCGAATATGGTATAAATAACAATTTATCGGAGGCATTATTATGAAAAAAATTACTGTGCAAAAAACCGAGCCTGTAAAATTGACTTCAGTAGCTAACACAATGTACGACTGCACATGTGAGCAGGCATAAAGATTTGTCAGTAACATGGAAAAGTGGGGCATTTGCCCCTCTTTTTCAATTATGAAGATAGCATGACAACATCCGGGAGGAAAGTCATGAACGAAAATCGCATGATCCAATTACACCCGTTAACATTTCTGGAGGATAAGCAAGGAGTCCTGATTGGGCGGTTTGGGACGGATACGTTTGCTGTTTTTCCTGAGGATGGAGCAGCACTTGTACGAAAACTGCAAGAGGGCATGGGGGTTGCCGAAGCGCATTCCTGGTATCAAGATACCTATCACGATGAAGTGGACATGGATGATTTTTTGCAGACATTACGTGACCTGACATTTATTTGTGATGTTGAGGAAAAGGAAACGAAAGCGCAGAAAGTATCGGGGCAATGGTTGGGTAAGCTAGCTTTTTCTCCACTTGGTTGGCTGATTTATGGTGCCATCATAACCTGTGCCTTGTGGTTGTTATACCAATATCCACAGATTCGTCCGGGTCGATTAAGCATCTTATTTTCCGAATACGCCATGGTGGTTTTTCTTGGCATGACGATCGGTCAGATTCCAGGGATCTTGTTTCATGAATGGATGCACATGCTTGCCGGACGAAGACTGGGTATCCCGTCAGAACTAAGTATAGGCAGAAGAATGTACTTTTTGGTCTTCACTTCTTCCATGCCAGGTATTTGGGGATTCCCAAAACGTAAGCGTGTTCTTCCATTTTTAGTTGGAATGTTCGGTGATATTTTGTGGTATTCCTTATTAGTGATCGTTGCTGGTGCAATTTGGATAAATACAGGTGAGAAGACACTCATAGCTGCATATTGTATGGGACTAGCATTTACAACACTGTTGCGTTTCTTCTGGCAATTTTATTTTCATCTTCAAACAGATATCTATTATTTAATGATTACGATGTTGGGGTGTGTAAATCTTCAGGAGGCTACACGTTCCCATTTGAAAAATATATGGTACGGACTAATTGGAAAAAAGAACAAGATGGTCGATATGTCCAAGTATACGGAACGGGATCATCAGGTAGCGAGATGGTACAGTTTTTTTTACGCAACTGGCTGGATGATGATGACAGGAATGATGCTCTATATGATTCCGGTCGCTATTCAACTTTTAACGAATATTTTTCTCTCCATATTTACAGGAGAAGATATGAAATTCTGGGATTCCGTTGTTTTCTTGTCTATAACGGGAGTCCAGTATGGAATTGTATTTTATCTATACCTAAAAGAGCGTAGAAACAAAAGGGAAATTCGGAATTTATCAATGGAACAGAGGGGATGAGTCGAAATGAAACAATCGATTACACACCAATGGCTGATTGGATCTCGACGCAGCGACCGAGAAAAGAAGTACTTCGAAGAGCAATATTCCACATGTTATGTCAGCAATTGTCATTGCAATCTTAGAGGACCCTATACAGGTACTGGTGACCTTCTGCGCCAGATTATTCCAGAAGCTTATTCGAAATGGCCAGACCTGATTTTATCACACTGCATCGAGATCTTATCCATAGCACCAGAACTGAAAGCAGTTATTCCTGTTAGTGTAGAAACACTTACCTCTCTTGCTATTCCGAAAGAGAGAACACGTTATTATTCGAAATTGCGTACACTTCGCATGTCGAATGGTTTGATCGATCTTTTATTGGCATTAGCGAATCGGGAACGAATGGGAAAATTGACCCTGGTTTTTGAAAATGTGCAGGCCTGTGATCAACTTGATGCAGAATTTATAAGTACACTTCTGCGTCGTGCGAAGTCTGACCTGATTCAGGTGATCGTAAGTTCAAGTGAAATAGCGGAAAAGGAAGCCCTGAAAAAGGCGTTACAAACGTATACGGAGCCTACTACTATTCTTTCTGACATCGAACAAGATAGGGGGATAGTAAATCTATCTGACGAACAGCGACTTGAGCTAACGAAACGATACATATTTTCTGACTGCACATCAGATTGTGAGCAGGAATTGCTCGCCTATGAAGCAACTCCTATTGAAATTCGTCAGAGCCTTCACGAAGAGCGGGCAGAATCTCTTATAAAAGAAGAGCAGTGGTCACTGCACTTAGGCGCCATTCCGTTTCATCTGGAGCGCGGTACTTCTGAGAAATCAGCAAGCGAAGCGTTGTTTAAAGCAGTTAGTTATAGCATTAACATGGGTTTTTACGATGCGACTATCGATATGAGCCTACGTGGCCGGAAACTGACGAATTGGAGCAGCGAATTTGATAATAGCCGGTATTTTACAATGAAAATGGCTACGTCTCTGGCTGCATTGGGTGAAACTGATGATATACCGACGCTTTTAGGAGAAGTGTACGCAAACACTGATGATTTTAGAGTTCATATGCAAATTTCATATGGATTTTCGATGTACTATACGAGGCATCACCGAGAACGAGAACACGAGAAGGCGAAAGAATGGATACAAAAAGCCATTGATTTGGCAGAATTGATTGAAGATGAAAAAGAACGTGCATTTCAACAAGTATTTAACCAAAATGGATTGGCTTTAGTAGAGTTACATATGGATAATCCTGAAGAAGCGCTTCGATTGGTTACGGAAGGATGGCAAAGGTTAAATCAGGATCTTGCTCCTGATGAACATATGTTGCATCGCTCGGTGTTGCTTCATAATAAAGGGCTGATTTACGTAGCTTTAAAAAGGTTTGAAGAAGCAGCTGAAACATTTAGCCAAGTGATACGGATTGATTCCAATTATCCAGAATATTACTTTGATCGTGGAAACCTTTATAGCCGAATGGGGCGACTGGATGAAGCCATTGAAGATTATAACCAAGCGATAAAGCTTAGTCCTCCGTTTCCAGAGGTTTATTTCAATCGAGCTACTGCCTTCAATCGTCTTGGAGATGTGGAGAAAGCAATGGCGGACTATGACTACTTGCTTGATATAGACCCCGAAAATCTTGATGGATTACTTAACAGAGCTACATTATTGTATCAAGTGGAGAAATTCGAAATGGCCCGAAAAGATGCTGAATTCGGTTTAGAAATAGAGCCTGATCATGCGCGGCTCCTGTGTACACTAGGTTTAATTGAAATGTCGGATGGCAATAATGATCAAGCACTAAAAACGTTTACCGCTGCCCTAAACAAGGATAGGGAAATGATGGCCGCTTGGACAAATAGGGCTGTCCTGTACTATGAGATGGGGGAGTATGACAGGGCCATAGCTGATCTAACTGAAGCTATTGCACTAGAGAAAAATGCAACCGTCCTTTACAACCGTGCATGGGTCTATGAAGCACAGGAGGAGTGGCAATTATCCATTTCCGATTATACAGAGGCCTTAGCGTTTTCTGATGCAGACGAACAAGATATTTACTATCGGAGAGGTTTGTGTTTTATCAAAATGGGTGATAGGGAACTTGGCACGGAAGATTGGAACAAGCATCTCATGTTTGGAGAATCACCGCATGTGAATGAAATGATGCAACTGTTACCCTCCCTGTTCGTTTCGAAATAATGAAATATTTTGTGGACAAGGGAGGACTTTTCCCATCAAAGGCCACGTGGTATAGGGCAAGCAATGTGAGGAGCATCCAGTAACGGCTATTCATTTGAATTAGGAATAAGAAAAAGAAAAACGGCTGAAGCCCTTAATAAAAAGGATTTCAGCCGTTTCTTTTCCCAACTAATTAAATGTAATACCGCCTGTTGGATTTAATGTCGTTCCACCAATTTCAACTTTAATTTCACTAGTTAATGGAACATTGTGTTCATCAATAACGGTTCTCCACCACTCCCAAGCAAGGCCGGTACATTCTTTCGCAAAAATCCTTATATTTTTTGCATTAGGCGGCAGAGGAATGACTGTATTGAAAGGAGCTGTTCTGTCTTGGTTGCTTCCTTCCCACGTCTTATGTGTTAGTACTTCTTCACCATTTTCATCATAGGAAACTTCATCCCAGGAGACATCAAATTGAGCGACATACCAGCCATAGTGACCAAGGGATATTTTGCCTTTCGAATATTCTGTAACTGTAGTCTCAATATAATCTGTATTGTTATGAACGGCAGCAATTGCATTATCTTTTAAGAAAACACTTGTATATGAGATTGGGTATGCTGGGTTCTTTAGGCTAAATTCCGCATTATCTTTAATGATATTCCGGATTTCACTAAAGTCTTTTGTAACGACTTTGTTATGCTCTTGTGAATCTCCGCCTAATACGACAGCTGTAAAGGAACTGTCTTCATAAATATCCTTATACTCGGCATTCGTTTCTACACTGCCTTTATTCTGAAGCAAGGCTTTAAATGCTGCTTTTACGTCTTTGCTCTTAGAGGTTGTTTCTAATTTCACATAAATGGTTCTACCATAAGCTACATTTGATACCATTACAGGCGGGGATTGATCACTTACCCCTTTACGTTTTAAATCTTTAAAAGTAACACTATCCTCAAAAAGATCGGATGGATCGTTAGGCAGTTCCGCACTTACCGTATAAAATATTTGTTTATATGCCGCCACCATCACTTTTTTCTCTCCACTAGAAATCGCATTAAAGTCAATTCCCAATGTAGAATCAAGATATTTAGCGTTAACATTTAGAGCACTTCCGATTTGAGATTTGCTATAAACCATTGATTCTGCATACTGCAATCGCGCAGGTAAAGTATGTGTTGCTGAATACTCATCGCTCCATTTAGAAACAAGCTCATCTACTGCTCCAGACACATTTCCGTATGTTGGATTATCCACAGTAATTGAATTTTCCTTTTTCAAACCTGGTAAATCAATACTAATAGTCAAAGGTTTTCTTGGTACGAGTAATAGACTAGGTTTATTTTCTGTAAAAGCTTGATTGGCAAGTTGTAATGCTCCTGGGTAAGTGCGATTAGTCATAGAATCAATAATGGAAATATCGACTGGAGAAGTTGCAAGTGACTTCTTTTTACGTTCGATGACAATAAACTTGCCTTTTGGATTGATCCCTTCTTTTGGAACAAAACTATCTATCTCATCACCACTTACTGCTAAAACTTCGTCATTATCATAGTCTAAGTCTGCTATACCGGTATTAATGTCATCGGCGTTGCTTGATTCATTGACTGAACTAGAATCACCTGTTTCGGCAAAAGAGATAACTGGATAATTTACAGTAGCGAAAATAACAGATAAACTAGCGATTAATTTGAAAATTCTAGTATGATTTCGTTTCTTCATAAGATATCCTCCTTTGAGATGTGAGCATAACTTCAATTTAATATGCTCACAGTAAATATTTTCCGGAATACTAACTATATCGGTCGTTTCTGAAATAATCTTTAGATTGAACCAGAAAAAGTATATGGTGGGGCATATCTTACAGCTATGGAAGCCATTTAACAAATAGTGTACAAAAAAAAATAGCCGTTCGATTAGAACGACACTTTGGGTGAGTAGTTATGGTTGAGGAGTAGGCAGCCTAAATAGGCTGCACGTTAACGACAAAGATCGTGCAGCCTATGAAATCGCGCAACAGGTTGAATACATCCGGGGTTTGTGTTGCCGAATTAAAGTATACGTATCCTGTTGATCGAATCGGTGTAAAAGGGAAGGGAGCCGTGGCTTACAAGCATGTAAATGCAATAATTAACCGTAAATCAAATCCAGTTTGTCTCCAAGACCTCCCCGTCCATCTAAACCCTGCAACCGATCTAGAACCTATAAAAACGGGGAAAAACCAGAATTGCTCTCCATTTACAAGCCAAAGATACGTAAAACGAAACATACATCTTTCAATTGCCCTTGGATCACCTCTAAAGGGAGCGGGTTGTGGGGGGATGAACGATGGGGGAGGAGTTAACGGCTCTGGTACTTGTTGTGCTCCTGGCGGCTGACCCGGAGGTGGCCGAAATGCCATGAAAAATCACTCCTTTTACAATGAATTCTCAACAGTGTATGTTCAATCCAAAAACAATGATTGGGCAGGCCACACCTATGGATGTGACTAGCGTATGATACGTAGCGAATCATGCATGATCACATTCCCGCGCGAGCTTATAAAAAAACTGCCCCTTTTTTCGCTTGGGGCAGTGTAATGTCTGGGCTGTTTTCGCCCATAACGTTAAAAAGTATTATATACATTTTCACATTCTTTCGCGGTCGGCTCATAAAAACAATGAAGCTTGTATCGTCCTACGTGCGGCTGATTATACCAGGTTGGCGGACAAGGCAGGGGATTTTGCGCCGTTCCCGGACGAAAATACCAGAGGGAGAATTTGCCTGGCCAATGCCGCTCCCCATTCACAGCCCGTCGTGCCAGACGGCGTTCTCTATCTCTAGACCTTTGGTAGTACATACCATGTTGCAGAGCTTCAAACGCATGCGGCTGGTTGATCATTTGGGGAATGGTTCGGATTCCTTTAAAATCGGAGCAATTCGCTCTTACTCGGTTAACGCCAACATTTCCAACAAGGAGCATACCCATTTCGCCTTCACCCACAGCTTCGGCTCGAAGCAACCTTGCCAACATGTCAATATCACTGCTCCTGGCTTTTACGACTGCCATCGGCTCACCTCTTTAGATTGTTCTAGGCACATTATATTGTAGATGAAACGGATATGTTACGCTGGCTTTTCAACGAATAGAAAAAGCCGCCCCCTCGCAGAACAACGAAGAGCGGCTACCAAACTAAGAACGATCTTTAAAAATCCCAAACGGACGACCAACAGGAAGGAATACTCTACCAAAGTGATTATTCAACACCGCTGCCCCTGCACCGTAGAAGGAGAGGAGAGCGATTCCCATTTCAGCATAAGCAGCCATTGGTTTGAATACGCCAGAAGCAACGCCAAAAGCATCAAAAGTCAGGCCCACGAACAAAACGTCGATCAGGACGAAGATAAAGAACAATACTTTGTGAGTCTCCATCGATCCAATCGTCATCAGAATGGAGAAGATGAGATATCCAGCGAAGGCAAAGCCGAGCTGTGCACCGTCAGCATTAGCAGCGAGTGTCTCACCGAATACACCGAGTTTCACAAGCCAACTGCTTGCCGTCGCGAACCAGAAGAATGCATACGCCCCAAAAGCGGTCGTCCCGAATGTGTTGTTGTGCTTCGCATCGAGGATAGAGGCGTAGAGTTGGGCAAAAGCACCGAGGAAGATGGCCCAAGGGATCACGAGTCCAAGACCTTCTGTCAGCCCAAGTTTTTGCGAAGAAGCTACGAACGTAACGATAGCCAGTCCGAACAAACCGATCGCGCTCGGATCGGCTGTGACGATTTTGACGTTGGTATGTTGTTGACTGTTCATGATAGTAGTAAAAGCCTCCAATATTATCAGGGTAAACCTGTGAAAGATTTGGACCTTCTGCCGATAGCAGAGTAGCACTGATATATTCTAATCGAAAATATACTCGACGCATAGAAGGGAATTTTGAGGGGATATGAGCGAAAGTAAGAGGACTGTCTTAAGTAGAAATTGATCTTCTACCTAAGACAGTCCTCCTTGTTTGCTTCAAAGTCATCAGTCCTTATTTCCAAATGAGCGATATGGCGTCAAGCGCAAGAGATCTTCCTGTCTTTTTGGCAATTTCGATAGCGGGATCTGGTATGCCATTTCGATAATTTTGCTTGCGACCTCAGCGCCGTTGGTAGGGATAAGACGAAATCTTTTTTGAATGACCTCTTTATTTCCTAAAGCATACTCGATCTTTGGTACAATCTCTTCCGGTTCCTGGATCGATATCTGATCACTATTGGCTATTTCTCGCAGCATATCTATTTTTTGCTCGCGTTCCGCATCATCCGGCGGAAGGAAAAGCAATGGGGTTCCTGTAGAGATGCAATCTCCTAAAATGCCCATGCCCGGTTTGCTAATGACCAGACTGGCCGCCTGTACAAGGTTTTTGCCATTCGGGATGAGAGGGGCTTTGATGATTCTTTCATCGAATGGGTAATCTTCATCTGCCAATTGCCCAGCTATAACAAATCGATAGCGGCTGGCAAGTGAGTTTATTTGATCATACCACTTCACGATCTGTTCATAACGGTTAGCGAGTCCGCCCCCCATGTGAACCAAAATAAACGACTCGTTCTGCTGAAGACCTAACATGCGTCGCACTTCTTCCGGTGACTGGCTGATTTCCCTGGTGATTAAAGGAATCGGGATGTAGATGCAGTTCATTTGCGGATGGGTCTGCTTAGGCGGAATAAGATTCATGTGCAGAAAGATATCGGAGTGATTGGCGATTTCTACAATGCGATTTTTATATTCCTGCATGGGAGCTGAATCATTTTTACCGATGATAAAGTCACTGTGATAGAGGGTCACTACCTTTGTGTTTCCACCGACCTTCCCCTCACTGCGAAATCGAGGCACATCGGAGCGCCAATCATTTATTAATAGTGTGGTTTGTTTACCATCCTCGAATTTTTTGGATTTAAAGGCTTTCAACTGAACGTCATTGTGCAGGTTTTTCGCTAAATAGCCATGTGTTTCCCGAAAGGCAAACACGTGAATAGGAAGATGGTGTTGCTGCAATTTTTCCGTTATGCTAATGCATCTACCGAGATGGCCCATACCTCTGCCAACCACAAAGGAGATCATATTTCATCACCCTTTTAAATAGGTACTTTCTTGTTCCCTGTCTGTCTGGAGCTTGGACAAATTACCCCCATAACGCTCTTATGGGATAAGGTCATTACCGAATTCGAGTCGTTCCTCACAGCTTATATATTTTATGGGGATGGATAGAACATGCTCTAGTCGTATAACGGTTTTCTGATCGATCACAGAAAAAAGCCGCATTAGCGGAGGCTTGCAGCTGTGAATTGTGCTCCCATCTAGAAATAATTAGGTATTTTCATCACACAAACCAACGCTGTCCATGAATAGTGTGTATATATAGCTCAATAAGGATATGGGGTGGGAGAATAGTGGGCACGATTCATATTGTAACAGCCGTTAATGATGGTTTTGCTATCCATCTCGCAGTCATGTTATATTCCCTTTTTGAAAATAAAGTTTCTAAAAACCCAGTCACCGTTCACGTTATTGACAGTCAAGTCTCAGGGAAAAATAAATCCATCTTAACGAAAACTGTGAAACGATTCCATGCTCAAATCAAATATGTAACTATTGATCCGACCCTATATGATGGATTCCTCGTCCGTGATCATCTTACGCAGGAAACCTATCATCGAATTTCTATTCCAGACCTCTTGGACAAAGAAGTTGAAAAAGTGATTTATTTGGACAGTGATATCGTTATTAAAGAAGACATCACTCCATTATGGAACACCAATGTTGATCATTACTTACTTGCAGCTGTGAAGGATTCTTGGCAAGGGGTAAACAAATTAAGACATGCCGATCTGGCTATTCCGGATGACTGTGATTACTTTAATGCGGGAGTATTAGTCATGAATTTGAAAAAATGGAGAGAGCATAACATCACGAACAAGATTTTGGATTACATGAAAAAGAACCAAAGTCTTATTCGTTATCCCAGTCAAGATCCGATGAATGCGATTCTTCATGATAATTGGCTCCAACTCGATACAAAGTGGAATTATCAGTCCAAGCATCTTTATAAAAGCAACCTGCGAATAGATCCGGCGATTATTCACTACACAGGGGAAGATAGCAAACCGTGGCTGAGTAAAAAGCACCCGCTTCGAGAGGAATATTTTAAATATCTCAAAAAAGTACAGAAGTTGAACTCCTTGTAGGCATCGGGCCTTCCAAATTAAATAAAACGGATGGAAATCCCTTCACATGGAGAAATGATGGCTGGAGGGATTTTTGTGTTTCTGAAATCCTTGGAATATAAAGGTTTACCTGCAATACAAAACATCTTCGTATAAAATATTGAACAAATTATGAAATATTTGGAATTTAACCATTTTCACCAACCATCTGATCTATAATAAAATGGAAACAATTTCTAATTAGGTATTCTTTTGGAGGTGGAGTGAGTGGCACGCGTATTGTATGTTACGATTCCAGCAGATGGTCACGTGAATCCTACATTGGGATTAGTGAAGCAGTTAGTCGACAACGGAGAAGAAGTCGTCTATATGTGTTCAGAAGAATATCGGGATAGGCTTGCCCAGACTGGGGCGCAATTCCGCGCTTATCAATTGGATGAACCAGTATTTCGTGATTTAGGTTTTAACCCAACAGAATTCAAACACCCGCTTCATTTCACCGATTTTATGCTCCGAGGCATTATTGAACTCCACATTCCAGAGATTCTCCGGCAGATCGAAACCGATTCATTTGATTACCTCATTTTCGACTCCTTATTCGGCTGGGGAGGGGCAATTTTAGGGGAGAAGTTAGGAATCCCGACGATCTGCTCCGTAACCAACCTGGCTTTTGCTGAACCGCTCAGCCAGATTGTAGAAGTATTTGATGCAAGTGATGTAGATGTGAATGCACTTTATGAACGAGTGACGCAGACTGCACAAAGCATTGCTCGTATATGCAACGTACCCGTACCTGCCATTGAAGATATTACCCGCCAGTTTGGGGACATGAAGATTGTCTTTACCAGCCGTGAATTCCAGCCAGATGCTGACAAGCTGGACGATAGTTACATTTTCACAGGACCTTCGATTACATCGCGTCCGGATGCTCCTTCTTTTCCGTTTGAAAAGCTTCGCTCGCCACACGATAAGGTCGTATACATTTCTATGGGCAGTATTTTGACCAAAGATGTGGAATTGTACAAACTGTGCTTTGCAGCCTTTCAAGATATCCCGGCTCAATTCGTACTGTCTTGCGGAAGAGACACAGAGCTGGAGTCGTTCGGAGACCATATTCCGCCCAACTTCATCGTTGAGCCGTACGTTCCTCAACTGGAAGTGCTCCAGCAAGCCGATGCTTTTATTACACATGCTGGCATGAACAGTACGAGTGAGGCTCTCTATTTTCATGTGCCACTCGTCATGATTCCATTAAGCTCTGATCAACCGATTGTGGCGAAGCGGGTGGAGGAGCTGGGAGCGGGAATTATGTTAGATAGAGGGCAGCTTACACCGACAGCTTTGAAGGATGCTTTGCTGCAAGTGTTGAACGAATCGACCTATAAAGAGCGTGCGATGCAGGTAGGGGATTCCTTGCGTAACGCTGGCGGATACAAAGAAGCTGCAAGACGTATCATGGAGATGTTCGTGCCTGATTAAAAATGAAAAGCTTCTTGCCTCCTTAATCATGAGAGGCGAGAAGCTTTTTCCTATAACTTTTTCCATATATTGAAATTGAGCCATTCCTCTTGAAGCACGTCTTGGCCATTGAGGTTAAGCAATGGGCCGAACCACAGCTTGAAATCCTTGTTCTTGTCAAAATGCTCCGCTGGAACCAAAATGACCAGCATGCTTTCCACACTTTCACCTGCTTTTAACTCGTCCTTGACTGTGGGGGTCAATCCGTTCGCGGCTTTTACAGTGGCTTTGGAATCGGGCAAATCAAGCGTCGCCTGCAAGCTGCTGACTTTAACCGTTTGCGCCGAGGTATTATCGATTCGGTATTTGGCTGTCAGGGCGACAATCCCTTTATCGCTGAACCCTTGAAAAGACTTAACGTAAGCAGGTTCAATCGTCAGCTTTGCCCATTGATACCCTTGCAGTGTAATTTTGATGTTGTCATACTGATCGCTCTTGTTTGGCTTGAAGGTAAAGAGTACTTGTTTTTTGGCTATTTTTTTGGTGGTGAGAAAATCAGTATAAGGCGGTTCAGGAGGCTGAGGTTTCGCGGGGTTACCATCCGCGAGCAAAAAGTCTCGACCTCCGATGCGCAGCATTTTGGGACTTGGCTGTTCAGGCAGGAAAAATAGGAGCTTTTTCGTTTTGCCATCCTTATAGGTTAGAGAGAGAGTATAATTTACGATCTGATAGGTTCCGGATGCTTTGGACTCTGATCCGACGCTAGTAGAAGTGCCCGAATTATCTCCTGTACTGGAACCATCTGTGGTGACGCCCACGATGCTGTTGTCCAAAAAGGTACCGTCTTTATTGAATACATAGGTGATCGAGCTTGCGTATCCGGTGCCAAGAACGTTGGAGGAATAGCTGAAAGACTCGTACTTGCCCTGAAGCTTCAGCCCAGTGGAGGGGGCATATTTGATGAATTTTCCACCGTTGATCTCCAGTTCGTTTGCTGATTTGACCTTGAACGTATACGATTTTCCGTTACTGAGCGTGAGTTTGTTCCCTTTGATTTGATAGGTCAAACATGTATTTTTACTGCAATTGAGTGCATCTATTCCGCCATCTGGGAATGTTGTTGCCACCTGCTTATCGTTGATGAAGTAAAAATACTCCCAGCACAACGAGGAGCATCCTCTTGCTCCGCCCACATCCATTTCCCATTTTGCATAAAAGCCTTTTGGTGCGATTTTGGCTGCGGCTACAACATTTGTGTTTGTGGATGCTTCAGATCCCTTGCCCTGTGCCCCTTCTACAGATGGTACAAAGAGCAACAGTATGGCAGAGATCATCATTGCGCTGATCACCCAAAGGGATATTTTCTTCTTCCTGACTGCTAACAATAGGCAACCCTCCATTTTCCTCTCGATGGATAGAAGACAGGTGAACTGGCGAAATTTCGTTCATTTTATTCATGGGATGACGGGAATAGACCTAGTTTCGAGGAATTTATATGTGATCAGGTGGTGTTATTCGTGTGACGTAGTGTCATAATAGAAGGATGATAGTCAGAAGGAGATAGATTCGATTGAATAATACTGAAATCAAAAATGAGTTTCCCCTAAACTTTGAGGAATTAAAGAAAGCTGCTAATCGAACATCAAATTGGAGAGAGCGCTTAGAGGCTGTTGAAGAATTAGGGCAGTGGAAGCATGAGCAAACGATTCAATTACTGAAGCGTATCGTGGAAAATGATACGGTGTACAAAGTGCAAGAGACTGCTTTTCATAAACTGAAAGCCTTTGGGGAAGGTGTTCGATTACCTGCTCAGAAAAAAGGCGACTTGATCAAAGGAGCAACGAAAGCCTTGGTAAGAATTAAGAAAAGCTTGCCAAAAGGCCATACGTTTGAGGAGTTCAAAGAGAAACTGCAAAAAATGAGAAGCGATATATATGATACGTACGAGGGTGAAAAAGGTGCTGATTTTGATCAGTGGCTAGAAAGCACATGGGCCTCGTTATAGAAAGAACAGTAGACATGGAATGAGTTGCAAAGGAAGGGGATCACGCCCCTTCTTTTTGTTTTTCTGGTTTCAACGAAATGTAAGAATTACCGATATAAGTAAAGCGGTGCAATGATTGCGAAATTCTTTCACAGGGAGTAATGACATGACAATTCCAGATCATGTAACATTTGAATGCTGCACAGAGAAAATAGATATTCGAGATATCCAAGAAGTTGAAGCTGCCTTGGGGATGCGATTTCCCAAAGATTTCGTAGAGTGTATGCTTGAGAATAATGAGGGAGCTCCTAATCCCTGCGGCTTTGATTACGGGGAAGTAGAAGGGAAAGTATTTAATACATTCTATAGCCTTAGTAGTAAGGTTGGGAGATACTATATTCTAACAGCATATGAGGATGTTAAGGAATGTCTACCTGACGGAGTATTTCCTATTGGATACGATGCTAGCGGTGGTCAAATTTGCTTCGACTATACTAACGGAAAGAATGAAAAACCAATTGTTGTATTTGTAAACCACGAGTTTATTGTTACAAAGGAAGACCTTTCTGAAGATGAACTAGAAGAAAAATCTCTAGAAGAATGGCAAAGAGAAGCCATCACCCCAGTCGCCTCATCGTTTACAGACTTTTTATCGAAGTTGTATTAATGAAAATACATTAACTAAGGAAAAGCCTCGCGGATATGTATCACTCACGAGGCTTTTGCTTCTTATTTCAAATCCTTACCTACTTTAATCACATACATCTGTGTCGGATTGCTATTAATTTTAATTTTGCCCTTCTCGTCATAGCCATCCACACCGAAATCATTATCATTCACAATGGCAATCGTGTTTTTATCCACAATCGCCAAGCCTTCCAGCTTTTCATGCGGGTAGTTCAGCTTGGCTACATCCACCAGCAATTCCTTGGAAATCGGCACAATTCCTTTCTCTTTCACTTGGGCAACGGTGAGTTTTTCGAAGTCCTGCTCACTTGTTGACGTACCGAGTAAATTGGTTGCTTTTGAAAAATCAGCCTTGTAAATACGCTTAAGCTGTGCGTTTGCACCGGCATTTTTGTCTCGCTCGTCAATGAGTAAAACATCCTGACTGAGTGCAGCCAAGTCGCTGATGACGACGTCTTTTTGTTTCACTTTCACGAAGTCTTTCGCGTTTTCTGCGATGTACATGTACTCGCCTACTACTTTTTTGGTGGCGAGATCCATCTTTAAAATGCGCAAATTACGGGAAGCTTCGCCTGTCTTTTTATCAGGGAGTGCCATCGGACTTTGGATCGAAGTATACAAGAACTTGCCGTCTGGCGAGATGGTGACACCTTCGAAGCCACGGTTTGCAATGCGCTTGGAATAGACGGCTGGCAGCGTATCAAATATCTCTATCTGTGCGCCTGCTGCAAGCAAGGCTTCTTTGGCGCCCTTTGGTACATAGCGGCCCAGGATTGTGCCGTCACGCTTTACTTGAATGATGGATGGGCGATATTCGTCGGATAACCAAAAAGTATCGTCGATCGGGTTGTAAGCGATGCCTTCCAAATCCAAACCGTCTGGATCGTAACTAAGCTTTTTAGTTCCCATTACATCGTAAGGAACTTCATCAGGGCCAGCGAGGTTCGGCAATCCACTAATATAAGTAGTCTTCGTAAAAGGGTTGATCTTGCCCTGTGGCAAACGCAGCTTGATGGTTTCCAAAACGTGAATGTTCCCGTTTTCTACTTTTATTTTGTACATGCGTGGTGTGTAGTTTTGGTCAGGGAACGTACGCAGCTCGTCCTTGCCGTATTGCCCATTTGGTCCACGGTCAGCCAGTGTATAAAAGATAGAAGGAGGATCGTTAGGAAGATGCACCAGACCAGAGAAGCCGCCTTCCTTAATACCTTCAGTGAGAGCAGGGGGGGTTTTCCATTCATGAATTTCTGCTACTACTGGTGCTCCCGTTACATTTTGAGTTGCACCTGCTCCTTGTGTGCCGATCAAGGAAAGAGTCGCAATTGTTGCGACCAGCAAGCTTTTCTTTTGAAAAAGAATCTTCATCATATCCCTCCGAATGAAAAAACGACGTAATGAATCACTTTTGTTAGACTACCCAATCTATATTGGGAAAATATGAAGCTAAAATGATGGTTTTGTAAAAAATGCCAACGAACCAATAAATTCTGAATAATCATAAAACTAAATTGACACACGCTCTTTTGATCTTATAAAATGCAAGGAAGGATTGAGGACTAGCTATAGCTGAGGAGAGATGAGCATGTCATTGACAGAACAGACAAAGAAGGGATATTTCGGTGAGTTCGGAGGAAGCTTTGTACCTCCACAATTACAGGAAGTATTGGACTATTTGGCTGAACAATTTGAAAGGTATAAAGATGACGAGGAATTTATCGAAGAGTACAAGTATTATCTGAAAGAATATATCGGTCGGGAAAATCCGTTGACGTTTGCTCGCCATTTAACTGCAAAACTCGGCGGTGCCAAAATTTATCTAAAGCGGGAAGATTTAAACCATACGGGTGCCCACAAGATCAATAATGTCATCGGTCAAATCCTTCTGGCAAAACGAATGGGTGCACAGCGTATTATTGCCGAGACAGGTGCAGGACAGCATGGAGTTGCTACCGCGACTGTTTGCGCGATGTTTGGCATGGATTGCGTGATCTATATGGGAGCGGAGGATACGAAAAGACAAGCCTTAAATGTGTTTCGGATGGAGCTTTTAGGGGCAAAAGTGATTGCGGTGTCCAAAGGGCAAGGAAGATTGAAGGATGCGGTTGATGAAGCGCTGAATGATTTGGTTGAAAACTATCAGAACACGTTCTATCTATTGGGATCTGCGGTTGGTCCGCATCCGTTCCCCACGATGGTAAAGTATTTTCAAGCGATTATCAGTGAAGAATCCAAGCGACAAATCTTAGAAAAAGAAGGTCGGTTGCCTGATGCGGTCATCGCTGCTGTTGGCGGTGGCAGCAATGCGATTGGGGCTTTTGCCCATTATATTGAGGAACCATCCGTACGTCTGATTGGTGTTGAGCCTGATCAGGCACCTACCTTGACCCAAGGGGTTCCAGCCGTCATTCACGGTTTTAAATGCCTCGTATTGCTGGATGAAAATGGAGAGCCTCAAAAAACGTATTCGATTGCGGCTGGATTGGACTATCCTGGAATTGGTCCAGAGCACAGCCAGCTAAAAGTCAGTGGACGAGCGGAATATGATACGGTGACGAATGAAGAAGTGTTGGCGGCTTTTCAAGAACTGTCCAGAACAGAAGGGATCATTCCCGCCTTGGAAAGCGCACATGCCATTGCTTATGCCTTGCAGTTGGCCCCCACTCTTTCACCAGAGCAGATCCTGATTGTTAACCTTTCAGGACGAGGTGACAAAGACGTAGAGCAAGTTTTCCATCTGTTAAACAAATAAAGTGACATAGAGGCTATCGCGAAAGTAGATTTTTTACTGGAGGATAGTCTCTTTTTCGTTCTTCAGTTGTGTTGTTCATAATGGTTATATATTTTTTAGTGAAACTTTAGTATTATTTTTTGAAGGGTTCCAAATAATAGTGGTTTCATTGTACTTCTTACAAGTTCATGTATGAGATTGGAGATAATAATGATGAAGAAAAACATTTACTTTAACCATGATGGCGGCGTTGATGATTTAATTTCTTTATTTTTGCTGCTCCAAATGGACAATGTGAATCTGACAGGGGTATCTGTCATTCCAGCGGATTGCTACTTGGAACCAGCGATGTTTGCCAGCCGGAAAATCATTGATCGTTTCGGTAAAGGCGGTCTGGATGTAGCAGAGTCCAATTCCCGCGGGAAAAATCCTTTTCCAAAGGACTGGCGCATGCATGCCTTTTATGTAGACGCACTGCCCTTGCTCAATGAATCAGGAGAAGTGATTACGCCAGTAGCGGACAAGCCTGCGCATCTGCACATTATTGAAACGCTGCGTGCTACGGAAGGAAAAACGACCTTGTTGTTTACTGGGCCTTTGACTGACCTTGCGCGTGCATTGGATATCGATCCGACCATCGAAGAAAAAGTAGAGCGTCTGGTGTGGATGGGCGGAACATTCCGTGAAGAAGGAAACGTGCATGAGCCTGAGCACGATGGAACCGCAGAGTGGAACGTATTCTGGGACCCGGAAGCGGCTGCTCGCGTATGGGAAAGCGGAATGGAGATTGAATTGGTCGCACTGGAGAGCACGAACCAAGTCCCACTGACACTGGATGTTCGTGAGCGCTGGGCAAAAGCACGCAAGTATATCGGTGTGGATTTCTTGGGTCAATGCTATGCAATGGTACCGCCGCTTGTACATTTCTCGACCAACTCGACTTACTACCTGTGGGATGTATTAACCACAGCATTTGTTGGCAATAGTGATCTTGTAAAGGTACAAACGGTTAACAGCATCGTGATTACAGAAGGGGCAAGCCAAGGCCGAACTGTTGAGACGGCTGGTGGACGCCCTGTACATGTGGTTTATGACGTAGATCGTGATGCATTTTTTGATTACATAACAGAATTAGCGAAAAAAGCGAACTAGAACAAAGCAAGTCATCTTAGATATCGACACAGCTGGCGATAAGGAAAGGATACGTTCATGCAATACATTTGGGGAGTTCTCGGCATCCTGGGAATTTTTTTAATAGCCTTTGCGTTTTCGAAAAATCGGAGAGCGATCAATCCGAGAACGGTCATTGGTGCGTTTGCGATTCAGTTTATTTTTGCTTTGATCGTACTGAAATGGGATTTTGGGAAAAAGCTTCTGGAGTACTTGGCGTCGATTGTTCAAAGCATGATTGATTCGACGAATGCCGGAATTCAGTTCTTGTTTGGCGGGATACTCGGTGCACAGAACGCAGGCTTTACGTTTGCCCTGCAAGTATTGCCAATCATTATCTTCTTCTCTTCCTTGATTTCGGTTCTGTATTATCTCGGAATCATGCAGTGGGCGACGAAAATCATCGGTGGATTTTTGTCTCGGGTGCTCAAAACGAGCGAGACCGAATCCATGTCAGCCTCTGCAAATATTTTCTTGGGTCCTATTGAGGCGCCACTTGTCGTAAGGCCTTATATTGAGAAAATGACCAAGTCCGAGCTGTTTGCTGTAATGACAGGCGGACTGGCGTGCGTT
Organism: Brevibacillus sp. AG; assembly: GCF_028369215.1. Classification (NCBI taxonomy): domain Bacteria; kingdom Bacillati; phylum Bacillota; class Bacilli; order Caryophanales; family Paenibacillaceae; genus Brevibacillus; species Brevibacillus sp. AG. Next base: position 303,746 of record NZ_JAQMYO010000003.1, on the reverse strand, counting down.
TCGGGTTCGGTTATCGGTGGGTATGCGATGCTTGGTGTTCCGATTGAATATTTGCTAGCCGCAGCATTCATGGGAGCGCCGGGTGGTCTGTTGCTTGCGAAAATGATGATGCCGGAGACAGAACAGCCACACAGAGTGGAACATGTGGAAGTAATGAAAGATACGGAGTCTAGAAACGTCATTGACGCGGCAGCTCGTGGAGCTTCGGACGGGCTAAAAGTAGCTGCTGGTGTCGGTGCGTTGTTGCTCGCATTTATTTCGTTGATTTTCTTGCTGAACTCGATTATTGGTTGGCTTGGCGGGTTAGTGGGAGTAGAAGCGTTGACGCTCGAGCATATTTTAGGCTACCTGTTCGCGCCGATTGCCTTTATGATCGGGGTTCCATGGGAGGAAGCGCTAAAAGCTGGTTCTTTCATCGGGCAAAAGATTGTCCTCAACGAATTTGTCGCGTACACGGCTTTTGCACCTGAGATCGCGAATTTGTCGCAAAAAAGCGTTGTGATCATCAGCTTCGCCCTTTGCGGCTTTGCCAATTTGGCTGCGCTGGCTATGGTCATTGGCGGCTTGGGCGGCTTTGCTCCGTCAAGAAGATCAGACCTTGCGGAGATGGGCTTACGTGCAGTAGTTGCGGCAACCTTGGCGAATCTGTTGAGCGCAGCGATTGCGGGGATGCTCATTTAGATGAATCAGTAGAAAGAAGTACGAGGGCTGGAGTAATCCATGCCCTCGTTTTTTTGTACTACTCGAAGTTAGTACTACTCGCTTTTTGATGCAGGTATGGAGGCAAGCTTCCATACCTTTTTTCTATGGGGTGGATAAGGAGGAAAAAGAGTCATGTTGGAAAAATTAAGAAGTTAGGTAATCTCAAAAGATGGAGCTGAAATCATGAACGTTGACGTACTTTTTAACCAGTTTCCCATTTTAAAATCAGATCGTTTCACCTTGAAGAAAATCGAAGAGCAGCATTTGGATGAAGTATTTGAAATTTACAGTAATGATCATGTATTTGCCTATTGCGGCATTATCCCCAAGCATAATAAAGCGACAGTGAAAAGCATGATTGGGCATTTTGAGAGAGACTATTTGAAAAAAACGAGGATCAAATGGGGGATATTCGCCAATGATAACCCCGATCACTTGCTTGGCATTATGGAAGCTTTCGACTTTCATCAAAAGGTAAACATGGTGACGATTGGCTACTTCTTGTCCGAAGCGCATTGGGGAAAAGGGATTGCGACGGAAGCGGTAAACCTATTGCTCCACTTTTTGTTCATGGATGTCAACGTCAACCGAATACAGGCAGAAGTGATGCCTCCGAATGAGAACTCCAAGAAAGTATTGATGAAGAGTGGCTTTATGAAAGAAGGAACACTCAGACAAGCAACGCTATGGTCGGGAAAAGGAATCGTGGATGTAGAGATTTATGGAATGCTAAAAGAGGACTATGAAAAAGGAAAGGGATGAATGTTGCCCATTCACCAGAATACACCGTTACCCGTAAAAGCCCTCCTATGTTACTATGATGGGTATGATCAATCATAGGCATCTGGAATGGGGAAAACATCTTGAAAACATTTAAGAAAGTCTATATAGAAATCACCAGTGTTTGCAATCTCGCCTGTACCTTTTGTCCGCCAACGGAGCGCAGTAAAAGTTTTATTAAAGTAGAAGACTTTGCGAAAAGGCTGGATGAGATCAAACCGCACACCGATTACATTTATTTGCACGTCAAAGGGGAACCGCTTCTCCATCCCAAAATTGATGAGCTGCTCGATATCAGTCATGAGAAAGGCTTCAAGGTCAATATCACCACAAATGGTACGCTGATCGCGAAAAATCGGCATAAATTGCTGGGCAAGCCTGCGCTCCGGCAAATGAACTTCTCGCTTCACAGCTTTGACGGACATATCGGCTCAACCGACCGCGAAGGGTATTTGCGCGAGATTCTTTCCTTTGTTCGGGAAGCTCAGGAGCATCAAGTGATTTTTTCTTTCCGTCTGTGGAACTTGACGCAGGATAACGCCACGAACATTCAAAAGAGTAGAAACCGCCAGACGCTTGAAATGATTGAAAAAGAATTTGGGCTGGACTATCGAATTGAAGAAAAAGTAATGCCGGGCAGCGGGGTAAAAATCGATGACCGCGTTTATTTGAATCAAGATTACGAATTCCAGTGGCCGAGTCTGACAGCGCCTGAGGATGATGGAAAAGGCTTTTGCCATGGCCTACGCACGCAAGCGGCGATTCTGGAAAATGGAACAGTTGTGCCTTGCTGTCTCGATGGAGAAGGGGTTATTAATCTAGGGAATATCAATCAGACCTCTTTCACTGATATTGTGGATGGCGAGCGGGCCAATCATCTGGTAGAAGGATTTTCTCGCAGGGAAGCTGTCGAGGAATTATGCAGAAGATGTGGGTACCGCCAGAGGTTTGGAGCGTAGCAAAAGCAAAACGTCCGAGTCAAATGATTCGGACGTTTCTTCATTATTAGAAGGACACTACTAACAACGGCGGTGACGGCGACAACGGAAGAAACAGAAACGACAGCGGCGACGACGGCGACGGAAGAAGGAACAAAAACGGCAGCGACGACGACGACGACGGCGGCGACCACAACCACAACGATCATGGTCACTGTCAAAATCTTCGTCCACGTCTCTATCGAAATCCCTTTCTATGTCTGTGTCACAATCTTTTTCAATCTCGTGTTTTTTTTCTCGATCATTACAACCACAAGACATACATCCACCTCCTTAGCGTTCATACAATATTTTATGAATGCCGCTTGGACATGACTGGACGAACTATAGGGGAAATAAGCTTGTTTTCAGACGCGGAAAAGTGGCGAATGCCGCTATCCTCCCACAAAGTCATGGGCAAAAGTGATGTAAAAACAAAAAAATAGCGGATCTCATAGCTAAAAGGAGCTAATGAGAACCACTATCTTTTTTTCTATGCCCTATAGGCCAAGTTAGACTGAACGTAAAAAGCCCTCAGCTATGTGAGGGCTTGTAGCCTGTATTACTTTGCAGATGTATCGCTGGAGTCTGTATCTTGGTCGGATTCTTTAGAGGCTTGAATGTCGTCAATGATGACGATTTTGCCTTCTTCTTGCCATTTTACTTCCGCGTTCAGCTGTTCACTGATAAAGCGCAGAGGCAGGAATACACGTCCATTTTTCAGTACAGGTGCAGTGTCCAGAGAAATGGTTTTCCCGTCTACAGTTGCTTCTTTTTTATCGAGGTACAGCGTGATAGATTTTTCGCCACGCGTGATTTCGACGGTACGAGTCTCTGGCTTCCAGTTCACTTCCGCTTTCAATGCGGAGCTGATGGCACGCACAGGCACCAAAGCTCTTCCACCTTGTACATACGGAGCCACATCCGCTTTTACCTGTTTTCCATCTACGAATGCTTTCACTTCTGTCGAGCCAGTATTTTCAAGGAGTTCTCCAAGCTTTTTGAATGGTGTGTGATCTCCTTTTTGGTACGTGCGCTGAAGAAGCTCAAGCTGTACGTCCAAAGCTCCCTGTTTGTCAGTGGTTTTTTCTAGTTCAGCTACCAGCTGCTCGTATTTCGCTTTTTGATCTTCCGTGATTTCAGCCGCATGCTTGAGCTCTTGGCGAAGCTCGATCAGCTGTTTTTTCAATTTTACGTCTTTGATGTTGGTTTCTGTGCTAGCTTCGGTTGAGTCCTCATCGTCGCTATCAGTATCGGTATCAGATTCTTTGACAGAAGTATCTTTCGATTTATCTTTTGCTTCTGCCTTTACTTCGGGCTTGCCGTTCCCATTTCCTTTGCTCTCCTGGTCAGCAGCCAGAGCAGCAGGTACACTTGTTGCGAGTAGAATAGCAACCAACGAAGTAGATATAGCTTTTTTCATTGAATCTTCCTCCTTCTAGGTGTAAGTCTCATGAACTCGACATTCCAGACGGAGGAAAATATGAATATGTTGCATAGGTTTTGAGGAAATATTTTTATTTGTACGAATGATTACCTTTCAGTATCACCCCTTCCAAATTCTGTATTTTCCTCGCACGCCCGATCATCATTCCAAGAATCGCAACAAGTATCCCCGAGACGATAAACAGAAAACCAATCCCTCTGCCAGGCCCCGTTCCGATGATGTGCCCGACCGTTTGCCCAAGCAATCGATCTGGATCAAACAACGGATTGAATACATGATCCGCCAAAAATCCTGCCGATCCAAATGCCAGTACGAACCCGATTTGCGAAATAGCCGTGATCATCGACCATACTCTGCCTTGCCGTTCATTCTCGACATTCGTTCGGATGAGAACCTCGAGGCTCGTGTTTACAAAGGGAAGCGTGATGAAAAAGAGGAAGCCAAAAACCATAATCAGCCAAACGGAGGTGAACACGCCCATCAGGGCAAAAAACAACCCAGCAAGTACGAGAGAGAAGGACAGCATGATCACCTTGCTCTTACCCATACCGAAGAGTCCGATCAAAAGGCTACTGACGAGCATGCCCGATGCAGATGCAGAGAGAGCAATACCGAGCGTCTTGGAATCAGTTAATGTCAGCATCATAGGCCCAAAAAGCGATTGCAGCAGTCCGATGTAAAAGCACACGACGGACATTAACAAAACTAACGAGAAAACCCCTTTCTTTGAAAGGAGATAGCGGAAGGCTTCAGACATTTCGAGAAAAAAGCTTTGTCTTTCCTGTTTCTGGGGAGTGGCAGCGTGTTTCATAATCATTAACACGGCGCCGACAGCTAGAAGGAAGGTCATCATATCGATGAGTAAGACGAGTTGGATATCAAAAGCACTGAGAAGAAACCCAGCAACCAGTGGAGAAATAAGATATTGAGCGGAACTTGCCAGTTGGATGAGCCCGCTTGCCTGTGAGTACATCTCTTCCGAAACCAGATCAGATACGGCTGCTTTAAAGGCTGGGTTTAGGATGGCGGCAGAGATCGAGCTGATGCCGACGCCCAAATAGATGTGCCATAATTCCATACGCCCGGACAGCATGACAAGCAAGATGAACAAGATACCAGCTATGGAACCAATATCGCCAATGATCATCATTTTTTTGCGGTCAAATCTGTCTGCCAGCACCCCGCTAAAGGGAAGTAAAAGGAAGGAGGGGAGAAAAGAGCAGAGAATGATGAACGAATAGCTCGTGGTAGATTGGGTCTGTTGAAAAACAAAGACACCCAAGGCAAAAGCGGTAAGTCCACTTCCGATAGCTGATAAAAGCTGCCCTGACCAAATGATCAGGAATCTACGAAAGGCTTTATCATGAGCGATCATTGTCTTTCCTCCTTTTCATCCATCACAGAAACGAGAAGGACCCCGGCGCAGCTCCTAGTGACCTTTCAATAATCACCTGCATGGCTTGTAATCGTTTTGTCTGCTCCTCATGCTCCCAATGAAAAATGCCTGATTCCAACAAAAATTGTGAGCCAGCGAGGAGAAACTGAACGGTCTCCAAGGCATTTTCCACATGAAAGACATCTTCTTGATTTCCTTGTTCAATGACTTGTGCAAGGACAGGGGCAACTTTCAAGATAATGGCGATGTTCAGACGCTCGTGAAGCTCTCTGTTTTCAGGGCGATGCAAGCTTTCCATCCATTCGGCTTGCTTGTCGATGGGTTGGCTTTGACTGCGCAGCATCTGGCGAACCTTCTCCATGATACTTAAGGTAGAGTCATCTGCGATTTTTTTATATTCTTCGCAAAGTGTATCGACCATGGACTGGACAAATGCTTCGAGGATTTCTTCCTTCGATTTGAAGTAGTAATAAAAGGTTCCTTTCGCTACGCCCACCTTTTGAATGATCGCATCCACGGTTGTATGGACATAACCCTGATTTCGAAATAGCTCCCCGGCGGCTTCCAATATTTCTGCTCGCCGTGTTGTGGGGTCTTTTACGATTCTTTTCATCGGCGCCTCCTTCGATTGTCAGTAAGTGGTTGGATACAGATTACCATATGACTGACCGTCAGTCTATAAACACTTGAAAGAAAAGAGGAGGGTAAGTCTCCTCTGTTAGGTATTAGGAATTTAGTAAGATGATGGCAAACGTTTGTTATAATTTCTCGGCGATAATCGTGAAGGTTTTCGGGATTCCTTTGTCAAAAACTTCCGAGGAAAGGTTCGGGAGCTCTTCCAGCGTTTTTAGGCACAGCCCTTTGCTTGCAATAGCCGTTACAATTTCCCCTAATGTCCAATTGCGTAACAATACTTTTGATTCAGTGTCATTCATCCCGTTTGAAAGGAATTTGGAGAAAGCAATGTCCTTTTCCTCAAGCGAGGTGTCGAAATAATCGCCTGTTACTTTATGTTTGCGGATAGTAGCAGTCGTTCCGCGTGAGGAGATGAGTTTTGTGGATACCGGATGGAAATCTTGGAGGACGAGCACGCCGCCTTTTCGCAGGAGCGAGTTGACCACCTGGAATAATTCGGTTAAGTCCAAAAAGTAATGAAGAATACCGAATTCCATAAAAACGAGATCATACTCACCAGACAATGCATCTGGAGGTAGCTGCAATACATCCGAAACGATGTAAGTCAGGTCAACGTCGGCAGCTGCAGCCAGTTCTTTGGCGTACTGCTCATTCTCATAAGAGAAATCGGCGATGGTCACGTCGGCACCTAGCAAGGCAAGCGCAACGGCTTTGTTTCCATTTGAACCGAGTAAATTGATAATCTTTTTGCCGCGAATATCCCCCATGTGCTCATAGACTTTACCGATTCGCTTTTGGGGGTCTTCTTTAATTTTGACCGCTGCCTCAACAGGTGTTCCAAAGCGTTTCAGCCACGCTTGATATGCCCCAGTGTTCCAAGCCGTTTTATTTAGTTGTGCTGTTTCCACAAATTCCCCTCCATAGAGTATTCCATTCAAAAAATTGGCCCAGGTATGTTGGTTACGAGGGCTCAGGTAATTTATCATACTGACACAGCTCATTCGTGTCTATATATTTTCGAAGTGTTAATTTTTCCATGTGTGACGTGAAAGTGAGAACAATTGGTGACGAGATTCTACAATTGTGAAGCAAAGCGGGACAGTGGTAATATTGGGAAAAATAGATACGTCCGCTCTTTATGCGGTCGAGGGTTTGTTCGACAGGAGGCAAGCTGCTTTGAAAATCAAAGTGTTGATCGCAGACGACAATTCGTTTATACGCGAAGGCATGAAAATCATCCTGACGAGCTTCGAGGAGTTTGAAGTAGTCGGGAGTGTGGAGGATGGGGTCGAGGCGGTGACGTTTTGTAAACAGAACGAGGTAGACGTCGCGCTCTTGGACGTTCGGATGCCGAACATGAATGGAGTGGAAGCGACTCGTGTGCTGACTGCCGAGACTACGGTCAAACCGCTCATTTTGACCACATTCGACGATGACGAATTTGTCCTCGAAGCCATTCAAGCGGGGGCACGCGGTTATTTATTGAAAAACAATGATCCCAACCGCATTCGAGATGCCATCAAGAGCGTCTATAACAACCATCATGTGCTGCAGGATGTCGTCCTGGATAAGATCAAAATGAACCTGAATACAGGGAAGAACGCTACGGATACCGTGTCCGCTACTGCTCCTTCCAAAACGAAAGCAGCCAACCCTACCGAAAGCAAAATCAACCAAAGCTTATTTACGGAACGGGAGCTCGATGTCATGAAGCAGATCGCCAAGGGACTATCGAACAAAGAAATCGCGAAGAAGCTGTATATTTCCGAGGGGACAGTTGCGAATTACATAACTTCCATCTTCAATAAAACAGCGCTTGAACACCGCACGCAGATCGCCATCTATTATTTGACGGGCGAAACGAACATGTCTGATTGAAAGGAGGTCACAACCGATGGCGTTATGGACAATGGCGAATAAGACAGCGGTGCTTGGTTTTATCATCGTGACTTCTTTTCTTGCTCATCCCACTTCTGAAGTTGACCCGTGGCAAATTCTCGTGTACTTGTTGTATCTGGCTATCAATCTTACTATTCTCATTTTGAAACAGATGAATCATAAGCAATGGTTTGTTTGGCTATCCCTCATGTTTGTGATAACGAGTGGACTCGTGCTGGATCCGTTGTTTATGCTGCTCTTGCCAATCAACGTTTTAGAGCTAGCTTTTTTGGCAGGTAAGCAGCGGGTAGTCGTATTTCTCTGTATGTTGTTGCCTTTGTTCATGGTGCCATCTGAATGGGTGCCCTTGTATTTATTAACGGCCTTTCTTAGCTTTTTGCTGTATAGGTGTGGCAACAGGCTAACGGACAAGCTCGGCAGGTTAGAAGCTGAACGGGAGAAGCTGAGAGAGGATTTGCAAAGCTTGACCCGCTCCTTAAACGAAAGCAGTGAATACTTCCTCCAGTCGACTCACACGATTCAACTGGAGGAGCGCAATCGCCTTTCTCAACAAATTCACGACGATGTGGGACATGCAGTTGCAGGTGCACTGATACAAATGGAAGCGTCGCGACTGCTGATGGCGACTGATCAGGACAAGGCATCCGAGCTGCTCCGCAATGCGATCACGATATCGAAGGAAGGGCTGGAGCGAATCAGAGTGACACTCAAGGAAGTAAAGCCACGGCCGGAGGAGCTGGGAATCAATCGACTCCGGTCGTTTGTCGATGAGCTGTCTGCCAGAGAGACAGTGACAGCCACGCTTACGTTTGCCGGGGACATCGACGTCATTACACCGCTTCAGTGGAAAATCATCCAGCAAAATGCGACGGAAGCGGTCACGAACTCACTCAAATATGCGAAGGCGACAGTGATTTCCCTAGAGGTACGGGTGCTGAATACATTCATAAAAGCAGTGGTCACAGACAATGGCGCCGGCGCAGAAAAGATTGTAAAAGGGCTTGGCATTCTCGGGATGGAGGAGAGAGCTGCTTCCGCTGGTGGAACGATGATTGTAGACGGTACGCACGGCTTTAGCGTGACCACTCTCTTGCCTTATCGCAACGAATGAAAAAGATCATGAGAAACAACATGAGAATTCTCATGTGCCAAGGGATGAACTTATGCACTGACATAGGGGCATCCTTTTTTATTACAATGCAGACATAGCCACGAAGGGAGTGAGTGATGTGAGTCATGTATTGGAAATTCGTCAGTTAACGAAAAAATTCGGTGATTTCGTCGCCGTCGACAATATGTCTCTGAATGTGCGTGAAGGAGAAATCTTTGGGTTCTTGGGGGCCAACGGAGCGGGAAAGAGCACGACCATCAACATGATCGCCTCCCTGTTGCGCGTAACAAAGGGTGAGATTACCCTGCTGGGAAAAAACATTGAGAAACACAGCAAATTCGCCAAAATGAACATCGGTATCGTACCACAAGATATCGCCATCTACGAGGATATGACTGCCTATGAAAACGTGAGGTTTTTTGCTGGCTTGTACGGACTGCGTGGATCACTGCTTCGCGAACGGACGGAAGAGGCGCTTGAATTCGTAGGTCTCGGTGACAAATCTACTAGCTTTCCCAAAAACTTCTCTGGCGGGATGAAGCGTCGGTTAAACATCGCTTGCGCCATTGCCCATCGGCCGAAGCTGATCATCATGGACGAACCTACTGTCGGGATTGACCCTCATTCGCGCAATTATATCTTGAATTCGGTACGCAAGCTCAACGACATGGGCTGCACGATCATTTATACGAGCCATTACATGGAGGAAGTTGAAGAAATCTGCACCCGTATTGCCATCGTCGACCATGGAAAAGTCATCGCGGAAGGATCGAAGGAGGAGCTAAAAGCGATTATTACCGACGCGAAGGAAATTTGGATTGGCGTCCGAGCAGATGAACCGTTAAACCTCGAAGGTATTAAGGCGATTCCTGGTGTGAATGCAGTGCTTCAAGAAGAGAATACGATCAAAATCGTATCGAAAACGGAGATCAACAACCTGAACCGGATCATTCAACAATTAATCAAGGACCAGGTAGAAATCCGCTCCATTGAAGAGCAAGCGCCGAATCTGGAGACTGTGTTCTTGACCTTAACCGGTCGAAACTTGCGAGACTAGAGGAGGGACTTTGCCATGAATATATGGAGTATCGCTGTAAAAGAAATCAAGTCCAGCCTTCGCGAAAAGAGAACGTTTATGTTTATGCTAGCACTTCCCATCATCTTGATGCTGATTTTAGGTTCCGCCCTTTCCAATGCATTCGATGATACGAGGACCGTAGGAGACATGCGCTTGCTGTATAAAAGCAACGGGACGAATGCGCAAATGTCTACGGCATGGAACACGTTTATAAAAGCATTGAGTGATAAAGGAGTGGAGGTCGCTCCAGTAAGTTCAGGCATGGATGGGCAGGAGGAAGTTCGCACGGATCGCTATACGGGGTACGCAGTCGTCAGTGATACGGGGATTGAGTTTTATGGAAGTAGCAAGAATGCGATAGGAAGCAACATCCTTGCGGGGATGCTAACCGTTTTTGCAGATCGGTACTCGCTCGCATCCGCAGCTTATCAGATAGATCCCAAATCTGCTTCGGCAATCGTCAAGGGTACCGGACAGCGTAGTGATTTTATTCATGAAACGGCCTTGCATGCAAATAAAAAACCAGGAGCAATCGACTATTACGCGATTGCGATGACGACCATGATTGCGCTCTACTCGATGCTTTCTGCGAGTTATTTGTTCACCAAGGAGCGAACGAACAAAACATCCACACGATTAATGGCAGCACCTGTCAGCAAAGGTGCCATTTTTACCGGAAAAATGATCGGCAGTACGTTCGTCAATATGTTTTTCGTACTCGTCGTGTTCTTAGTCAGCAAGTTCGTGTTCCAAGCAGATTGGGGTAACCACTACGGAATGGTTATCCTCGTGCTTTTGACAGAGGTGTTGCTTGCAGTCAGCCTGGGTCTGGGAATTGGCTTTCTTTTCAAAGGGGAAGGAGTACGGGCAATCAACAATATTTTTACGCAAGTCGCCTCCTTTGTAGGCGGTGCCTATTTTCCCGTTGATCAATCAGCTGGTCTCTTCAGCCTCTTGTCCAAAGTCTCTCCCCTTCACTGGGCGAATACAGGTCTGATGCAAATCATCTACACAGACAATCCGAGAGGCGCATGGTTTGCGATTGCGATGAATGTGAGCATTGCCACGGCGTTCATCATCTTTTCTGTTATCACGATGCGCAGACGGGAGGGTGCTTTTGTATGAGTGAGATGCTATGGCTAATTCGGAAAACCCTGATGGAGACGTTTCGCAGTAAAAAAAGCTGGTTTACTTACTTGGGTTTGCCGATCTTAGGTGTTCTGCTGTCTCTTACCCTTTACAGCAATGCAGACAGCGGCACGATCCATGTCGGAATCATCAATCAGGATGGGGACCAGGTGATCACGCAGGACACAATCCGGTTTATCGAGAGATTGAATCATATCAAGGTCACAGTCATCGATGAACAAACGATGCGTGAACAAATCGTTTCTGGTGAGCTGGATAGCGGAATTGTTTTCGAGTCAGGGTATGCTGCTAGTGTTCGAAAAGGGGCGCCAGCATACTTGAATATGGTATCAGTAAAAGGTGAACAGGTTACTGCCTACGTGAAGGCCATGCTGCACAGTTATATCGGCAATCTTGCCGCGATTGGAAAAGCGGCACAAGCGGATGAGGCTAAGTTCACGAAGCTGTATACGGCATACCACGAGCAAAGCTACAAGCTCAATACCGTAGAGCTTCCAGACACCTCGAATGTGACGCGTATGACGAATCAATCGATTGGTTTCCTCATTATGTTCATGATGTTTTCAGCGGTGAACATGTCGGAGATCATTTTAAAAGAAAAAGAAAATCGCACCTTTTTGCGACTGCTTTCTTCGCCGATGTCGGCTAGATCCTATGTATTCTCGAATATTATCGTCAGCATGTTTATTTTGCTGCTGCAAATCATCGTGACCTTGCTCGTCATGAAAAACGTCTTCGGCATAGATGCAGGCGTCTCGTATGTTCAAATGATTCTGCCGTTGTTCGTGTTCGCGCTGGGGGCAATCGCACTTTCTCTGATGATCGTTGCCTTTGCGAAGAGTAGAGCAGGTGCCGGAGCGATTTCCAACCTGATCATTGTACCGACGTGCCTCCTGGCTGGCTGCTTCTTTCCCATGGAAATCATGCCGGACACCGTGCGCAAAATTTCAACATTCTTGCCCCAGCATTGGTTGCTCGATACGGTGAATAAGCTTCAACAAGGCTATAGTCTGGGGAGCTTGTATTTGCACATGGCTATTTTGCTCGCATTCGCGACGGTTTTTGCCTTGATCGCCATTTATCGGTTTGGGCGGAATAACGATAGCAGACAGTTTGTGTGAGAAAAATAGGACTAGGTGAACTGTAATTTGACAAGGGATAATTCGAATCGTGTCGAAAGATGCTTACTATGATAAAGCAAAGCATCCGTAAACGGAGTCATTCAAAAGCACTCATAAGTAAGCATCTTGTGATTCTTCTCTTGTTTTTAGCATTTCTTCTAGGTCTTCGAACGTTCTGGTTTTCGTTTCATGCGTTTCCAGAGCATCCGCCTGTTGTTCAAGGGGTTCTTGATATGCGCGGGTGGGACTTTGAAAATTCCTCGTCTATTTCATTGGATGGGGAATGGGAGTTTTTTCCTGATTCTTTGATCACGCATGAAGAAGTCAAGCAATCATCGAGTTACGAACGACAATACATTCAAGTGCCTGGCAATTGGAGCAGCGCTTTTTCCAGAGACTCTCCGTCAACGTATGGTTATGGAACATACCGTTTACGGATTTTGGTCGATCAACCGCTAAATCAGCCATACACCTTATGGGTTCCGCAAGTGGACGCATCTTCCACCGTAGAGGTTAACGGACAGATATTAGCCAGAGTCGGAGTGCCTGCGACAACAGCGGAAGATTACACACCGCGGAAGCAATCCTTCACGGCTACGTACATTGCAGGTGATGCAAAGGTCATTGAAGTGCTTGTCCGAACGGCTAACTTTCATAATCCAATCGAAGGGGGCATCGTCAGATCGATTTACTTCGGGTCGCAGGCCGCTGTTGACTCCGAACGTTGGTATTCTATCGGCTTCCAGATGACAACCTTCCTCATCTTGTTGCTACATGGTTTGTATGCAGGCATCCTCTACATATTGAATGCCCGTCACAAAGAGTTTCTGGTGTTTTTGCTGTTGCTTTCCTGCGTGGGGATAAAGACTGTGTCCGATTATGACAATCTGCTGTTACTTTGGCTCCCGATCGATTATACATGGGCGGTCAAGGTGGAGGTGCTCGCCTACATATGGCAGCCTTTGCTGATGATATTATTGGTCAGAAGCCTATCTGAACAGGGAGAGAAAGAAGACTCCAAGCCGTTCAGGGCATATCTTTCCGTGCTCAGTCTTTATTCGGCAGTCATCATACTGGGAACGGCACAATGGGTGTATATTTTAGCTGGAACGCCATTTTTGGTCATTATTTATTTCGGCCCGTTGTTGCTATTTGTGTTCAGGATCAGCCGCATGCTCATGGAAAACAAGCATGATGCTGTGTTTTTGCTAATCGCTGCTACGAGTATTTTTTCCAATGTTATATGGTCCGCACTCATGGAATATAAAATCATCGATATCAAGTACGTGTATTATCCGCTCGACCTGATTGCTGCGCTTGTCAGCTTTTCTGCCTATTGGTTCAAGCGATTCTTTCGCAATTCAGAGGAAAAGGCACAGCTAACGGAGCAATTGAAAGAAGCCGACAAGCTCAAAGACCAGTTTCTCGCCCATACCTCTCACGAACTGAGAACGCCATTGCACGGCATCATGAATATCGCCCAGACTGTCGTGAACAATGAAAGGCATGTCATGGGCGGTCGCAGCACGCAGGATATGGAGCTCTTAATCACGATCAGCCGCAGAATGTCGCATTTACTGGACGATTTGCTAGATGTCGTACGGTTGCAGGACAAGCATATCGTGTTGCAGAAGAAGCCGTTGCATATTCAATCGGTTGTTTCCGGCATCATCAGCATGCTCACCTACCTGGTAGAAGGCAAGCCTGTTCAACTGAAAATGGACATACCAGAGTCTATCCCGCCAATCTTGGCAGATGAGAAGCGGCTAGTCCAGATTCTGTTCAATCTTGTTCACAATGCACTGAAATTCACAGAAGAAGGATCTGTCGTCGTTTCTGCTGAGATCGTGGACGGACAGGTGGCGATCTATGTATCCGATACAGGAATCGGGATGGATGAGCAGACCAAGGCACGAATATTTTTGCCGTATGAGCAGGGAGCGCAAGCAACGAACGATGGGGGAGGAATCGGCCTCGGTCTTGCTATTTGTACACAGCTGGTAGATCTGCATGATAGCGAACTGAGAGTCGACTCTGAACCGGGCAAAGGTTCGGTATTTAGCTTCTGGCTGCCCGTGGTTAGTACAGATGAGATGAAGGCAGCAGAGAGCCAATATGTGGAGCAGATGGATAAGAACAATCAAGTGACGGCTAGCAACCAGATGAGGCATAGTGAAGCCCCAGATATCTTGGCTTGTCAGCAAACGGCTGCGCATGCATCTGTTGACAGAAAGGCGAACATATTAGCGATCGATGACGACCCGGTTAACCTAAGGGTGCTGGATCGAATGCTCTCATCCTCACATTACCAAATCACTACGTGCACATCGCCAAGAGACGCGCTCGATCTGCTTTTTACAGAGCAGTGGGACTTGCTTATCATCGATGTCATGATGCCGCATATGTCGGGCTACGAGCTGACGCAAAAGGTCCGGGAGCATTTCTCTGTTTCCGAGCTTCCGATCTTGCTCTTAACGGCACGCAGCCAGTCTGAAGATGTATATACCGGGTATTTGTCTGGTGCGAATGACTATGTATGCAAACCAGTCGATGGCATGGAGCTGAAATATCGCGTCTGGTCGTTGACGACGCTCAAGCAAACAGTCGATGAACGATTGCGCATGGAGGCTGCCTACTTGCAGGCGCAGATTCACCCGCACTTCTTGTTCAACACTCTTAGCTCGATTATGGCATTGAGTGACATTGATACGGAGAAGATGCGTAAACTCGGGGATGCGTTTACCGCCTTCTTGCACATCAGCTTCGACTTTTTGAACACGGGAAAACAAGTCACACTCTCCCATGAGCTAGAGCTCGTCCAAGCCTATCTTTACATTGAAAAGGAACGATTTGGCGAGCGGTTACAGATCGTGTGGGAGGTTGAGCCTGATATCGATCTTCTCATCCCGCCACTGACGATTCAGCCGTTGGTGGAGAATGCAATCAACCATGGTCTTCTTACCCGAATAGAGGGGGGAGCTCTCTATATCCGCATCGTCCGGCAAAAGAACGCCACTCTTTTTGAGGTGAAGGATGACGGTATCGGGATGGAGGAAGCGACTGTGCGGCAAATTCTTGATTTGTCGAAGAAGGAAAGAGGCGGAATCGGAGTATCCAACACGAATCGCAGACTGACGCAAATGTACGGGAAGGGCTTGCGCATCACGAGTAAGCCGGGTGAAGGAACAACGGTGTCCTTTGTTATACCGGATCGGACGCAATAGAGTGAGTTGATGTTTTTAGCACCCTGGATCACTGTTACTGGTGAAGCAGGGTGCTTTTTCGCGTTTTCTATACCTAGGAACGCCGTTCATCCGCCCCTACATTCTGCGGAATTACAATAGTTGCAGTCATAGTCACCAAAACGATTACCATATATGGCACATCTACTGCAATGGTAACAACAAAAAGCCCCACTTGGATTATTCGGATTCAACTCATTACATTCATCTCTCAGATGATTACTTAGGTCTCTACGACGTTCCAGATAAGGTCCATATTGTACCAAACGTCCAAAGACTTTCTTGAGACCCTTCGACTTTTTTCTTTTCAAGAATGCCCCATCCTTTCATGACAATCTAACACAGAATATGCCATGATTTTTCCAATGATTGGACATGCGGCTATTCCCCTTGAAAGAAATCATGAGGAGTTGAAAAACGACATTAGTGTCGTTTATAATGATCTCACCAACCAAAACGACATCTATGTATATTTTATTCGAAGGAGGTAGGCCCAAACCCCATGGCCCCTAAAGTAAGCGACGAATACAAAACCAAAAAGAAAATCGAACTGCTACAAGCGGCAAAACGTGTGTTCATCACAAAAGGCTATACACGGGCGACTATGCAAGACGTCATGGACGAGGCTGGTGTATCGCGGGGAGCCTTGTACGCCTACTTTGATAACCTGGAGCACTTATATTTGGAGCTGCTGCAATTCGAAGATCAACAGGATGTACAGTTTTTCACACCGTTTGCTGGCGAAACGTCTTGGCAGCAAGTCATCAAATGGGTCTCCAAACAGCAGGTCGAGATCGAGAAAATCGAACAAACACTATCCCAAGCCAACTCAGAGTTTTTCCTGTCACTGAAAGATCAGCAAAAGCAACAGAGCTATCCATACATCACGACTCGCTATGAAAAAATGGTGGATGTATTGACAGCTTTCTTTGCGCATGGGACAGCAACAGGTGAGTTCAAGCCACAGCTACCACCTGAGGCGATTGCTCGCTATCTCATCTCGGTTATCGATGGATTGATGCTAGATACCGCGCATTTGGGCGCAGAGAAAACGAAGGTGTCCGTGCAGATGGAAGCACTGTTGTTTTCATTGAGAGCGATGCTGGGACCGGTGCAATAAGGAGGGGGAAGAATGTTGTTTCAATCAGAGAGAATCTATCTGAGAAAAATGACGGGGGAGGATGTGGACGTCTACCACACGTGGAGAAATGACGTGGAAGTCATGCGGACAACGAGTCCGTCCATGGACGTCTTTACCTGGGACGATACGAACGGGTTTGTGAATCAGGTCATCCTGCAAGCAAGCTCCTCGAAGAGCTACATGATCGTAGACAGCCAAACCAATCGACCGATCGGGATTACTTCTCTCATTCAAATCGACCTGAAAAACCGCAATGCGGAGTGCATCATCGATATTGGAGAGAAGGAATACTGGGGTAAAGGGTATGGACGAGAAGCCTTGAAGCTGCTGTTGGACTATGCGTTCTTGGAAATGAATCTGCATCGGGTATCGCTGCGCGTCTTTTCCTTTAACGAAAAGGCGATCAAGCTGTATGAGAAGCTCGGTTTCAAGCAAGAGGGGATCTCGCGCCAGTTTTTGTTTCGCGAGGGAAAATGGCATGATCTCGTGCACATGGGGATTTTGCAGCAGGAATATATCTCGTGAAAAAAGAGGCTGGCGGTACGAAGGGTACCACCAGCCTTTTGCGTATGAAGGATGTCTCTTATTTTCGGGCGTAAATCGGTACTTCCCACTCCACGTTTTTGTGTTCAACCATTCGTTTCTCGGAAGTAATGATCAGTTGCTTAGGCAGGGATGTGAGGTTTTTCAAGAAGATGGAACCTCCAAAAATCGCCCGGTCATTTTCATACTCAGTCTTATCGATTAAGTAGTCAACGTCTTCGTACTTTTTCCCGGTCTCATCTGTAATGATCCAGTATTGATAGGGACCCATAGCGGCAGTATCTGGAGAGAGAGTTGCCTCGAATGTCAGGTGGTAGCCCTCCACTTTCGTAGTGGTTCCATCGTCATTCACATGGTGATAACCGTCATAGCCTTCTACATCAACAACCGCGTCTGGATCTTTTTGATACTTCTTGAAGGTGATCTGATCCCCCTGGTCTTCCGCTGTGATGACTTCTTTCTTCTCGAGGCGATTGGCGTCCAACTTCGCGTTAAGCGCAGCGGCCTCCTCTGTATATACAGACCCGAGCTTGAAGGTAAGGCTTTGGCTTGCGTCGATTGGCTGGAAGTAGTGGAAGTCTCTTGTTCTATTTTCAGTAGAGCGGCTATGATCCCATTTCAAATACGGGATGACATTGCTTTGTTTGCTGGCTTCACGGATGACAGCGTTGGAATCCCAAGCGGCGACGACTGTGCCCTTTTCATTGACTAGCTCGTAGCTGTATTCTTTTCGCCGGTTATCTGTAGTCGAGCGATCTATGACTATTTCCACCCCACTCGGTGCAAACGTCATCTGTTTTACGTCCAGCTTGAGCCCTTGCGGAGTCGTGTATGTTTTTTTGATCTCATGTGTCTTCGTCGAGGCCTTTGCCTTTTTCATGTCAACGGGTACAGACAGCCTCCAGTTTCCTTTGATGTCGTCCAATTGTTTAATGTTGAACTCTACAATCAACTCGTCCGGAATTTCGCTGATATCATCAAAATAGCTTCGTAGCTCACGATTCAAGGACATGTAACCAGTATCTGTATACATAACATTGCGCCACTCTTCATTTGGTTTGCGAGTGTTTTCATCTGCAGATGACTCAACAGGCTTCAGTACGTTCCCTTGTTTGTCTTTGATTGTAATGACTTGCTCCTTGTTATCTCTTCTTATCATTTCACTCAAAAAACTGTCCATCGGCTTGCCGTTCTTGTCTTTTACGATAGCGGCAATGCTGATGCGAAGAGGATCTGCCATTACTTCCTTCACCTCAAAAGTGATACCTTGGTCGGTCGCACTTACATTCACAGTTTGAGCGAAACCTTTTTGGGCTGCTTGCTCAATACCAGGGTCTCCTAACTCTTGAAGAATACTGTTATTTGTAGGCGCTACAGGATCTGCCTTGCCAATCGGGCTGTTCGTAAAAGCAGCACTGACATAACTGGCAAAGGTCGGGGAGACGAGCATTCCTCCTGATACGACGACGGTTAATGCAGCGGCGGCAATCGTCATTCTTTTCATGATGGTGATACTCCTTTGTTTCCACGTAGGTGGTTGGTGTGAAGGGATAACAGGGTTCAATACTCTCACGGGATGAGGGGAGAGCATCTGAATAATCTTTTGATCCATATTTGTTGAGAGGGAGTCTTCCCACATCGTTTCTTCCGTTTGGTGCAGCTCATCGATCCATTGTTCCAGCTGGTGCTGGCAGTGTGTGCAATGATCGAGATGACTTTCGATATTTCGTTTATTCACTGGTGATAAACGATCTTCCATGTAGGCGATCAGCTGTCTTTGCGTAAGGCAATTCAAAGCGGGGTACCCCCTTTTTTCTCCGGCTTACTTAGCTGGTCTCGCAGCTTTTTCCTGGCATAGGAAAGGCGCATTCTCACAGTATCTACGGACAAAGACAGTTTGTGGCCAATCTCTCGGTAGCTTAGGTGCTGGAGATAATGCAAAACGAGAATCGTCCTGTGGTTCTTGTCCAGTGTCATCATCTGCTGTCGCAAAGCATGACGCTGTTCTTTTTCCAGATAATCTTCCTCCGGGATCGGACATTCGTCTTTGACTTCGACATCCATCTCCGTTACGGAAGGCATCCGCTTTCGTTTCCGCAGCTCGTCAATCCCGCGATTGATCGCGATTCGATACAGCCAGGCTGAAAAGGAGTAGTTGGGTTTATAATCTGGCAGACTGTAGTACGCCTTGATAAAAACCTCCTGCACCATGTCTTCGGCATCATGAGAATGGTGGAGCGTGCGCCTAAGAATCGAACCGATTTTTCCCTTGTATTTATTGACGATCAGAGCATAAGCCTCTTTATTTCCTTGAAGAACCTCCGCAATGACCTCTCGATCGTCCTGCATGCTTGTTACCTCCTTGCAAAAAGGTGCTGCGCAGCTTTCCTTTTTGGTGTTCACTACTATAGACGAAAACGAGGGTGCTCCCCTCTCAAACTTTTTCATGAAATTTGAAAAATAGCATAGGAAGAGGATGCCTCTCTTCGTTTGAGAGAAGGGCATCCTCTTTAAAGAACCTTTTTACCGCGTAATCCGATAAACCTCTCCACTTAACCGTCCCCGGATTTTATAAACATCACCGACGGAAACAACTAGATCCTTCACACCTTTGATTAAAATCTCTTGCTCCAGTCCTTCAACATACAAGGGAAAGCAATTTCCACCGATATCGTGTGTAAACAGCTCTACTGTTTGGCACCTTTACCGCCACTTCCGATATGGTGCAGGAAATCTTTGTAGTCTTGCGGTAATACTATGTGAGCTGAAGCTTCGAACTGTTCGATTTGTTCCAATGTCAAACGCTCATTTAAAACATACGGACAATTTCCGTCATAGAGGCTGCGGTATTGGTCCAGCATTTCTTCGACCTTTGTAATGAACGCGCTTTTGGGGGCGGTGTCTTTCATCCTGTCTAGCACCTCAATTGTAAAGGAGTATATGATCTTGAGCCAAAACAACCATTCCATCGCGGTGATCTCCGACATACACAGCAATGCCTATGCATTGGAAGCAGTGCTGCACGACATTGATTCCCGCGGTATTCAAACCATTGTGAATTTAGGCGACACTTTATTTGGACCGCTTGATCCGATCAAAACGGCAGAGCTCTTAATGGAGCGATCTACGATCATCCACATCATGGGTAATTGTGACAGATATTTACTGGAAGAGCAAATGGAGTCCATCACCTTCGAATACGTGAAGCCACTGCTTTCACAAGAAATGCTCAGCTGGATCGGGTCATTCCAAAAGCAGTGGACGTTTGACGATCTCTTGTTTTGCCACGGCACACCTTTTGCCGATGATGTGTACTTATTAGAGAATGTCGCTCCATATGGGATAGAAGACAAAAGCGCAAATGCCTTAATGATCGAGCTGACTGGCATTCAGCAGCAGGTCATTTTTTGCGGACACTCTCATGTGCCCAAATCTGTATGGCTGCCAGATGGCAAGCTCGTGGTAAACCCGGGAAGCGTGGGACTTCCAGCGTATTTTGAGGAAGCGCCGTACCCGCATTCGATGGAATCGAAGACGCCCCATGCCAAGTACGTCACGGTAAAACAACAAGGCGGCTCTTGGCTAGTCGAGCACGTATTGGTCCCGTATGATTTCGAGCAGGCAGCCAGAAAAGCAGAGGAAAACGGGCGCAGAGACTATGCCTATGCGATCCGAACGGGAAGAGCAGAGCTGTAAGAGGACAAAGTGACGTTAGAGATCGTTTCTGGCGTTATTTTTTCGTTTCTACGAAGATTTGTCATACTGGCGTAACACACGACCTCTACGATATTCATGTCAGTCACATGAATGCTTCGGAGGTACAACAGATGAAAAACAAAACCATTTTAATAACGGGTGGTACAGGCTCTTGGGGTTGGGAGCTCGTGAAGCAACTCCTGCCGCAGCAGCCAAAAGAAATCCGTATTTTTTCGCGCAATGAAGCACTGCAAGTAGAAATGAGCCATCATTTTCAAGATAAACGACTGCGTTTTATGAATGGGGACATTCGGGATCAGGAGGAATTGATGCAGGCGTGCCAGCAGGTCAATTATGTGTATCATCTTGCGGCATTGAAGCATGTCCCGGTTTGCGAAAACCAACCGTATATTGCCTTCAAAACAAACGTGATCGGCACGCAAAATGTCATTGAGGCGGCCATTGCCAACGGTGTGAAGAAGGTTATCTATGTCTCCACAGACAAGGCCTCCAATCCTTCCAGTACGTATGGGATGACCAAGGCGATTGGGGAGCGGCTGATCATTCAGGCCAACACGCGGGATGTTAGTACCCGGTTTGTTTGTGTGCGAAGCGGCAATGTTTTGGGATCGACAGGCAGTGTGATCCCCCTTTTCAAAAACCAATTGCAACAAGGATTGGATCTTGGGGTGACAGATGGGCAAATGACGAGATTTTTCTTGAGTCTGGAAGAGGCGATCCACCTGCTCTTTACGGCTACGCATAATAGTCTGGGCGGAGAAACCTTTGTATTGAAAATGCCCTCTTGCCGGATCATGGATATAGCAGAGGTTCTCAGAGAAGAGGCGGGAGCGCAGGGCAGCCGTATTGTCACCATCGGGATGCGCCCAGGTGAAAAGCGATATGAAATGCTCGTATCCGAGATGGAAAGCGACAGAGCGATTGACTTGAACGACCAATACTTTGTCATCCTGCCTGCTTTTCCACAAGAAGAGCTGCAAGCGTATTACGCTGCATATCCGAGGGTCGACTTTTCCAGCTTCCATTCCGAGTCGATGGTCATGACCAAGGAAGAGACCAGAGCAATGCTACGGGCAGGAGGTTTCCTGGCATGAAAACCATTTTGTTTACAGGCGGCGGTTCTGCAGGGCACGTAACAGGCAATCTCGTCATGATCCCTAAATGCTTGCAAGAAGGCTGGAATGTTCATTATATCGGCTCAGAGACAGGAATAGAAAAACAGCTCGTAGAAGCACAGAAAGCAGTACAGTATCACAGTATCTCGACTGGAAAGCTGCGGAGGTACTTCTCATGGAAAAACGTAACGGATGTGCTCCAGGTGCTCCGTGGCATCTTTGAAGCCTATTTCTTGATACGGAAGATAAAGCCGGATGTCATGTACTCGTTGGGTGGCTTCGTCTCGGTTCCCGTCGTGCTCGGCGCCCGCATGAACAAGATCAGAACCATCATTCATGAGCCAGACGTGCATATGGGGCTTGCCAATCGGCTTTGCCTGCCTTTTGCAGATTCAATATGCACGACATTTGCGGAAACAAAGAGAAAGCTGAACACCGAAAAAGCGATCCATGTCGGGCCGCTCATCAAGGAGTCGCTCAAGGATGGCAAGCGTCTGCGTGGAATGACCGCCTGCGGGTTTCATGAAAAGCAGCCCGTGCTGTTGATTATGGGAGGAAGTCAAGGGGCCGAGACGATCAACGGTGTTGTTCGCGAGGCACTACCGAATTTGCTGTCCCAATTCCAAGTCATTCATATATGTGGGCAAGGAAAGGTCGATTACTCTGTTCATTACCCGGGCTATAAGCAGTATGATTTCGTAGGAGAGGCATTGGCTGATTTATTGGCAGCTGCCGATGTGGTTGTATCCCGGGCTGGTTCCAATGCGATTTCTGAATTGCTCGCCTTGCAAAAGCCGATGCTTCTCCTCCCGCATACGAACGGGGGGGCACGTACAGGTCAACTCGTGAACGCCCAAAACTTTCAAGCTGCGGGTTACGCAGATGTACTTTTACAGGAACAGATGACGACACAGGGGTTTGTGGAGAGAATCCTTGCCCTGTACAAAAATCGCGAGACTTATCTGGCGAAAATGAGGAAAAATAAGGATGAAAGAGCAGTCGACAAGGTGTGGGCATTGCTAAAAGGAGCTGCACATGAACATTTTGATCGCGGATGATGAAGAATACATGGTCAAAATCGTGAAAGCCTACTTCGAAAAAGAAGGCTTCACTACATATACCGCCAAAGATGGGCAAGAAGCGCTCAATATGGTGTACAACGAACAAATCGACCTGGCGATCCTAGACTGGATGATGCCTCAAGTAAGTGGCATCGAGGTATGCAAGGAAATCAAGGCAAATAGTACCGTAAAAGTCTTGATGCTTACAGCCAAAGGGGAAATCGATGACGAGCTTCACGCCTTGCAAGCGGGAGCCGACGATTACGTGCGAAAGCCGTTTGACCCGAGAATCTTATTAGTGCGTGCCAAAAAGATGCTGCATCTGGATGGGCAGTACACGTTTGGACAGATCAAGGTAGATTTGGAGGCGCAAAAAATATACCACGCTGGACGAGACCTGCATGTGACCAACAAGGAATTCCAGCTCATGAAGTACTTTGTGCAGCATGAAGGGAAAGTATTGACGCGAAAAGCCTTACTCGACCATGTGTGGGGATTTGATTATTTCGGTGAAGAAAGAACCGTGGATACCCATATTCGTCGTTTGCGAGAAAAGATCGGCGATAACTGGATAAAAACACATCGAGGGATGGGGTACAGTTTTGAAAATCCGGATAAATAAGATGGGGCGGCGGCTGTTTGTGCAGATTGCCATTGTGGTTGCTGTCGTGTACGTCTTGTCTTTTCTCATTAACACGTTCTTTTTGCCGAAGTATTTTTTGTATGAGAAGAAAAATACGCTGTCCGCGATTACTTCCCAGATGGAAGAATTCACAGCAGATGCTCTGCAAAAAGAGATCGAACGGCTTGAAAATGAATATCGCGTCACGATTGTGTATGCCTCGTATACGGGAAACAACGATGATTTGAACGAAGCTCTGCACGCGCTTTTTGCCCAAAAAAGATTACCGCTCAGCAAGTTTTGGGTCACGGAGGAGACTGTTGCTTCCTTACAGGATGGCGAATACGTAAACAAGCTGTATATGCAAGAAAAATTGAAATCGAATGTACTCGTCCGGTTCATGATGAAGGAGCGAGTGGTTTTCGCGATCAGTGAATCGGTTGCGTATTCCAGTGATACGATTCGCATTGTGAATCAGTTCAATACGTATATTTTTCTGGGGGCGTTGCTCTTGACCGTTGTCGTGGGCGGGATGTTTGCCAAACGGATGATTGACCCACTCGCACAGCTGAAGGATACGGCGGAGGAGATTTCGAATCTGCGTTTTCAAAAGGCAGACATTCGGACGGGCGATGAGATCGAGGAATTGGCCCAGAGTATTAACCGGATGAGTGACAAGCTCCAACGCGCTCACGAAGAGCTGGAAGCGAGAAACCGGAATCTGCGAACGTTTATTTCGGATATTTCTCATGAGTTAAAAACGCCACTGGCTCTAATTAAGGCGTATACAGCGGGTATCAAGGATGGGCTGGATGACGGAACCTTTCTGACCGTCATTGAAAAGCAGACAGACGGTATCGCGGAGTTGGTCAATAAGCTGCTGGAATTGTCCCGTTATCAAACAGACCAATATTCGTTTACGGCCGTCTCTCTTCATGATGTGCTGGAACAAACCTTGGAGAAATACCAGCTGCTTATCCAGCAGGATGCAATCGAGCTCACGATCCAAAAGGAATCGGATGCGGATGATTGTGTGTGGGCAGATCGTGACAAGCTGGAAATGGTGCTCGGTAATCTGCTTGGCAATGCTGTCACGTACACGACAAATGGACGCATTGATATTTCGATCAGACAGACGGGGGATACCGTCGTTTTTTCGATTAAAAATGGGGTCGGACGTATAGACGCCGCGCAATTGAAGCAAATTTGGGAGCCATTTTATGTGATCGAGCAGTCTCGTAGCAAACAGCTTAGCGGGACGGGACTAGGATTATCCATCGTCAAAGCCGTGCTGGACAAACATCAGGCTCATTATGATGTGCAGATAGAAGGGGAGGAGATTGTGTTTGCTTTTACCTTGCAGGGTTGTTCTGAAGCAATTAGATTTGCACAAGCAATGGATTGATTCGATTGGGGAAACGGGTGAGAGATTAGTCGTTGATGAAGTAGACTTTCGCTCCATAGACGTAGCAGAGTATCGTCTGGTCGAATCACGTCTGATTGCCAGTACTTTTGACGGGATGAATTTAAAGGACAAAGATTTTTATGCAGCGCATCTGTACTCATCTACGTTTCGATCAGCGAATTTAGAAAATGCTATCTTCATCAAAAGTGAAGCGTCTTATGCAGACTTTTCAAATGCTAATTTACAAAAGACAAACTTTGTCAAAAGCTCTTGCTTCGAAACGGTGTTTGCGCAAGCCGATTTGCGGAAGGCAAAATTAGTGAATGCTCTCTTTTATCAGGCAGATTTTAGAGATGCCGATTTACAGGATGCAGATATCCGTTATTCTTCATTTGAAGAAGTGTTGTTCAGGGGAGCGCAATTAAAAGGTGTAACCGGTCTAGAAGAAGCTACTATCATAAGTATTAATATCGGTACCTTGGAGCAGCCAGTCATTCTTGCAGAGGAGGAAGCGAGAGAGTGGCTCATACAGCAAATCCATACACCATGAAAAAAGGAAGAGGACAAGTGCCCCCTTCCTTTTCCTATTAAGCCTTTTCTACTTCGCCTTCTGGCTTCTGTCCCATCTTCCCACTACGTAGTGGAATTTCCTTCAGGAACAGCGCGATGATGACAGCGATTCCCGCTACAATCGCTCCAGTTAAAAACGTAGTCGTAATCCCATAGCTCATCGCTTCCCGGATCATATCCAGCATGTGAGTAAACAGCGGTTGCAAATCCGGTGGCAGACTAGCCAGCGTGGCTTCAATTTTCGGCTGATCCAACAAATTTTGCGGATTCGTAAAGAGCGATAGCTTCTCTGCCAGAGCAGGATCGGCTGCTGCGGGATTGTTCCCTTGACCCATGGCTCCCGACAGTTGCGTCATTTTCGCAGACATGCTGGCACTCATGACAGTTCCCATGACAGCAATTCCAATGGTCCCACCGAGGTTGCGGAAAAGCTGCGACGTTGCTGTAGCGACACCCAATTGCTGTGGTGCGACAGCATTTTGCACGGTCAAGGAGAAGACCGGCATCGCAATCCCGATCCCCAATCCGAGAATGACCATGTAGATCACGAGCAAGTAAATCGGTGTGGTTGGAGACATGAAATACATCAGCACCATGCCCAAGGTCATGACGAGAAGTCCACCCAACGCCATCTTTTTATATTTTCCTGTCTTGGTCATGATTTGTCCGGCGATTGCGGAGGTCGCGAGCATGGCGATAGACATCGGCATCGCAACATAACCGGCCATCGTCGGAGAGATGCCTTTGACCCCTTGGACAAAGAACGGCACATAAATGATCGCGCCCATCATCCCGGCATTCAGGAAGAATCCGACCAGATTGGAGACAGTAAAAATACTGTTTTTGAACAAGCCCAGTGGAAGTACAGGCGTTTTTACTTTCATTTCAATCATAATAAACACGATCAACGCAACGATTGTGGTGGCAAACAAACCAATAATTTGCCACGAGCCCCAAGCGTATTTGCCCGGACCATCTCCTGCCCATGAGAAGGCGAGCAGCATCGGTACGATGGTGAGCGTCAAGAACAGCGAGCCGAAGTAGTCAACAGACTCTCCTTCTTGCTTCGGTACTTTTGGGAAATGAATCATGATCAACAAAAAGGCAATTACGCCAATCGGTAAGAAGATCCAGAACACCCAGTGCCAGTCGAGATGGTCGACGATATAGCCACCCATCAGAGGACCAAGCACACTGGATACGCCGAAGACGGCGCTCATGATTCCGCCCCACTTTGCGCGTTCGCGAGGTTCATACAGATCACCCATAGCGGTAAAGGCAGTAGACATGATGATCCCGGCACCTGCCCCTTGAATGCCACGATACGTAATCAGTTGAAAAATATCGGTAGAAAACCCGGACAACAAGGCCCCGATACTAAACAACCCGATACCCGTCAATATAAATGGTTTTCTTCCATATATATCGGAGAGCTTCCCAACCAGTACAGAAGCGACAGTGGAGGTCAGCAAATAAATCGTAATCGCCCACGAATAGTAATCCATGCCACCCAGTTTCGAGATAATACGCGGCATGGCAACTCCGATAATAGTCTGGTTGATCGCAGCGAAAAACATGGCCGTAATAATCGCGATCATAATCGTCACTTTCTTTTTCTCTGTTAGCTGTTGCAATCTTGATGCTCCTCTCTTTGTTGCTCTATATTTTTCAGAACCTGGCGATAGATGCGGACTAAGTGTTGCTTGTCTTCATCAGATACGCCGGCAAAAAACTGTTCAATGGTGTTCCTCACCACAGCTTTGTATTGCTGTAGGATTTCTTTTCCTTGATCGGTTATGTCCAGCTGCACGACGCGGCGATCCGTATTGTCACGATTTCTCGTGGCATAGCCGCAAGCAATCAATTTATCAGCGAGACTCGTAACGGCACCGGGGGTAATATTCATACGTTCTGCAATAGAAGATGCCTTCTGCGGACCGTTCATATCTAGAATTCGCAAAAGCATGGCTTGTGATCCTGACACGAGTGGGTCCAGACGCTTGTGCGACTCAGCCGAAACTTTTCGTTGGAGTTGAATATAAAGCTCTTCAAAATTGACTTGGCTTGGCATAGTACCCTCTCCTGTTTTCACTATTTAATTATATATGTGATGAAATGTTTACCCCCTAAAACATTTACGAGTATACATCGAATCATGCGGGGAAGTCAAAATCAACCTTTTACCAATTTGACCAATTCCATTAGTCAATATGTGAGTGATTTCGCCATGAATCGGGAAAATATACTAATTTTCGACCGGATTTCATGGAATTTTCAGAGTTGCGATGCTACAATCAGTTTTGGCATTCTTTTCATCTTAGATAAATAGATAGGTGGGATTTGAACGTGTTTGGGAAAAAATTAACCAGCGTATTACTCGCCACAGCGTTGATGAGCCCGATGTCGGCTTTTGCCGCCCAAGAGACAAAACAGCCAGCAGATGTCGTGCTAACCAACGGCACGGTCTACACAGTGGACATGAAGAACAGCTGGGCAGAGGCAGTGGCCATTCGCGGTGACGAAATCGTCTTTGTCGGCGCAGATGAATATGCGAAAGCACACATCGGCAAGGATACAAAAGTAATCGATCTGAAAGGTCAAATGGTGTTGCCGGGCTTTATCGACAGCCATACGCATGCGAGTAAAACGACGGGACTCATTTTCTCCATTGATTTGTTTGACGGAGGCTCTGTCGAGGAATATGTTGCAACCATCGAGAAATTCGTAAAAGAGCATCCAAACGAACCAACATTACAAGGCCGCGGCTGGAGCAATCCGGTAGTGCCTGGTATCGGTCCACGCAAGGAAGTATTGGATAAAATTGTCCCAAAGACTCCAATCGCACTGACCTCGGATGATGGACATTCTTTGTGGGTGAACTCGGCGGCATTGAAGCTGGCCGGAATCACGAAGGACACACCAAATCCTGAAGGCGGCATTATCGAGCGCGATCCGAAAACAGGAGAACCTTCTGGAACGTTGCGTGAAAGCGCCATGGATCTGGTACTGTCAAAAATCGGCGGATACACCGTACAGCAATACAAGTCCGGAATTGAAGCTTACCAAGAAAAAGCGGTTGAACGCGGTGTAACTACAGTGCGCGACCCGGATATGCTGCGCTATCCGAACGTATTGGAAGCATACGAGGAGCTCGCGAAAGAGGACAAGCTGACCATCCGCTTCCGCAATGCATTGACAGCAAATCCGGAAAAGGGACCTGAACAGGTCGCAGAATTCGTAAAAATCCGTGAGCGCAACCAAAACCCCCTATTCCAAGTCAACGCCGTCAAAATCTTCTTGGATGGTGTCGTAGAAGGCGCTACCGCTTACTTGGAAAAACCGTATGTCCATAAAGAAACAAACGGAGAATTAATCTGGAAGCAAGAGGTTTACAATCAAACAGCTGCCGCAGTTGACAAGGCAGGCTTCCAATTGCACGTCCATTCCATCGGGGATGCTTCTACCCGCATTGCACTGGACGGTATGGAGCTCGCTGAAAAACTAAATGGCAAGCACGATGCTCGCCACTCGCTCGTTCACTTGCAACTGGTCAATGAATCAGACATCGAGCGCTTCAAAAAGCTGGGGGCAGTCGGAATCGTGCAGCCGTTCTGGTTTATGCAGGAAGAGGGCTACTACGATGAGATCGAAGTACCGTACTTGGGCCGCGAACGCGCAGAAAAAGAATACCCGATGAAGAGCTTCCTGAATAAAGGGGTGCATGTAGCTTCTTCGTCTGACTACATCGTAACGCCAGAATTCAATCCACTGCACGGCATTCAACAAGGCATTACGCGGATCGAGGATGGTGTAACCGATCCGAGCAAAATTGCCAACCCAGAAGAACGTGCGACGCTTGCTGAAATGATCGCCAGCTTCACGATTGATGGTGCTTACGCCAACCACGTGGATGATATCACAGGCTCGATCGTAGTCGGCAAGAAGGCAGATCTCATCGTGCTCGATAAAAACTTGTTTAAAATTCCGGCCACTCAAATCAAGGATGCGAAAGTCGTGCTGACCTTGGTTGAAGGGAAGGAAGTCTATCGTCAAAAGGAAGCAAAGTAAGAGAGGAAAATGGTCGTCCAATGTGATGACCATTTTTTTGTGCGTGAGGGCGGGAAGGATTCTTTTTGTACGTGAAGAATCAGGTAAACGCTAGGTGGTTTACAAATATTGTATAAATGGGAGGGTCAAGATGAACATTCGCAGAGCAAAAGGACAAGAAGCAAGCGAACTGAGCGAGCTAGCCTATCGCTCCAAAGCTTATTGGGGATACAGTGATGAATTCATGGAGGCCTGTCGTAACGACCTGACGCTATCACCTGCCTATATCGAGAAACACGAAGTATATGTGCTAGAGGATGAGGGCAGCATCAAGGGCTTCATGAGTTTGGAAAAGGATGCTGAGCAAGAGCAGTGGCTGTTAGGCTTTTTGTTCATGGAACCGGAGGCAGTAGGAAAAGGTTACGGAAAGGCTCTGTGGCAGCATATGGTAGAGGTGGCACAAAAGCAAGAAATCTCAGTCATCACCATCCATAGTGACCCGTACGCAGAACCGTTTTACTTGTCGAGGGGAGCAAAGCGAGTAGGTGAAATCGTGTCTACCGTGTTCCCAGGAAGAGTATTGCCGTTGTTGGAAGTGGAGATCGGATAGATACGGAGTATGGAATAGCTGCAGTCTATTCCAATCAGCTGTCAACGCTCAAGCATGGCTTATATGCTTGGGCTTTTTTGCGTTTCCTTTATTATTTCACGATTTTATACCGGATCGCCTTGGCAACTGCCTGTGTACGATCTCCTACGCCCATTTTCTGCAAAATCCGATGGATATGCGTCTTGACGGTTCCCTCGGAGATGAGCAAGTGCTGCGCAATTTGATCGTTCCGTTTGCCGTAGGATAGCTGCTCTAGTACGTCCTGCTCTCGATCAGTCAACTGATCTAACATGACAAGAGGGGGAAGCACAGAATCAGCATCAGAGTCAGAATGAGAGGCAGACTCGTGATTCTTTTGTTGACACTGTAGAACCTCCGCTAGAGCCTTGGCAGCAGTAGCCGTGTAGAAAAGTGCCTCTCCCTGATGGGCCCTGCGAATGAGGTCCAACATATCCTGTGAATCGGAATCCTTTAGCATATAGCCGACAGCACCTGCCCGAATACCATCTACGATGTAATCGTATGTGTCAAAGGTTGTGAGGATTAATACTTTTATCGAAGGATGGAGGCGAGTGATTTCTCGGGTTGCATCGATTCCTGACATGTTTGGCATCTGTACATCCATTAAGACTACATCAGGAATGATTTCTCCTACGAGCTTCACGGCTTCTTCTCCATTGGAAGCCTCCCCGCTTACTTCCATATCCTTCTGCATTTTTATGACATACCCCAATCCTTGACGGATCATCGTTTGGTCATCGACCAGGACCACACGAATGGTCTCTTTTTTGATTTTATTTGCCATGCTGGCATTCCTCCGTATAGATCGCTATTTGTTTACCAAAGCGGAAAGCTGATGTCAATTTGAAAGCCGTGGGGCTCTCGAATGGAATAGGAAAGGTCTCCATTTAATTGCTTGGTTTGTTCTGCGATACCTGTTAAACCAAAGCCTAGTTTGATTTGATGATGATTCGTAATATTCCCATTGTCCCAAATAGACAGGAATAGGAAGTTTTGCTTTTTTTCTATCGAGATGAAAATCTCTGTTGCATTCGAATGTCGAATGGAATTGGTAATAGCTTCTTGGAGAATCCGGTAAAGCGTAATGGTCATCTGCTGTGAGAGCGGAATATCTGGATTGGGACTGATCAAATGCATTTTGATGTCGGTATGCTGTTGGGCTCGTGATAAGAGTATACGCAGCGGTGTGATTCCTAGAGAGGATTTGTCTGCGGCTAATGTATGTACAGACGAGCGTATATCATCGAGGCTTTGCTTGGATACCGAAAGCATGTCTCGCACAGCCTCCTGTGCGTCACTCGGTCCGCCTTGCAGCATGTATTTCAACGCATTCAATTGAACGATTAACGATGTGAGACTGTGTCCCAAGGCGTCGTGAACATCACGGGCGATTCTGGTCCTCTCCTCCAGGACAGCGGCACGAAGTGTATTCACAGAAGCCTCTTGAAGTTCAGAGTGAGCTTTCTGGAGTTCAACATGCGCCTCTTGCAATTGTTTCAGATGCTGCTGACTCGATTCCTTTGCTTGATTTTGAAGAGATAATCCTCGTGCACCGATATACCATCCGATATAGGCCACGACATAGCCTACTACCTCCTCAAAAATATAGTCTTTATAAAAGAAAATGTGAGAAAAGGAGCATGCGCCAAAAAAAATCGCATAGTACAATCGGCGGCGTTCAAGAATGTGAAATCCAATAAAAGCTACCAATGGCAAGGATAGACCGACCTCTACCCCTACATATAGAACCTTTATAAATGACACGGTACCAAGAACGATAATGGCGATGTCTTTTTGAAAAGGTCTCCAATTTTTTTTGGGCCTGAGAAACATCAGCAGGAAGCAGAAGATAATGATCAGAGTGATGATAAAGGGAATGGTGGATTCATGCATGTAAGCAGTTGGAATGAGAAAAAATGAGAACAATACAAAAAAACAAATAAGCAGGAAACGTGAGCGTAAAGATGCAGTTGAAGCGTTCAAGAAGACAACCTCCTTTCTTGGAATACGTACCCATTATAGTTTCATTTTAGCATGCGCTGTCGTCTATCTCCGGGTGTACGGTCTTCTATCTCTGGATAGATAAAATCAAATTCCACAATTTGACTACCCGATAGACTTCGGGGACGAATCGTATAAGTACAATGTGATCTGTGGAGGGGAACTCCCCGAACGATAGTCCGAAAAATAGACAATGGGTAGGAGGATTTTATGAACGAACTGTTTCAGTTAGCGAAGATTCTACGGGATACGAGCACCGTGTTTTCCACGCTTTCCATGCAAGCATTGGATTCAAGTGATATCACCTGGCAACAAGTTCTCATTCTGGAGCAAATCGCGATAAGCCCGAAAACAATGGGAGAAATCAGCAAGGCGATTGATCTTTCGTATAGTACGACCTCAGGTTTAATCAGTCGGTTGGAACAGATGAACTTGGTGCGCAGATTTCGTGATAAATCGGATCGGAGAATTGTGTGGGCAGCATTGACGGAGCGTGTGCCAGCGAATTGGACGGGACAAGAAGGAAGTGCTTGCACACCTGCATCGCTGCATTCCTTGCGCGCGCTTATTTTGGAGAAAGAAATACTGAGCTGATACGCTGAGCTCTCTACAAACGAAGAGGTGAGAAAATTTGAATTTATCAGAACTGTCCATTAAACGTCCGGTCACGATGATTATGATATCCGTAGCGATCTTCATTTTTGGTTTGGTTACCTTTCCTCGCTTGGCTATTGAATTGATGCCATCGCTGACTTCTCCGGTCGCCGTAGTTGTTACCTCTGTAGAGGGGGCGGCTCCAGCTGAGGTAGAAAAGCTGGTTACCAAACCGATGGAAAATGCACTAGGCACGGTTCCGAATTTAGACAAGATCACATCAACTTCTGTTAATGGCTCCTCCTCGGTCATCCTCCATTTCAAGTGGGGAACAAACATGGATCAAGCGACGCTGAATATGCGAGATAAAGTAGATTTGGTCCGAGGGAGCTTGCCTGAATCAGCTGGTTCACCAAGGGTGTTGAAATTTGATCCGACGAGCCAGCCGATAATTGATCTGGCTGTAACTGGCGATCAAGATGTCAACAAACTGAAAAAAATCGCAGATGATTTGATTAAATCCCGCTTGGAACGAATTAACGGTGTCGCTTCTGTCACTGTCACAGGTGGGCAAGAGCGAATCGTCGACATCATCGTGGACCCCGCCAAACTAGCTGCCTATGGATTGACATTGGATCAAATAAAGTCAGCACTAGAAAACAGCAATGTATCTGGATCAGCTGGTGCGATACGGGAAGGTGACGGAAAGACCAGTATCCGCGTGCAAGGAGAATTCACCAATGTGGACACGATTGCACTCACTCCGATCTCTGTCGGTGGAAGCTTCATCCGATTAAGCGATATCGCGAAAGTAACAGACACTATCAAAGAAGTGACCGAGCTGAGCTACGTTGATGGAAAGCCGAGCTTGGCAGTTGCTGTGATGAAAGGCACCGGAGGCAATACGATCAAAATCGCGAAAGACGTAAAGGCTGAGCTGGAGAAGATTAATAGCACGCTTCCAGCAAATGTAGAAACACGTATCGTTTTCGATACCTCCACATACATCCAGAGCTCTGTTGACAACACGGTGGTACATGCTCTGGCAGGTGGTGCCATTGGCGTACTCATGCTGTTCTTCTTCTTGGGCAGTCTGTCGTCTATGCTCATTGCGGTCATTGTCCTGCCTGTATCGATCATATCAACCTTCCTCTTGATGTACATGACAGGTCAAACAATCAACTTGATTTCCCTAGCAGGTCTTACACTCGGATTGGGATCATTAGTAGACTTTGCGGTCGTTATGCTGGAAAACATTTTCCGTCAGCGGGAACAGGGCAAGAGTATGATGGAAGCGGCATTGGTCGGTTCCAAAGAAGTAGGAACGGCAGTAATGGCTTCCGCATTGGCACAAATTTGCGTATTCTTACCGATTGCGCTGACACAAGGTCTCGTTGCTGAGCTGTTCGCACCGTTAGCTTTGACGGTCGTTTTCTCACACATCGCAGCACTCGTTTTCACGTTCTTGCTGGTTCCGATGATGAGTGCTCGTATGTTAAAAACAATACCGGAGCATACGAATCACGAAAACTATCGAGGCATCAATCCACTGATCTGGTTTAATATTGGGTTCCATAAAGTAGAAAAAGGCTATCAAAGGGTGCTCAAATGGGCATTGGGTCATCGGAAAACGGTGATTGGATCTGCTTTTGCCATGTTGATTGGCTCATTGATGCTAGTTCCATCTCTCGGCGCAGGATTTTTCCCAGATATGGATCAAGGATTAATCCAGGTAGAGATCAAGCTGCCAAAGGGTACCGTCTTGACGGAAACTGAAAAAGTAATGAAGCAGGTAGAAGAAGCGGTCAATGAAGTGCCAGAAAAGAAATTGGTCAAGTCCTCGGTCGGGGGTGGCGACGGTATTTCAGAGAGCGGTGCATCTACTTCTCATAACGCAACGATCGATCTGCAAATTGGAGAGATTTCTACAAGAAAGCGATCAACAGAGGAAATTGCTGTTAGCCTGCAAGAGCAAGTCAAGCATATTGCAGGAGCAGATATTAAGGTGAAATCCCTTTCCGGTGGTATGGGGGGCGGACCAGCTATCTCCATTGAAATTCGCGGAGATGATCTGGACGTCTTAACGGAACTGAGCGAGATTGTGAAAGGGGAAATAGCCAAGGTACCGGGAACGATGAACGTATCTACCAGTGTCCAGGAAATGAGTCAGGAGTTCGATGTGAAGGTCAATACAGAGAAGGCGAGTTTGTACGGATTGACAACAAATGAAATCCTTTCTGCTGTGCGAACTTCTTTCCAAGGTCAAACGGTTACCCAGTATCGTACGGGCGAAGATGAAATTGATATCAATCTCAAGCTGCCAGAAGACTATAAGGAAGATATTAATTACTTGAAGAACCTGCGTATTTCCACGCCGACGGGCGCTCAAATCAGCCTCACATCCGTAGCGACCATCAGCAAAGTCGATGTACCGCCATCGATTGAGCGCAAAAACATGACGCGTGAAGTGACGGTCACAAGCGATTTGATCGGGGATAACCTGCAAGCGGCCTCGACGGAAATTACGAGTATTATCAATAAGCTGAATGTTCCGGACGGATACACCATCGAAATGGGCGGGCAAAGCGAGGATATGGGAAATTCTTTTGTGAATCTGGGTCTCGCGATTGTCTTGTCCGTCGTGCTTGTGTACATGGTTATGGCTGCTCAGTTTGAATCACTCTTTAGTCCATTTATCATCATGTTCTCGGTTCCTCCGAGCCTTACTGGGGTCATATTGGGGCTTTTGTTTACAGGTACGCCTATTACCGTATCTGTTTTGATCGGGTACATTTTGCTGATCGGTCTGGTTGTGAACAATGCGATTGTGTTAATCGACTTGATCAACCAGTTGCGTGCAAAGGGTTGGGAGTTACATGAAGCGATTTTACATGCGGGGCCTGCTCGTCTGCGCCCGATTTTGATGACAACCCTCACGACGATAATGGCTATTGCTCCGCTCTCCGTTGCTGCTGGGTCTGGTTTAGAACTGCAAGCACCAATGGCTACTACCGTCATGTATGGTCTGATCTTCTCCACCATGATCACACTGATACTCGTACCTGTGGTTACCGTATGGTTTGATGAGATGGGACAAAAGAGACGCAACAAACGCAAGCAAAAGCAGGAAAAGAAAAGCCTTACCACTTTGGAATCGACAAATGCATGAGAAAAGAGGAGGAACCATTCATGATCATAAATAAAAGAATCGCGATTGTGGCGCTACTTTCCCTTACCTTGATCACAGGCTGCGCAAGCCAGGAGGATGCGACGACGACTGCTGCCCAACCAGCAGAAACGGTTACCCCTGTACAGGTTGCAACAGTGGCACAAGGTGTGGTCACATCTGAGTCTGGACTGACAGCAAAATTGGCACCGAGTGAGGAAGTCCAAATGTCACCAAAAACTAGCGGGAAAATTGCATCTCTCCCAGTAAAGCTGGGTCAGGCCGTAACAAAAGGACAATTATTGTTTACACTCGATACGAATGAGCTGTCTAACAGTGTAAGAGAACAAGAAGCATCTCTTAGTGTGGCAAAAGCGAACTTAACCCAAGCAGGCAGCACCTCTAACCAAAGTTTGGTTGAAGCACAAAATGATTTGACGGAAGCAGAACGAGCGCTTGCTGACGCCAAACTGAATCAACAACGTAATCAGAAGCTGCTTGCAGAGGGAGCGATTGCTACTGAGAAAATGGAAGAGGCAAATACAACGCTCACAAAAGCCCAAATTTCCTACGACAATGCAAAGCAGAAGCTGCAAGGCGCGAAACAAAAAACAGGTGTGCAAGTATCGGCAGCGAGCGTAACGGAGTCACAGGTCAGACTTCAAAATGCGCGTGAGCAATTGGCGAATGCAACGGTTGTCTCCCCAATCGACGGATTTGTCGCAAGCGTGACCGGAGCAGTAGGACAGATGACAGGACAGCAACCCATTGTGACCATCGTCAAAACGAATCCACTTGTGGTCAAAGCGAATTTGTCCGAAGCAGATGTGACGAAGGTAAAAATGGGAACAGTTGTCAAAGTATACGTGCAGTCTACAGGCAAAACGATTGATGCAAATGTAACGGCAATTAGTCCGGTCATGGATTCGCAGCTCAAA
Source organism: Brevibacillus sp. AG (assembly GCF_028369215.1). Lineage (NCBI taxonomy): Bacteria > Bacillati > Bacillota > Bacilli > Caryophanales > Paenibacillaceae > Brevibacillus > Brevibacillus sp. AG. Next base: position 266,657 of record NZ_JAQMYO010000003.1, on the reverse strand, counting down.
GCCTATCCAGTAGAAATCACGATCCCGAATGCTTCCAATGAATTGAAGTCCGATATGGTCGTGAATGTTACCTTCCCGCAAGGCTCAGAAGGAGCGAAGTCACTGGTCATTCCTCGCAAGGCGGTATTTGATCGTGAAGGCAGACAATACGTGTTCAAGCTAGAAGGGGAAATAGCCAAGCAAGTGGAAGTGTCGACGGGCAACTCGACAAGCGAGTTGATTGAAGTAGTATCTGGCCTAGCAAATGGAGATAAAGTCGTGGTAAAAGGACAGACGCTGCTTGCGGATGGGGGCAAGGTGAGTATTCAGGAGTAAGCAGAAATGGAAGAAAAAAGAGGCGGAGCAGATCCGCCTCTTTTTATTATTAAATGGAAAGATTATCTACTCTACCAAAATTGCCAAACAGAGTATAATTTTAGTTATGGCGGTTGATAAGGAGTCATAAATGATTATTTCCACCAAACTATGCAAAGGGATTGTCCTGCTCATGACAGTCGTGCTCGTCTCCGGATGCTCGATGTTTGCGAGCAAAGATGAATCCACTGAGCGCCAGAAGATAGAGAAGAAACAGAAAATCACCCGATACACGGGTGAAAAAAGTAAGGTGCTGTCTCATGTATACACGGGGCGCAAGGAACTAGCTCTGACGTTTAACGGCATGGGCGACGATAAGATGATGAAAAGTCTTTTGGAGCAGCTAGATGCTCATAAGATCAAAGCAACCTTTTTTCTCCCAGGCATGCGTATCGCTGAGGAACCAAACATTTCCAAGGAAATTTTGACCCGCGGTCATGAAATCCAAAACAACACACTGAATCAACTGGACATGAGCAAGCTCAGCTACGAGCAGATCTATCGGGAGATTCAGTTGAGTAATGAGGTAATCAAACGCGAGACGGGTATTTCGCCACGCTATGTGCGAACCAAATCTGGCGATGTGACGGATGACGTTCGTTTGGCAGCCGCCCAACTCGGGATGGAAGCGGTCGTCAGCTACAATATCAACCCGAAGGACCGTGATTTGCAGAAAGACGCCAAAACCATCGGAGATTACATAGCTCGCTACATGTCCAGAGGTAGCATTATCTCACTCAATACAGACATCAATCCTGAGGTGATTCCTACCATTCCATTGATCGCCAAGGCAGCAGCGGATATCGGCTACCAGTTTGTCCCGCTCAGTGAGATGGTGAAAAACGGCGGTGAACGCAAGCCGCTGGAACAAATACCAGGCTTTGACGCAGTAAAATTGAATCCGCAATTCGAAAATGCCAAGTATGAGCTCGTCTATCAAGTCGACACAAATAAAAAACAGATCGCGCTAACCTTTGACGACTGGGGAAGCGACAAAACCGTAACGAAACTATTAGACATTTTGGCAGAGCATGATGTCAAAGCGACCTTCTTCTTGCGAGCAAAAGGGGTGGAGAACAATCCGAATTTGGCGAGAGCGATGGTGGAGGGTGGTCATGATGTGGCAAACCATTCTTATAACCATCCGGTCATAACGACGCTGACAGCGGAAGAATTGCAGAAGGACGTGGTCAAAGCACACCAGGTCATTACCGAAGCGATTCAACAGCAGCCTGTCATGCTGTTCCGTCCGCCGACTGGCGTAGTAGACGATCATACAGCCAAAGTGATTGCAGCCACGGGTTACAAGGTCATTGCGTTGTACGATGTCACCACATTGGATTGGGACAAGAAAAACAGTGCCCAAGATATTGTAAATGGCGTCATGAGCAAGACGAAAAATGGCAGTGTCATTTTGCTGCATATGCTCGATGACATCCACACGATTGAGGCACTCCCGATTGTACTGGAAAGTCTGAAAAGCAAAGGGTACACCTTTGTAAAGATGGACGATATGATCAAACAAAGCCGCTCCGGTAACTAATCCCTTTCTCAGAAAGGGATTTTTTTTGTCTATTTTCGCAAAGCTCGGGCGATTGACAGTAAAAATACTCTTTGTTATAGTTTTGACGATAATGATAATCAATATCGATAAAATCATTACTTACATTTATCTTACAAACATACATAAGGGAGGCTCATCATGATTCCGAACAAAACAATAAAAGCTGTCCTTGCTGTCATTTTTGTGTTCTCGCTTTTTTTGACAGCATGTGGTGGAGCAAATACGGCAACGCCAGCACCTGCGACGGATTCTGCTTCCAAGCCAGCTGACAAGTCAACAGAAGCCCCTACTGAGAACAAAGTGCGCAGTATCGAAACACCAAAAGGGACGATTCAAATTCCTGACAAGCCACAACGTATTGTGACCGACTACTACGCAGGCGAGTTGATTGCAGTAGGCGGAAACATCATCGGTGCAGAGACAGAAGCTTTCAAAAGCCCGTTTACTGTTGAACAATTAAAAAATGCGCAGGACGTAGGTAGCCCGCGGATCAATGTGGAGAAAACGTTAGAGCTCGCTCCTGACCTCATTGTCGTCATGTATGATGACAATTATGAAGCCTTGTCCAAAATCGCTCCAACGGTTTATCTCCCGTACGGTACGGCGACAAACATTTACGATACGGTTAAATTGTTCGGAGAAGTGGTTGGCGATAAAGAAAAGGCAGACAAGTTCATTGCTGACTTTGACAAGAAGGCTGCCGAGGGTCGCCAAAAGTTGAAAGGTATCGTGGATGAGAATGCGACTGTCGGTCTCTACGAGCTGACCAACAAAGGAGATTTGTGGATCTTCGGTGACAACGCAGGACGCGGTGGTCAAACCGTGTACAATGCATTGAAGCTGAAAATGCCGCACGCAGGCAAATCCAAAGAGCAAACCGTACAGCTGTCCATGGAAACCTTGCCAGAATACGCTGCGGATTACATGTTCGTGACTTTTTACAACCCGGAAAAGAATAGCGAAGCCTTGAAAACCTTACAGGAGTCGGCTGTCTGGAATGCGACCGCTGCTGCCAAAAACAATCAGATCTTCTACAACGACTACGATACATTCTATCGCTATGACCCAATCGCGATCACAGCACATATTGATATGTTCGTAGATATGATGATCAAAAGACACGAAGAGAACAAAAGTAAAAAATAGCTTATCTCGGAAGCCATCCCTCGTCGGATGGCTTTTTTTCGTCTCACGAAATAAACCTTACAAAATGTAAAGAAAACTGTAAGGAACATCAATAGCTCCTACTCTGGAATTTGGTTACAGTTAATAGCGACGGAAACAACGAACGCTAGCCAATAGATAGAATGGAGGAACGTAGAATGAGTACTGCTGTACTAGAAGTGAAAGACGTTCAAAAAATATATGGGACAAAAGGTGAAAGCCAGTCGCATGCCTTAAAAGGCGTATCGCTGACCATAGATAAAGGAGAGTTCGTGGGAATCATGGGACCATCCGGTTCGGGTAAGACGACTCTGCTCAACGTGATTTCCACACTGGATCGTCCAACGGAAGGCTTTATTGAAATTGCGGGAACGAACATTACACAGATGAAGCGTGACCAGCTCGCAGATTTTCGCTCGCAAAGGCTCGGCTTTATCTTTCAAGATTTCAACCTGCTAGAGAATTTGTCCGTGTATGAGAACATTGCATTGCCGTTGTCTCTGCAAGGTGTCCCTTCCAAAGAGATCAGCAACAAAGTAAGTAAAGTAGCACAAACACTCGGGATCGAAGAGATTTTGCAAAAATATCCGGTTCAAATTTCCGGGGGACAAAAACAACGCGCCGCAGCAGCACGCGCACTTGTGCATGACCCTGCGATTTTGCTGGCAGACGAACCGACGGGCGCCCTCGACTCGAAGAATGCCAAAAGCTTGCTGGAAACGATGACAGATTTGAATGAGAACCACCAAGTATCCATCATGATGGTTACGCATGATGCTTTTTCCGCGAGTTATTGCAAACGTATCTTGTTCATTCAAGACGGTAAGCTGTATACCGAGATTCAACGTACGGGTGATCGTCAGCAATTTTTCAAACAAATTCTGGATGTACTGGCCGAGCTAGGTGCATCACATGATGTACGCTAGGAGGTAACGTTTCATGCTGTTAAAGCTATCCTTGTCCAGTATGCGGAAGATGATGAAGGACTATCTGGTTCTGCTCGTGGGTCTGGTCATCTCCATTTCGATTTTTTACATGTTCCAGACGCTTGCCCTCAATTCTGATTACACGAAGAACAACTCGATGATCTCCTCGATTCAGATCGTTTTCAATGTAGGGGCGTTCCTGCTGGCGTTTATCACGATCTTTTATATCTTCTATGCCAACTCATTCCTACTCTCGCTACGGCGCAAAGAGCTCGGAATGTACATGGTCTTAGGGGCGAAGAAGGGGAAAATCAGCCAGATTTTGTTCCTGGAAACATTGACGATGGGAATCATTTCCTTGGTGATCGGTAGCCTGGTTGGTATTGCGCTCGCGAGCGGCATCGGTGTCTTGCTCATGAATCTGTTGGAGATCTCGACAGAGGGTTACTATGCTTTTTATCTGCCGGCAATGTTGATGACATGGGGATTCTTCCTGGTACTCTTTCTGATCACCTCCACGATTAATGCCATTCGTCTGGCTCGTGCTACTGAGCTCGCTCTCATCCGTGCCGAGCAGCAAAATGACACAATCAAGTCAAAAGGAATCGGAGCGGTGTTGGTAGCCATCCTTGGAGTTATCCTGTTGGCTCTGGGCTACACATGCTTGCACCTGCTTATGTACCTGCAAGCACTCGGCTTTATCGTAGGGGCAATTTCCTGCACACTCGGGACGTATTTGATTTTCATCTCGTTGCTGCCAGTTCTTGTACAGGCTTTGAAGAAAAATAAAAAGCTGAATGATAGCAAGTTGAACGCCTTCACTTTCGCCCAGCTGCGCTTTCGGGTGAACAACCTGACCAAAATCCTTGGTACAGTAGCAATGTTGATCGGGCTTGGTGTCGGAGCGATGGCAGGGGGCTTGGCGTTCCAGCAAAACGTCAATTTGTTTACCACGGTGTTCCATGTGTATGACGTGAATCTGCATGATCCGGTTGAAGCGGATTATCAGGCGCTGAAAAAAATGAACGTCCTGGAGCAAAATACGTATCGATACAAAGTCGACGACAAGGCGTATTACTACTTGAAGGAAGACTTGCTGGCAAATCCGCTGTTGATTTCCACGAACAGCATTCAAAATTACTCTGCTGACAACAAGCCAAAACTTGTGACAGATCCGCTTCCGAAAGAAGCGTATATCGTAAGTGCGTCAAAAGCAGACAAAGGTAAATACGAAGCCATTCCTGAGGATTGGGACAAAGCGTTATTCACCAATTTTATCAACTACCAGATGATTGAGGGCAAATCTATTCTGGTTGTGGATCAGGCGACGTATGAGCAAACCGCTGGAAGTGAACACAAGGTTCTCCTTGCTAAGGTAGACGACTATTTGAAATACACGCAGGAATTAAAAGCAATGGATGAACGTCAAAAGCAACTGATTGGGTCTATTGTTAATGTAAAAGCAGAAGATGTATATACGTCTTCCAAATACAGCACGTATGCGGGCATGTACATTTTCACAAGCGGTACGATGTTCATGGGCTTCTTCCTCGGAATTGCCTTCCTGGCGATGATGGCGAGCTGCCTGATGTTCAAAATCTTGTCCGGGGCTGCTCGTGACAAAGACCGTTACAGCATGCTGAGAAAAATCGGCGTACGTCAATCGTTGCTCGTAGGCTCGATCTATAAAGAGCTGTTCATGGTATTCATTTTCCCGGCGATCATTGGTCTGATGCACGTATTGATCGGTATGGAGATGTTCTCGTTCATCCTCTTGGATCCGTATCTGAACATCTGGATTCCAACGCTGATTTTCGTTGTGATCTATGCGATTTACTATTACATCACGGTTCAGCTTTATCGTGGAATTGTGTTGCCAAAAGAAGCGTAAATAAAAATCCTCCTCATTTGAGGGGGATTTTTTGCTTTCTAATCGGAGCTGTTGTGGGGAAGAAGCGCATTTCCAGTCTACGCTTCGGCCTCCGCCCCGCAAGGGGGGATTGAATGTCCGCTCCGTAATAAATGGCGGGAGCGCTTCAAACGTAGAAGTTTCGATGAGGTATTCCATAAGTGAAGCTGAAATTCCCCGCCATTTATTACGGAGCTAAGGTGGGCTCCAGAGGCGCTATGACTGGAAATGCGCTTCTTCTACGCAGCTTTTGATTTAAAAACTTGAAAGTGACCTGCACATCCCATCATTGACAAAGATAATGATAATCATTATCATAATTTACTGGAAGTCATGTCCATCATGCAACATCCTTTATCTTTCGAAGTAACACCTAGAAAAAAGGGGGAATTTTTCATGCGTCTTATGAAATTACCAGTGATGCTTGTATTTTTGTCTGCGATGCTGCTGCTCGCTGCTTGCGGCAATGCTGGGTCAACTGCACAATCTGGTTCCAACCAAGCTGCTACAGCTCAACCTGACGCGGCGAAGCCGGCTGAAGAGCAAGTGCGCACAGTGAAGCACATGATGGGAGAGGCGACTATCAAAGGCACTCCTAAGCGTATCGTTGCATTGGAATGGAGCTCAGCAGAGCATTTGTTGGCCCTAGGTATTCAGCCTGTAGGGATTGCAGATATTCCTAATATGAAAAAATGGGTGAAGCTCCCTGTGGAGATTGCTCCAGAAGTAGTGGATGTAGGGAGTCGTACTTCACCAAACCTGGAATCGATCATGATGTTGAAGCCAGATTTGATTATCGGTATTAAACGAAATGTAGAAGCCAATTACGACGAAATGAGCAAAATTGCTCCAACGATTGCTTTTGATACGAATCCTGCTGAAGGTCAGGGATCACAGTATGATCGAATGATCGAGATTTTCAAGCAAATTGCAGATATCACGGGTAAAAATGCAGAAGCCGAAGTTGCTTTGAAAGACCTCGACAAGACTTATGCGGAAGCCAAAGAAAAGCTGACCAAAGCTGGTGCAGATAAAGTTCCATTTGTCCTCGCGATGGGCTACAGCAGTCAAAATGCGGTAGAATTCCGTTTGTCTACGGATAACTCTACAGCAGCAAGCATCTTGATTAACATTGGTCTGACAAATAAGTATAAGCCTAAGAAATTTGAGCAGACAGGAATGACACTGGCAGATGTAGAGGCACTTCCAGCGTTGCAGGATGCGAATTTCCTCCATATCATTCAAGCTGATGACAACGTGATTGAGAATCAATTGAAGAACAACCCGGTTTGGAACGGTCTTACTTTTGTAAAAGAGAATCGCGTCTACGCCCTGGGCGGAGATTTGTGGCCGTATGGTGGTACCATGTCTGCAAAGATTCTTGCGAATAAAGTTGTAGATCTGTTGGCAAAATAATGAGTTTAGCCAAAAATAAAATGTTCACACGAACTGACATCACTCCAGCCACTTCCTCACAAAGAGGGGGCTGGAGATTGTTCTTGATGGTAGGGAGTGGACTTGTCGCTCTATTAGTGCTTACATTTGTCAGTTTGACACAGGGGATGGCAGACATTTCTCTGCGTTCTGTTGTACAGGCCATTATTGCTCCGCAAGACATTTCCGATCACCATATGATACAAGGTGTCAGGCTTCCGAGAACGGTCATGGGGCTTTTGTCTGGTGCAGCATTGGCTATTGCCGGAGCCTTAATGCAGACGGTAACACGAAACCCGCTCGCTTCGGAAACGACACTTGGCGTAAATGCGGGTGCCTATTTCTTCGTGGTGTTCGGGATGGTGTTTTTGCCATCATTCTTGCATGAACACCCGCTTCCATTTGCGATGGTGGGCGGAATACTCGCAGCCGTTACCGTATACTTCATGTCTGGCGGGCGCAAAGGTACGCCAGTGCGTGTGGCATTGTCCGGGATGATTGTCACCTTGGTGTACTCCTCTTTGACGAGTGCCATCATCTTGTTTAATGAAGAGACGACAAATGGCATTTTCCTCTGGGGCTCAGGCTCCTTGAAGCAAAATGACTGGTCGGGTGTAGAATTCAGTTGGCCTTGGATTGTAGCTGGGATTTTGGTCAGCTTGTTCATGGCCAGGCAGCTCGATGTACTTACCCTTCATGAAGAAACGGCGAAGTCATTGGGGCAAAAGGTGGCAAAAACACGGCTTTTCACCATGTTTATTGCGATCTTGGTTACGTGTGTTAGTGTCAGTGTGGTAGGGCCAATCGGATTCATCGGACTCGTGGCTCCGCATCTGGTGCGATTGTCAGGTATCACGCAGCATAGATGGCTGTTGCCGCTATGTGCCATCTGGGGGGCAGCGCTGCTTGTAGCTTCCGATACGATTGCACGTATGTTCATCAATCATTATGGTGAACTTCCAGCAGGAGCCATCACGGCAGCTATTGGTGGACCATGGCTGATCTGGCTGGCTTTGCGTGTCTCGCGCAGTATGAGTGCTGGAACTGGAGGCTCGATGAGCGTCGGAGGAGCACAACGCAAAGTTTCGTATCCGTTGATTGTGTGTATGCTTACTGTGCTGCTTGTGGTCGTTTGGATGCTCAGCTTGTCTAGCGGAAACTTGTACCTTCCGTGGACAGAGATCATCGCCATTTTCATGGGACAAGGAAACGAGATGTACAGTCAATTGGTGTATGAGCTTCGGATGCCGCGACTGTTGACAGCGATGTTGGCAGGTGTGGCACTCGCGATCAGCGGAAGTCTCATGCAGAGCGCAGTACGTAATCCGCTGGCTGATCCGCAGATTGTCGGTGTTACGAGCGGTGCGGGTGTAGGGGCGATTGTCGTGCTCCTCGTGTTTCCTCAACTCTCGGCTTGGATGCCGCTTGGGGCCGTTGCAGGGGGAATCATCTCTGCTGCGATTGTGTACGCAGTCTCTTGGAGAAGGGGACTCAATCCAATCATATTAACACTTGTAGGTATTGCGGTTTCTGCCGCAGGTGCCGCCCTTATCAATATCTTGATCGTACATTCTATGATCTTGGCAGCGCCTGCACTCACTTGGCTGGCAGGAAGTACATACGGGCGGGGATGGATGGAAGTAGGCCGTCTGTTGCCTACGATCCTCGTTTTAGCACCGATCGCGTGGTGGTTAGGACGTCGGGTGGACCTCTTGTCATTTAACGACGAGAGCTCGACTGGATTGGGGTTAAAGGTGCGGATGACGAGGTTGTCTGTGGCAGTCATTGCAGTGCTGCTCGCTTCAGCGGCAGTTGCCAGTGTCGGGGCCGTAGGGTTTATCGGCCTCCTCGCTCCGCATGCAGCACGTATGCTGGTTGGACCTCATCATCGTCGAGCAGTTGTCGTTTCCGCCATGCTTGGAGCTGTATTGCTGGCTGCTTCTGATTTGCTGGGAAGGATCGTCATGATCCCGAAAGATATTCCGGCGGGGGTCGTAGTGGCGTTGCTAGGCGCGCCCTATCTATTCTTGCTGATGTTCCGTTCGACTCGTTCCTCACAATAGATAAGCAGGTACTTGCCAAATAGAAAGATCTCCAACATGATGAAAGTAGAACAGGCTGATTCTGGCAATCAGCTTGTCTACTTTTTCTTGCTATTTCCGGTGATAGAAGGATGTGAATCTGTTGATGATGAATCAAGATTATCCTGGCTTTTTGATGACAGCCTTTCGCAAACAGCGATTGAAAAATTTTCACCTGCGTCAGGTGGAGGTAAACACGCATGTCCTTTGCTATGTGGCAGAAGGAAGTGCAGAGATTACGGTTGATGGTCAAAAGCAGGTGCTCGACGCCGGAAAGCTATTGTTGTTGCGCCCGACGACGAAGATAGAAGAATTGCGGTGCCAATCAGGACCGTTGCATATATACAGGCTACTTTACGTGGAAGCGAGACACGATCAGCACGAGAGCGCTCCCGAGAGAAAAGAAGCCAAGGTTTTGGCTGTCTCCACTCCTGCCTCATTTCTGACGGTATTGGAGGAGCTTTCTCATTTGACACGGAAGCGGGACTACTCTTCTTTTTTGCGGAGCCAAGCATTGCTCTACGAGCTGCTTGGTATTGTTCATGATGAACAGAAAAAGAAAGAGGAAAAGGGCATTGGAGCGATTGAAGAGACCATCGCCTACATGCAAAAACACTACCGCGAGTCACTAGAATTGGGAAGCTTGCCAAAACTGGCGGGGTTGACCCCCAGCTCTTATTGCCGTGCTTTCAAGCGTGCGACGGGAATGACCCCCGGGGAGTATTTGACTGGGCTGCGGATGGAGCAGGCCAAGGAGCTGCTTGCCCATTCTGGAGGAAGTGTGAAGGATGTGGCTCGTAACGTAGGGTATGCCGATGAGCTGTATTTTAGTAGACTCTTCAAAAAACGAGAAGGATTGTCACCGCAAATTTATATGAAGCAAAGTGACCAGCGGGTAGTCGTGGTCAGCAAGCTGTTTTTGCAGGATCATTTTCTTGCGATGGGCATTCAGCCGATTGCTGCCCCCTCCTTCCCGAACTACTTTGAAACGAGGACGGGCTTTCCTTCTTATTTGCAGCAAAAGCTGCGCGGGACAAAAGCACTGAATGCAGAACAGTTGATCGATCCGAAAGAGATTTTGACTTTGTCGCCTGATGTGATCGTCAGGATGAATTTTTTCCACAATCGAGAGGCAGGGGATTGGGAGAAAATAAAAGGAACAATCTCCTTTGACGGTTATCCAAACTGGATTGACTACCAAACCAAATTGGCGACGCTCTTCAAGAAAGAGAGTCAGGCAGAGAAAATTATCAAGCATATCGACAAAGTGGAAAAACAAGCAAGAGATGCACTACTGCCGGTTACACGCACGGGTGAATGGACGATGATTCGCGTGCTTGCGGATGAGGTGCGACTATATGGTGTAGAGGGACACGCCCTCGCAGACTTGTTTTATCACAAGCTTGGATTTGCGCCTGATCCGAATGTGACCCACGCGGCCTATAAACCCCATGCACTCAACGATCTGATCGAATTGAATCCGGAGCGAATCATCGTGTTCTGGAGTGAGCGGGAGCATGTGGCAGCGCTGTGGAACAACCCGCTGTGGAGAGACTTGCGTGCGGTGCGGGAAAATAAAGTGTACCATCCCGCCAATCACGAATGGGACCCATGGGGACCTTTTGGCAGAGAGCATACGATTCAAAGGAGCACAGCGTATTTTCTCCAGGTCACACAGGGGTAATCTGGTCCATGGTAATTAGACAATCATGTCCATAGAAAAGTAAGAGGAGTCTCTATATACTATCAATTGATAATTGTTATCAATAAGTTGATAAGCAGAAGTGGGGGCACTCTCGATATGAAAAGTAAGACCAGTTTACGTACCATGCGCCACATCATGACCAGCTTCTTCGCGCTGTGCTTGCTGGTTGTCCTTGCCGGTTGCGGAGGCAATGCCAATCAAGCTCAACAGACGCCAGCTGCATCGGGAACGACGACTGAGGCTACTCCAGCACCAGCGCAAACAGCACCAGCCGATTCTAATGAAGTACGTGAAGTGAAACACGCAATGGGCACCACTCCAATTAAAGGAACACCAGAACGCGTGGTTATTTTGACTAATGAAGGTACCGAAGCCTTGCTTGCACTTGGCGTTAAGCCAATCGCTGCTGTACAGTCCTGGGATGAAGATCCTTGGTATCCTCACATTAAAGAGGAGATGACAGGTGTAGAAGTGTTGGGCTTCGAAGACCAGCCCAATCTCGAAGCGATTGTAGGCCTGAGCCCTGATTTGATCATCGGAAACAAAGTACGTCATGAAAAGATTTACGATCAACTGTCCAAAATCGCTCCAACCGTATTCTCTGAAGAGCTGTCTGGAAGATGGAAAAGCAACTTCACGCTCTATGCAGAGGCACTGAACAAGAAGGCGGAAGGCGAGCAAGTCCTGAAAGAATTCGACGATCGTGTAGCTGCTGCGAAAGCAAAACTGGGTCCTAAAGCTTCTACTAAAGTATCCGTAGCGAAATTCTCCAAAAAAGGCGTACAAATCTATCAAAAAGATACCTTTAGCGGTGTGCTGCTCGATCAGCTGGGACTCGCACGTCCAGCTTCCCAGGACGTAAACAACTTTGCAGAAATGATCAGCGAAGAAGGTATGTCCGCTATGGACGGGGACATCCTGTTCTACTGGGTAACGGAGCCAACGAAAGAATCTAAAGACATTGCGAACAACGCGAAAAAATGGATGGAAAGCCCAGTCTTCAAATCTCTGAATGTGGCGAAGACCAATCAAGTTTTCCAAGTAGACGAAACGGTTTGGAACAAAGCAGGCGGCATCAAGGCAGCGAATCTGCTGCTCGAAGATATCATGAAGCGCCTCGATGTGAAGTAAGAAGAATACGACGTCAAAGCCAAAGACCTCATCCGAAGTATGGATGGGGTCTTTTCTTGGCATAATATGGGATGTTCCGCTTGTTTTACGCACCCTCAATTTCCCAGTCGTTTGTTCAACCATGACATTTGTCATGTCCTCGACTTGACGTTTATGACTACAGCGGCTAGACGCTATTTTCTACAATAAAGATAGAATATTGCGTCCGGCGAATTTACATGTCCCTGTACGCTTCGATCAAGGAGGAAACAATTGATGCATCAAGCCAATATTGCCGAGTTGAAAAAGAATGTTGCCCCCTTTGAAAAATCAGATATGAAAAAGAGTATCCGACAGCTGATCAATACGCTAGTTCCACTGATTCTACTCTGGTACGGTGCTTATCTCAGTCTGTCTGTGTCCTATTGGCTCACGCTGCCTATCGTTATTGTCGCAGCCGGCTTTGTCATCCGTACCTTCATCATTTGTCACGATTGCTGCCACCAATCCTTTTTCAAAAATCGTCTGGCGAATGACATCGTCGGTACGATTACCGGTGTGCTGACCCTCGTCCCTTATGAACAATGGAAAAACAGTCACAATATTCACCATGCAACGAGCAGCAACCTCGATAAACGAGGCGTAGGTGATTTGTGGATGATGACTGTCAATGAATATCTCGAGGCTTCTACTTGGAATAAAATCGCTTATCGGCTGTATCGCAATCCGATCGTGATGTTTGGTTTGGGACCTATTTTTGTCTTTTTGCTTCAGTATCGTTTTAATGTGAAGCGAGCTCGCCGCAAAGAGCGGTTGAATACGTATTTGACGAATGTGCTGCTGGTCGGTCTTTATGCGCTTTTGATCTGGGCGGTTGGCTGGCAAGCATTCCTGTTGATTCAAGGTCCGATCTTTTTCGTCTCTGGCTTGTTTGGGATTTGGCTGTTTTATGTGCAGCATACGTATGAGGATTCGTACTTTGAGAACGATGAAGAGTGGAGCTACGTGAAAGCAGCAGTAGAAGGAAGCTCCTACTACAAGCTCCCGAAGGTTTTGCAATGGATCACAGGCAATATTGGTTTTCACCATGTTCATCACTTAAGCCCACGCGTACCGAATTACAACCTGGAAGAAGCACATAACGAGACACCGCCGCTTCACATGGCGACAACGATTACACTGGCGGCCAGCTTGCAGTGCCTGCGTTTTCATTTATGGGATGAGAGCAACAAACGTTTTGTGAGCTTCAAAGGCATCAAGCGGCTGGCTGCTGCTCAATCGGAAGCAATCATAGATGCACTCCAAGGCTCCAAACCAAGTTTGGAAGGAAAATAAGCCTGCCATAAACCTTTGAATTCCGATACACTTGAGAGAGTGGCGAAGAAAAGGTGGGCAAGTATGCAGAAGCAGAAGTGGTATCAAATTCTTCAAAAAAATACGGGCTTGAGCCCTTATGTGTGGGTTGTCTTCTACATCCTGCCATTCTATTTCATCTTTCGGTCCTCTTCGACGTACGAAGCTGTGATCGGAATCATCATGATCATTTTGTTTTTCGTTTGCTATGTATTCTCTTTCCTGTCAAAGGGCTGGCTGATTTACTTTTGGACGAGTGTGCAGATAATCATATCGGTCGCTATGACCTTGATGTTCGGCTATGTGTATTTTTCGCTCTTCCTGGCGTTTTTTATCGGGAATATCCAGAACAAGATCGGTTTTGCTACGCTATACACAATACATTTGATTAGCACCACCATATCAGTCAACATCGGCTTTTTCACCAAAAACACTCAACTGATTGGCCAGCTTCCGTTTGTTTTGGTTAGCATGATTGCAGTCATTCTCTTGCCCGTGACCACGTACAACTGGAATAAGCGAGAGAAGCTGCAGGGAGAGCTGGAGCATGCGAACAAGCGGATTTCAGAGCTGGTCAAGCTCGAGGAACGCCAGCGCATTGCCCGTGACTTGCACGATACGTTGGGGCAGAAGCTCTCCTTGATTGGGTTGAAAAGCGATTTGGCGAACAAGCTGATCAACAAAAATCCTGCTCTGGCGAGAACGGAGCTGGAGGAAATCAGGCAGACGGCGCGTATCGCTTTAAAAGAAGTGCGGGAAATGGTCACGCAAATGCGTGGGACGCGGCTAGAGGATGAGATGTTTCGGATCAAGCAAATTTTCAAGGCAGCGGAAATTGAATTCGTGCTGGAAGGCGACACGAATCTAACCAACACTTCGCTGATGACGGAAAATGTGTTGTGCATGTGCCTGAAAGAAGCGGTCAACAATATTGTGAAGCATAGCAATGCCACGGACTGTTCCATTGTCATCGAGCCCACTCGTACCGACCTCGTCGTAAGCGTAACGGATAATGGGATCGGAATGGCGGAGGAATTGGTTTACAGAGGCAACGGTTTGCGTGGGATGAAGGAACGGCTGGAATTCGTCAACGGAAGCATGGAAATCCAGTCCTCGGAGTCTGGAACACAGCTAGTGATTCGGGTACCCAATGTCTTCAAACAACCAGAACAGGAGGCGGGAGGATGATTCACATTGTCATTGCAGAGGATCAGCGGATGCTTTTAGGAGCCCTTGCTTCCCTGCTCGATTTGGAAGAGGATATGAAGGTCGTCGGCAGAGCAAGTAATGGGGAGGATGCCGTCAAACTCGTGCATCAGCATCAACCCGACATTTGCATCATGGATATCGAAATGCCAGTCAAAAGCGGATTAGACGCTGCCGAGGAATTGAAAGGTAGCGGCTGCAAGGTGATGATTCTCACGACCTTTGCCCGCCCAGGTTACTTCGAACGAGCGCTAAAGGCAGGTGCTAACGGCTACTTGCTCAAAGACAGCCCAAGCGAAGAGCTGGCCAGCTCGATTCGCAGTATCATGGCAGGCAGACGAATCTATGCGCCTGAGCTGGTGGATGAGGCATACGGCCAGGAGAATCCGCTGACGGTGCGGGAAAAAGAAGTCCTGCTCTTGATCGCTGACGGGAAGAACACCAAGGAGATTGCCAGCCAGCTGTACATTACGACAGGGACTGTGCGGAATTATATCTCCGTCATTCTCGACAAGCTCGGTGTGAGCAATCGAATTGAAGCGATTATGCATTCTAAGGAAAAAGGCTGGTTTAAGTAGCAGATCAGCTGGAGGAGGCCCTTTCTGTTTTGGCAGGAAGGGTTTTTAGTTTTATGATTGCATCTTCTTAGAATCTGCGCATATAATAAATACATCAAAAAAAATTGATGAATGAGGTTATCTTCGATGAACGAGATGAAACAAAAGTTGGAGCAATATGAGAAGAAATTCAAGGCTCTTGCCGATCAGAAACGATTAGAAATTATGTATGAGCTTTGTCAGAGAGGGAAGACATGCGTATGTGACCTCACTGAGGTTTTTGACATGCCACAATCCAAGTTATCGTATCATCTCAAGATTTTGTTGGACGCGAACCTGATTATAAAAGAAACAAAAGGTACTTGGAGTTATTACGACTTGAATGACAGCGAAGTGAATCAACTGTTATCGGAAGAGCTTTGTTGTATTTTCAGGAAAACAGGTAAAGGCAGCTGCTGCTAATTTTTTTTAACCTTACATCAATTTTTTTTGATTAATACTACTTCATTTTAGGGAGGTACATGAAATGAAATATGTGCATGTTGGGATTAACGTTACGAGCCTAGAGAAATCAATTGAATTCTATCAAAAGGTATTTGGGGTAGAACCTGTGAAGGTAAAGACAGATTATGCAAAGTTCTTGTTAGAAAGCCCGGGGCTTAATTTTACATTAAATGTTCGGGACGCCGTTAATGGGAACCAGGTCAACCACTTTGGATTCCAAGTTGAAAGTGCTGAGGAAATCGTTGCACAGAAGGAAAGGATAGAAAAAGAAGGCTTTTTCGCACGGGATGAGCTGGATACGACATGTTGTTATGCTGTGCAGGATAAATTTTGGGTGACAGATCCAGACGGGAATGAATGGGAGTTTTTTTACACCAAGGCTGACAGCGATGTTCATAAAATCGAATCCACATCGTGCTGCGTAGCTTCAAATACAGTAGTGACTACATCCTGCTGTTAAGATAGAGGGAGTGCTTCATGAAACAACTATCCTTTTTAGATCGCTACTTGACCCTTTGGATCTTCCTTGCCATGGTGATCGGAGTTACTGTAGGCACGTTCTTTCCAGCTTTCACAAGTGGATTGAGTCGTTTGCAACTTGGAACAACATCCATCCCTCTTGCCATTGGTTTAATTTTGATGATGTACCCCCCTTTGGCAAAAGTTCGTTACGAAGAGATGGGACGTGTCTTTCAAGATCGCAAGGTTCTTTTACTGTCCCTCATTCAGAACTGGGTGATCGGTCCGGTTTTGATGTTTGTGTTGGCCATCGTTTTCCTGCCAGATAAGCCAGAATATATGGTAGGGCTGATTATGATTGGCTTGGCACGCTGTATTGCTATGGTGATTGTGTGGAATGACCTAGCGAAAGGCGATACCGAGTACGCAGCCGGGCTTGTAGCTTTCAATTCTGTATTTCAGATGCTTTTCTTTTCGGTCTATGCCTATGTGTTTGTTACGATTATTCCAGAGTGGCTAGGTATCCAGGGAGCAGTCGTTGACATTACGATGGCCGAAGTAGCCAAATCAGTGTTCATCTACCTCGGTATCCCATTTCTTGCAGGGATGCTGACGCGATTTACTTTGGTAAAAGCAAAAGGAAGACAATGGTATGAAAAAGTGTTTATCCCAAAAATCAGTCCGCTGACATTGATTGCTTTACTTTTTACCATCGTGGTTATGTTCTCTATCCAAGGAAAAAGCATCGTCAGTGTGCCATTAGATGTCGTTCGCATCGCGATTCCGCTTCTTATCTACTTCATCTTGATGTTCTTTATTTCTTTCTTCATGGGGAAGAAAATTGGCGCGAACTATCCGGTTACAACGACTCTTGCGTTTACAGCAGGAAGTAATAACTTTGAGTTGGCAATTGCCGTGGCAGTCGGTGTCTTTGGAATTCACTCCGGTGCGGCATTTGCAGCTGTTATCGGTCCACTTGTTGAAGTCCCGGTGATGATCGCACTGGTAAACGTAGCATTATGGTTCAAGCGGAAGTATTTTGTCAACTCAATATCTTGATAGGGGAGTGCATCATGGAAAACAAAAAGATCATTTACTTCTTATGCACAGGGAATTCTTGCCGTAGCCAAATGGCGGAAGCATGGGGAAAAAAATACTTAGGTGACTCGTGGAATGTGTTTTCTGCCGGAATTGAAGCGCATGGTGTCAATCCAAATGCGGTTCGAGCGATGGAAGAAGTAGGAATAGACATTTCTACACAAACTTCTGACGTCATTGACCCGAATATCCTAAACAAAGCGGATCTGGTCGTGACACTATGTAGCCATGCAGACTCCGTTTGCCCAGCCACACCACCTCATGTGAAACGAGTTCATTGGGGATTTGACGATCCCGCAGGAAAAGAATGGTCTGAGTTTCAAAGGGTACGAGATGAAATTGGGACACGTATTAAAACGTATAAGGAAACGGGGAAGTAGTTTTTGGGTAATGGGAAAATGGAGTGTCGCTGTACAGTGAATGGAGGCTGTCAGATGACACTCCTTTTCTTATCTCTCCAACGAATAAAAACAGTCACTCACCATCTTGCCCGCAATTTCAGTGCTTTCGGGCACGATTTTATCCAGCTTCATTCCAGCCTTCTCCAAAACGCGTCGGGAAGCCACATGCTCTTCGGAACAAACAGCCGTAAATTTTTTGAATCCAAAAGTATCCACAGCGAAATCAAATACGCGTCTGATTGCTTCCGTTGCATAGCCCTTGCCTTTGAATCCGTCCAGTATGATGAAGCCTACTTCCGCAGTGAGATTTTCTCGGTTACGGGTGCAGATGCTAATCAAGCCAACGTCGTTACCGGAGTCGGTTTCACGTATGATCCAGGTCAGCCAGTGGGTCGATTCGAGGCTCCACGGAGCGAGTTCTTTCTCAAAGTTACGGCGGATATCTTCCTCGCTCATGGTCGCTCCAATATGCTCCATCAGTGTCGGGTTGGAATAGATGGAGCGGATCAGCTCCCAATCGGGTAATGCCACTTGAGTGAGAGTCAGGCGCGTACTGAGAATTTGAATATTCATTGGGATTCTCCTTCGGGAATTGTAAGGAATATTTATAATAGTATACGCTGTTGAATGAGAAGGAAAGGAGTCTATCATCAAGAGTGGGGCTGTTCATCAAAAAAGGCCGTCGACTTTCTCGACAGCCAAAAGAGTTCCTTGCATCGTCTGTTTTTGTGGGCAATAGAGTTATCGACTATAGATGTTTCGAAGCTCATTGATGTCGTTTTGGGTAGGAGCAGTGATTCTCGTTAACCAAGAGTTATTCATGATCGAGTGATCCGACCTATGATTTAGTCGTAGTACATGTCCAATTTCATGAGTAGCCAAAGCTTCTAAATAAGCGGCGTTTCTGTTGCTCACTCTGTTCCATTGAATGACGGTGCCACCGGTAACTCTGGAACCATTCGATTGCCACCAGCCAAATCCATCATACCCCCTCGCATAGCCTTCACCTAAGGTAATGGGAGCATTTTGTGTTGGTGTTAATGAAACAATACCTGTGTTGTTCCAATTTCGTATGGCATTTTCATAAGCCTGTCTAAGAGCAGGGATATTCGTCGTAATGGTTACCTGATACGAAACGAAGGTATTGTTTTGATCGGCTGCGGGTGGGTTTCCGTTAATAAAAGCAGAGGCAACATAGTACTTCACGCCATTTTTCTCGTAGAAGAACCATCTATTATCAGGGGCATTTGTCCAAAAGTCATTGAGCGAGGTACCTCGGGTCCAACCTGAAAATTGTACATAGGTATTTGGTTGAAGCTTGTCGATGATAGTAGCAGAAGTAGTCGGTCCGGTACGGATATTGACAGGGATCGAAGCGGATACACCGCTAAAATCCACGCGATATTCGGATTGATCCTGAGCGTTTGTCGGCGTAACAAAATATCCATTTACAAGAGTGACAAGAGTAATGGTGAGCAATAAAAGTTTACCCAAAATTCTTTCTAACATCATGAGGCTCCTTTCCAAGCAAGAGTTTTCGTGTTTCCCAGTACAGTTCTCTGTGGGCCTCCTTCACCTATGTTTTTGATTGCAAAAACAATTCCATTTCTACTAGTCCATCTCTTTTAAGTAGTTTGAAATTGTTTTTCTAATGGTAAAATACAGATCCAGTATTTTCAAGTTAATTACAATATTTTTACAATATTAGAACGTTTTTACCATACCTTCTACTTGTTCATGCCATTGCAATAGTCGTTTTTTACCGAAAATGATCGGGAGGCTTGATCAAAAAGGACGAATGGGGGAATAAAAAAACCTACCCTTTTCATAAAGAGTAGGAGTTGGAGTCCTCAGCCTATGGCCAAAAAAGAAAAGGAAAAAAGCTGATGTCGATTGAGTTTCGACGTCAGCTTGTGGATGAGATGTATGCGATGTGCTTAACTATTGAGGATGCGGTTATCCAATGATTCTGATTAGCCTATAGGCGCTTGATCAGGTTCATTGTTCCCGATGATCTGATAATGATCCATCCGTCAGGAATAGGCGAGCCTAGCATCACCCATACCTCCTGCCCAGAAGAAACGTTGTTCAAATTTTTAATCAGGTTCATACTTCCAGAGCTTCTGATCACAACCCATCCGTCAGGAATAGGGGAACCGAGCATTACCCAAACTTCCTGATTAGAAGAGGCACTGTTAAGATTTTTAATCAGGTTCATAGTCCCAGTACTTCTGATCACAACCCATCCGTCAGGCATAGGGGAGCCGAGCATCACCCAAACTTCGTAACCAGAAGGAGCATTGTTCACATCCTTAATCAGGTTCATATTGCCAGAAGATCTGATTACGACCCAACCGCTTGGAATAGGGGAGCCGAGCATTACCCAGACTTCCTGACCAAATGCGGCATTTTTGATGATCGTTTTTGCGGAGGATGGCGCCTTCTCCTGTAGAGGTAGAGCTGCCCCTTGGGCTTGTGCGGCTACACTTGGTACTGCGACAACTGAGCTTAATGTCAGGATGATCAGGGCTTTTTTAAACATGAACATCAACCTTTCATGACAGGAGTAAATGTAGCTCTGAAACGATCATCGAGTGGATGCCAGATGTTGAGGTACTCTATACAGAATAATGAGATGGCTATCATCGCTCCTCCCAAGACTACCTATATATACCATTTTATAGGATATTTTCTTTTTTTACTTTAGGAGATATTGTCGAATGGTAGACAAAGTAGACGACAATTTTGCACCATACACGATTTGTTAAAGGAACGAAAGAGAATAGTTCTTGACTATTTTTCTGAATAATCTGGACGAAGGGGGGGTAGTGTGCTACAAATAAAGCTAAGTTGAATTTATAAAGTCATTGGAGAAACTAACATGAAGCAGCAAGGTGAACGAAGGAGAGACGAGCATGGCAAATGATGAATATGCGATTGGGCTGGACCTGGGTGGGACCAAAATCTTGGCTGGTTTGGTTGATCACGCAGGCAGGATAATCGCACAAAAGCAGCTGCAGACCTTAGCGGAAGAGGGAGAAAAGGCAGTGGTCGAAAGGGTGCTGTCTGCTACTTATGATGTCCTATCAACAGGCAGCATCGATCCCGAAAAAGTACGCGGCGTAGGAATTGCTTCCGCTGGAGTGATTAACAGCGCGATCGGTGAAGTAGTCTTTGCGAGCAATCTGGGCTGGCGAAATGTCCCGATTGGCGCCTTGATTGCGCAAAGGTTCGGATTGCCTGTCCGGCTGTTCAATGATGCGAATGCAGCGGCAATCGCGGAGTGGCTGTGGGGAGCAGGAGCCGGCACACAAAATATGATCTATGTCACCGTCAGCACAGGCGTAGGGGCTGGAGTGATCAGTGACGGTCGATTGGTTTGCGGGCGGGATGGGAGTGCGGGTGAGTTCGGCCATATCTCGATCGATTGGAACGGACCGCCATGCCGCTGCGGCAATCGAGGGTGTCTGGAAAACTACGCTTCGGGTACTGCCATTGAAAACGCCGCTCGCCACAAGCTGGCAACCACATATGAGTCAGTCACGGCCAAAGCAATCTGTGAGGCTGCACTAGCAGGAGAAGCTTTCTCCAAGCAACTCATCAAGCAAGCAGGGTTTTACTTAGGAGTCGGAGCAGCCAATCTGCTCTATTTGTTTAATCCGGAGGTCATCGTCTTCGGAGGTGGAGTTATGAACGCATCTACCATACTCATGCCGGAAATTGAGAAGAGCATGAGGGAGAGATGCATCCCTGGATTGGCGCAGGAGGTACGTGTCGTCCTTAGCCAGATCGGGGTGGAAGCTGGAGTGATGGGAGCGGCAGGGGGAGTTTTTGCGCTAGATCAACCAGGAGAGAAAGTACCAAATTTTTAGTCGGAATCTATATTGCAAAAATTAAAACAATTTTGTATCATCTTATTAATTACTCCATTGAAAAAACTAATTAACGGATGAGAAGCAAGGAGGAAGAGAACATCATGGCAAAAGTGAGAGTTGCGGTGATTGGTGCAGGATCCATTTCAGACATGCACTTGCAATCGTACCAGCAAAACGAGTGTACAGAAATTCGTGCCGTCGTCGACTTCAACGAGGGGCGCGCTCAGGAAAAAGCACAGAAATACGGGGCCGAGACTTACTACAACAAGCTTGAGGATGCTTTCACAGATGAACAGGTAGACGCAGTGAGTATTTGTACGTGGAACAACACGCATGCAGATATTGCCATCGCTGCCCTTAGAGCGGGTAAGCACGTGCTTTTGGAAAAGCCTTTAAGTACAACTGTTGAAAGCGCTCTCCTGATCGAAAAGGCCGTAAAAGAGAGTGGCAAGCTGCTCCAGGTGGGCTTTGTGAGAAGGTACGATACGAATGCGCAATTGCTCAAGCGGTTCATCGATGCGGGCGAGCTGGGTGAGATATATTACGCGAAGGCATCCTGTCTGCGCCGTTTGGGCAATCCGGGAGGCTGGTTCGCAGACAAGGACAGATCTGGCGGAGGTCCACTCATCGATCTTGGCGTGCATGTCATTGATCTGTGCTGGTACTTGATGGGCTGCCCAAAAGTAACGACTGTCAGCGGCAATACATACAACAAGCTGGGCAATCGCGCCAACGTCAAAAATCTCTCCTTTTACAAAGCAGCTGACTACGACCCTACCCAAAACACCGTCGAGGATATGGCCAATGCACTCATTCGCTTTGAAAACGGAGCGTCCCTTTTCGTAGATGTGAGCTATACCCTGCATGCGAAAAAAGACGAGCTGGCCGTCAAGCTGTACGGAGACAAGGGAGGCGCAGAGGTGGAGCCAGAGCTGTCCATCATTGCAGAAAAGCATGACACGATCCTGAATGTCAGCCCGCAGATGGATAAATTATCGTTTGATTTCAAGCGAGGTTTCCAAAATGAGATCGATCACTTCATCGCATGCATATTGGGTGAAAAAGAAACGCTCAGCCCTGTACAGGATGGTGTGGAGATGATGAAGATTCTATGTGGCATTTACGAATCAGCTGCGACCGGAAGAGAAATCGTATTTACCCGATAATCGGCAGGTAAGACCAATCCATGGACATCCAGATATCACCCATAGAGTAGATGAAGACAAGGGGGAAAAGAAATGAAAAAAGCATCGTATTTGCGAACAGCATCCGTCTTACTTTTTTCAGTGGCTTTACTTTTCGGATGTTCCAGTGGCGGTGGTAGTGGTAGTGGAACTCCGGCAGCTTCCAATGGAGGGGCAACGACGGGAGCGCCGCAAAAGGATCAGATGGTCATCGCCGTAAACGAAAACTTCATCACAATGGACCCGCAAAATACAGGGGATGCACTGTCATCAGGCGTCCAAAGCGCGATGTTTGAAGGGCTTCTGATTTATGACAAGGATTTGAAGCTCATGCCGGGCCTTTCGACTGAATATTCGGTGAATGAAGATGCGACAGAGTATACCTTCAAGCTCCGGCAAAACGTGAAGTTCCATGACGGCACACCATTCAATGCCGAAGCGGTCAAAATCAACTTCGACCGGATGAGCAACAAAGACAACAACCTGAGAGCCTATCGGAACTACAAATACATCAAGTCCACAGAGGTTGTCGATGAGCACACAGTGAAAGTGACGTTGAACCAGCCGTTTTCCGCAATGATTAACAAGTTCACGACCGGAATCATCAGCCCGGCGGCTCTGGAAAAGTACGGCAAAGACATTACCAAAAATCCAGTCGGTACAGGTCCATATAAATTCGTGGAATGGGTGCAGGGTGACCATCTGACAGTAGAGCTGAATCCAGATCATTGGAACAAGGGAGCGGCCAAGGTCGGTAAAATCGTCTACAAGCCTGTTCCTGAAAACGGCTCCCGCGTAGCCATGCTGAAGACGGGTGAAGCCGATGTCATCTATCCGTTGCCGGAGCAGCAAGTAGAGACACTGAACGGTGAAGAGGGGGTAAAGGTAGAGCGCACCCCTTCTACGATCACCTGCTATGTCTCGATCAATATGCTGAAAAAGCCGTTTGATGATCCACGCGTTCGCCAAGCCATCAACCATGCAGTGGACAAGGACGCGTTCATTAAAGTCGTGAAATCCGGATACGGCACACAGCTGGAATCCGTGATGTCCCCGACGATTGCGCACTATGCGAAGCAAGGCGCCTATGAATACAACATCGATAAAGCGAAGCAGCTTTTGAAAGAAGCAGGCTACGAGAACGGCTTCACAACGGACATCTGGGGCAATACGAACTCGGATACGATGAAGGGCATGCAATTCATTCAGCAGCAATTGCAAAAGGTCGGCATCACTGTTGAAGTGAAATCGATGGAAGAAGCGACGCTGTCCGATGAAATCTACGGCATTAAGTCGCCAGAAGAAGCAAAAATGAACATGTGGTACGTAAGCTGGTCCTCTGCTGATCCAGACAATGCGATGCGTTCGTTGTTTAGCAGCGAGAACTTCCCGCCTGCGGGAGCGAACACGGCTTTCTACAAAAATGACCTTGTCGACCAAAGCATCAAGGAAGCGACACAATCGTCAGACCAAGATAAGCAAAAGCAGCTGTATAGCGTCGTGCAAGAAAATGTGTTTAAAGATGCACCATGGATTTTCCTCGCAGTCGATGAAATCTTGTACGGAAAACGCGCGAACGTGAACGGGGTTTATATCACACCGAGTGGCGGGATCTATGTAAGAGAAGCGGCATTCCAATAATACTTGAAGCAGCGTTCGGGCATTGTCTGCCGCTGGGCG
The DNA here is from genome assembly GCF_028369215.1 of Brevibacillus sp. AG. Lineage (NCBI taxonomy): Bacteria > Bacillati > Bacillota > Bacilli > Caryophanales > Paenibacillaceae > Brevibacillus > Brevibacillus sp. AG. The sequence continues at coordinate 242,093 of NZ_JAQMYO010000003.1, read as the reverse complement.
CTGCTTTCCTTTTAGGAGGAACCGTACCATGTTCCGTTATATCGTGAAGAGACTCATCGAGATCATCCCGATTATTTTTGTCGTGTCGTTGCTCATTTTCTTCTTTATCCATCTGGTTCCGGGTGATCCTGTTCGTTTGGCGGCGGGAAAAGAAGCGACCTTGGAAGAGATCGAGCGGGTGCGTCAGGAGCTGGGCTTGGATAAACCATTGCTTACCCAGTACGTCAACTACATGCATAACCTGCTGACAGGAAATCTAGGACACTCCTTGAAGACGGGGCTTCCCATTAGCGATATGTTTGAAAACCGTTTTTCCGTAACGATGACGTTGACATTTATGAGCCTGGGCTGGGCATTGGTGCTCGGACTGCTGATAGGGACGATCTCTGCTGTTTTCCGCAATAAATGGCCGGATTACGTAGGGATGCTGACGGCGATTTCCGGTATTTCCTTGCCTGGATTTTGGTTGGGGCTCATTCTCATACAAGTTTTTTCTGTCACGCTGGGCTGGTTCCCCACAGGTGGGGTCGAGAGCTGGAAAAGCTACGTGCTTCCCTCGTTAACCTTAGGAGCAGGAATCATGTCGATGCTGGCCCGTTTTACAAGGTCCTCCCTGCTCGAAACATTAAAGGAAGATTTTATCCGAACGGGGCGCGCAAAAGGGTTGAAGGAATCCGTAGTCGTTCGCAAGCACGCCCTGAAAAACTCAATGATTCCGGTCGTGACCATCGCTGGATTGCAATTCGGCTTTCTGTTAGGCGGATCGGTTGTCGTGGAGACGGTGTTTAGCATTCCGGGTATGGGGCGTCTGTTGATCGATTCCATTGCTTTTCGCGATTATCCGGTCGTACAGGCTGTCATTCTGTTGTTTTCACTGGAGTTCATTCTCGTGAATCTGCTGGTAGACATCTTGTACAAGGCACTGAATCCGAAAATCCGTTATGACAGCTAATGGCAAGGAGGTGACGTAAATGGAGGTAGTAAAAGAAATCGGGCACAACGTTGTAGTTCCCACTGAAAAGAAATCCCGAGCCCGCGAGTTTTGGAAGAAGTGGAAAAAGCAAAAGACAGCTTTCTGGGCAGGGTTTTTTATCTTGTTTTTGTTTGTGATCGCACTGTTTGGCCCGTGGATCGCGCCGTATGATCCGTACGAGCCGAACTATGATGTGACGTTGCAGACTCCATCCATGGAGCATTGGGCAGGGACAGATGAATACGGACGAGATATTTTGAGCCGCATCATCGTAGGAACAGGAATCTCTCTTGGTGTCAGCTTTTCTTCAGTGCTGGTAGGTGCAGTAGTTGGAACGGTATTGGGCTTGATTAGCGGATATTACGGCGGGTGGCTGGATCGCCTCATCATGCGGTGGAGTGACGTCATGTTCGCTTTTCCCGATTTGTTGCTCGCAATCGCCATCGTTGCGATCCTCGGCCCGGGATTAACGAATGTCGTCGTGGCGGTAGCGGTGTTCAGTATTCCATCGTTTGCGCGTTTGATTCGCGGCAATACCTTGGCTGCCAAGGAAGCGGTGTTTGTAGAAGCAGCGCGGTCCATGGGGGCAAAAAGCAGCCGGATTATTTTTCGTCACATCTTTCCAGAGACCGTCTCCAGTATGATCGTCTTTTTTTCCATGCGGATCGGTACCTCGATTTTGGCAGCATCCAGTCTCAGCTTTCTCGGTCTGGGGGCAAAGCCCGAGAGTCCTGACTGGGGGGCGATGCTCAGTATGGGGCGTGATTATCTCGCCACTTCTCCTCATGTGGTCATCATTCCCGGGATTGCGATCTTTTTGACCGTGCTGGCGTTCAACCTGGTTGGGGATGGCTTGCGCGATATTTTGGACCCGAAAACGAAGAATTAAACGAGGGAGATGGGGCAGATGAGTGAGAACATCATGGAAGTAAAGCATCTGCAGACGCAATTTACGAGAGACAACCAGAAGACAGTCGTCCTCGACCATGTCAGCTTCCATATAAAAAAAGGCGAGGTGCTTGGGCTGGTTGGCGAATCGGGCTGTGGCAAGAGCGTGACCTCTTTGTCGATCATGCGCCTATTCAAGGACACGACTGGTGAGATTACCAATGGCGAGATTGTTTACAACGGAACGAATTTACTCTCGATTTCGGAGAGTGATATGCGCCGTATTCGCGGGAAAGAAATCTCGATGATTTTTCAGGAACCGATGACCTCGCTCAACCCGGTGATGAAAATCGGAGAGCAATTGATGGAAGCCATTCGCTTGCATCTCGGCTACTCCGACCAAAAGGCGCGAGAACAAGCAGTGAGCATGCTGACAAAGGTGGGCATTCCGCGGCCGAGCGAGATTATGGGAGAGTATCCGCATCAACTCTCCGGCGGTATGCGGCAGCGGATCATGATTGCGATGGCGATGTCCTGCAATCCTAACCTGTTGATCGCCGATGAGCCAACGACGGCACTCGATGTCACGATTCAAGCACAAATCCTCGACGTAATGAAGCAACTTCAGGCTGACGAGCATATGTCGATGCTGTTGATCACGCATGATCTCGGCGTCGTAGCAGAGATGTGCAACCGTGTCGTGGTCATGTATGCAGGGCGTGTCGTGGAGGAAGCATCTGTTTACGACTTGTTTGATGAACCCAAGCATCCGTATACCAAAGGCTTGATCGGCTCTGTCCCCAAAATCGGGCAAAAGCGCGCACGGCTTGATTCGGTTCCGGGCAACGTACCGACACCGAACAATATGCCCAAGGGCTGCAAATTCGCTCCGCGCTGCAAGGATGTCATGTCTGTCTGCTGGGAAAAGGAGCCCGCCATTACGTCGGTGGGAGAGGAACGTTCTTGCCGCTGCTGGCTCTATCAAGAGGAAGGTAGGGATGTTCATGTCTAAATCACTGGTCGTGGTAGACGGTATCAAAAAAACGTTCCCGATTGATAGTGGTCTATTAAGCAGCAAAAAAAGCGTAAAGGCAGTGAATCACGTTTCGTTCGAGATTAAGGAAGGCGAGACGTTCAGTCTGGTCGGAGAGAGTGGCTGCGGCAAGTCGACGACAGGGCGCTTGGTCACAAGACTTTTGATGCCAGATGAGGGCAAGGTTTGGATCAATGGTGAAGAAATCTCCAAAATGAATGAGACAAAGCTGCGGGAAGTGCGCAAGCAGGTACAGATGGTTTTTCAGGACCCGTACGCCTCACTGAATCCACGCATGAAAATTCGCGATGTGGTAGCAGAGCCTCTTCTCATTCATACGAAGCTGTCTACCCAAGAGCGGGATCGGATTGTAGCCGAAATGCTCGAGGTCGTCGGGCTCTCCAGCTATCATGCGGAGAAATTCGCCCATGAATTCAGCGGAGGGCAACGGCAGCGTATCGGAATCGCTCGCGCCTTGATTCTGAAGCCGAAGCTGATCGTCGCGGATGAGCCAGTTTCCGCTCTCGATGTGTCGATTCAATCGCAAATCTTGAATTTGCTAAAAGATTTGCAGGAAGAATTTCATTTAACCTATTTGTTTATTTCCCACGATTTGAGTGTGGTCGAGCATATTAGCGAAAAGATCGGCGTGATGTATTTGGGGAGTCTCGTAGAATCCGGCCCGAAGGAAACGATTTTTGCCAATCCCGGGCATCCGTATACAAAAGCGCTGCTCTCTTCGGTTCCGATTCCTGATCCACGGGCAAAGCGGGAGCGGATCATTTTGCAGGGAGATGTGCCGAGCCCGGTGAATCCGCCGTCAGGCTGTCTGTTTCATACGCGCTGTCCGTTCGTGATGGACATATGCAAGACGACACCGCCTGCATTGCGGGAAGCGGCAGACCGAGATCATTTTGTCGCTTGCCATTTGTGATTTGAATAAAAGGGATGGTTACATGCGTAGGACGGGTGATTTAAAGCTGATCCAGGAACTGAATCGCTCCATCATATTAGATACGATCCGTCATTACGGGCCCATTTCCCGGAGTGAAATAGCGAAGCGGAACAAACTGAGTCCTACTACCGTGACCTCGGCTGTCAGTGAGTTGATTCGTGACTCGTTCGTATGCGAGGTGGGAACAGGAGAGTCAAATGGCGGACGCAAACCGATATTGGTCCAGTTTTCTCCTAATAGTCGCTTTCTGATCGGCATTTCGATCTCTGGCTCGAAGATTACGATTGCCGAGATGAATCTGGAAGCTGCGGTCAAACGAAAGGAAGTTCACTCAATCAAGCAGTACCAAGGGGAGAGTGTCCTCGCTTATTTGATGGACATCATTGAGCAATTTTTGCGTGGAGCCGTGAGTCTGGAGACGTGTATGGGAATCTCGATTGTCACTCAAGGCATCGTGGACTCGGTCCATGGGGTGATTCGCTATAATCCGAAGCTCCGCTTGCAGAACGCCCCTGTGAAAGAAATGATCGAGCAGCGTTTCCAGTTGAAAACCTGGCTGGATAACGACACGAACGCGTATTTGCTCGCAGAGAAGACTATCGGGGATTTCAGTCATTATCAAAACATGCTGTACGTCACGATTGGGGATGGATTGGGAGCGAGTATTTTGATGAACGGTTCCATCTACAGGGGCTTTAAAGGCGGGGCCGGTGAGTTCGGTCATACCACGATTGATCGGGCAGGTGTGCGGTGCGACTGCGGAAATGTTGGCTGTCTGGAAAATTACGTGAGCTGGCCAACGATTTACTCCAAGCTGGTCTCCTCGCTTGCGAAAGGAAAGACGAGCCGCATCTCGGATTTGGTGGAGCAGGATGTTGGCAGGATTACTCCTGCGGTGTTTCGTCAGGCTTTGGCAGAGCAGGACCCGCTTGCGGTCAGCATTTTAGAGGAAACCGCTTCTTATTTGGCTTCGGGGCTGGTCAATCTGATTCATTTGTTTAATCCAGAAGTCATGATTCTGGGCGGCGAGATTGCCTTCGAAAATGAGCTGTTGATCGCAAAAGTAAAAGACTACGTGGGGGAATACGCGCATGGAATCCTGACGGAGGAATTGGAGATTCGACCGAATTCGTTGGGTGAAAATGTAGAGGTCGCTGGAGCTGCCGCTGTTTTATTGCAGGATACGTTTCAGTTTTCGCTATAAGGGTTGTGTCAAGCAGTCCACAAAGTTCGAGGAGAGGGGGAGCGGGATCATGGTAAAAGTTGTGGTTGCAGGGGAAGCGGGAACAAGCGTCAAAAAGGCACAGGCTTGGCTTCGGATCAAAGAAGCAGAGATTGTAGGTGTGGCAGATAGCTTGTCTTCTTTGCGCGAAATCTTGCAGGGAACAGAAGTGGATATCGTGGATATTGGCTCGATTACGGACAGCGCTGACCCATGGGTGGCGCTTGCTGCCCAGGCGGGAAAGCATATTTTATACGCAAACGATTCTGCTCTAGGGTGTGAAGGAATCAGTTTGTGCGATCAGCATGAGATCGTGCTGCAATTCGCAAATACGTTGCGTTTTGCTCCAGAATACGAGCAAGCGTACGAACAAATAAAGAATGGGGCCATAGGCAAAGCAGGCGTCATTCGCTTGCGAAGAGGTGCTCCTGTATCGGCTGAAAATGTAGGGAAATGCATATTTCAATCGCTTGGAATGCGTGAATTCGATTGGCTACGCTGGACGTTCGGCGAAGTTGAGCGCGTGATGGCACGAGAGGTTACGCGCACGAATGAGTCAGGACAGATCGTCCATTATGCGCTTGTCATGCTCCGAATGGCAAGTGGGGCAATTGCGCATGTAGAGCTATCTTGGGCGGAAGGGGCCGAACATGCTTCCTTTGAGCTTACCGGTGATCACGGAATGATTGCGCATGATAGCCGGGAAAGCAACCCCATTCGCTGGAGTCGGGGAGAGCAGTTTCTTTCGACAACATGCCCAGGGGTGGACCTGATGCAGCGACAGCGGGAGCATTTCATTCGCTGTGTACAGAAACAGGAAGTGCCACGTCTGCATTCTCGTGATCTGCTCGCTGCTCTCGATGTCGCTTTGGCGGCGAGAGAATCGGTCAAGACGGGACAACCTGTGAAGCTCATGCACGGAGGTGACGAGGGATGAAGGTAGGAATTATCAGCTTCGCCCATATGCATGCGCATAGCTACGCTTCTTATTTGCAAAAGCACCCGGATGCGCAGCTGATAGCAGTCTGGGATGATGACTCGCGCCGTGGAGTGGAAATGGCGACTGCCTACCAGCTCGATTTTTACGAAGATCTGCAAGCCTTTTTACTATCTGGTATCAACGCGGTCATTATTTGCTCGGAAAATGCCAAGCACAAGGAGCACGTGATTGCGGCAGCACGAGCGAAAAAGCACATTCTGTGCGAGAAACCAATTGCTACCGAGGTTGCGGATGCACGCGAAATGATTCAGGTCTGCAAACAGGAAGGTGTCATGCTCCAGGTAGCCTATCCTGTTCGTTTTGCACCCGTGATGGAAAACGTCAAACAGATCGTTCAGTCAGGTGCTCTCGGAGACATTCTCGCCATCGATGGCACGAACCACGGACAAATGCCAGGTGGCTGGTTCATTGAAAAAGAGCTGTCTGGCGGCGGGGCAGCGACGGATCACATCGTCCATCTGATGGACCTCGTACGCTGGATACTCCAAGACGAAGTAAAAAGCGTCTACGCTGAGCTGGACACACGCTTTTACGAGATTGAGGTAGAGGATTGCGGCCTGGTTTCCGTGGAAATGGAGTCTGGCGTGATCGTCGGAATTGATCCGAGCTGGTCGCGGCCGAAGACGTTCCCGACGTGGGGAGATGTGACGATGCGGATTGTCGGCACCAAAGGTACGTTGGACGTCGATGTGTTCAAGCAACACGCGCTCTATTACAATGACCGCGATTCGAAGCTGCAAAATGTACCTTGGGCTGTGGATATGGATGAGCGGCTTATTGCCGATTTTGTGCAAAATGTCAGGGAAGGCCGACCTCCGTCAATTACAGGAGAGGATGGACTGCGCACACTCGAAGTGGTGAAGGCAGCCTATGAATCCCATCGTCTCAAGCAAGTCGTGACTGTCAACAAGGTGCATTTCTCATCATGATGAGCAGTAGCCTTTCTATACAATAAATCGAATGAGGTGGAACGGATGAAAATTGGATTGAGCACTTACAGTCTGCTGACAGCAATCCGAGCTGGGGAAATGGATGTACTGGATGTCGTGCAATGGATCGCCGATAACGGCGGCGAACACATGGAAATCGTGCCGTACGGTTTTACGCTGGTCGATAACGACGAATTGGCAGACGCTGTTCGGGATAAGGCAAAAGCGGTAGGGATTGAGCTGTCCAACTACTCGATGCCGACCAACTTTATTCAACCAGACGAAGAAGCCTTCGAAGCAGAAGTCGCACGTGTAAAAACACATGTCGATCTGCTGCACCGCATGGGTATCAAGCATATGCGCCACGATGTGTCCGCCTTTACTGTTCCTGTAGAGGAGACGACGATCGAGTACTTCGAAAAGCATTTGGCTGAGATGGTCGAGGGAAGCCGCCGAATCGCTGATTATGCCGCGCAATTCGGAATAACGACGACAATCGAGAATCACGGCTGGCTGGTGCAGGCAAGTGATCGCGTGCAGCGTGTCTTGCATGAGGTCAACCGACCGAATTTCAAAACGACGCTGGATATCGGAAACTTCATGTGCGTAGATGAGTTATCGCTGGTCGGTGTGCAAAAAAATCTGCCTTACGCTTCGCTCGTGCATTTCAAAGATTTCTATTTCCGGCCGTCCTACCATGATCCAGGCGCAGGCAAATGGTTCAAGACCGTCAATGGCAACTTCCTGCGTGGAGCAATAGTCGGCCAAGGCGACATCAACATCCGTGAGGTCGTCAAGCTGGTTAAGCAATCCGGCTATGATGGCTATATCACGGTCGAGTTCGAAGGCATGGAGGATTGTCGAGAAGGGTCCAAGATTGGGATGGACAACCTGCGACGTTTTTGGGACGAGGCGTAAAACGGTAATAGATCAAACGGCATTTGGGGAGTCCCAAACTGCCGTTTTTTCTTTGGACCAAAAATAAAAAACCTCTCCTTTATCAGGAGAGGTGATGGAGACATTAGAAGGATTGCGAAGTTTTTGGATTCGCACCGTATTTGTTGTCTCCTTCGCTGTCTTTGCACAAGAATATGAGCAAAACAATTGCGCCGATTAAAGGAATAAACGAGAGAAGGATCCACCAACCGCTTTTTCCAGTATCGTGCAATCGGCGTGCAGTTACGCTCAAACTAGGCAGTAAAACAGCTAATGAATAGATCATGCCCAAAATAGATCCTGTACCAATTAAGTAGTCTACGAGAGCAATTACCATAGATACGATGATGTTGAACAAAGTAAACATCCAATATTCTTGACGTCTAGCTCTTCCTTCAAAGGCAACATATTTCTTCAATACACTTGTATACCAATGCATGATAATTTCCCCCTTTCTTCTAAATTTTGACACACTTCGATATTTTATCACTAAACCAAGGGGATTAGAACCATATCCTGTAAAGTTTTACTAATGCTATTGAATCATTTTTGTATAGGACAAAAGTAATGGGTATTTATGAACGAGGTGGAGGAAAAAGTAAGAGCGAACGAGTTTTGGATGCTACCACAGGGGGAAATGCGCTTGGAACAAAAAACAGAACAAAACGTTACGCTGCATGGCTTCAACAATTTGACTAAGTCACTCAGCTTCAACATGTATGACATTTGCTACACAAAAACAAAAGCGGAACGGGAAGCGTATATCGAATACATAGATGAACAATACAATGCAGAGCGATTGACGAATATCCTGAAAAACGTGTCGGATATTATCGGCGCACATGTACTGAATGTCGCCCAACAAGATTATGTACCACAAGGTGCGAGCGTCACTGTTCTTGTATCCGAGGGGCCAGTTGTAGAAGTCCCTACTGAATCATATGAGGAATCCCCCGGACCTTTGCCTGAAAATGTGGTGCTGCAATTGGACAAGAGCCATATTACGGTGCATACGTACCCCGAGTACCATCCAACGGAGGGCATCAGCACATTCCGGGCTGATATCGACGTATCGACCTGTGGCGAGATTTCTCCGCTCAAAGCACTCAATTATTTAATTCGTTCGTTTGATACAGACTTGATGACAATTGATTACAAGGTGCGCGGTTTTACCCGGGATATACATGGATACAAGCTGTTTATCGATCACGACATCAGTTCGATCCAAAATTATATTCCCGAGGAAATTAAGGTATTGTTCCACATGATTGATGTGAATGTGTACCAAGATAATATTTTCCACACCAAATGCAAGCGCAGGCAATTTGATCTGAACAATTATTTGTTCGGATACACGAAGGATAAGCTGACACCGGAGGAGCAGGAGGATATTACGAAGCAATTGCAAATAGAGATGGACGAGATTTACTATGGGAAAAATATTGTGAATTAATAGCTGTAGTGGGGGAAAGAAGCGCATTTCCAGTCTACGCTTCGGAATGAATGGCGGGAGCGCTTCAAACCAGAAAACGTGACAGCGTTTTTGTATGTAATAAAAGCTGAAAACCCCCGCCATTCATTCCTACGCTAAGTAGGGCTCCAGAGGCGCTTGGACTGGAAATGCGCTTCTTTCCACGCAGCTTTGTGTGCTTCCCTGAACGATAATAAAAGATCTTAAATCGAAATAATTCCTACAGGCTACACAAAAGTTTCACCCTCAAAAAACTTCCAGACATAACTGCCAAAAAGATCTAATCCCCCGAATTAATCCACTGCTGTTCGAAAGTCATGTCACATGTTTGGAAGGAGACCGCCCGAACGAAGAGAGGATACAGGCGACTGGAAAACATGTGGCATGGCTTCTCCCGACCTCAAAAGTGGGAGGTCTTCGTTCTTTTATCTTTTCGAAGGGTTGGGTTCAGATAGTATGCCCGAATCTCCTCCAGCGTTTTTCTAGCAGGCTGCACGAATTCGCGGTCCCAATCTTCCGGAGGGGAATCCAGCGAGATGCCCTTTTCTTGCAAAGTTCGAAACAGCTCCTTATCCGCTTGCGTAGGTATCCACCACGTGTAGACGGGATTCGTTTTGCCATTGAGAAACGATTCGAACATAAATTTCACATAGGTAGCTGTAGAGAGTTCGCCGTAATTGACGTCGAATTCAGGCTCGGGTGCCGGATAATCCTCTGGATAGCGGAACGGGCCAAAGTGAATGGAAATACCGAGAAAGCCGACAGGTGGAATGTTGTTTCCATACCCCGGAAGGGAGAACGGCAGATCGGCTGCGAAGTGCAGACGAATCATGACGGAGTTGATGAATTGCCGTTCGAAGAAACTTTCTTTTTGCCAAATGCCGAGTTCTCGTGAAAGCGTATCCCAGTGAATAATGGACGTATTGTGCGCGAGCCAGAAGGAGGACGACATTTGTTCAAACGTTTTGTAAAATTCCTCGTCGTGATTATGGAATGGATCGATCATGTCGAACAGGCTGAAGCACCCGTGTTTTCTCCTCCATTTTTGCGCGATGATCAGAAAATCAATCAATCGTTGGATTCGCAGCTCGGGGCTGCTCTCATTATTGGCAAACAGATACGTAGCTTCTATCAAATCGGCAGTGAAGTTGCCGTTAACAAAATCCCAGTAATTGATTTCACCAGCTTCTACGCGTTCTTCATTAATCCGATTCGTGTCCGTTTCCCATCGCGCAAAGGTGGTGACATCAATGCCGAAATAAAGCTCAGGCAAGAGATCGCCAAAAATATGGAACCGATAAGGGCTGGACTGCTGGAACCAAGTTTTGATGAAGTCCAAGCGAGAAGAGGGAGACACGACTGCGGCCCGCTCCACATAGCTCGTTTTGGCAACGGTTGACTCGAATTCTTCAACGGATGAGGCGATCGCCACGAAAGGGGCTGCTGAGGTCAAGAAGTCCACTCCGTCTTCGTCGTTGTCGTATTGCACAATCATGTGCTGGAAGGTTGCTTCAGCCAAGGGAGATAACACGAGCTGATTCCAACGATGTGCGGTTGTATCGTCAATAGCGCCGATGACGACGACGGGTTTGTCTGATTCCCCGCGAAAAGAAATAGAGGCACCGTTTTGGACGAAGATCTTGTTTTGGCAGCGTACGTTGATGGAGGTACCTGCTTCAAAGCTGATTGAAGTCCCAGCAGTTATGATGGCATCCTCTGGTCCGATCATGTACGGACCATTTTCTACGGTAAATTCCTCCGATTGATGGATGATCCCCGATAGGCGTTTGTACTTATCCACGTGCAGTTGATAGATGTGCTGCGGGTCTGGATCAGGCCCAATCGTCAGTTGCACGTAGTAAAGACCATCCTCCTCCGGAAAAAAAGGAAGGATGATGGGGGCGTTCGTACTATATTCAGCTTCTGCGAGTTTGGTTCGATGGATGTCATAGATTCTGAGGGTAGTCAAAGGATGCGTCAGGTTACTCATATGGATTTCAATAGCGTCTGTAGAAGCAAGAAAGAGCTTGTACATCTCCACCTTGGCTTCAAGGTTAGGAGAAGCTTTTCGGATGCGTTTGTCCGTTTCCAAAATAGTTGTAAACGAGCTGACTGTCATGTAAAACAGGCTCCAATCAAAATGGTATAGGCATAATGGAATAGTCCACTAGTAATTGACGCCTGAATATAGAAAAAGTTTTGAGTTTAGCAGGGTCTTTTGGTCTAGAAAATAAGAAAAAGGATAGGGGTCAGGTGATTTCTGACGATCCTATCCTTCTTCATATGGGAGAAATTCTTTATTTACCGCCCGCCTGCGTGAGCATTTCAATCATTTCTTTGTAGCCATGCTTCTTCGCATGCCCGAGAGGCGTTACGCCATCGTGATCAGCGAGATTGACAGTTGCTTTGTGCTCGATCAGGAGCTTCACGATTTCCTGATGCTTCTTGCCACCATCGCCCAAAATCACTGCTTCTAAGAGAGCGGTCCAGCCCAATCTGTTGACGTGATCAATGTTGATATCAGAGGTGGTGAGCAGTTCCTTGACGATCTTCACATGTCCACGATCAGCTGCTGGAATCAAAGCCGTTCCGCCAAAACGGTTCGTAATGGTCGTGTCGGCACCTGCTGCTATCGAGGCTTTTACGAATGCGAGCTGGCCTGCTGCGCTTGCGAAGAGCAGGGGATTGTCTAAGTTGTTGTCTCGGATGTTGATGTTGGCGCCGTGTGTAACCAACAAGTTGAAAATATCGAGTTGAGCAGTGTGGACCGCGATCATCGCAGAGGTGCGGCCCCTACTATCGGTAGCGTCAATATCCGCCCCCTCTGCAAGCAGCCTCTCAATCGCTGCTTTGTCTCCTTGACTGGTTGCTGTCAATAAGGCTTGATTCAGCTTATCCATTTCAACTTTCACCGCCTGGGTTGCTTGCTGCTCGCCACTCGCTAAAAGGGTATTCCAATTCATCTCACACCCAGTCAGAGCGATGGCGATCGTCATAAGACCAATACGCAGTATAGCGAGCCCGCACCTTTCTTTTGATTTGGATACCTGCATCACACAAAAGAGGTAGTTCAAAAAGCCGACTTTTTGAACACTCACACAAAGACTACTCCACTGTCAGCTCAGCAGAAGATTTGCCAGCCCAATCGCCGACAGGTGTTACCGTGTATGTGGTATCTGCTTTCAGTTTACCATCCTGCTGGATGTCAAACACGCCTGTGGTACCTTTGCGGCTGGAATATTTGTACGTCGCCAGCAGTTTTTCTCCGTTTGCGCTAGTGAGTTCTACGCTGCGTCCGGAGAACAGCTCGTCTCCCGGGTCCTCTGTCAGGGTAATGGTGATAGAAGTTTCACTAGCTGCTTTAGCTTCGCTGATTTCGAGTGGAGCGATTTCTTTTGCGACGAAGGTAGGATTCCCGATATTCGCCCAGTCGGACGTAATGGTATACGTAACGCCCGGAGTCAGGACTTGGCCTTCTGGGAGACGGAATTTAATTTCTTGCTTGCCGTCTGTTGATTGTGTGAAAGGCACGTATTTCGCTACGATTGGTTGTCCGCCTTCCGGTGTAATAGTCACTTGTCTTGCTTGCATGGAAGGAATGATTTGATACGTTTTGCCGTCTGCACTGTTGTTTTGATCCAGCACCAATGCATTTGCTCCACGTCCGCCGCTGTAGGCAGAGATGATGTATCCGTAATCAAGGACACCATTTGCACGCAAGGACTCGACTTCAAACGTGTCGTTTGTTACTTGTCGTACTTCCGTCATGTCGATCTTGGTTGCGTTGCCTTGGAAGGTGCCCGCCTTTTTCCCTTTGTAAGTCAGCTCGTAGGTGGTTCCTGGTTTTTGAACCGAGGTCGGCACAATGTAAGTATTGGTAGAACCCGTTTTCAGACGCGGCATGTTAGTCAGTGTCAGACCTTCGCTGAAGACAAAGTCTTCTTTTGCTTTTGCAAATGCTTCGTTTTCTGCGGTCAACGGAGCGTCGAAGGTCACAATCAATGTAATTTCGTTCAAGGCTTGTACATTCGTGATGCTCGCTTTGTCAGAAGGCATCGCCTGACGAGCCGTATTCAACAGATAAGCGGCTTCGCCGCGAGTAGCGGTGCTGTCTGCTGAGAAGAAGCGTTCTGCCCAGTAGTTAACGGACTTCGCATCGCGCTTGAGCGCTTTTGCAACGACTTGAGTGAGCTCAGCATCCGTCACAGTTCCACGCGGATCGAACTTGCCATCTTTAGCTTGCATAATATCAAGAGATACCAGGTCAACCGCGTATTTGTAGAACCAATCATTTGTTTTCACATCCGTGAAGGTTACGGATTTATCTGTTTTGCCGCCTTGCAAACCAAATGTGTGCGAGACCATTTTTGCCAGTTCAGCGCGCGTAACTTGATTGTGAGCGTTGGAGTTGCTTTGTATCACTTGCAGCTTGGCGAGCTCACTAACCGCTTTTTGAATTTCTTGTGCACTCAGGGGAGTGGAATCTGCTTGCACGTTCAGTACAGCGTAAGGAAGGGATGCTGTGCCCAAAACAGTGGCGAGCATCATGATTGCAATTTTATTGGAAAACTTTCTCATCGGTTGGTCCTCCTTTAGAGTCTGTTGTTACTTGATTACCTATAGGATAGACGAGAGACCTAAACTGCCAAGAAACAAGAGATTAATAGAATCTAAAAAAGTTCTTAAAAAAAGATAAAAAAACCCCCAGCTTTGACGTAGAGCGGAAAATCCGTCCTCGTTTTCGCTGAAGGTTTTTGTAATGATCATGGTGTTCACGCTTAGACAGTAAATCGGTAACCGGCACCCCAGACCGTCTCGATATACTGCGGGTTGGACGGATCGACTTCGATCTTTTCACGCAGCTTGCGAATGTGCACCGTAACGGTCGCGATATCTCCGCTGGAATCCATGCCCCAGATTCGTTCGAACAGCTCATTTTTGTTAAAAACTCGATTCGGGTGTGTCGCTAGAAATTCAAGCAGATTGAATTCTCTTGTCGTGAAAATGACTTCCTGATTGCGTACATAGACTCTTCGGGATACTTTGTCGATGACGAGACCGCGAATGTGAATCTCTGCGTTCGATGGTTGAGGTTGTCGGGCTGTCAAACGCTCGTATCTTGTCAGATGGGCTTTGGCTCTGGCTACTAATTCGCTTGGGCTAAACGGCTTTGTAATATAGTCATCGGCACCGAGATTAAAGGCGCGGATTTTATCGATCTCTTCTTTTTTGGCGGAGACGATCAGGATCGGCACTTCCTTGACTTGTCTGATCTGGCTGCACAATTCGAAGCCGTCCATGCCCGGAAGCTGCAAATCAACGATGATCAAACTGTAGTCGCCATTGATGGCAAGCGGCAAGCCCTCGTTGCCAGTGTGGCATAAATCGACCTGAAAGCCGTTCAGTTCAAAATAATCTCGCTCCAGCTGAGCGATGGTCGTCTCATCTTCAATGATGAGGATGCGTGAAGACATGGGAATGTGCACCTCCTATTGTTTGTGGGTACGTTTTAACGTAAAGAACAGGCTGGTACCTACTCCTTGCTTGCTCTCCACCCAGATGGTGCCACCGTGACCCTCGACGATCTGGCGCGCGATGGAGAGTCCGAGACCGCTACCGCCCGTGGCAGAATTACGGGATTGCTCCACCCGATAAAAGCGCTCGAACAGATGAGGAATGGCTTCTTGCGGGATACCGATGCCGTTGTCTTTTATTTCAATGGTCGCCCATTGGTCGTCCGCTTGAACCGAGACGTAGATGATTTTCTCAGGTTTATCCATGTATTTTTGCGAGTTGCCAATAATGTTTAAGACAGTGCGCTTGATTTTTTCCAGATCGGCGATGACCAGGGTGCCTTCGGCTGTACGCTTATTCCACTGAATCGTAATGCCCTTCTTTTCCAGATCGTAGTGTAGCTCGTCGATACAATCATCCAAAAACCGCACGATATCTACATGTTCAAACGTAAAGGGGACTTGTTTCAGATCGAGCTTGGAGTAGAGAAACAGCTCATCGACGAGCATGTCGAGGTCTACTGCTTTGGAGTAAATGATGTTCACGTACTTGTCCATTTTCTCCGGGGTATCAGCTACGCCATCGCGGATTCCCTCGATGTAGCCTTTAATATTGGTAATCGGTGTACGCAAATCATGCGAGATGTTGGAAATCAATTCTTTGCGACTTTCTTCGTCCGCAAGGCGCAGCTGCACGGATTCCTGCAATCGTTTGCGCATGTTTTCGAACGCTTCGTTCAGTTGTCCAATCTCGTCCTTGGTGTGCAGATGAAGCTCAAAGTCCAGATTGCCTTCCTTGATGTACTCGGCCGAATTGCGCAGTAAATCAAGCGGCTTGACGACGCTGCGGGTGATCCAGCGGTACAACAAGACGTTTGCAATGACAATGACGCCGAGGAGGAGGAACACGAGAATCGGCAGCAGTTTGCGGATAACCTCACCAAATGGACTGCGTTCGCGGATTACAAAGACACTGCCTTTTGCGCCATCTGAAAACTTGAAGTCAAACTTGGCATACGCATAAAATCTTTCTCCGATGTTGAACGTGTTGCGAATCTGGTTGTTGTTCAAGTCATAGGGGGGCAAGCTGTTTTCCAGCTCGGGCTGATTGATGGTTGGGGAGGCAAAGACTTGATTACTCTCCCTGCGGACATACAGGCCGGCTCGTACCGTTTTAAGCTTGAAATCGTAATCGGCAAGCAGCTCCTGGTTTTGCAACTGATCCGGCTCATTCTTGGCGAGGTATTTCAATTCAAGGAAAATATTCTCTTCTTGTTCAGTCAGCGGATTGAGCTGATAATGCACTTTATAAAAGTCGCGAAAGCTGTTAATATCGCCTGTCGCCGCAATTGTAAATAGGCTGGCGGCTACGAAAAACGTCAGCAAGCTGATTACTAGCATCCCTGTGTAAGAGAGCAGCAGCTTGATACGGATGGACATGGACTCACCTACTTTCGATAGGGTGAAAATAAATATGCAAGATGACAAGTCCATTATATACAAGACGTCCAGCTGGTAAAGCATAATTACTTGGAACTCGGTCAAAATCAGTTATACTAGCAAGTAAGAAAACGAGAGCTTTGGATGAATGGGAAGGACGGGGGATACTCATGAAAGTAGCAATTGCCCAACTAACAGCGACGATGGATAAGACGCAAAATTTGCAAAAAGCAGCCGATTACATCGCAAAAGCAAAAGTAGCAGGGGCAGATTTTGTAATCTTGCCTGAAATGTACAGTGCACCTGCCACTCCAAAATCAGGGGTAACGCCAGCAGAGGTAGCGGAAAAGCTGGATGGTCCATTTGTCTCTGGCTTGGCAGAGCTTGCTCGGGAGTATGGAGTTTATGTGGTTTGCGGTGTGTTTGAATCGATCGAGAATGATGAAAACCGCGCTTACAATACGACTGTTTTTCTAGGCCGTGAAGGACAGCTGCTGCATACGTACCGCAAGACACATTTGTACGATGCCTTTTCCTACACAGAATCGGACTTCATCGCGCCTGGGGATAATCCGTATCAAGTGGTGGAAACGGAATTCGGCAAAATCGGGCTGATGGTTTGCTACGAGGTGCGCTTCCCGGAAATCGCGAGACAGTTTGCGCTCCAAGGTGCCGATATTTTGTTTGTGCCAGCAGGCTGGGTAGCCGGAGCGATGAAAGAGGATCACTGGGAGACGCTGGTTCGTGCGCGTGCCATTGAAAACACGATGTTTGTATGTGCGGCTGATCAGGTCGGAAATATTTTTGCCGGACGGAGCATGTTCGTCGATCCGATGGGGGTCGTGATCGCCAGTGCAGGGGAAGAAGAAACATTATTGATCACAGAACTGGATGTCAGTCGGATTGAACGAGTACGGGGCAAATTGCCAAGCGTAGCCAACCGCCGCGCGGAACTGTATACGAATTAAATGCCTATGCACACTTTCTCTTTTGTTCAATATGATGGTAATAGATAACTAGTCATTATTTTGGACCTTATGTAAGCGTCACCATCATGAGAGAGGGAGTGTGTACGAATGTTCTGGTTCGTATGGGCTGTCGTCGGTGTGGTCGTTTGGTGGGCAATGAGTAGGATCTGTTCAGGAAAAGCGGCAGGATCAGGCTGGTGGGCTTCGCTCATTGCTGCTCTTTTGGGTAGCTGGCTGGGCGATTTGGTACTGGGTGATTGGCTGTGGATGTGGGCCGGCTTCAACGTCATTGCCGGAGTCATTGGTGCGGTTGTCGTTACTTGGCTGTGGTGTTTGGTGGTGAAGCAGCTGAAATAAGAAAATATGGTTGTTCGACAAACAAACCAGGAGTCGTCCAAAGGGCGGTTCCTGGTTTTCTTATGTTGAGCTGTAGTGGAGAGAAGAATATTTCCAGACTAGGCTCCGTGCTCCGTCCCTCGGGAAGGTTCGACTGTCCGCTCCGAAGGGATTAACGGGGAACCGCAAAAGTGGTAGCCGCTTCGTCGCAGGGGCACGGTTGCGTTTCTATTGCCCGCTAATCCCTTCTCCGCTCGGTAGGACTCCACAAGTCGCTACGTCTGGAAATATTCTTCTCTGTCGTAACGGAGTACGTTCTTCATTCTTTTAAAGCTTTTAAAAATCGAATAACTCTAACAGCTAGTAGAGGAAACAGGAGAAAACAGCGAAGATCTTTGGTACACCGACCGAGACGGAATGCGAAAAGCGAAACACGTTCTTAAGCGTCCACCTCTGAAATAACTTCGAGGAAGAGACCACTTTGGACGCGGTTTCGCTTTTTGCATGGAGTCGGGCAGTCAATCCCACAGCGGGTGGGACAAGAAGCTGAGCGTTTTCTCCTGTTTCCTCCCCACCACTACAGTTGGACAAGGTTTTTAAGACGTTATGTAAGACAGTTTGGAATAATACAAAAACAATTCATACTTGACCAGTAGGGATTGTTGGTAATATAACTATATTTATACCGAATACAATAATGAGAGGTACATAAAACGAAAGGGAGGGGAGTATATGTCGACGTTACTGATCATCGTAAACATTGTTTTGTTGCTCTTATTCATTGCTGGATTGTATGCCATGCAAAAGAAGCATATTTCTTTTTCCAAGCGGGTATTTGTTGGTCTCGGACTCGGGATTTTATTTGGACTTATTTTGCAATACGTATACGGAGCCAAATCGGACGTACTTAAATCCACCATCGAATGGTACAACATTGTAGGTAAAGGCTATGTGAAGCTGCTTCAAATGATCGTAATGCCACTGGTATTCATCTCTATTTTATCGGCTTTCACCAAAATGAAATTAACCAATAACATTGGAAAAATCAGTACGCTGATTATCGGACTTTTGGTAGGAACGACTGCTGTCGCGGCAGCGATCGGGATTTCGACTACCTTGGCATTTAATCTCGACGGGGCACAATTCCAGCAAGGGGATGCGGAAGCGGCTCGGATTGAACAGGTGGAGCAGCGCTTGGGTGATATCCAGAACTTGAGCATGCCAGCCAAAATTCTGGAACTGCTTCCTGCGAATCCTTTCCTTGATCTGACTGGAGATCGGGCGACTTCTACGATTGCCGTCGTGATTTTCTCTGCGATTATCGGGGTTGCCTATTTAGGGGTAAAACGCAAAAATCCGGAGCAAGCTGAATTGTTCGCGAAAATTGTGGATGCATTCCATACGATTATTATGCGTGTCGTGACTTTGATCTTGCGCCTGACGCCATATGGTGTACTGGCAATCATGATCAGAGTAGCAGCTACCAGCGATTACAATGCCATCTGGCAGCTGGGTAAATTCGTTGTCGCTTCGTATGTGGCGATGATCATCATGTTTATCATCCATCTGTTGCTGTTGACGTTTGCAGGATTGAATCCAATCACCTATGTGAAAAAAGCATTCCCTGTCCTGACGTTCGCCTTCACTTCGCGTACCAGCGCGGGCGCGTTGCCGCTGAATGTAAAAACGCAGCAAAGCATGGGTGTTCCTGAGGGAATTGCTAACTTCGCAGGCTCCTTTGGACTCTCTATCGGACAAAACGGCTGCGCAGGGACGTATCCGGCCATGTTGGCCATCATGGTAGCACCAGTCGCAGGAATTGATCCGCTGACACCATCGTTCATCCTGACGCTGATCGCAGTAGTGGCACTCAGCTCCTTCGGGGTTGCAGGTGTTGGGGGCGGAGCGACCTTTGCAGCACTGCTCGTTTTGTCCACGATGAATTTGCCGATTGCAATTGTCGGTCTGCTCATTTCCGTTGAGCCGTTGATTGACATGGGCCGCACAGCGCTCAACGTAAGCGGAAGCATGACGTCCGGACTCTTGACGAGCCGAGTGACAAAAGAGCTGGATACAAAAGTATACAACGGCACAGAGCACCAATCGTCTGTGACTGTATAAAAAAGGAACCCGGTTGTACTGCCTCTGTGGCAGATTGCATCCGGGTTTTTCTGTATGCAAAATGTCTCATGAATGTGTTCCGATACTCGGATGACCGTTTTGTACCCATTCAAAAATGTACTGTTGCATGGTGCTGGCCAATTGAATCGCGCCCATGTCTTTTTCATTTTGCAGCGTCCAGTTTAAAAGCACCATGGCATTTGCAACGTAGAGCTTGGCCAGATAGTCAACCGAGACAGTTGGTGAAGACAGTGCCTTGTCCAAGTAAGAATAGCAGGCGTGGTATAAGATGAGCTCAACCTCTTTGCTCAAATCAGCGGAGGGAACATGTACGTTTAGCAGCGTGGCAATTTCCGTTTTATTCGCCGCGGTCAGATCGATGATCATTTCAATAACTTTTGCCACGTTGCCACGTTGGATGGACACGAAGCGACGCGCCATTTCTTTTTGAAAAAAGTCGGCCTGATACTTGACCATTTTTTCCAGGAGGTCGTACTTATCCGTATAGTGGCTGTAAAAAGTGGACTTGCTGGTGAGTGAGCGGGTACAAATATCCTTGATCGTAATTTGACTGAAATCTTTTTCCTTCAGCAGACTGACGAGCGCGCTTGCAATGCTTTTTTTGGTCTTATAGACGCGAACATCTTCATTCATCCAGTCAATCTCCTTTCAAAAGTCGCTTTTCGAACCATCAGCGTGCATATCGTCCGATTTCGTACGAATGAAGTGTTTTTGCTTATGGTTCGTTCAAGGTAATCCCTATACGATGGGCTTGTAACCGATCAGAGGAGGGATACCATGTTTAAAATGTACGTGGACAACGAACAGTTCAATTTGCAAATCAATCGTTTTATCCATGACTACTATGAGGAAGATGAACGGACCAGCAGCGATTTGAAAACGATCGTTCCAAGATTGACAGATGCAGAAAGCTGGTATGAGGCTTGGAGAGAACATGCTGTCATGCGGGAAGATAAGCAGGATTACGATCTGGCTTCCGCCTATTATCAAGCAGCGGAATTTTATTTGCTGCCATCAGATCCGAACAAAGAGATAATGTACCAGAAATACCGCGAGACGTTTTATAAGGGATTCCATGATTTTGACTATGAATCCTTTCAAATTCCTTATGAAAATTCTTATTTGCCAGCGATCAGATTGTTCACGCCTGGTGCCACCAAAACCTTGCTAGTATTCGGGGGCTATGATTCCTACATGGAAGAACTCGTGAAGATGATGAGATTTTTGAGAGGGATTGGTTACCATATTATTGTGTTTGATGGTCCTGGACAAGGAACCGCACTAAAAAATGGGCTGAAATTCATTCATAGCTGGGAGAAGCCGATTGCGGCAGTCATTGACTACTTTCAGTTAAAGAGAGTCAGCGTGCTGGGAGGCTCATGGGGCGGATATTTGGCAATGAGAGCGGCCGCTTTTGAAAAACGGATCGATAAAGTGATTGCCTTCAATATTTTCTATTGCGGCCTCGATGCGCTGAAAATACGGATGCCGGATGAACTGTGGAAGAAGCTGACTGCCCTGTTGGCTACGGATGAAGCCGAGCAGGTCAATGCGATGTTTGAAAAAATGATGGAGGCAAGCATTGACGTGAAGTGGAAAATCACAAAAGGCATGGAAAACACAGGGGAGACAACGCCATTTGGCCTCTTGAAAAACTTTGAGAAGCATACGATGGAAGGGATTGGTGCATTGATCAACCAGGATGTATTGCTCCTGGCA
This sequence comes from Brevibacillus sp. AG, assembly GCF_028369215.1. Taxonomy (NCBI): domain Bacteria; kingdom Bacillati; phylum Bacillota; class Bacilli; order Caryophanales; family Paenibacillaceae; genus Brevibacillus; species Brevibacillus sp. AG. The sequence continues at coordinate 220,568 of NZ_JAQMYO010000003.1, read as the reverse complement.
GGGGAGGAGGATCAGTACGTTCCCATCAGCCGTCTGCCGCAAATTCAGCGGGAACTGTGCAATGCAGCGTCGATTACAACGAAAGTCTTTACCAGGGAAACGGGCGGCGAGCAGCATTGTCAGGCTGGGGCTCGTCATCTGGCATTTGATGAAATGAAAAAGTTTTTGTAAGAAAATGTGTACCGAAACAGAGCAACAGGCTGTACCGTCTGCGAAGGACTGGTACAGCCTGTTGTTCATGTTGCGTCGTTCTTATTTATTGACGGATGTGTACTTGAAGTACGCCCCACCGAGCGGGAAGATGATGAAATCTTTCACTTTGTCGTTCTTCACATACGGGCTTCCCCGGAAGTTGATCGGAGCGAGCGGCATTTCGTCCATCAAAATCGTTTCTGCGTCCAGCAAAATTTGCTTGCGCTTGTCGAGGTCAGGCTCGTTGTAGCTCTTGTCAATCAGCTCTTTGAACTTGGCATTTTCCCAATCCGGGTGGTTGTTTCCGCCCGTTTTGTCGCGGAACATCTCCAGGAAGTTGATCGGGTCGTTGAAGTCTGCCCCCCATTGGAAGCGGATCATGTCAAAGTTGGCTTGCGATCTCATGTCGCGGTACACCTTCAGCTCCGCTGTGTACAGCTTCACGTCGACGCCGAGTGCTTTTTTCCACTGATCTTGCAGGGCTTCGGCCAGCTTTTTGTTGGTATCATTCGTGTCAAAGGTGTAAGTGACAGTCGGGAAGGTCGAGAGTCCGAGCTCCTTCATGCCTTCTTCCAGCAGTGCTTTGGCTTTCGCCTGGTCTTCTTTAAAGTAGCCGTCTGCTTTTAATCCCATGGAAGTCGGTACCCAACCATAGGCGGCTGGAACACCCGTCTGCAAAATATTGTCGATGATTTCCTGACGGTTGATGGCATAAGCGAAGGCTTGGCGAATTTTTTTGTTGTTGAACGGTGGTTTATTTGTATTAAAAACAACGGATTGTGTGCCTGGATTATCCGCGACCATCAGCTTGCCCGCATCTTTGAGTGTAGGGATTGCGTCGGTCGGAAGTGTGGAGGCAGGATAGCCGCCCCAGTCGATGTCGCCATTTTCGAACATCGAGAACGCAGTATTGTTGTCCTCGATCATAGCGATTTCAATCTGGTCGAGCTTGACGTTGTTCTTATCCCAGTAGTTCGGATTTTTCGTAAAGACGATTCTGCTTTTGTGCTCCCACTTGTCCATAATGAATGGACCATTTCCCACGATTGTTTTCGCTTCATTCGCCCATTTTGGGTTACCTTCCAGCGTTTTTTGATGCAACGGGAAGAGGGTCGGGAAGAAGGTTAGCTCACGGAAAAATGGAGTCGGTGACTTCAGGTTGAACTCGACGGTGTAGTCGTCTACAGCCTTTACTCCTACATCCTCTGCTTTGCCTTTCCCTGTATTGTACTCCTCTCCTCCTTTAATGTAGTAAAGCTGATAGGCGTACTCGGACGCTGTTTTCGGATCGAGGTTGCGCTTGATCGCATAGACGAAATCATGGGCGGTGACAGGATCTCCGTTGCTCCATTTGGCGTCCTTGCGAATTTTGAAGGTGTAGTTCATGTAATCCGGCGAGTTGGTGAAGCTCTCAGCCGTAGCATTGACGAGCTGTCCATTCAGATCATAGCTGGTCAAACCTTCAAAGGCAGCGTAAATCATGTCAAACGAATCCGCGTCGACGGCGATCCCAGGGTCCATCGAAGGCGGTTCGCTGTTGATGCTCCATTTTAACACCATCGGCTCTGTTTTTGTCGCTTCTGCAGGTGTAGTGGAGCCAGTGGGTTCAGCAGGTGCGGAAGAATTCGAGCACCCCGCTAGTACCCCGAAAAGCAAGGTAAGACAGGTTGCAATTGCCAGTCCCTTTTTCATAAATACCCCCTTAAAAATGATAGAAAACGTATATTCAGAATATTTGCTTGCGTTTTCGATAGCAAAGGAATTTTTTTAGTTTCTCGATAAAAAATATTTACTTAGGTCATGGATGGATAGGAACAGTGGTATGAAATTAATTGATTTTTCTTGAAAATTTACTCATTTTTAAAAATATGGTATATTTTGGTAGATATTAATGATAGGAGAGGTGGGAATCACTATGTTCAAGAAAATGGTTTTTTCAGCATTAAGTGTAGCCGTATTTTCTGCAGTGCTAACGTCTCCGATTCAAGCCACTAGTGTTGGTGGGCAGGAAGATCATTCATTAGCTTCAGCCAGATGGAGTTCAGATGAGGAATGGATTCGAAAATCTGCTGCTGTCCCAGCGGGTTGGGTCGTCATTCGTGAAGATCTAGGGTCCAAGCTCATTAAAAATACAGCAGGTGCTCCCTATGGTGAGGAATTACGAGTTAGCAAATATTCTCCCGTTCCACAAGGGTGGGTAGTTTTACGAGATGAATTGGCTGGTAGGGTGATAAAATATGTAATAGGAGCATCTTATCGTACGGAGTTCAATGTGACGAAGTTCTCTCCCATTCCAACTGGATGGGTTGTATCACGAGAAAATTATGATAGCAAAACGATCATGAATGTCGTGGGAGCTCCTTATGGAACCAGATTATTAGTAAGTAAATATTCACCTGTTCCACCAGGCTGGATTTACGAGGGACAAGTGGCTAATGGCAAGTACATTAAAAACTTGAATCGTTACTAGTCGTATAAAACATAAATCTTCGAACTCAACTTAATAAGGGAAAACTATTCATAGAGAAAGAACTGATGGATAAGGTGTATATACCCATCAGTTCTTTTTAATTCTATTTAACCCGATTTTAGTTTCTCGACAAAAAATATTTACTCGCGGAATGAAAAAGCATTGCCCATTGACAAAAAAATACAGATGGATTACATTTCAAATTGTTAAGCGCTTAACTAAATAAAGGGGGAAGAATATGGCAGATGATCTCGAAACGTATGTAAAACAGCCCCCTTTACGGTCAAAAGCATTCTTTTCCTTGGTAGACGCCACCGCAGATTTGGTGGGACTCTCAGAAAAATATTGGCATGCAAAAGGCATGAACGGTGCAAGAATCCGACTATTGGTAGAGATCGCGAAGCATGGTGACAGTATCCTGCCTTCACGCTTGGCAGCGTGCATTGGAGTGACGAAGGCCAACATCAGTCTTTTGCTTGCACCATTGGAAACAGACGGTCTGATACACCGGGCTCCCCATCCCAAAGACGGCAGAAAATCCGTAATCTCACTGACGGAAGCAGGTAAACAGCTTCTTTTCGAGCACCTTCCGGGGAATCGCCAGATAATTGCAGAGGGGCTAAGAGGACTGGAGGAGCAGGAGCTGCATCAACTGATATTTTTATTAGAGAAAATAAGGCAAAGTGTGAGATGAACTTTGAGCCACAGGGGAAAAGGGGGTAAAAGCAAAAGCATGGCCATTCTCATCACAGGAGCAACGGGCAAACTAGGGAGCTTGATTATCGAACAGCTTTTGAAAAGGGTGGAAAGAGAACGCCTCATTGCCTGTGTGCGCCGACTGGACAAAGCGACACGGCTAAGAGAGTTGGGAATTGAGGTAAGACAGGCGGATTATGATGACCCTCTGTCTCTGGAGCGCTCTTTTGCGGACGGCACGAAGCTTTTGTTTATTTCCAGCCCACACACTGATGATACCGTTCGTGTACGACAGCATAGTCATGTCATAGAAGCGGCGAAAAAAGCAAATATCACTCACGTGGTGTATACCAGCTTTGCCTTTTTGGAAAAAGCAAATATCTCGCTCACGCATCTCCATATGGCAACGGAACACGCCATTCGCACGACAGGGATACCGTATACGTTTCTGCGGAATGGACTTTACAGTGATGTGATTGCGGCATTTGGTATTCAGCAGGCAATCGAAACAGGAGAGCTCCTTACATACCCTGGCAAGTGGAGCTTTCATACAGTGACACGCGAGGATCTTTCATTGGCTGCTGCCACTGTCATCAGCACAGAGGGGCACGAAAATCAGACTTACGAGCTTACGGCTTCCCGAGCTTGGAATTTCGCAGAGCTGGCTGAAGTGTTGACGGCACAGACAGGCAAATCTATCAGGCATCGGGAGGACCCTGTTGCAGAAAGTTGGCTGTATCGCTTCTTGATGCAAATTGATGCGAGCAGCACGAGGACGGATTTGGAGAGAATCATCGGCAAGCCCACTGCTTCACTCGAACAAATGGTTATGCAAATCATGGAGCAAGCGTAGTACAGCATGCTTGGCATCCAGTAGACAAAGAGAACGGCACATGATATGAATGAGGAAAAGGTGTCGATCATGACCAGGTAGGAGAAAACGCCCTTATGTATAGAATCGGTGTTGTAGGACCGTTTCCTTCGGTGGAGCGGATACTGGCGGTTGCCAATGAGTTTGAGCATGAGATCGAATTTGTTCCTTTTCGTTATGAGGACGTTCGTGACGTGAGTAAAATCGTTCTGGAGCATCATCCAGAATTAAACGGATGGTTTTTCTCAGGTCCGATTCCGTTTACCATCGCCAAAAACGTGCTCAGCCCGGATGCCAATCTCGTGTATTGCCCACCGAACGGTTCGAATCTGTATCGTTGCTTCATCCAGATGTCGATTGATCAAAAGACTGCGGTAAACCGTGTCTCCATTGATATGATTGACTCGGAAGGATTGCATTTGAGCGAGGCGATGTCGGAGCTGGACATACCTGACGAGGAGATTTATGTCAGTATGTATGACGAGAATTTTGACTTGGATGCGATCACGCAGTTTCATGTATCGCTCTGGCGTGAAGGCAAGACACAAGGAGCGTTCACCACATTTTCTGTGGTTGAACATGCGCTGCGCGAGGAAGGCATTCCTGTCTATCGTGTCCTGATGACGAAAATGGAGATTCGTCAGGCAATGAAAATCGTCATTGAAAAGGTGAAAAGCTCCTATTTCAAGGATACACAAATTGGGGTAGAGATCATTGAGCTGGAGCAGTTTGACAAGATTCCCGAGCGGACTAGCACGCGCTTTTACTTGCAGCATCTGGAGCTGAAGATCAGACAAATTCTGCTTGCGCTCTGCGATAGGCTGGATGGCTCTCTGCTGGCAAATGGCAACGGACGCTACCAGATTTTTAGCTCGCGTGGTGCGATTCAACGAGAGATTGAAATGCTACGACTTACAGTGGAACAGCTCTCTTTGGAGGCAGAGGTTCCGGTTGCAGTAGGTGTGGGCTTTGGAGATACAGCTTTTTCTGCGGAAAACAATGCGCGAAAAGCAATCCAGCACGCAAAAGAACGACCGGGGGCGGGCATTGTCGTCGTACAGGATAATGGCGTCATGATGGAATCGGTGGGAGAAACAGAGGAGCTCGCCTATTCGTTCCGCTCCAGTGATCGCGAGCTGTTGGAAAAGCTGAACCGAGCCAATGTAAGTGTCAAATCATATCATAAGCTGCGTGCGTTGGTTCAGCGTATGGGCTGGAATTCGTTTTCGACGACGGATATCGCTTCGCATTTGTCGATGACGGTACGGAATGCACAGCGAATCATGGGCAGCTTGTGCGAAGTGAATTTGGCCGAGTTCAGCGGGGAAGAGCAGCAGGCTGTACGTGGACGACCGAAGAAGCTTTATCAGCTTAAAAAATGAAGGCACCCGACGTGATGTTCGGGTGTTTTTTCATTATGGGGCTGCGGTGAAGAGAAGAATATTTCCAGTCTAGGCTCCAGGCTTTGTCCTGCTGGGGGTTAGACTGCCCGCTCCGAAGGGATTTGCGGGGAAACGCAAAAGTGGTAGCCGCTTCGACGTAGGAGCACGTTGCGTTTCTTTTGCCCGCAAATCCCTTCTCCGCTCGGTAGGACTCCACAAGTCGCTACGTCTGGAAATATTCTTCTCTGTCGTAACTGCTGACATTCTTCAATCTTTTAGGGCTTTTAAAAATCGGATTCACACTGAAAGCTCGTAGAGGAAACAGGAGAAATAAGCGAAGATCTTAGGGACACCGACCGAGACTCCATACAAAAAGCGAAACACGCCTTTAAGCGTCCACCTCTGAGATACATCCTGAGTGGACCACTTTGGACGCGGTTTCGCTTTTTGCATGGAGTCGTGCAGTCAATCCCCCAGGGGGGTGGCCCTAGAAGCTGAGCGTTTTCTCCTGTTTCCTCCCCACCACAACAGCCGGGAAAAGTTTCTATTTTTAAAGAAGTCTAACAACTTCTATTGAAAAAACAGAGAGGCAACTATATAATTCAATTAAGCGAAAATGTCTTTTAATATTCGTATATTGTAAGGGTTTACATTTGCCAGTCTTCTCATATTTCTAGAGCTTGCCTATCGGACCTGGGCGTGGAAAAAGACATGCTCCAGAGTTAACAGGAGGAATTGAACGATGTTGGATCTGGTTTCGTTGCGAAGAGATTTTCATAGACATCCAGAGGTGGGTTTTACGGAGTTCCGTACCGCTTCCAAGGTAGTAGAGATTTTGACGTCCCTCGGCTATGAGGTCATATACGGACAAGAAGCAATCGATGGAGATTCCCGTCGGGGCTTGCCTTCTGAGGCGGCTCTTGAGGCAGCGTATGAAAGAGCTTTGCGTGACGGTGCAAACTCGGCGATCGTTGAAAAAATGCGCGGTGGCTATACAGCAGTGATCGGTGTGAAGAAAGGGAAGGCACCTGGACCAACGGTTGCTTTTCGTTTTGATATGGATGCACTGCCTGTATTGGAAAGTACGGAGCAAGACCATTTTCCACAAGCGAATGGCTTCCGCTCCCATTATGCAGGCAACATGCATGCCTGCGCTCACGACGGCCATACCACGATTGGCTTGGGATTGGCAGAAGTGCTTGCAGCAGGAGATTTTTCCGGTACGCTCAAACTGATCTTCCAACCAGCCGAAGAAGGTGTTCGCGGTGCATACGCGATTGTGGAAAAAGGCCATTTGGACGATGTTGACTATATTTTCTGCAACCATTTGGGTGTCAATGTGCCGCTGGGTGAGGTACACGGCGGTTCCTATGGATTTTTGGCTACTACGAAAATGATGGCGCATTTCTACGGTGTTTCTTCTCATGCTGGTGCGTCGCCAGAACAAGGGAAAAATGCATTGCTCGGAGCGGCTACCGCCCTGTTGAACATTCATGCGATTCCTCGCTTCAGCACTGGTGATACGAGAATCAATGTGGGTGTGCTAGAAGGCGGAACAGCAGCGAATATCATTCCGGCTTATGCCAAGATGGTTGTGGAGACTCGCTCCATTACAGAAGAAGTAAATGCAGAAGTAGAAAACCGCGTACGCAACATCATCGCGCACAGTGCAGCTATGCATGAGCTCGACTACAAAATCGAAGTCGTCGGGGGAGCAATCCCGATCAATTACGATGTGGAGATGGCAGAGCTGGCACTGGAAGAAGCCAAGCAGGTAGAAGGCTTCCATTCCTTTAAGCACGGCGATTACAACTCAATGGGCAGTGAAGATGCCAGCTTTATGATTAAACGCGTTCAGGATCGTGGCGGAAAAGGAACGTATATGGCAATCGGTACGGATATCCCAGCGCCTCACCACCATCCGAAGTTCGATATACAAGAAGAGATTTTGCCACGCAGCGTAGCGCTTTTGAACCGAATTGCAAGACGATTGCTGACGTAAAAAACGTTCCTACCTGAGCGGAAAAGCACGTGGACAACGAGGGCAGAGAGGATGTTTGCGAATGCATACCAAACGAATTGCAGAAATGATTGAGAAAAAACGAGATGCCTTTATCAAGGTGAGCGACCAGATTTGGGATTTCGCGGAGACGCGTTTTGAAGAGTACCAATCTGCTGCACTGCTGGCTCAAACACTCGAAGGAGAAGGCTTCGAGGTTGAGCGCGGAGTAGGCGGAATCAAAACGGCTTTCATTGGAAGTTTTGGCAGCGGCAATCCTATCGTGGCGATTCTGGGAGAGTTCGATGCTCTGTCGGGCATGAGCCAGAAAAAAGGACAAACCACAGAAGAGCCTCTCGTAGCAGGCGCAAACGGCCATGGCTGCGGACACAACTTGCTTGGTACCGCTTCTCTTGCGGCAGCCGTTGCAGTGAAAGCGTACATGGAAGAGAACAACATGACAGGGACTGTTCGTTACTACGGCTGCCCAGGGGAAGAAGGCGGTTCCGGGAAAGCGTTCATGGCGCGAGCAGGACTGTTTGACGACGTGGACTTCGCACTTTGCTGGCACCCAATGGGCTATAACAGCATCATGTCCATCGATTCACTCGCGAACTATCAAATTTACTTCAAGTTCAAAGGGAAGAGTGCCCATGCGGCAGCAAGTCCACATCTCGGTCGAAGCGCACTGGATGCAGTGGAATTGATGAACGTCGGCGTGAACTACTTGCGTGAGCACATTATCCCGGAAGCACGTGTGCACTATGCCATCACGAACTCCGGCGGCTTGTCGCCAAATGTGGTTCAACCAAAGGCAGAGGTGCTCTATCTCGTACGTGCGCCAAAGGTTGATCAAGTACAGGAGATTTACGAGCGCGTATGCAAAATTGCGCAAGGCGCTGCGCTCATGACCGAAACCGAGGTAGAGATCGTATTCGACAAAGCGTGCTCGAACCTCGTACAAAACAAGCTGCTCGAAGAGGTCATGTACAAAAACTTCCAGGAGTTGGGCGTCCCTGTGCATGACGAAGCAGAACTGCAATTGGCAAAAGAAATGCGTGCGACGCTGTCCAAGCAGGAGCTCGCTACTTCGGAAAAACAGTCACCGGACATGCCTGCTCCAGACATGGTGACATGGCTCAATCCATTCGACGGATCAAAAATCCCGCTGAACGGCTCCACAGATGTAGGGGATGTGAGCTGGATTGCGCCGACCGCGCAATGTACGACTGCGTGCTATATGAATGGCTCCACGCTGCACTCTTGGCAATGGGTGTCTCTCGGGGCGACATCCATGGCACATAAAGGGATGCTGCATGCGGGGAAAGTCATGGCTTCTACAGCCATTGACATGCTAAATCATCCGGAGCTGATTGAACAGGCAAAAGCCGAGCTGAAACAGCGTCTGGGCGGTCAAACGTATGTGTGCCCGATTCCAGCAGATGTCATGCCTTCTGTGAAAAAATAAGAGACACTTGGAAATAACAAGCGGACGACTTCTGAACGGTCAGGGGTCGTCTTTTTTGTATTCATACAGTCAGCCACCATACCCCTGCACATTCCGGCAATGTCACCAGCTTTTCCCGAGCGACTCTGTCCGCAAGCTCATCTCCAAAGAAAAACCGTGAAAGCCGTTCTGCTTCCGCTATGTCTTTAAACTGATAGTCTAAGCGAATCCATTTGTGAGAGAAGCCGTATTTGGTTTCCAACAAGGAATAGTACTGCGTAAGAAAGTGGGGTGGGTGAGGTGTCTCATATCCAGTCCCCATCGTCTCCATGATGACGATCGTGCCACCAGGACGAAGCACGCGTTTCATCTCCTGAATGATCTTTTCAAGATGGAGCTCGTTGTTGAGAACTTCAGAACTGGTGAGGTAACAAACCGTCCACCCTGCTACGAGGACATCCGCACTATTATCGTCTACGGGAAGTTCTCGATGATCCGCTACGTTGGTTTTCCAATTGGTAAGACCGGCTTGCGTCAGTTGTTGCGCATTCACTTCTAGCATGGCAGCAGAAGCATCGAGAGCCAGAATGGACTTGGCATGAGGAGCGAGCACAGACGTAAGTCTTCCTGAGCCAGCTCCCAGATCGATCACGTCCTGTCCTTTGATGGGAGTGATTTCTTCGATGACAGCGAGCAGACTTGGTTGTCTAGAAATCATCAGATCGTACTGTTCTGCTTGATTTTTATAAATTTGTTCGTGGTTTGGCATTGTTCACCCTCCAGTTCCTTGATCGTACTGGAAAATATCGTAAAGCTTCACGCCACGTGAAGGTCAAGAGATAGAAAAAAGGATTCCGCCTCGCAGTCGTATGACCTACAGGGGAATCCTTCTTTTTCATTTAGGAACGGACAGAAATGAAATCCTTCGCCAGCGCTACCATCTGATCATGAAGGGTAGGGTCCAGTTGAGTGCTTCCGGTGTGGTACGCGAGATGATACAAGATTCCTTGATCATAGAACTCCATCTCATGGGCGTTTGTGACGATTAGATTTACTGCCTGATTTTCATCATCGTACTTGTAAAAGTTATACACATAAGAGCTGTTCGTCGTGATGATATGATGATAGAAAGTGATATCGTCGGTCAGTGGCTCAACGCGCATGACGTTCCCAAACGAATCCAGTCCAGAAGCAGATGGCTTTACATGGGCCAAGGGATTTTCATCTGTCTCTGTCATACGTACGATGAAGAAGTTTTCCGTAATAGGAGCTTCGTTATCCTGCGAGTATGTCAGCTGTAGTTGGTGTCGCGTTTCTTTTTCGGGGCCTGAAGAGAATGAGACGAGATAGGCCATCTCTTTTTCGACAGGAAAAGGCAGCTTCGTTTTATCCACGAGCTTGATTCTGCTTTGGAGAGACGAAGGCAATTGCGGTGTCATTTCCTGAATACGCATCGGCCGGTAATGCGTCACGTTTTCAGGATCTTGGGTCAGTCTGTGAATTTCGCTCTGGGCAAAAACTTCTCCGCTAGCTTTTACGAGACCAGTAGAAGAGGAGCAACCGACAAGCAATAGAAACAGGCTCACTGCAAGGGAACACACAACTTTTGGTCGAAAATTTCTCAAGGCTTTCCTCCTATTATGCCTCCGCCCCCTTCGTTTGATTGACGAGACGGAGCATCTTATTCCCGACGTTAATTGCTGCTTGAATAATGTAGCCAGTCGTAAACGACAGCACGACTGTTCCGTAATAAATCGGGCCATCTAGCAGGAAGCTTGCGCTAAGAAACATGCACGCCAGCAAAATTTCTGTCCGTCTGAATGTCCACTTTAATCTTTTCGACATCACCAGTACAAATGCCTCTTGGGGAGCTGTGCACACTTGCGTACACACATACAACCCGATACCACTACCGATGCAAATGTTTCCGAGTGCCATGGTCAGAAGCGGCGGCAATGTACGGATAGCAGCCATAAGCGCATCGATGGACCCGATCATATCGACAAAGAGGGAGATTAGCACCATGACCAAAATGGCACCGAAAGTAATGTAACTGCGATCCATGAAAAGGACGATGATGACAAAGGTCAGGTTAATGGCAAACATCCAGAAGCCAATCGATACCCCGAAGTTTTGATACAGGGCAATAAACAGAGAATCATACGGGCTAAGACCAAAGGATGTAATGGTCGTCATCATGTTGATCCCGAGCGCCAATATCAATAAGCCTACGATAAACAAGAGATATTCAAATTTTAAGCGAATCACAAAACACGACTCCTTTCATTCTACATAAGGAGAGCATAATATGTGGAACGCTTTTCAGAGCAAGCGGAATGTGTTTTGATGTATGTAATAATTACTGATCCGACTTAGAGGAGTAATCTGAGTGGCTAACATAAGAGAAATCGCGAAATTGGCAGGTGTATCCGTTTCAACCGTTTCCCGTGTGCTTAACAACCATCCGTACGTGAACGAGAAAAAACGCGCGGAGATTCTCAAGATTATTGAAGAACAAAATTATGTTCAAAACAGTAATGCAGTCCACCTCTCTACCGGAAAAACGATGGTCATCGGTGTGACATTACCTCTCGTCAACAACCAATATTACAGCTCCATTATCGAAGGCATTGCAGCAGAAGCAGTCCAGCATCATTACAAGCTGATGGTGTGCCAAACAAATAACAACCCCGAGCAAGAACGCAGTGTCTTACACTTGCTCAAAAATAAAAAAATCGACGGGCTAATCATGTGCTCCAGGTCCAGCTCTTGCGAAACGCTCAATGAATATGCAGGATACGGACCTATCATCACGTGTGAAGCAAATGATACTACCTCTGTTTCGAGTGTTCATATCGACCACTATCAAACGTTTCTGATCGGGATGGAGTATCTGATGAAGAAGGGGCATCGCCGGATCGGGTATTGCATCGGCAGAAAAAACAGCTTTAACAGTCAGCATCGCAAACGTGCCTATTACGAAAAGCTGTGTTCGATTGACGTAACACCCTCTGCTGAGTGGTCGTTTGAAGAGTGTTTAACGATCCAAGACGGCAAGGATGTCGTGGGGAAATTGCTGCAAACAGAAGAGCGGCCGACAGCAATGATCGTATCGTGCAATCATATAGCGGCAGGGATTATCAAAGAAGCGAGTAGGTTGGGGATTAGCGTACCGGAAGACTTAGCCGTAGTCGGTTGTGATGATCAGCCAATCGGAGAATTGCTAGAGATCACCACTGTATCCAGCTCCAGTACGTTGATGGGAAAATACGCATTTGAGATGCTGCATGAGCGGATTTGGACACAGCAGCTGGTTGGGAAAAAGGAAGAGAAGGAACTGTCACCCGTTTTGGTAGAGCGATTGACGACGTAAAGCTTGAAAGATAGCACAGTTGATCAAAAAAACGCCAGTGATCTCCTGCATACTAAAGAAAAAATAGGTGAAGGAAGTCAAAGATGGACACGTACAAGCGGATTCAGGACGCGATTGATTATGTGGAAGAGCATCTTCAGGAAGAAATGAACATCACAGAAATTGCTTCTCAAGCGCATTTCTCTGCGTTTCATTTTCAGCGGCTGTTTCAGGCAATCTCAGGCTTCAGCGTACAGGCGTACATTCGCAAGCGCAGGCTATCGGAAGCTGCACTTGCGCTAAAACAGACAAGTGACAATGTGCTCGAAATTGCTGTGGCCTATCAATACCAGTCGCAGGAGGCACTGACACGCGCTTTTGAGAAGCAGTTCGGGATTACACCTGGAAGGTACCGCAAAGAAAATCACTCGCTTCCTTATCTAGCCAAGATGGACTTCTTGGCCTTTCGCCAAACGATCAAAGGAGAGATCACGATGAACAAACCAACCATCGCGACATTGGATGACATTTGTATCATTGGGCGCAGGTTCCGGACGAGTTTACAGGATGAGCAGCAGTTTAAGGACATTCCAGGCTTTTATTATGAATTCGGCCGTAATCAAGACTATTTGCGGATTCCGAATAAAGCGGCAGAAGATATGTCGTACGGAATCGCCTGCGAATTTGAAGATGACGGGAGCTTTTCTTTTGTGATCGGGGAGGCTGTGCATCGTGTTCCTGATGAATTGCCTGAAGGCTTTCTTTCACTCGTCTTGCCTGGCGGAAAATACGCGGAATTCAAAGTGACGGGTGATGCCGACCTCGTGCAAAACACACGTCGCTACATTTACGGAACATGGTTGCCTCAATCGAATTATGAGAGAGGCGAGGGACCTGATTTTGAAGTGACAGACGTGAGGGGTTCGAGCTTTCCTGAGGCGATGAAAATAGCTATCTACATTCCGCTCCTATAGACGTTTGTTCAGCCGGTCGCAATGAATTTTACAGTACTTTCACACGACATCCATTCCAGCTTTATACCCGTTTGCTACAGTGTAAATGTAAGAGCGAATGTACAGGAGGCGGGTAGGGTGGAAGTGCAGATTGAGCGCGTCGTAAGAGATGATTTTGCGGAAATGATTACGTTGGCGGATATGACATTACCCGATCGAATGAACTTGCATGAGCTGAAAAAATATATGGAGCTGTTTCCTGAGCTGATTTTCAAGGCGACCTATAACGGCCAGCTCATCGGTTTTAGCTGCGCCGGAATTGATATGTACCAGTCGACTGGCTGGCTTCTGTTCAGCAATGTGAGCAAGGAGTTTCAAGGCCAAGGCATTGGCAAACGGCTAATCGAAGCCAGACTGCAAGCCCTGCGCCAATTCCCGACACTTCGCACCGTGCAGGTCACGGTGAGTGAAACGAACGCATCCTCTATTCGCGCGCTGTCTGCCTATGGCTTCCGTCTCGCTCATGCTGAGCAGGATTACTACGGGCCGGGCAAGCATCGGAATTTGATGGAGCTACCAATTTTGCCTATCATTCAACCAGAAAAAATAGAGTCGTCCATCGTGACTACTTAGGTGGATTCATGAAAAAAGCGGAGGAGCTAAAAGCCTTGCCGCTTTTTTTTATAGGCTGGTATCGATGGTGTAGTGGAAGGAAGAAGTGCATTTCCAGTCTACGCTTCGGCCTACGCCCTGCTGAGGGCTGTTGCTGTCCGCTCCGAAATGAAGATCGGGAGCGCTTCAAACCAGAAATCGAATGCGTTTTTGTATGTAATAAAAGCTGAAATTCCCCGTTATTCATTTCTACGCTGGGTAGGGCTCCAGAGGCGCTTGGACTGGAAATGCACTTCTTCCTAAGTGGCTTTGGTCAAGACCTTGAAAGTGATTCGAGAAGTTGTAGTAAGTAAGCTACTTTGCACTGACATACAAAACGATTTAAGACATAAATGATAACACTGCTGTAAAGAAGTCCTGCCACATGTTTGGAAGGAGACCGCCCGAACGAAGAGAGGATACAGGCGACTGGAAAACATGTGGTAGGGCTTCGGGCTCCACATCTGTTGGAAGACAACTATAATTATCCCTTTTCCATAATCAGCAAAGCCGTCAACACCTGCTGCCCAAAAGCAGTAATCTGCGTCCCTTGCTTCTTAACGCCGATGGAGACACATCCAGCACGGTCCAGTGCGGTCAGCTTGTGCCTGATTTGGGCTTCAGTCATGGAGGGACTCTCCATTCTTGCGAGCAGGGCACTGCGTCCAATACGCTCCTGCCGCTTGTAGCAGTCGGACAGTACTTGCAGGATCGCTGCGTAATCTCTCAAGGAGCCGTGCCTGGACAAATACCGGATCGTATCTTCCAGCGTATCATCCCGGTGAGAGAGAAGGGGCGGAGTAGAGACATGCCCCGTAAAAAAACGCTCCGGCAAATGAGCTAACTCCACCTGATTCCCCTCAGCGATGACGACTGCATAGTGAATGAAATTTTCCAGCTCGCGAATATTGCCTGGCCAATCGTAACGGAGTAGCTGTTCCGTCACTTCCCGTGAGAAGGATAGACGCTGCTTTTTTTTCTGCAAGAAATAATCGATCAGCACCAAAATATCATCGGGACGATCACGCAGGGGCTGAATGTGCAGTGGCAGGACGTTCAGCCTGTAGTACAAATCCTCGCGAAATGTCCCTTTTTTGACCATTTCCATCAGGTTGCAATTGGTAGCGGCGATGACGCGGACATTGACTGGAATGACGCGATAGCCCCCTACGCGCATGACCTGCTTTTCCTGGAGAACTCGAAGCAGTGACGCCTGGATGCTAAGCGGGGCGTCCCCAATCTCGTCCAGAAAAATGGTCCCGTTGTGAGCCAGCTCGAATAGCCCCATCTTTCCGCCTTTTCGCGCTCCTGTAAAAGAACCTTCCTCGTACCCGAACAATTCGCTCTCTACCAAGCTCTCGGTCAGCCCTGCAAAATTGACGGGGACGAACGGACCGTCACGGCGCGTCGAGTGTTGATGGATGGCTTGGGCAAAAACTTCCTTCCCGGTTCCGTTTTCCCCTGTGATGAGAATCGTAAAATCGCTTTCGGCCAGCTTGGTCGCTACTCGTTTGTTGGCCTGAATGGACGGGCTTTTGCCGATGATACTGTCAAACGAATACTTGGTCATCAGTCCGAGATTGGCACTCTTCGTCCGTATTTCCTGTTCGATCTGCTGTACCTTTGTCACGTCCTGAAAAGTAATGACCGCGCCTAGAAACTGATCATCCAAGAACGTGGGAATCTTGGTCACCAAGAGGTACAAATCGCGGAATTCCAATACCTGCTTCGTTACTTCCATGTGTGATTCTACTACTTCCAGAATTAGAAATTCGGGAATGACCTCCGCTACATTTCGCCCGATGCAAGTGGTTTCAGTCATATGCAAAATTTTCTCGGCTTCTTTGTTCAGCACAGTGATCTTCCCTGTGGCATCTGTGCCAATGATGCCTTCATGAACGGCATTTAAAATGGAGCTCAGCTTTTCATTCAGCTTCCGCTCATTGTGTACCGAGTTGGTCAGCTTGCGCCCGATATGGACGAAATCGCTGATGAAGTCAGCCGTGTACAGGTTTGCCTTATCCGGAGAAAGATCAAGTAGACGCGAAATATCAAAGATCGTCGTCAAATCCAAAGGGCGGTGCCCCAACTCAATGACGTTTTCAAAAAGAGCAGGAATTAGCTCCCTGAGTCCATGACAGACAGCAACATCGATTTGATCTTTTTCAGGAAGCGGAGTCTCGGTATCGGGTACGTACGGCACAAATGTCAGATGAGAGAATCCGAGATGAAACAATAGCTCAATCGCGCCTTCTACCATTTCGATGGAGTTGGAAACAAATAGACAGCGCGTTCCTGGCGGCAAATCCATGAGTTGATCCAATTTGTTAATGTCAATCGTGCGCCTTGCTAGCAGCACGGGGATGTCTGACGGAGGAACTGGCTGATCGTGCAAGAGACTCATGTCTGAAACGAGGATGAGATCAACTTCATCGTACACACTCGGATGAAGCCGTTCTTGCATATGGTTTCGAATGATGTCCAAGCGGTTGCCGAAAAAAGACGTGAGCGTGTTTGCAAACAGCAGGCTGATCGTCTCTAGTCGGGTCATCAACAAGATGCATGGGTTCTGTTTGATCATGATGCGACTCCTTTTTATCTGCCGAATAGCTTTTTTATTTAGGTGGAAATATTGGATTAAATATCTGTAAAAAACAACCTATATTATAACCTAAAAATCCGAAATTGTTCAGAAATGCTTAACTTTTATAATAATATAGTTTTGGCACAATTCTTGCTATACATCCGGTAGAGCAAAGAGAGATACTAGAGAAGACATCAGGGAGGATGATGGATCGGATGAATCCGTTCTTATATATGGACGAGCATCGCGACGAAATAGTGCGAACATACAAAGAGTTGCATCAATTGGCGGAGCCGAGCTGGCACGAGGAAAAAACGGCGAGATATTTGCGGGAACGCTTGGAGGCGGCCGGAATTGCCGTCACATGCTTCGAAGGGCATCACGGCTTTTATGCAGAGATTCCTGGAGAGAGTGCTGAAATCGTGGCTTTGCGCGCGGATATGGATGCACTCGTGCAGGAAGTGGACGGCGTAGTGAGACCGAATCACTCATGCGGACACGATGCTCACTCGACACTGGCTCTCTACAGCGCCCTTGCGATTCAAGCAAGCGGAGTGGTACCGCCGAAAACGATGCGCTTTCTGTTCCAGCCTGCTGAAGAGAAAATGGGCGGAGCCTTGCAGATGATGAAGGATGGCGCCCTGGAAGGCGTGACAAAGCTGATCGGCGTTCATCTGCGTCCAGAAATGGAAGTGCCATATGGTAGCGCTGCTCCGGCGATTTTGCATGGATCATCCAGCTCCATCAAAGGGACGATTACAGGTCTGCAAGCACACGGAGCACGTCCGGCGCTCGGGAAAAATGTTATCGAAGCCGCTTCGTTTTTGGTTATTGCGTTGCAAAACATTCGCCTGCAAGATGGATGCTCTTTTTCCGTGAAGATGACCCAATTGCAAGCAGGGGGAGAAACGGTGAACGTCATTCCTGATCGAGCGACCTTTAGCCTCGATGTACGTGCACAGTCCAATGAAGGCATGGCAGAATTGCGGAGAAAGACCGAGCATGCCATGAGTCAGACTGGGGCTTTGATGGGCATGGATGTGGAGTGGGAATGGTCGGGAGTCACACCGGCTGCGGTCGCCAATGCGAACATGATCCAAGTAGCTAAAAAGGCAATTGGGCAAGTATTGGGTGAGGACAACATTGCCGATACATGTGTGACGCCAGGCGGAGAGGACTTCCATTTTTACGCGATTCACCGCCCAGAGCTGGCTACGACGATGATTGGTCTGGGATGTGGGCTCACGCCAGTCTTGCATCATCCACAGATGACTTTTCAGACGGATGCCTTGATTTATGGGGCAAAAATCATGACAGCTGCGATTTATGAAGCTGCCCAACATTCTTAGAGAAGCGCTACACACGCAGGGGGTTACCTTATGACAGAGAGCAAGCAACTAAAAAAGAAAAGCTTATTTCGGCTAGACGCCTATGTCCTTTTGTTTTGCATCTTACTTCTATGTGCGTTGGCTACCTATGTGGTCCCGACAGGAGAATTTGACCGTGTAAAAAACGGCAATGTGACGACGGTTGTCCCGGGCAGCTATCATGCGGTGGAGCCGAATCCTACGGGCTTTATCGAGTTTTTTACCGCGATCCAGACAGGTATGGTCAAAGGCGCGCCGATCATCTTCCTCGTTTTGTTCACAGGCGGTGCTTTAGCTGTTTTGGATAAGACAGGTGCACTCAACGCAGCGATTCTGACTATGGTACGAAAATTAGGAAATCGAGAGTGGCTGCTGGTTATTTTGATCACCTCCGTCTTTTCCGTATTGGGTACGTTGGGTGTCATCGTCAACTCCGTCATTGCTTTCGTTCCGCTTGGCATCATGATTGCGAGAGCGATGAAAATGGATGCGATCTTCGGTGTGGCTCTGATTTATTTGGGTGTGTATGCCGGATTCAATACGACAATTGCCTTTCCAGGAACGCTGGGCTTGTCCCAACAAATTGCGGAGCTGCCGCTGTTTTCAGGTATCGGCTACCGTACCATCATTTATGTTACGTTTGTGATCGTAACCATTCTGTACATCGGGCGTTATGCGCGGAAGGTTCGTCAAAACAAGAGTATCTTGGGGGACGAGCTCTTTCCTTCAGATAGTGGCTCAACCACGATGGAAGCAGACACGAAAAATGTTGATTTTACAACCCGTCACAAATTGATCTTGGCGTTTACGGGGATCGTTCTGATTGGTTTTATCGTCTGCACGATCTTGTTCAAATGGGACGTAAACGAGATGTCCGGAATCTTTATTTTCATTGCGATCGGAGTAGGCTTGCTCAACAAGATGAGCGGCAACGATATTGCCAAAACATTCTTAAAGGGCTGTCAGGGCTTGATTTATGGGGCTTTGATTGTCGGTATGGCACGTGCGATCACGGTCATTTTGGAAGATGGGAAGTTCCTTGATACCATCGTGTACGGGCTTGCTACCATTCTGGAGCCGCTGTCACCGATGGCAGGTGCAATTGGGATGTTCCTCGGAAGCGCCGGGCTGCACTTCTTGATTTCGTCCGGTTCAGGTGAAGCCGTTATGCTGATGCCGTTGTTGGCACCATTGTCTGACCTGATGGGCATTACGCGCCAAGTGGCAGTAGAGGCTCTAATGCTCGGAGAAGGTGTGGTCAACTGCATTAATCCGACCTCAGGTGTTCTGATGAGTATTTTGGCGATGAGTGGCATTTCCTACGGCAAGTGGCTGAAGTTCATGCTTCCGCTCACAGCGGTATGGACAGCTCTCTCCATCGTGTTTATCGTTATCGGGGTATTGATTAACTGGGGCCCGTATTAAGTCGACATTCAATGACAAGGAAGAGGCTGTCCAAAAAGTCCATTTTAGAGTAAATTGCACTGAAATGAAAAACCCCAGAATGTTGATTTTACGGCATTCTGGGATTTTGCTTTTTTTACATTTGGAATGACGAATTATTTATATTTATGGAGGATAAATTGTAATGATAAAAAATAATTTTAAAATAGAAAACATTCCAGCGATTTTGTGGGGTGACAAATCAGATAAGTTATTTGTGGTGGTGCATGGTAACATGTCAAATAAGGCAGATGACTCGATTATTGTATTTGCAGAAGAAGCAACAGCACTAGGTTATCAAGTGCTTAGTTTTGATTTACCTCAACATGGTGACCGTAAGGATGATACTTATCTTTGCAAAGTTCAAAACTGTGTTCAAGACCTTAATACAATTATGACCTATGCAAAATCGTTATCAAATAATATAAGCATTTTTGCTTGTAGCATGGGAGCATATTTTAGCCTATTAGAATATAGCCATGAGCCGTTGAAGCAGTGTTTGTTTCTCTCTCCTGTGGTAAATATGGAACGTATCATAAATAATATGATGACATGGTTTAACGTAAGTGAGAGTAGACTAAAAATAGAGAAAGAAATTTCTACACCTATTGGACAAACTCTCTATTGGGATTACTACTGTTATGTGAAAGAACATCCTATTGTTGCTTGGAATAATCCAACTTCCATTCTCTATGGTTCAGAAGATAACTTATGTGAGTTTGACGTTGTATCTGAATTTAATAAACGTTTTAACTGTAATTTGCAAGTAATGGAGAATGGAGAACACTATTTCCATTCTGAGGAACAGTTGCAGTATTTCAGACAATGGCTGAAAAAACATATTTACGTTTAATGATAATTTAATTTCAAACATTGTTTTAAAACATCGCCTTTCATTAAAATTCTTCACGCGCATAAACTGTGCAACGACACATCATTTTCGAAGGCAGAAAGTGGGGAAGCTCACCATGAGTACGGAAAATCAATCCGCTTTTGATTATCGGAAATACTGGGAGGATAATTACGCTTCGGGTGGAAATTCTGGACTTGGCTCCTATGGCGTGCTAGCTCTTTTTAAAGCAGAAGTCATCAATGAATACATCAAGGAGCAGCAAGTGAAAAGCGTCATTGAATTTGGCTGCGGAGACGGCAATCAACTTCTCTTTATGAAATATGCCAATTACTTAGGGTTGGACATTTCACCGACTTCGGTACAGATGTGTGCCAGAATGTTTGGGAAGGATTCGTCGAAAAGCTTTCTTTTATACCATCCGAAATCCTTTTACAATCAAGGATACTTGAAAAGTGATCTGGTCGTTTGCCTGGATGTGCTGTATCACATTATCGATGAGGAAGACTTCGAGAAAACATTGGATGACATCTTTTCTTGCGCCAAAAAGCATGTCATTCTCTACACGAAGGTAACGGATGGGACAGAGTCGCAAGTCGTCGATATGATCAAAGACCGAGACATCTTGCACTACTTGAAAAAGTACAACGATTTCTCCGTTACGCGAAAGATTGAACAGAAATACCCAGACCTGTCTTCTGCAAGCTTTTTGATTCTAGAAAAAAATCCCCCAACGGCTACATAGCTTTGGGGGATTTCCTTTCCTCTATTGACCAATGATGATGCGTTCTTTCGGATAATGATAGCGTACGATCCGGTCATTGCGCTTCAAGAAGAGGAGCAAATTGATAATCCCGATACGTCCGATCATCATCGTAATAATCAGGATGAGCTTGCCGCCTACGCCCATCTGAGCTGTAATCCCGGTAGACAATCCGGTCGTACCGAAAGCAGAGCAGACCTCGAACAAGACGTGCTGGAAAGGTAAATCCTCCAGCCAGACGAGCAGCATGACCGCTGTGAACACCAGGATGATTGCGATGAAAAAGACGATGAAGGAGCGCTGAATGTCCTCATCAACCAGCTCTCTTCCGAACACCTTTACTTCCTTGTAGCCACGCATGTTGGCAAAAACCGAGGCAATCAGGACGAAAAACGTCGTGGTCCGTATCCCCCCGCCCACGCTGCTCGGGGAGGCGCCAATGAACATCATCCCGGAGAGCATGATGAGTGTCGCGGTCGACAAGAGGCTGATATCCATCGTAGCCAAGCCGCCACTACGCGAAGAGACGGAGTGGAACAACGAATAGAACAGCATTTCATGCCAGGTCTTATCGGCCAAAAACTGATTTCGCTCAAAAATGAAAATGAGCAGGGCGCCAACGGCGATCAAGGAAAAGAACGTCAGTGTCGTAATCTTGGAGAAGAGCGAAAAGGTGAAACGCACTTTTGCACGGCGATAGGAAAAGTACGTTCTCAGCTCCACGAGTACGGGAAACCCGATCGCTCCACAAATAATCAAGATCATCACGATGGTCTGAAACACGTAATCGTGGGTAAAGTCGAGCATGGAGTTTCCGTGCAGGTCAAACCCGGCATTCGTAAAAGCACTGACAGAAGCAAAGTAACCGTGGTAGAACGCGGTGTACCAGTCGTCGTAATAGCCGGCATAAATAAAATGACTGCCTAACAGGACGGTTCCCACCAGCTCGATTATGAGCGCAATCACGAGAATATTGCGCATCAAGTCGACTAGACCGGACAACGTGGAGCGGTTGTGGTCCGTCGCGATCCAGATGCGCTGTTCCAGACCGATTTTTTGACCCATGAGGATCCAGATGAACGTTCCGAGTGTCATGATTCCGACCCCGCCAACCTGGAAGAGCAACGTAAGAAAGAGAATCCCCCACTGGTTGAAAACTTCATGAATCGTAATGACAGTAAGCCCCGTAACGCTGATGGCACTCGCCGCGGTAAACAAAGCGTCAATAAAAGAAAGAGAGACTCCCGGCAAGTGAAAAAATGGCAATGACAGAAGAAACGCTGAGATCAGGATGAGCCCAACGTAGGCGAACACGATGATTTGAACAGATGTCAATCGTCGCTTTTGATTGGAAGATAACAAAATAAATGGCCTCCTGAATGAGCTTCATGGGGATAATCATACCAAATAAATGAAAGGAAGCAAAAGCGCGGAAAAGATCAGTTGACAATGTATCAGCAAGAATGGTAAAGTTCAGAATGTATTTATTGGAAATTCAAAATATTAATGGAAAGGTGGGCTAGTCATGAAAAGAATTGTACGCATGGGTCATCCATACAAGGGCATACATGACGTAACCCCACCATTGATACGAGCGTAGTATCGTTTTTTTGATCTCGTTAACATGGCGTAGGTTACCTATTTCGTAACTTGCGCCTTTTCTATTTTTGTTGATGAAAAGGCATGTTGCTCACGGGCGATGTGTCTTTTTTGTCCTCTAAAAAGGTCACCCAGCCAGCTAAAGAGAGGGGAGAAACACGGATGTTCTCGGTTTTGGCAAAGCTTGATTGGTTTTTCAAGGAGCATTGGAAACGTTATACGGTCGCTATTCTGCTATTGATTCTGGGCGGCTTACTGGAGATTATCCCTCCAAAAATCATCGGGGTGGCTATTGATGAGATTCACCTGGGGACCCTGACTGGCGAGCGGCTGGTATCCATTTTGCTGTTTTTCGGTGTATTGTCTGTCGCGATTTATTGGGTCAATTTTATCTGGATTCGCCAGCTGTTTGGAGGAGCGTTTCTGGCGGAGCGGACGTTACGGTCGAAGCTCATGACGCATTTTTTGCGGATGACGCCAACGTTTTATCAGCGCAATCGTACCGGTGATCTGATGGCGCGAGCGACAAATGACCTCAAGGCTGTTTCGATGACGACAGGCTTCGGAATTTTGACGATGGTGGACTCGTTGTCCTTTACAGGGGCAATTGTGCTGACGATGGGCTTTTTGATCAGTTGGAAGCTGACCTTAGCAGCGATCCTTCCATTGCCGTTCATGGCCTATATCATCAAGCAATATGGGAAAAAAATTCACGAGCGTTTTTCTACCGCACAAACATCGTTCGGCGAGCTGAACGACCGCGTCTTGGAATCCGTCTCTGGCGTTCGTGTGATTCGAGCTTACGTACAGGAGATGGCGGATCAGGAGCGCTTTCGCCAAAAAATACATGAAGTGTATCAAAAAAATATCGATGTGGCGAGAATCGATTCGCTGATTGAGCCAACTGTCAAAATATTGGTTGGAATCAGTTATATGATTGGCTTGATCTACGGTGGATACCTCGTGTTTCAAAGAGAACTGACCCTGGGAGAGCTGGTCTCGTTCAACGTCTATCTCGGGATGCTGATTTGGCCGATGTTTGCGATTGGTGAATTGATCAATGTGATGCAAAGAGGAAGTGCCTCGCTGGATCGCGTCACTGAAACATTGGCTTACGAAGCAGATGTGACGGATCACGACAGACCAGTTCATGTGGCAGTACCAGAAGTCATTCGGTTTGATTCTGTGACATTCCGCTATCCATCTGCGCATGTTGACCAATTAAGCGAGGTCTCCTTTACTCTTGGTCGGGGTCAGACGCTAGGAATCGTCGGGCGTACGGGAAGCGGAAAATCCACGCTGGTGCGAC
Organism: Brevibacillus sp. AG; assembly: GCF_028369215.1. Lineage (NCBI taxonomy): Bacteria > Bacillati > Bacillota > Bacilli > Caryophanales > Paenibacillaceae > Brevibacillus > Brevibacillus sp. AG. Next base: position 196,640 of record NZ_JAQMYO010000003.1, on the reverse strand, counting down.
AGCTGCTTCGCGAATATCCGTTAGGACGGGGAGCCATCAGTGTTTCGGGAGAGGCGCTAGAACAGATCAGTCTGGATAACATCAAGAGCTGGATCGGCTATGTACCGCAGGAGCAGATTCTGTTCTCGAAGACAGTCCGCGAAAACATCCTGTTCGGGAACAACGAGGCAACAGAAGAACAATTACAGGAAGTGTTGAAGCAGGCCGCATTTGCTCGGGACGTGCAACTATTGCCCGAAGGCTTGCAAACGCTTGTTGGTGAAAAAGGTGTAGCCCTTTCAGGCGGTCAAAAACAACGGGTCTCGATTGCTCGGGCTCTTTTGGTTAATCCAGAAATCTTGATTCTCGATGATGCCATGTCGGCGGTGGATGGAAAAACCGAAGCGGAGATGATCACGAATATTCGCCGGGAGCGTGCAGGCAAAACAACACTGATCACCACACATCGCTTAACGGCCGTCCAGCATGCAGATTGGATTCTCGTCATAGAGGAAGGACGAATCGTCGAGGAAGGCACACATGCACAGCTATTGGAGCTGGGCGGTTGGTATAAAGAACAATTCGAGAAACAGCAGATAGAAGCGACGCTGACAGAAAGCGGGTGAATGAATGACGACGGGGAAAAGGCTAGTTCACTATGCAGCGATTTTTAAAAAGACCATCCTCTTGGCGATTCTGATGCTCTCTATATCCGTTGGGGCAGAGCTAACGGGACCATTCTTGGCGAAAGAAATGATTAATACGCACATACTGGGCATTGAATTCCCTTGGTATGAGACGGCACAGCGTGAGGGTTCCGTACAATATAAAGGGAAGTATTACACAAGAGAAGATCATCTGGCAGCAGGGGAGAGCAGAGGCGAGGAAGCTCGTGTTCTCCAGATAGGAAGCGACTATTATTTCCTGAACCAGGCGATTAAGTTTGATGGGCAGCGAGCCATTGAGGATGGGAAGCTCGTCATTATCAAAGGTTCGGATCGAGATGAGTATCAGGCCACTCTCTTAACCAATCAGGAGATATTCGAATTTTTCCGTCCAGAGACAAGAGGCTTGTTCACGCTGGCTGCTCTCTATTTCGGATTATTGGTAGTTGCTTCGCTCTTCCACTATGGACAAAAGTTCTTATGGCAAAAATCAGCGAATCAGGTCATCGAGAGACTGCGCATGGATGTGTTCGCGCATATTCAACGATTGCCCATCCATTATTTCGATCATCTCCCTGCCGGGAAGGTGGTTGCTCGTGTTACAAACGATACGGAAGCAGTCCGTGAGCTGTTTACGAATGTACTCGGCAACTTCATTACGAGCGGGATTTATTTAATCGGTATTTTCGCAGCGCTGTTCTTGCTTGATGTACGACTCGCGTTCGTTTGTCTGGTCATTTTGCCAATCATGGTCGTGTGGATTTACTTGTACCGCAAGTACGCTTCAGCATTCAACCATGTCATTCGGGCACGCATCAGTGACATCAACGGGATGATTAACGAGTCGATCCAAGGGATGCCGATCATTCAGGCGTTTCGCAGAGAAAAGGAGACGATGCGGGAATTTGGCGAACTGAACGAAGAGCTGTTCACCTACCAAAATAAAATGCTACGGCTCAATGCGACCGCTTCGTTTAACCTGGTTCAGTTCATCCGCAATATCGCGTTTGTTTTGTTCATCTGGTATTTCGGTGGTGCTTCCCTCGGGATAGGTACACTGCTCTCGCTTGGTGTCCTCTACGCATTCGTCGATTATCTCAATCGCTTGTTCCAGCCGATGACACAGATCGTCAACCAACTGGCGAACCTGGAGCAATCTCTCGTCGCGGCGTCGCGCGTGTTTGAACTGCTCGATGAAGAGGGCATTGACGTTGATCCAGCAAAAGTTCCCTGCTATCAGGGGAATGTCCGCTTTGACGATGTTTCTTTTGCCTACAAAGACGATCAATACGTGCTGAAAAACATCTCATTCGAAGCATGGCCCGGAGAGACAGTGGCACTGGTTGGTCACACGGGATCGGGAAAAAGCTCGATTATCAATCTGTTACTCCGCTTCTATGATGTAAACAGTGGAGCGATTATGATTGATGGGCGCAATGTGCAGGCGTTTTCCAAACAGCAGCTTCGTCAGCATATGGCGATTGTTTTACAGGACCCGTTTTTATTTACAGGAACGATTCGTTCCAATGTGAGTCTGGATGATCCGTCGATTTCGCCTGAAAAAGTAGAGAAAGCTCTGTGTGATGTAGGGGCAGACCAACTGTTCCGCAGTCTTCCGCAAGGATTCGATGAACCTGTTATCGAGAAGGGGAGCACGCTTTCACTCGGGCAGCGTCAATTGATTTCGTTTGCGCGTGCTCTCGCGTTTGACCCGGCTATCCTCATTCTGGATGAAGCGACTGCCAGCATCGACACGGAAACAGAGGGCATTATTCAAAATGCTCTTGAGGTGTTGAAAAAAGGGAGAACGACCTTCATCATTGCTCATCGCCTGTCTACGATCAAAAATGCAGATCAAATTCTCGTACTGGATCGAGGCAGAATCGTAGAGCGAGGAAAGCATGAAGACTTGATGGAGAAGCAAGGCAGGTACTATCAGATGTATCAATTGCAGCAAGGAAACAAAGAAGCGCGGGTGCAAGAGGCAGTAGGAAAGCACGGAAACGCCGCGGCTCTGACCTAGTTTTTTCTACTCTTTTTGCCTCTTGAACGGTAAGATAGAGCATAGAAGTATGGACTTTTCAGGAGGGATCATCATGCCACATCTTATCGTTCGAGGCATCCAAGCTGAACAAATGGCCACGATTAGCAAACCGCTTGCAGTGGAGCTTGCTGCACTATGCCAATGCGGCACGGACAATTTCACGATCGAATGCTTGCATACAACAGGCGTTTTTGGCGGGAAGATCGTGGAGTCGTTTCCTTTTATCGAAGTAGCATGGTTCGAGCGGGGGCAAGAAGTTCGTGACCAGTTTGCTCAGATTGTAACGAAGCATGTCTTATCTCTTGGCATCCCAGAAGTGGAAATGGCATTTGTCGCTTATCAAAAAGAAAGCTATTATGCCAACGGAGAGCATTTCTAAAGCACAGCCGACAGGTGCTGTCGATTTCCCGGGAAAGAATCAAGACATTCGACAAGAGCACGGATAAACAAATGAATACAAGCGTGGAATAAGGGTGTTCCTTCTGTAAGTACGAGATTTTTCGTGCGAGACGGGTGGAGCACCTTTTTTATTTTGAGCGAATTTTTACTCGTGCAACCAAAAATTTCTAAAATAGGTGTCACAAACAAAAGGTGCCAATTGTTATTCATAGTGAGAGGAGGGCAAACAGTGGAAAAAACAGAAATAGAGCGCCTGTTGAACGAAATAAAAGCAGGTTCTCTTGAGCAATACGAAATCATTATCGATCACTATCAACAACCGATCTTTACATACTGCTACCACATGCTCGGTCATCGCCAAGATGCAGAAGACGCTGTCCAGGAAGTCCTGTTTCGTGCCTACGAGCATCTGGGACAGTATACGTACTCGCTGTCATTTTCTGCATGGCTGTACCGAATCGCTTTCAACCATTGCGCGAATGTTTTAAAGCGCAAGAAATTAAGCCGTGTGTTGCCCTTTTTGTACAACCGGGATCAGGATGGACGCAATTATGTCGAGGAGAGCATCGACAGCAATTATTTTGGGGAGCCGCTCGAGCATATTTGGAAACGATTGTCCGCTGAAGAACGAGCACTCCTATTCCTGCGTGTGCTAGAGGAAAGAGAGTATGAGGAAATCGCAGAGCTGATGGACAAAAAGCCTGCTGCCCTGCGCAAGCAATTCGAACGAGTTTTGAAAAAGTGCAAACGTTATTTGCCAACGATGGAAGGGGTGGCCGCTAATGGACAAAAATCCGTTTAATCGGATGCAAGACATGCTGAGAGCGAAGCCAGTCCCGAAAGTCGATGTCAAACATAAAGTCATGGCAGCAATTCGTGCCAAGGAAAACAAGGAGGAGAAAGTCGTGAAAAAGAAAATCGGTTTGCTGGTTACCGTAGGTATGCTGGTAGGAGCGTCTTCTGTATGGGCGGGGATGGAAATGATTCAGTTGAAAAATGAGAAGGGCGAAGTTGTTTACGAGATAACGCAGCATACCGATCAAGAACAACAGCGATTGATTCAGCAAATGCCCCCAGAGGAACAGGCGAAAATGGAGGCGAGGAGGAAAATGTATGAGCATCGGGATGAGGTCAATAATGAAATTATTAATGGCTTGAAGCCTGGAACCTCAGTCGCTATATACTGGAAGCCGACAAAAGAAGAGGAAGAAATCCAAAAGAACATAACCTGGTCAATATATAAACAACCGTATATCACAATGGTATCTAAGCCGATGACTTATAAAACATGGAAGGAAATGGAGGCGGTTGTAGGGAAGATGTTCACGCTTCCAGCCGAGCTTGCCGGAGGCTTCCGTTTCGATGAAGGTGACGTACACTATGAAGACAACTACGAGTACATGGTGGACCTCGAAGCACTTAAGGCAAAAGCCATCAAAGAAAACAAAGAATACGCCTTCACAGAAATTCCGTCAAGCAACAAGTACGATTTTACCAGTGTCGCCTATAAGTCAGAGAAAGGCAGTGTAAGGGTAGAGGTACGAATAGCTGATGAAGGCAAAACGGGAACAAACGCAGAGGTACTGGAAAAAATCATGATTGGCAACAATGAAGCGGTTCTCACGACGCACACTTCAAAAAATAGCGATAATCTGAATTGGATCACCTGGGTGAAAAATGGAACAAAACTGGAGTACTCTGTGCGTGCTACCGAGAAAGTGGCATCCAAAGACGAGTTGATCAAAATCGCTAAGCAGATCAACGAAACCAAATAACGATAAGCAAATAGAGGAGTCTCACACAGAGCCAGGCTTTGTTGTGAGACTCCTTTTCTATTTTTAATGACGAATGTCACTTAACTTGTTAGCCTTTTTCCCCATCAACTGCTTCAAGCCATCCATATTAATCAGGATAATCCCGACAATAATCGTGATTCCCCCTACGAACGACAGGAGGTAAAGCGGCTCATTGTAGAGGATGACGCCCAAGCTTAAGGCAATCAACGGAGAGATATAGAGCCAAGTGGATGGAAACACAGGGTTGGTTTTGGCAACAAGCCAATAGAAAATGGTGTGCCCCATCATGGAACCAACGAAGACCAAGTACAGAAGCGAGAGGATCGCATTTGCCGTGAGCATCGATTCAATATGCACTTGCTCCGTAAATAACGATAAGACAAGCAGCATGGCTCCTCCATACATCATCTGTGCCGCATTCAAAGCGATGGGTGAGGTATCTTGAAACCGTTGGATGACGCTTCGGGAGTATACTGCACCAGCAGAATAAAAGAGTTCCCCGAATATGACTGCGATGCACCCTGTAAGCCAAAGGAGACTGAATGAGATGGTCACACCGGGTAAAATCAGCAAAAAGACACCGACAAAGGCAACCAAGCAACCCATCAAAGCAATACCGGGGGGCTTTTGCCGAGTAATACCAATCTGAAGCAGCATCACCATGAGAGGGCCTGTTGCAGATAATATCGCTGCAATTCCTGAACTTACATGCTGCTCTGCCCAATACAAGGGGGCAAATGTCCCGAACGTCAAACCGATACCGGTAAGGAGCATTTCTTTATGAAACAGCAGCGAGAGACGCGCCTGTTTTTTCCAGAGCATGAATGAAAACAAAATGACACCTGCCAGAAAGAACCGAAGTCCTCCTGAGAAAAACGGCGGAGCTCCAGCATCGATCCCGACTTTGATTGCCAGAAAAGTCGTTCCGAATATCAAGCACATGACCACATAATTAAGCAGTACCATTATGATTCCTCCCTTTTCCTCATCATAAGGGGAAGGGAATAGAACAGATGAAATAGAATAGAACAGATACAGAGATCCATCCATTATCATGGGGGAAGGGGGGAGCGGCATGAAAAGGAAGGCTCTTTCAAACAGTCATTCTGATAAGCTGTTCGAACAAGTGTATGACTATCTTCTGGAACGAATCAGACGCGATGAGTGGAGGGCACATGAAAAGCTCCCTTCTGTTCGAACGCTGGCGTTGGAATTGAATGTGCATCGCCTGACGGTTTTTAAAGCATTTCAATTATTAAAGCAAAACCGCCATGTGTACGTGAAGGATAAGTCTGGGTATTATGTACAATCGAGCAGTCTGCCAGTGGATTCGATGAATGATCCAATTGTGTCTGCCTACGTGCACAAGAGTCACCTTTCGGAAATACATCAGGTGCAGGCGACTTATCAATTTTCCAAAGCATTAATCGATCCGAATTTATTGCCCAATCTTTATTTTTCCGAGTACGTGAAGAAAGTGTTTGATTTGTATCCAAAGGTACTGGGTACCTACTCAACCACACAGGGAGATCAGGAGCTACGGGAAGCACTGTGCAGTTATTATATCAGCCGTTATCATTTTCACCTGTCACCTGATGAGCTGATGATTACATCTGGTTCGCAGGAAGCGATTGATTTGGTTGCCAGAGTCCTTGTAAAGCCGCGTGATGTCGTGTTGATTGAGAGACCTACTTACAGTCCTGCCATTGATGTATTCAGAAGACAGGGCGCCAATATGATTCCCATCGAGATTACGCCGCATGGATATGATTTGGAGCAGGTTGAACGGTTGATGCAAAAAGAAAAACCGCGCCTGTTTTATCTCAATCCGACCTTTCATAATCCAACGGGTTATACAGTTCCGGCTGAACAACGGAAGAGACTGGTGGAGCTGGCTGCGAAGTATCAGTGTCTAATCGTAGAGGATGATCCGTGCCGCGATATTTACTTCGGCGATGAGCCTCCACTGCCGTTTTTTTCTTACGACACGGCGGGCTATGTCATCTATCTGCGCAGCTTTAGCAAGTACATCGCACCGGGGCTAAGCATTGCAACTGTGGCATGCCGGCCATCTATTATGAAGTATTTGATTCAAGCGAAATCACTGTCTGACAGTGGAGCGCCTCTGTTGAATCAAAAGATTTTTTTGCATTATTTCTTCTCCGAACGGATGCAGCAGCATTTGGCGAAGCTGCGGATTGCACTGGCCATTCGCCGGGAAATCATGGAGGAAGAACTGTCTATGACCGACTGGGAGTGGACCAGCCCACCAGGGGGCTTTAATTTATGGGTGAAGCTTCCTGATTCCGTCCCGATAGAAAGTCTTTTGGGCAAATGCATAGAGCAATCCATTACGTTTGTACCCGGTGCGATCTGTGACCCGCTGCGAGAGTTAAGCTCTTGGATACGCATCAGTTATTCTTATTTGAATGAACAACAGCTGCGGGATGGATTGCAAAGGCTCGTCCGTACGGTTCGCCTGTTGGATAGAAAGGAATGAAGAAAGGCTGCCGACATGATGGTCCACAGCCTTGTTTTCCTTACCTTATGATTTGCTTACTTGATCGAGAAGATTCACCAGCTCTTCTGGTTTCGACAAGAAAGGCGCATGATCGGCTTCCAGTGTAATGACTTTGCTGCAAGGTGTTTCTGTGTTCATTCTGCGTTGGAAATCGATTGGGATCGCGTTGTCTAAAGTTGTTTCAATATAGACGCGATCAACGCTTCCGAATTTCTCCTCGGTAATTTGCACTGGTTGTGTAAACGGAGCCAGCGCTTGCGGACGGCAACGCTTCATCGACGCCAGCCTCAGTGCCTCATCCTCAACCGCGTTGAAAAATGTCCCTTCCACAGTCTCGAGCTTCGGAGCCAGCGTCATGTCGGCTTCATTCAATTCGAATTCCGGGCCTTTTTCTCCTTCAGACTTGCTTATGAGACTTTCCCCGTTTTTCGGCAAGAATGCGCAAAGGTAGACGAGCTTATCAATTTTGTCATGTACTTTTTCAGCTGTTTGCGTAATGACGACGCCACCCATGCTGTGTCCGACAAGGATTACTTTATCGTTTTGTTGCTTGATCAGGTCAGATACTTTCTCGACGTAGAGATCCAGTGTTACCTGCTGAGGAGGTGTCATGTCTTGTCCACTTCCAGGCAAGTCCAACGTCGCGACCTTGTGTCCCAATGCTTCCAGCGCAGGTTTTACTTTTTCCCATACCCATTCACCTTGGCAAGCTCCATGAACCAATACAAAAGTACTCATTTACATACATCTCCTTCGTTTCATGATGATCGTTCGTTAGTGTTAACGAAGCGATTTCTGATTAAACAGGGTGTTCTTGTGTTCGTGCCTCTTGAGTGCAATAATAATAAAAATCTGTATCGGTAATCTGTGACTTTGTCACCAAGTTATTTTTTTCACAAGGAGGTTCTTCGTCCATATGCAAAAGGAGCAGATTGCGGAAGTCCTTGCACGTTTTCCAAGTCTGGCAGCACTTACTCTAGAAGAGTGGCAAGAGGAGGGAATCTCCATCACTACGGTTCCAGCCAACTTTACCATTGATGAAGGCGAGTTTTTGGAGAATGCGCCATTAATCTTGGATGGGCTGGTTCGCATTTTCAAACTGAGCAGCGATGGAAGAGAGGTTACGTTGTACAGGCTATCGGCTGGCGAGTGCTGCCCACTCATCGCGTCTAGTATATTGGGAGAAACGGTGTATGAAGCTTCGGCCTGCGTGGAGAAGCCGAGTATGGTCTTGAACGTCCCGACGAAGATTTATAAGAAATGGATCGAGAAGCATCAAGGCTTTCGTCAGTATATTTTTCAATCATTTGCGCGGCGATTGATTATCATGTCGAACTTGATTGACGATATTCATTTTAAATCCATTCGGGTTCGGATTTCCGAATATTTGATCGAGCATACAAGTGCGGAGGATGATTCGCTCGCCATTACACATGATCAGTTGGCAATTGAGCTGGGGACTGCTCGTGAGGTGATTAGCCGGACACTAAAGAAAATGGAAAAAGAAGGGCTGCTGCGTGTAGCACGGGGGCAAATTACAGATATTCAACGTTCTAGACTGCCTGCGGTTCAATAATCTATATTTGAAAATATAAAAATTTTAGGAAGCGATAGGTACTGTGTTATACTGAGTCTACCATTTACTGTTCTGTAGCATTCCCTACTCCGTTTACGTGAGTAGGGTTTTTTATTTGTGTTTCAAACAACCAAAAAACAGACCCCCTTACAGGAGTCTGTTTTTTGTGTATGGCTATATTAAACTTTTTGAACGTTAGTAGCTTGTGGTCCGCGTTGGCCTTGTTCTACGTCAAAAGTAACTTTTTGACCTTCGTCAAGGGATTTGAAACCGTCGCCTTGGATAGCAGAGAAGTGTACAAATACGTCTTCTTTACCTTCGCGCTCAATAAAACCAAAACCTTTTTCTGCGTTAAACCATTTTACTGTACCTTGTTCCATTGTTATTGCCTCCTAGTGTGTAACACACATGTATTACTATCCTTGCTCGCAGGATCATCTAGACGAAAATTTGTTATCTACGCTATCCGTTGCTTCGAACAAAAATAATTCTTTACTAGCATAACAGGATATTGAAAGGATAGCAAATAATTCGCGTATGTTGACGAAAGAAAATACAGATGAGCTGTTACGAAAGCATGGCGCCAATCTCTTTCAACGTAAGCTGTGACGAGACAATTTTATTTGGATAGCTCGCTTGTGCCGATTCCCCCAAATGATACTCTTGCAGTGCATCAGTGTCCTTCAGCATGTTTCCTGTCAAAATACACACGGCTGTTTCGTCCTTGTCGATTACTTGTCCTGCGATGAGCTTGCGCAATCCGGCGACCGTAGCAGCAGAGGCAGGCTCGCAGCCGATCCCGCTCTTATCCACCCATGCTTTGGCGTCGAGAATCTCTCGATCAGTCACGGAGCAGGTAATACCATTTGTTTCTTCTAAAGTACGTAGTGCCTTTTTCCAGCTGGGTGGATTGCCGATGTTGAGCGCAGAGACACGTGTATATGGATTCGGTTCAGGTGTCAGCTCGGTGTGTCCGCCTGCGACCATGCGATGGAATGGACTAGCACCTTCCGCTTGTACGAGCGCCACCCGAGGAACTTTTTCGATAAAGCCGAGGTTTTTCAAATCCTGCAAGCCCTTTCCGAGAGCAGTCACATTGCTCAATGCTCCTCCAGGGATGACCACCCAATCGGGAAGGTTCCAATTGAGGTACTGCGCAATTTCGTACACGATACTCTTCTGCCCTTCAATGCGGAATGGATTGATCGAATTGCAGATGTAGAGGCCGAGCTCTTTGCTGTATTGCTCATAAAAACGGATGCCATCATCGTAGGTACCATCAAAGCTGATGACCTTTGCTCCGTAGGCCAGTGTTTGCATGACTTTATTCAAAGAAATGTTTTTGTTCGGGACAAACACGTACGATTCGTGATGGGCGAGTGCAGCATACATGGCGAGAGAGGAAGAGGTATTGCCAGTCGATGTGCAGGTGAAGCGTTGATAGCCTAGTGAACGCCCGTGTGATACGGCGACAGTCATCCCGTTGTCTTTGAATGAACCACTCGGATTCTCGCTTTGTGCCTTCAGCCATACCTTGCTGTTGCTTCCTACATAGGATTGGATGAGTGCAGATGCGTATAGCCCTGTATTTCCTTCGTACTTAGTCGTGATGTACTCTTCAGGAAGCTCGGGGAAAATCAGCTCTTTATAGCGCCATACTCCGCTCGCATAAGGGGTAATGCGCTCGGAAAGCCGCTCATGAAAGACGCGCTTCAGCTGTTCGGCATCGATGGCTGACGTATCGTGAATGATGTCAAACAAGCCACCGCACGTGCATTGATAGTCAAATAAATGGGCGGGCACTTCCTTGCTGCAATCGACACAAACCAGTTTCATCCTCGCAAGATTTACCCCAAAAAGTGTTCGGGGAGAATCTCTCCACCTCTTTTCTCTCGTATGGTTTTTTTATATGGTAAACGGAGACGGGGAGCGTGTAAACGAGAGTTTTCAGTAAAAACAAAAGATTCGCATACAAATACAAAAGACGGGAAGGAGCCACTATACAGACTCCAACCCGTCCCTATTTCACAAGCTTTTATTCAGATCAGTTAATTCCTTGGCCGTCAGATTGCGCCATTGCCCCAACTTCAAATTCCCCAGCATAATGTTCATGATACGTACCCGTTCAAGCTTTCGCACCTGATAACCAAAAGCCTGGCACATCCGTCTGATTTGCCGATTCAGCCCTTGCGTCAGCACGATATTGAAGACGCGGTCGCTGACTTTGGTTACTTTGCAAGGCTTTGTAGTTGTTCCGAGAATACGTACGCCGTTTGCCATTCCGTGTAAGAAATTCGCCGTGATGGGCTTGTCTACGGTGACGATGTACTCTTTGTCATGATTGTTCTCAGCACGCAAAACTTTGTTTACGATATCCCCGTCATTAGTTAACAGGATGAGACCTTGCGAATCCTTATCCAGTCGCCCGATAGGAAAAATACGTTCCGGGTGATTGACGAAATCAATGATGTTGCCTTTGACGTGCAGTTCAGTGGTACACGTAATTCCGACAGGCTTGTTCAAGGCGATGTAGACATCTTTCTTTTTGGAACCGAGCGGCTGTCCATCGATGCGCACATCATCTCCTGACGCAACCGTACTTCCCAGTTCCGCGACTTGGCCATTGATCGTCACACGCTTGGCCTCGATTAATTTATCGGCTTCTCTTCGTGAGCAAATGCCGGTTTCACTGATGAACTTATTAATTCGCATGAGACGTTCCTTTCGCTATTACTGCTACTTATCCAGTTTTTCCAGTAGTTTTTTTCGCCAAGGCTGCGCCAATTCCTCCACCGCAAGCATACGCTGAATCGTCTCTTGGGATGGTGACTTGTCGTGGAAGTATAAGTGGTGAATCGACGCTACCGTTACTTGTTTTGGATGTGCAGTGATGAGGGTAATCTTGGAGTCTGGCTTGATCGTCCCTTCCTGCAAGACGCGGAAGAAATAGCCCGTATAGCCCATTTCCACCACCGCTTTGAGCAGCTGGTTATTGTTGTTGCGCTTGTTGATGGTCGCGCAAGGAAATCTGCCTTGCGTCACTTGCAGGATGGTATCACCGAATTGATACACATCCCCGATGCAGACCTGCTCCTCGGTCATGCCAGCCAGCGTGAGATTTTCTCCGAATGCCGCATTGGTCAGTGGTTGGCCGAATACCTTCTCCCAATGGGCATAATGTTCAAAAGGATACGCACAGACGACGCGGTCTGGGCCGCCATGGTACTCTGGATTCGCGATATCGTCGTCATCAATTTTCTCGGAACGGACAACGAGCTCATCTGCTTCTTCCTTCCAAATGCCGGAGAGATATTCCTTACCGTTGTACATATTACTTTTAGGCAAACCTTTACTAATCGTAACGACTTTTCTGTTCAACTTATACTCACTCCCAGCCTGCACGATTGCTTCTCTTTTTATCCCCATACTATACCACATTCCCTCATATCCTCCACAGCGGATGGGCACCAGCGGACGCTTCTGGTATGATGATAGAAAGGAATACACAGGAGGCCTCAGTGACATGCAATCATTTGGTGTGGCACTACACACAGATAAATATCAGATCAACATGATGTACGCCCATTGGGTGAACGGAACGCACAATCAGAAGGTCGTTTTCGAAGCATTTTTCCGAAAGCTACCTTTTGGAAACGGATACGCCGTATCTGCCGGATTGGAACGCATTGTTTCTTATATAAAAAATTTGAGCTTTGAAGAAAGCGATCTCAAGTATTTGAGTGAGCAGGAGGAGAACTACGATCCGAAGTTTTTGGAAGAGCTGCGCCAGCTTCGTTTTAAGGGCTCGCTCTATTCCGTGAAGGAAGGTACCGTGGTTTTCCCGAACGAGCCGCTGATTCGCGTAGAGGGGCGTGTCATGGAGGCACAGCTGGTTGAGACGGCCCTGTTGAACTACATGAACTACCAGACGCTGATTGCGACCAAAGCTTCGCGGATTAAAAACGTGGCGGGCAATGATGTTCTTATGGAGTTCGGAACAAGAAGGGCGCAGGAGGCAGATGCTGCGTTGTGGGGGACGCGGGCAGCGTATTTGGCGGGTTTCGACGCGACCTCGAATATGCTGGCAGGGAAAATGTTTGGCATTCCGACAAAAGGGACGCACGCTCACTCATGGGTACAGAGCTTTGAGAGTGAGGAAGAAGCATTTGAGCGCTTCGCAGCAGCTCTACCAGGACAGGTAACCTTGCTGGTCGATACGTATGATACGCTCAAAAGCGGCGTGCCTAATGCAATTAAGGTCGGAAAACGCCTGGAGAAACAAGGTAAAAAGCTGACGGCGGTGCGCTTGGACAGTGGCGACTTGACGTACTTGTCCTGCAAGACTCGCGAAATGCTTGATAAGGCAGGCATGACCGATGTGCAAATTGTCGCTTCCAACGATCTCGATGAGCACACGATTATGAACCTGAAGGTACAAGGAGCACGCGTAAATAGCTGGGGAGTAGGAACGCAGCTCATCACGGCAGCGGATCAGCCGACACTCGGAGGCGTATACAAGCTGGTGGCGCGTGAAGGAGCGGACGGAGAATATCAGCCGACCATCAAAATCTCCGGGAATCCGGAAAAAGTCACAACGCCAGGTATCAAAGATATGTACCGATTGATTGATCCGGAAACAGGCAAAGCGATTGCTGACTATATGTGCTTCCCACATGAAACAACAGTCGATGATGGAGGACCTCTCCATTTGTTCCATCCGAGCCATACGTATTTGAGCAAGCATTTGGAGAACTATCAGGCAGAGTCGTTGCTAATTCCGGTATTTGTGGATGGGGAACTGGTCTATGAACTGCCGAACCTTCAAGAGATTCGCAACTACCATCGTGAGCAACTCAAGCTGTTCTGGCCTGAATACTTGCGCATGCTGAATCCGGAGCATTACCGTCTGCACATCAGCGAAGAGATGTGGGAGACGAAAACAAAGCTGATGAAGACGTATTTGAAAAAATAAGAGAAAAACGTCTGATGTGTCGAGAGGATGCATCGGGCGTTTTTTATTTTGTTTCCCAAAAATAACACAATAATGTGAAAAAAAAGAAAATAAATTGTCTGAATTTACTTGCATCGTATATAATTACTCCATTCATCCTTTAGCTCTGCGCCAAGGTGATGTGGAAAATGCGTGTGAAAAGTATTGGGGAGGAAGAGAGATGCTAAATACTGTAGAGAAAGAAAACCTGAATCCATACGAGATTGTGCAGAAACAGATTGATGCTGCAGCGGCACTGTTGGGATTGCGAAGCGATGCTGTAGAAATTTTAAAGCGACCTAAACGAGTATTGGCTGTCAGTTTTCCTGTCAAGATGGACGATGGTAGCGTGCGTGTCTTTGAAGGCTACCGATCTCAGCATAATGATGCAGTAGGGCCGACCAAGGGAGGGATTCGCTTTCATCCGGATGTGACGATGGATGAAGTCAAGGCGCTCTCCATGTGGATGTCATTCAAATGTGGCGTGGTTGGTCTTCCTTATGGCGGTGGAAAAGGTGGCGTCATATGTGATCCTCACGAATTCAGCAAAAACGAGCTGGAACGAGTCAGCCGCGGCTTCATGGAAGCTATCGCTGATATTGTCGGACCGGAGACAGACATACCTGCACCCGATGTGTATACGACCCCACAAATCATGGGGTGGATGATGGATACGTACAGTCGATTAAAAGGCACCTATTCTCCGGGAGTGATCACGGGAAAACCGCTGAGCGTCGGCGGTTCCAAAGGAAGAAACGAAGCGACTGCCCGCGGATGTGTCTTTACCATACTAGAGGCGCTTAAAGATTCTGGACGCAAGCCAGAACAAACAACCGTCGCGATTCAAGGATTCGGCAACGCGGGAAGAATTGCTGCCAGACTTTTGACAGAGCTGGGCTTCAAAATCGTGGCGGTCAGTGACTCACGTGGAGGTATTTATGATGCTGCTGGCTTAGACATCGAACAGGTAGGGCAGTTAAAAGACAACGCCACCATTTTGGAGTATGCAGGTGGTACGGTCATCTCCAATGAACAGCTATTAGAGCTGGAAGTGGATATTCTGATCCCGGCCGCATTGGAAAATGTCATCACAGCAGCGAATGCCCACAGCATTCAGGCCAAGTGGATTGCAGAAGCAGCAAATGGACCTACTACACCGGATGCGGATGCCATTTTGCGGGAAAAAGGGATTACCGTGATCCCAGATATTCTCGCCAACGCAGGTGGCGTAACGGTTTCTTATTTTGAATGGGTGCAAAACCTGATGAATTACTACTGGTCCGAGGTTGAGGTAAACGAAAAGCTGCAAACGACAATGATTAACGCTTATCGTGCTGTGAAAGAACTCTCTGATCAATACAAGGTAGACTTGCGCACGGGAGCCTATATGATCTCGCTATTGCGAATTACGGAGGCGATGGAAGGGCGCGGCTGGATTTAAGGAAAGAGACCTCTTGCAACTTGCTTGCAAGGGGATCTTTTCGTTTTCCCCTGTGGGATTGGCAGGAAGTCTAGTATTTTTGTCGAATTTGTCGGATTATTGTTTTTCTACCTGTGTTCAAAGGATGGAAAGGGGGATCTTTATGCCAATCAAATTGCCCGACGAATTGCCTGCAACGGAAATACTCGCCCAAGAAAATATTTTTGTGATGAAGGATAGCCGTGCCTTCACACAGGACATACGACCGCTCAGGATCGTCATTCTCAACCTCATGCCCGTGAAGGAAACAACGGAAACACAGTTGCTCCGCCTCCTGGGGAATACACCGCTACAGGTGGAAATCGTGCTTTTGCACATGTCCAGTCATACGTCCAAAAATACGTCGGAAGAACATTTATCGATGTTTTATAAAACGTTTGAGGAGATCTGTGACCAGCGATTTGATGGCATGATCATCACCGGAGCACCAGTGGAACAGCTCGAGTTTACAGACGTCACGTATTGGCAGGAGCTGACAAAAATCCTCGATTGGAAAATGGAGAACGTCACTTCGACCTTGCATATTTGTTGGGGAGCACAAGCGGGTCTTTACCACCACTTTGGCGTTCCGAAGCATCCTTTGCCAGAAAAAATGTTCGGAATCTTCCCTCATACACTCAATAAGCAAAAGGTGAAGTTGTTCCGCGGATTTGATAACTACTTCTACATTCCGCATTCCAGGCATACCGAAAATCGCAGGGAAGACATCGAGCAAGTGCCTGAATTGGAGATATTGTCCGAGTCTGATGAATCAGGGGTTTACATCGTAGCGACGAGGGATGGTCGACAAATTTTTGTGACAGGACATTCCGAGTATGATCCGACCACCCTGCAAGATGAGTACCAGCGGGATGTGAACAAAGGCTTGGATATTGCTGTTCCGCGTAATTACTATCCAAAGGACGACCCAAATCGCGAGCCTATTGTCACTTGGCGCGCACATGCGAATTTGATGTTTTCCAACTGGTTAAACTATTACGTTTACCAAGAGACACCGTATGATTTGAACAACAACAAGTGATAGCAACGTAGAAACCATCCGAGGTGATTCGGATGGTTTTTGTTTGGCCCAGTTGACGTAATAAATGGCGACAGGTAGTGTGAGAATAATCGCGCAGGAATACTACCGGGAATTCAAGCAAGATGGGAGTTTTGTAAGATGAAAAAAATCATGAAGCAAGATCAGGACGTGACCAAGCAGCATAACAAGCAAATGATCCTCGACATTATCAAAAAGCAGAGACCGATATCGCGTGCAGAAATCGCCAAAATTACGCGGATGAGCGCCACCTCGATTGGCAGATTTGTAAATGAGCTGTGCGAAGAAGGACTGATTCGAGAGACAGAACTTACCTCATCAGGTGTAGGCAGGAAGGCAATTATGCTCGACATCGAGCCGGGGGCCATTTATACAATCGGAGTGGACATGGCAAAAAAGCGCATCAGCTTTGGGATCATGGACTTTAGCGAAGCAATTATTGCACAGCACCGGATGGATCATAAAACACAGGATTCTACACCGGAAGAGACGGCTGAACTGATTTGTAACGAGATTGAAGGGATACTCAACCAGACAGGCATTCCGTTAGAAAAAGTGGTCGGGATCGGCATTGGGATGCCAGGGGTGATTAATTATGAGCGAGGGATTGTTCAGCTATCCACTACGCTGGACTGGAAGGACGTAGCGTTTGCTAGCTTGATTGAAAAAAGGCTGAAAATCAAAACCGTTATCGACAACGATTTGAAGGTGAAAATCCTCTCGGAGTACTTGTACGGATCTGCCAAAGGCTCGAACAAGACAGCCTTGATCGGCATTGGCACGGGTATCGGCTCTGCGTTAATTATCAATGGCGAAGTGTTTCGCGGAGGCTCCAATAGCGCTGGAGAGCTGGGGCATACGACGCTCGATCCGAATGGGAATCTGTGTGAATGTGGAAAGCGCGGATGCCTGCAAACATACATAGACGAAAATTCTTTGATCATGGAAGCGCGTCGGGTGAAGGATGTCAGTGATGTCCGTCAGGTGTTCGCGGCAGCGAGAAACGAAGAGCGCTGGGCGAAGGAAATCGTCTCCCGTACCGCGTTGTACCTCGGAATCACGATTAACAATATTGTATGCATGTACAATCCAGATACCGTGATTGTAAGCGGTGATTTGGTGGAGAATTATCGCGAAATCATTGATTTGGTCGAGGAGCATAGTGATCAAGTGATCTGGGAGCCATTCAAGGGGAAATTTCGCGTCATTCCTTCCGAATTGAAGGGGGAGGCAATCGTGATGGGGGCAGGAGCTTTGGCGATGCAGCACTTTGCTCCCTTGGCAGGGACATGGGCAGAAGAATCATGACTTTCTTTGCCATTTTGTATTCAACAAGTACGGCAGTTTAGCCGATATAGAAAATGGTGGAAAAGTAGAGAGGAAAAGGAGTGGGATGTGAGCATGAGAAACTGGCAAAAAGGTATGCTCGCTACGGCTGTTACCGTTGGGCTGATCTTTTCCAGTGTCGGCCAAGTACCGGCATTGGCAAATTCTGCGACGACAAGTACGCAGAAGAAGATTTCCAAGCTTGTGGTTGATACAAAGACAATAAAATTGAAAAAAGCGGGGACGCAGCAGTTGAACGTCCGCGTGCAATACACGGATAAAACAACGGAAGACGTCACACAGCAAGCAGAGTGGACTTCCTCTGACAGTGACATCGCACGCGTTGAAAAAGGCTTGGTAACCGCTGTTAGTTCCGGTAAAACAAGAGTGAAAGCAAGCTTCGGGGGCAAAAGTGTGAGTGTCCCTGTTGAGATCGATGTGATTTCCAAGCTCACTGCTGACCAGAAGAAACTGGTTCTCAACGTGGGAGGCACGAAGCAGGTAAACGCAACAGCAACCTTCTCAGACAAGTCTACCTCTGATGTAACCGCCAATGCAGAGTGGGAAAGCGATGATACGGAAATCGTAACGGTCACGAATGGTTTGGTTACAGCAGTAAGTTCGGGCACAGCGAAACTCAAAGTGAAGTACGGTGGAAAAAACGTATCCATTCCAGTAGAGGTGGATGTCGTCTCCAAGCTGGACAGCGATAAGAAAAAGCTGTATCTGCGTCCAGGCACTACCCAGTCGGTTACGCTGCTGGCTATCTTGTCTAGCAAAGAAAAGGTCGATGTAACAAGCAAAGCCAAGTGGACATCCGACGATGAAAAAGTCGCCACAGTTGAAAACGGAGTCGTGACAACTGTAGGTTCTGGCAAAGCGAGAATCAAAGCAACTTACGGTGGAAAGACAATCTCGATCCCTGTAGAGTCTGCTATTATCTCCAAGCTAGAATTTGACACGAAAAAGGCAGATCTCAAAGTCGGCGAATCAAAAGACTTGAAGGTATCTGCTGTCTATACCGACAAAACCAAGGTCGATGTCACAGTCGATGCAGACTGGATCTCCACGAACAGCTCCGTTGTGACTGTAGCGGATGGCAAGCTCACGGCTGTGAAAGCAGGTCGCGCAACGATTGCCGCTACGTATAATGGAAAAGTCGTAAAAATACAGGTAACCGTGAAGTAACTCAAGCTGGAGGAAAAGCCAGGGCGCGACTGCGTACCTGGCTTTTTTGCATACTCTCGCCTGTGGTAATCTGTAGCTAACGCTTTTGATTGGACGAAGACGGAGGGCACCATGGATATTCGACAGCTGCATTACTTTGTGGAAGTAGTCAAACATAAAAACTTTACGAAGGCCGCGCAATCCCTCCACGTCTCCCAGCCTTCTATCAGCAAAATGATCAAGGCATTGGAAGAAGAGCTAGAGGTAGTTCTGCTGGATCGGACGGAGCGGAAAATGGATCTGACAGACGCAGGGGAAATGGTCTACAGCTATGCGACCAAAGTGTTGCAGCTGATGGAAGGTATGTCGTCATCGATTGCAGAATTGCGAAATGTCGAGCGTGGTCGGGTCAAGCTGGGTATGATGCCGACCGTGGGTTCTTTTCTCTTGCCGAATGTGATTGCCTTGTTTAAAAAGCAGTATCCAGGCATCGATATCGAGATGAAGGAATACAGCGCCAAGCTGCTTGAAATCCAAATGGAGCAAGGAAGCATCGATGTGGCATTAACGGTTCTTCTAACGGATCAGGAGAAATTTGTGGCGGTTCCCTTGCTCGCAGAGGACCTCGTCGCGATCGTTCATCGGGATCATTGGCTGGCGGGAGCCGATGAGGTGAGCTTGGAACAGCTTAAGGACGAGGCTTTCATTTTGTTTACCGAAGAGTACGCGATGCACGATGTAGTGCGCCAAGCGTGCAAGCTGTCCGGCTTTGAACCGAAAGTCGCTTACATGAGCTCTTTATGGGATTTTGTCGGAGAGATGGTGGCTACTCAACTAGGGATATCACTCATTCCACGCTCCATCGTGAGACGCTTGAATAACGGGAATTTGCACACCGTCAACATTTCCTACCCAGTGATTGACTGGCAGTATGCTTTGATTTATCGAAAAGAAGGGTATTTATCGCATGCGACAAAGGCTTTCATATCGTTTGTAGAGAAAATGTACAGCCATAACCAAATGGAATAGAAATGATGATTTTTATGTATTGTACGAATGGAATCGAGACGGCTTAGAATGAAGGTAACTCGTTCAAAAGGTGACTTTTTGAACAACCTTTGTAGAGCAACTGGGGTGGTCTCGATGAAAAGATGGTTCTCCATCATTGCACAAGTTTTGCTATTGTTCGGTTTCACCTGGCTCGGGAAATGGGTGAGCTCGTTTTTTCACCTTCCTGTTCCCGGCAGTCTGATCGGACTCGCGCTTTTGTTCATTTGTCTATATATCGGCTTGATTCGTCTACAGTGGGTGGAAGCAGGGGCGACTCTGTTATTCTCGCAGATGATCCTGTTTTTCGTACCATCGCTGGTCGGGATGATGCAATATCCATGGTTATTAGGAATAAAAGGATTACTGGTGCTTGTGGTAGTCGTAAGCGGTTGTGCGCTTGTGATGATTTCGACAGGTGTTATTGCTGAGCGTATGTTCAATCGTGGAGAGGTGAAACAGCATGATCCTGTGGAAAACGTCTAGCGTGCTCCTGACACTCGTTTTCTTCTATGCAGCAAAAAGGTTCAACAAGAAAAGACCGTCTCTGCTGTTTTCTCCGGCCATATTGGCGCCGATCGGTTTGATTCTGTTTTTGCTTTTCGCAGGCATTCCTTATCAGGTGTACAGTGAAGCGACCTCGCTCATTAGTGAGATGATGAGCGTAGTCACAGTGGCGTTTGCGATTCCGCTGTACCGAAATTGGTCGGTGTTAATGGCGCATCGCCGGATGATTTTGACGAGTCTTGCTACGGGTTCCCTCATCGCTATCATTGCAGGTGTCTCCACGACGATGTTAGTCGGATTGGGAAAAGAAGCGGCGCTTAGCGTCATTCCTCGCTCGATTACCTTGCCAATTGCGGTGAGCGTAACGGAGGCGATTGGCGGTTTGCCTACGATGACGGCCGTTTTCGGGATGCTGACCAGCTTTGCAGGCGTTTTTTTGGCTCCTAAAATCATCAAGAGAATGAGGCTCCGTCATCCTGTGTCCATCGGCTTGATGTACGGAATGGGCGCACATGCGTTGGGGATGGTCAAAGCTTTTGAGCGTGGGGAAACAGAAGGAAGCAGTGCGACTTTGGCTGTGATCGCCGGAGCGATGATTACGGTGGTGTGGGCGTTTACCTTGCTGCCGGTGATCATGTCGTGGCTGGCTGTGTGAAGGAAGGGGCTGTTAGATAGCCCTTTTTTTATTTCACTCATGGATTTGGATTTTAAAAGGATAAAAATGGAAAGTGCAACGTGACCGCCCAAATGCTGGCGAAAGGTGTATGATAGAGGACAAATAAAAGCTCCATAACTCTTTCATCTTGGCAGGAGGCAACATGAGACCGCTATATATCGTCCTATTACTCTGTACCAGCTTCCTTTGGGGAGGAAATTTTGTTGTTGGTAAAGTCCTTGTCGGGCACGCGTCTTCCTTGACGCTGACCAATTTGCGCTGGCTCATTGCTGTTGTTTGCTTGTTGCCGGTTGTTTGGATACGCGAAAAACGGATTTTTCCAACGCGAGAGGCACTTCTTCCTTTGATAGTGATGGGAGTGACCGGCGTAGCACTTTTTAATTTATTCATGTTCTGGGCACTTGAGCGGACAGACGCGACCAATGTCGGTCTATTGTCCACGCTGAATCCGGTTTCGATCGCGATTTTCTCCTTTTTGCTGGTGGGTGAAAAGATTCGACCGTTGCAGATTGTCGCGATGCTTGTCTCGTTTGCAGGCGTCCTTGTGGTGATGACAAAAGGAGACTTCGCACACTTGTCCCAATTGCACTTTAACACGGGTGATTTGTGGATGCTCGCCGCTGTCGCCATGTGGGGGATTTACTCCGTATGCGGGCGTTGGGCGATGAAGACGGTCTCGCCGATGATGTCCACACTGTACTCGGGGATTTTCGGTGTCGCGCTGATGCTGCCCTTTAATGTCACCACATTTACGATTAGCAACACAGACTGGACGTTCTGGCTGTCGTTGTTCTACGTTGGTGTAATGGCGACTGTCGTCAGCATGGTGTTGTGGAATATCGGTGTGCAAAAGGTAGGCGCAACCTCAGCCGGTATGTTCCTCAATTTCAATCCCATTTTTACAGCCATTCTCGCCTTTCTTTTGCTCGGGGAACGTATGACCATCATCCAATTGCTCGGCAGTGTAATCGTCATTGTCGGCTGCTATATGTTCTCACGCTTAAAGCACGTCTCGCCCCCGACACCACATACAGTCAAGCAAGCACAAGGCTAAAAAGGGATCCCTCGTCTGGTCAAACAGGTGGGGGATTTTTTTATTAGAAGGTACCAATCAGCGCACAAGGCTAGTGAGGAAGAAAAAGCACAGGGCTCGTAGACCTTGACAACGCCTACCCAGTCGGAACTACAAAAAGGGGACCACGCTTGTCGAACACTTCTCCCTTGAGAATCTTCCGCCCGTAGGGTGGCTTTGGCTCGACGGTCCCCTTTTTGTAGTGGAGACGTCCAGTGAATCCCCCATGCTGGCGTGTCAGAGTCGAAGAGAACGGTGCTTTTTCTTCTCCTCCACTATGTTGACTCATGGTTTTTCTTAGTCGATCACTTGGACATGGGCATTCGCATACAAATAAGAAGGACAGTGTGTGAAGGGGAGGTTGTATATGATCGTCATAGCGGGGAGACCAGCTAATCCCGCCTCGTTGGCAGCGGAATGGGGATTAAATCCGGTACAGCGTGAAACGGTAGCGATTATGGCACGAAGTGATGAAGTATTTGAATATCCGACTCCTGAGCTCCTGCAATTTGAACTGAAAATGCGCGATCATCTGGTGAGGTCTGCCTTGGCACTGAACGAAAGCGGCCTGGCCTTTTCTACTTTTGAAGAATCTCGTGCCAATCCAGCTTACTGGATTCGAACAGACCAGGGCGGATTCCGCTTGCGACCGGGAGTGTTGCCATCCAGCGGGATTATTAATATTTTTCGTGAGGGCCAGAAATACGCTACAGAGTGCGCAACCGCGATGGTCGTTATTATTTATCATGCAGTCCTACAGTCCATTCGTTTACCCGATTTTGAGAGAATGTTTGCGGACATCTTACTATATGACTGGCGGTACGATCAGGATCTAGACTTGCAAACATTGCGGACAAATACCTTCTTGCCTGGTGATGTGATTTATTTTGCCAATCCTGATTACGATCGCGCGACACCTCAGTGGCAAGGAGAAAATGCAGTCGTGCTCGGCAATGGCTTGTATTACGGACATGGTGCGGGGATCAAACGAGCGAGTGAGATGGTAGCATTTTTGAATGAACAACGAAGAGCGGGAGCAATGAGGTCTGCCTATCTGGTCAATCAGGCGACTCGGCCTGGTTTCGCCTACCTGTTTCCCTACGACAACGGTCGTTCCACCATGCGAGCTTCTGGACTTCCCATACAAGTGAGCAGTCGAATTTCAGCGCAGATCGGATCTTTGTCTTGGGAGTGGTAAAACGAACAAAAGCCTCCTGCCATAAAATGCGGCGAGAGGCTTTTTTCGCTCATTTGTGTGTGTTCAGGAGAATCGCTTCCAAGAAAACATAGACAAGTCAAGGGAAGATGCTCCCTCTACCAGCAGTTGGCTGGTCGCTTCTCCGATCGCACTGGCGAATTTAAAACCGTGCCCGGAAAAGCCTGCTGCAAATACAAGCTGTGGATGTTCAGGATGACGGTCAATGACGAAATGCTCATCAGGCGTCATGGTGTAGATGCATACCTTGCCTTGTCGCAATGGTCCGGCGGCCCCAGGCATATACGCTTCCAAAAAGGAACGAACATCCCCTTCGTCCGACAAATAGGTGCCAAAGGTACGTTCTAGTTTATCAGGATCGATGGCTAGTCCTCCGTCATGGCGTCCGATTTTTACACCACTACCATCAAAGCTGGGAAATCCGTAGAACATGGAGTCATAAAGGCGAAAGATGAAAGCGGGAAATTCATCCGCGCTGTACTGGCTCTCATCTGCACCAAACCAGGCGACCGTTTTGCGTGTAGGGGTGAGCGGGATGGACAAGCCCAACGAGTCAAGGAGAGAACCATTCCAAGCACCGGCGGATAGAAGGACTTTATCCCCGTGGTAGCTGGCAGATTCCGTATGCACGATGAACCCATTACCTGCTGGCTCCAACTGCGTGACTGGCGTGTTCGTCAACAGTGTAGCTCCTGTGGCAAGGGCGAGCTCTCGATAGGCACGAATACCGTTTTCAGAATAAAGCACACCTGAAGTAGGCTCCAGGCAGCCGTAGTAATCAGCAGGCAGATTGATTCCTGGCCAGCGTTGCATGACCTCATTGGCACTAAGTACTTCCAAGGGAAGGGAGTACTGCTCGGCGCTCTCCCGAATTTCATTCAGGAAAGGACAATGCAAGGGTCCTGCGTTCAAAACACCTGTTTTGGCGAAGATCGGCATGCCGGATGCTTGTTCCAATTCTGACCACAACTGTTGCGCTCGCAACGCAAGCGGGACGTACTGTTTTCCTTCTCCATACGCATGACGAATGATACGGGTATCCCCATGATGACTGCCCATCGTGTGTGGGGGATCAAAGGCATCGATCATGAGTGTACGCACGCCCTGCTTGGCCAGATAGTAGCCAGCTGCCATTCCCATCGATCCTGATCCAACAATAATGACGTCGTAGTTTTGCATCAACCGTCCTCCATTCCACTTTATTTTCATCTATCTTACAGGAGTTTTCTGAATTGTGGATTTAAATTTTTGTGTAAAGATCAATTTTTTTGTGCGCAATAAGGTTTATTCCATCAGTTGGGCGGGAAAAGGAGATTACGCTATCATCATTACGTTAAGAAAAGTGGTGTTTACGAAATGAAATGGACGATCGGAAAAAAACTGGGCGGTGCATTCGCATTTGTCCTGGTCATCATTATCTTTACGGGAATAACAAGTATTGTAAAGATGCAGGAAATGAACCAGAAGATGGTGGAAATGAATACAAGCTGGCGCCCGGGATTAGAAGACATTCTGAAGATCAACATGACGCTGGAAACCATTTACGGAGTTACTCAAACCATGCTCACAACAGAGAACATGGATGACAAGAACAAGTACGTAAAAACAGTGGATGACCAATTTGCCTATATTGACGGGCTATTGGCCAGCTATGAAAAAACGATTGTCGGTGAAGAGGACCGCCAAAATTATGAGGGATTGAAGCAGGCACTGAAAAAATACGAGGAATTCAACCCTCAGTACGTCGAAATCGGCAAAAGAGTGGATATCAGAAAGGCTGCTAGCGATGCAGACATGGCTGAGCTGGAGCTCATCAAGAAAAAAAGCAGTGAACTGTTTCTTGAACGCAAAAAATACTTGGATGCACTGATTACGTATAACAGCGAAGGAGCCCAACGAGTTGGCACGGAAAGCGCAGAAATGTACGAATCCGTAAAACGCGATATGCTCATCGTCATGGTTGTCTCAGTGATTGCAGGTATATCACTGGCTATCTGGCTGACCGTAAATATCCGTCAACCGATCCAGCGTTTGATGGAAGAGATGAAGAAAGTCGCTGATGGAGATTTGAGAGCAGAGCCATTGGTTGTCAAAACTCGTGACGAGATTTTGGATCTGACGAATTCGTTTAATGAAATGGCGACCAGTTTAACTTCTGTCATTCGTCAGGTAGGTGGGACATCGGAGCTGGTAGCCGCATCGGCAGAGCAACTGACGGCAAGCGCAGATCAGACGAGCCGGGCAACCGAACAGATTGCTGTTACTGTTCAAGAAGTGGCAGCAGGAGTTGATCGTCAGGTAGCGAGTGTAGAGAATGGGGCGAAATCCATTGATGATATGTCACGAGGAATTCGTCAAATCGCAAACAACGCACAGCAAACATCCAATTTGGTGAGCGAAGTAGCCAATATGGCAGGAGAAGGGAACCAGTCGATTCAGGCAGCGGTTCAACAAATGAATGCGATCCATACCTCCATGCGTGAGCTCTCATCCGTGGTAGATGGTCTGGGCAATCATTCTCAAGCAATCGGAGAAATCATCGAAGTCATTACAGGCATTGCGGATCAGACCAATCTGCTCGCCCTCAATGCAGCGATTGAAGCAGCACGCGCAGGAGAGCACGGCCGTGGATTTGCGGTTGTAGCAGATGAGGTACGGAAGCTGGCAGAGCAATCGGCACAGTCCGCCCAAAAAATCGCGCAGTTGATCAGTACGATTCAGACAGATACAAAAGTCGCCGTCGAATCGATGGAAACAGGCACCCGGGAAGTACAAGAAGGAATTCGCGTCGTTCATCGTGCGGGCGAAACGTTCGGTCATATTCAGAACTCGATTGGCACAGTAGCCGACCAGATTCACGACGTGTCTGCATCCGCCCAGGAAGTATCTGCCCATTCCGAACAGGTCGTACAGGCGATGGAGCTGGTCAGCGAAGTTTCCGATTTGACTGCTGATGGCACGCAAAACGTTTCCGCTGCTACACAGCAGCAGCTCGCTTCCATGGAGGAAATCGCTTCGTCAGCGACAGCTCTTTCCAATATGGCAGAAGAGCTGCAACACATGATTCGCCGATTTAAGGTGTAGGCATAATCGAATAAACGAACGCAAAAACGCCAAAGTGATTGGCGTTTTTTTTCTTCTTTCCCCTGTCATTTTTTTAGAAAAAGTTAATCTTTAGGAAATAGTTCATTAAGAACAGGTTTAGTAGGAGTTTATCTCTTCCGACTACGATAGATTCAGAGGGTTGATCCCCCATCGTAGACAAGGAGATGATCGTATGAAGAAAATGAAAAAGCACCTCTCACTACTTTTACTCGCGTCGATGCTTGGAACAGGGGTAGCGGTTCCTTTCAACGTTCTGAACATGGATACAGTAGCGAGAGCAGCCTCTCATGATAAGCAGGATGACAGAGAAGCTGTCGAGGTGACGAGCATCAAGTCTCTGAACTCGATTACACTCGAAATCACCTTTGCAGAGCCACTTAGCTCAACAGAAGTCGAACTAAACAACGCGCTAAAAAACTTCGAATTCGATAACGACTTGACCATTCGAAATGTTCCACAACGAAAAACAGGATTCGAAACTACCTACATCGTACCTACTACTCCGCAAGAGGAAGGCACAACGTATACCTTCACTTACAAAGGCGAGGAAATGGGCACCTTTGAGGCAAGCGATGAAAAAATTAACATGCGAGAAGCGCGTCAAGTGTCCAATGATACGATTGAGATCGAGTCTCGTCTAGGTGACCGCGTAACCGATTACGGAAATGTGATCGAAGCATATGCAGGCAAACGAGGCGGCCTTGATTTTGAATTGGATGAGGACAACCGTTACAGAGGGAGAGAATACCAAATCATCTCATCCTTGCGCGGTACACAAGTAACCTTGACACCACGAAAAGGTGAGCCGATCGTTGCCACATACGTTCCGTTTACCCAAAATACAGATGGAGTTCAAGAACCGAAATTCCGCCTACCAGCGGGAGAAGAATTGGAGCCAGGTGTAACTTACACAGTCTCTTCGGATTGGGCTGATTTCCGTGACGCTACCTTCACAGCGAGAGATGTTGATCCACTTACTATCCAGTCTGTAAAAGCAAAGAATGAAACCATACTCGACGTAACACTGCGCCGCGATCCGCGCGAAGAAATTTTCCCACTTCGTCGCATCACATTGACAGCTCCAGATGGAACAGAACTGGTTGCCCAATATAAATTTACGACGCGCAATGGGGCAACGGGAACGTTTGAAATTATGGATGGAAAAGAGCTGGAATCGAATGTGACCTATGAGGTTGAACCAGTAGGAGAATGGGCGACAGCAAGGGACATCTCCTTTACAACAGATGCCCAACCAGATGAAAATGCAGTCGTACAGAGCATGAAGTCGCTCAATCCGATCACATTGGAAGTGACCTTGTCCGCTCCACTCGTGGCGGAAGATTTGGTACTGGCAAAAGCACAGGAAAATTTCCAATTCGATAACGGTTTGACGATTCGCAATATCCCGCAGTTAAAGACAGGCACAATAGCTACTTACTATGTTCCAACGACGCCTCAAACTTCTAACATGACGTACACGTTGACATATAAGGACGAAATGGCTGGTACTTTTGAAACGAACAGTGAATTGATTGATATGGTTGAAGCACGTCAGGTAGCGTACGATACGATTGAGATTGAATCAAGCCTGCGCGCTGGCGTAACAGACTATGAAAATGTGATTGCGTCTTATGTCGGCAAGCGCAATGGTCTAGACTTTGTGTTAGATCAAAACAATCAATATCGGGGAAAGAACTATGAAATCATTCCATCGCTGAGAACGGCACAAGTGTACATCACGCCAGAAGGTGGCGAGCCAATCGTTGCGACGTACGTTCCATTTACACAAGCGACAGATGGTCGTCAGGAACCAAAATTTCGTTTGCCAGCAGGTGAGACACTGATTCCAGGCGTAGAGTATACCGTTACAACGGATTGGGCTGATATCAAAGATTCCAAGTTTACAGCGAAAGCGATCAACCCACTGACGATTCGCTCCGTAAATGAAGTAAACCCAACTACGCTGGAAGTAAGATTGAACAGTGATCCGCGCGATGAACTGTTTGCTTCCCGCCAAATCAAATTAACAGCACCGGATGGGACTGAGCTGGTTGCTCAATACAAAGTAACAACACGCAAAGGCTCTACCGGAATCTTCGAAATGATGAATGGCGGCAAGCTAGAACCAAATACCATGTATTCCGTTACGCCTGTAGGGCAATGGGCAGGTCTTACCTTCACGACAAAGTAACAACGAACAAAACCTCTAACAGGCAATCTAAGCTCGGTGTTTAACCGGGCTTAGACCTTTATCACAATGACGAACCGAGGAGGAATGTACCATATGTATCGACTCATTCTCACTGCGATCCCATTCGGCATGCTGTTGACTGGCTGCATGGATGAACCGACAACAACATCTCCGACAGTCACGACAGCACAGCAACAACAGCAGCAATCAACACAAACACCCAACAGTCCCAAACAAGTAAAAAGCCGTCTCTGTCTAAAGAGGAAATAAAAGCATGGAACAATAAAATGCTCGCAGCCGCAGCTGAGGGCAAAACCGATGAAGTCAAGGCTAGCTTGGCAGCAGGGGCTGAGATAAACGCACAGGATGATCGTGGAAGAACAGCGGCGATGGCAGCTACACACGGCAACCATGTGGAAACCGTGAAAGTCCTCATTGAAGCAGGAGCTGACATCAACATTCAGGACGACCGGCAAGATAATCCGTTTTTGTATGCGGGAGCAGAAGGATACCTAGAAATCTTGAAGCTGGTTATCGATGCAGGTCCAGATGCGAAGATTTACAACCGCTTCGGAGGTACTCCTTTGATTCCAGCGGCAGAACATGGGTATGTAGAAGTAGCAAAGGAACTTCTTACCCGGACGGATGTAGACGTCAACCATGTGAACAATCCGGGATGGACAGCATTGATGGAAGCCATCGTATTGAATGATGGTGGAAAAAAACAACAAGAGATGGTCCAACTGTTAATCGACCACGGTGCTGATGTGAACATCCCGGATAGCGAAGGAAAAACGCCACTGTATCGTGCAAAAGAACGTGGCTATGACGAGATTGTACAAATCCTGCAAAAAGCTGGAGCACGCTAATTTGCGGAAGTAAGCATACATTCATACTTCGAGCGCGATGGAAATAATCCTCGACTAGAATAAGTCGTAGCAAGAGTGATTCTAGTCAAAGGAGGCTATGTTCATGACTAGCCATACGACCATCCAACCGAAGATTTTGTATTACGGAACTCCCGTCGTCCTGTTGACGACTGAAAATGAAGATGGAACAACGAATATCAGCCCCATTTCATCGTCATGGGCGTTGGGGAATTATGTTATTCTGGGACTCGGGTTTGGTTCGCATGGATTGGAAAATTTGCGTCAGCGGCCCGAGTGTGTTATCAATTTGCCAGATGCCTCCATGTGGCAGCAAGTGGAAGCGCTGGCTCCGCTAACAGGCCGCAATCCCGTACCCGCTTATAAAAAAGAACTGGGCTTCCGCTATGAAGCAGATAAGTTTCAGGCAGCCAAGCTGACTCCTGTTGACTCTGATATCGTTCGTCCAAAGCGAGTGGGAGAATGCCCGCTTCAACTCGAAGCAGTTGTCCGCACAATCCGTTTTCCGGAATATGCCGACATGTTTGCGATTGTGGAGACAGAAGTACGTCACGTCCATGCAGACAAACAGATTGTCCAAAGTGCTCATCACGTGAACCCTCAAGCATGGAATCCGCTGATCTACAACTTCCGCCATTATTTTGGTCTGAGTGATCAGTTAGGAAAAACATATCGATCGGAAACGTAGAACGTCAAAAACGCCAAGCATTTGGCGTTTTTTTATTTCTGTAGGAAAATATGGTATATTAGGTGTTGCCTAATAAAGTTAGCTAACACCTAAAGGTCGAGGGGTGAAAAGATGCTTGTCTGGATGTTGCGAAAAGTAATGGCAGAAAGAGGAGTTTGGACGGGAGCCGCATTAGCGAGGTTGTTGAAAGAGAAAGCAAATTATAGTCTGTCTCCAGCCTCCATCAGTGCTTTACTAACCAGTCAACCCAAACAAATGAAAGCCGAGACACTTGATGCACTCTGTACAGCTCTGGAGTGTACACCAAATGACTTGTGGGCATATACACCGCCTAATAGAGTGAAGGGAGCATAAGAAGATGGCAGTGAAACAGATTTTGCCTTTTGGAGACCCGATCTTGCGCAAAGTAGCCAAGCCAGTGGATGACCTGAATGCAAGAACATTCAAGCTACTGGATGAGATGGCTGAAACCTTATATGCCACGGACGGCCGTGCTGGCCTTGCCGCACCTCAAGTAGGAATTCTTCGCAGAGTGATTGTCATGGATTGTGGAGATGGATTAATGGAGCTCATTAATCCGGAAATCATAGAAAAAAGTGGCGAACAAATTGGAATGGAAGCTTGCTTATCTTTTCCGGGTTACTATGGCAATGTAAAGAGAGCCGAGCATGTAAAGGTAAAGACGTTGAACAGACAAGGCGAGGAAATGATCCTTGCAGCAGACGGATTCCTTGCTGTTTGTATGCAGCATGAAATCGACCATTTAGACGGAATTTTATTCGTGGATCATGTTCAGGAAAAATGGCTGTATCATGAAAAAACAAGACAAAAAATCGATTTGCTGGATGTGATCCGCTTAACAAAAAAGGCCTAACAAAAAGGCGTACCGTCTCCATTCGGGAAATATGAATAGTAGAAGGCCGTTTGTTCCGGATATCTTTTTACGTGAACCTAAATGGTATCATCTGAAGAGCGGCATTATTACGTGGAGGAACACACATGGAACAACTACTGATAGGTAGCTTTCTTTCTGCCATGGCTACTGGAGTGGGCGCCTTGCCTATCCTTTTTTTCAAGTCGGTATCCCATCG
The DNA here is from genome assembly GCF_028369215.1 of Brevibacillus sp. AG. Classification (NCBI taxonomy): domain Bacteria; kingdom Bacillati; phylum Bacillota; class Bacilli; order Caryophanales; family Paenibacillaceae; genus Brevibacillus; species Brevibacillus sp. AG. Next base: position 165,178 of record NZ_JAQMYO010000003.1, on the reverse strand, counting down.
ATGGCGGGATATATTGCTGGCGTTTACGGCTGGAATTATGGTGGCTGCCTCGACATTCAGTCTGATCCCACAGGCACTTCATAGCGCGCCATTTATTATCGTCTGTTTGGGAGTGCTTACTGGAACATTGTTGCTTACGGTGTTGGAAAGCATTGTCCCGCATATCGATCTGGAGCATACGAGAATCAACATTTCGATGGATTCGCAATCGCTGCTGATTTTGTCCGCGATTACCTTGCACAATATTCCGGAGGGCTTGTCCGTTGGCGTGAGTTATTCGAGTGAACAGTCGGGCTTGGGTGGCCTGATTTCTTTTGCGATCGGTCTGCAAAATGCACCAGAAGGCTTCCTGGTCGCTCTCTTCCTGATCAATCAAAGGGTTAGTCGTCTCAAGGCGTTTATTTTGGCTACGATGACCGGAGCAGTCGAAATCGTCTCTGGGATCTGTGGCTATTACCTGACCTCTGTGGTACAAGGGCTGGTGCCATATGGACTTTCCTTTGCCGCAGGCGCGATGTTATTCATCGTTTACAAGGAGCTCATCCCCGAAAGCCATGGAGATGGTCATGCTCGTTCCGCGACTTTTTCGTTCATTCTAGGACTTTTGGTCATGATTGGACTAGTTCAGTCGTTCGGATGAGCGGTTTTTTTCAAAAAGCCTCACAAGTGAGAGCAAAAATTCCGAAACCATATATAGATAGATTTCGATTATGGAAGTAGGGAGTGTCACGATGGAAAAGTCTACCTTGATAGGTATAGTTTTAGGTATTATCGCAGTAGTGGTCGGAATGATCTTGAAGCATGCGAGTCCGATGGCATTACTGAATCCAGCAGCGTTTATGATCATCATCGTAGGTACGGTTGCTGCTATCTGTAACGCATTTCCTATGTCGGAAATCAAACGTATTCCTGCTCTTTTCAAGATAATTTTTAAAGAAGAAAAGCTCCCTGAAAAAAAAGAATTGATCGGTCAGTTTATGAACTGGGCTTCCATCGCTCGTCGCGAAGGATTGCTTGCACTGGAAAACACTTCTGATGAGATTGAAGATCCATTTCTACGTAACGGCATGAAGATGATCATTGATGGTGGGGAACCGGATTTTGTTCGCGATGTTCTGAATGAAGAAATTCACGCCATTGAAGAGCGCCATCAGGCAGGGGCACTCGTCTTTAGCCAAGCGGGAAGCTACGCTCCGACTCTCGGGGTATTGGGTGCCGTTGTCGGTCTGATTGCCGCCTTGGGTAACTTGAGTGACATTGATGCATTGGGTATATCGATTGCGGCGGCGTTCGTAGCTACCTTGCTCGGTATTTTCACGGGTTACGTATTATGGCACCCGTTCGCAACCAAGCTCAAACGGAAATCAAAGGCAGAAATCGAAATCAAAAAAATCATGGTCGAAGGATTGCTTTCCATTCAAGCGGGTGTATCTCCGACTGCGATTGAACAAAAGCTGCTGGTATACATCCCATACCAAGAGCGTGCAGAAATGAAAGAAGAAATGAAGGAAGAGAAGAGGGAGGAAGGAGCTGCGGTAAATGGCTAAGCGACCAAAGAGACATGCTCATCATGAAGAGCATATGGACGAGTCTTGGCTAATTCCATACGCGGACTTGCTCACCCTTCTGCTCGCTTTGTTTATCGTGTTGTTCGCCTCTAGCGAGATGGATGCGAAGAAGTTCGACCAAATGGTTCGGTCCTTCAATGTTGCAATCAACGGCGGTGTGGGTGTCATGAACTACCCGAGTCCGGTTCCGCTAGACCCGGAACTTCAGCAGCAGACCTTGCACAAAGGCGCACAGGAAGCAGAAAAACAGAAGACAGAAGAAGAGAAGCGTCTGGAAGAAGCGGTCCGCAAAGAAACAGAGGACTTGAAAAAGCTGCAGACAAAGCTGGACGGATACATTCAGCAAAACAAGCTGCAGGACAAGCTCCAAACCAAGCTGACCGAAGAAGGACTGCTGATCACCATTTTGGACAATGCGTTGTTTGACTCTGGTAAAGCTGATCTGAAACCGGAAGCGAGAAAGCTTGCCTCTGAAATGGCAGCGATGCTGGTGCCTCACCCGAAAAAAGTGACTGTAACTGGTCATACGGACAATGTGCCGATTCGCCGTGCAGAGTTCCCATCCAACTGGGATCTCAGTGCCAAACGTTCGGTGAACTTCTTGAAGGTGCTTCTGGAAAACAAGAACCTAGACCCGACGAAGTTCAGCGCAACAGGCTTGGGAGAATACCATCCGGTAGCGCCGAATACAACGGCAGAAGGCAGAGCGAAAAACAGACGGGTAGAGGTAGCGATCCTGCGTGATCTGGCTTCTCCTCCGAAAAATAGTGTGAATCCGTAACAAAGAAAAAGGATGGCGCCTTGGGTGCTATCCTTTTTCTTTGTTAATAGTAGCTGTAGTGGAGGGGAAGAAGCCCATTTCCAGTCTACGCTTCGGCCTACGCCCTACTGAGGGTAGGGACTGTCCGCTCCGAAATGAATGTCGGGAGCGCTTCAAAAGTAGAGTTTCGAGGATGTATTCGCAGAGGTTGAAGCTGAAAACCTCCGCCATTCATTTCGGAGCTTGGTCGGGCTCCAGAGGCGCTAGGACTGGAAATGTGCTTCTTCCCACATGGCTATTGTATTCATCTTGAAAGTAGCATTCATGTTGTCTATAAAAAGAAGGTGGAATCACAACAGTTCGTAGAGGAAACAGGAGAAATAAGCGAAGATCTTTGGACACACCAACCGAGGCGCAGTGAAAAAAAGAGAAACTGCCTTTAGCGTCCACCTCTGATAAGCCTCCTGAACAGTCGACTTTGGACGCGGTTTCTCTTTTTTTCACGGAGCCGGGCACCCCCAGCTTCCCTGCAGGTGTTCCAAGAATCTGAGCGTTTTCTCCTGTTTCCTCCCCACCACAACAGCTAGACAGAACTTGATTCTTTGTTTTCCCCCAACGCCAGCTTCAATTGCCCCATCCGCATTTCGCCCCACTCATACATCATTTCCACAATGGGCAACAAAGTCATCCCCAGCTCCGTCATAGAATACTCCACGCGCGGTGGAACCTCAGGGTATACTTCCCGGTGAACAATCCCGTCTTCGATTAACTCTTTTAACTGATTCGTGAGCATTTTATGTGTGATTTTTGGAAACAGCCGTTGCAGCTCGCTAAAGCGATGCGGGCCTTCTACCCCTAAATGCCACAGGATCACGACTTTCCATTTTCCGCTGAACATAGACAAGGTCAGCTCCTTGGAACAGGTGAAATCACCGTTTTTTATTTTTTCCAAAGTTTCTTTTCGCAAGTCGGACATAGTTTTCTCCTCACAATTCTATCTTCGATGCAACAGCTCCAGCAAAGCAAGCATTCTTATGTTGCGCCTCGCTCCCTTCCATCATAAACGGTGTGGGATGATTTTTCATTGAGTTTTCTGGTTCATCTTGACAGCGTTCATGAAAATGAAGATAATAAGCATAATAACTAAGTAAACAACTCGGAATACTAAAAATAAAAGAGGTGAGTTCTTTGGAACGGATTTTGCAAATACCTAGCGAAACGATTTCGTTGACGGCTACCCTGCATGAACCTACATGCACCACAGGCAAGACCAGAGTGAAATACCCGTTGGTTGTCATTTGCCATGGCTTTATCGGCAGTCGGATTGGAGTGAACCGCTTGTTTGTAAAAGCTGCCAGAGAACTGGCTTCACACGGTTTTGGCGTATTGCGCTTCGATTACGGAGGCTGCGGGGAAAGTGACGGCGTTTATGGTGCAGGTGGTTTGGATGTCCTGCTTGCGCAAACACGTGATGTCCTCGACCATGTTTTCACGCTGGAACAGGTAGATCAGGAGCACGTGTGCCTGTTAGGGCATAGTTTGGGTGGTGCAGTCAGTGTACTGACAGCGAGCCAGGATAAACGCATACACTCGCTCATCCTATGGGCACCGGTAGCGCGACCCTTCGATGATATCGTTCGGATCGTGGGGGAGAAGGAATACAAGGAAGCACTTTCATATGGCAAAACGGATCATTTGGGCTACGGATTGGAGAAGCGCTTTTTCCAGTCACTAGGCACGGCTCTTCCGCTGCGTCAAGCCAAGCAGTTTGAGGGAGATGTGTTAATCCTGCACGGTAATCGGGATGACGTCATTGCGGTGGATGCCATGTTCCACTATGAACGAGAGCTACACCTTCGGAGACGGGGGAGCTGCGAAACAGAAGTAGTAGTCGGCGGAGACCATACCTTTTCATCTGGGGACAGCTACAAACGCTTGATTGCGAGTACGAAGAGCTGGTTGGCAAGATTGCAGGAGAAGGAGACGGTTGCCGTATAAGAAAAAGGGATGGCCCAGATGACGGGCTATCCCTTTTTTGCGATATTGGCTTTGATTTCGTTCAGCAGCCCTCGGCAACCCGCATTCACCAAGTCATACACATAGGTGAATCGCCCCGTATAATAAGGGTCCTCCACATTTTGTTCCTGGGCAGAATCGGCAAAGTCGAGCAGGCGGTCCACCTTTTTCCCTGACGGCGCCATCTGCTTGAGTGCGGACAAATTTTCCTCATCCATGCAGACGATATAGTCGTACGCCGAGAAGTCCTGTGTGATAATTTGGCGAGCACGCAGTGTATCATGCGCAATCCCATTCTCGGTCAACACCTTTTGTGTACCTTTGTGTGGAGGTTCCCCAGCGTGCCAACCACCGATCCCCGCTGAATCGATGGAGATTTCCCCTGCCAATCCCTCCGCCTCTACGAGATGTCGAAATACGGCTTCGGCCATGGGCGAGCGACAAATATTGCCCAGACAAACAAACAACACTTTCGTCATACGTACGTTCCTCTCTTCCCTTGTATCATGCTTCTCTTTGTAGAATACCATAAGGTGGTCCTTTGACGAAGTGTCGCACGTTCATTGCCAAACGCGGCGTTTTTTGATATGATAAGGACAGTTACCCCAAGAAAAGAACTGCATATGTACTGAGTTTTCTAGGGTTCCGCGGTCAGTCATCTGGCCGGTCAGGACCGAGAGAAAACCCACGACCACGGTCGTGTACACGGAGGGATAAAAGCCCGGGAGGAATATCTGTGATGGTATTCACCCGAGGCTTTTTTTGCATTCGGAAAAAGCCTGAGCCATCTTGGATGAGTATGTATTTTGGGGAACGATAAAAACGGATACGTCCGTTACCATGAGCGTAAAAGAAAGAGGAGGGAGCCAGAGCATGGGGAAATATTGGTTGATGGTTGTCGTCGCAGCAGTATTTGAAGTCATGTGGGTAGCGGGCTTGAAGCACGCCGATAGCTTTTGGTCGTGGGCATTGACCGTCTTAGCGATTATTATCAGCTTTGGTGTTTTGATCTATTCAGGGAAAAAGCTGCCGACGAGTACGGTTTATGCGATCTTCGTCGGTTTGGGTACGGCCGGTACGGTTATTAGCGAAATGGTCCTGTTTGGAGAACCGTTCAGCTGGACAAAAGTAGGCTTGATCGCGCTTCTTCTGGGGGGAATCCTTGGTTTGAAGCTGGTTACACCGGATCATGAAGAAAAGCCGCAAAAGGAAGGTGAAGTGGCATGACATGGGTAGCCTTAATTTTTGCAGGGTTGTTTGAGGTCGTAGGCGTGATGGGGATTACACAGGTCAACACGAAGCCTTCTTTCCGTTCTTTTACGGTACTAATCGGCGGTTTTTCGATCAGCTTTCTTCTTCTGTCTCTTGCAATGAGAGAAATCCCTATGGGAACGGCCTATGCGGTTTGGACAGGGATTGGTACGGTAGGTAGCGCTCTTGTCGGGATGATGTTTTATGGAGAAGCAAAAGACAAGCTGCGGATCTTGTGCATCGCTGTGGTGATTATAGCAGTAGCAGGATTGAAATTAGTAGCATAAGGTAGCGGTAACAAGGAAAGGCAGATAATCCACTTCGGATGTCTGTCTTTTCTTTTTCTCATTAGAAACACTCCTTACGAATAGGGAATAGTAAAGGAAATCGTCTCGTTCAAGGAGGGAATGGCAACACCATGGGCTCTTTTTGGGCAACGCTAAAAAAGGGAAATATGTCCTCGGCGACAGCGGCTTTGGGGAACACGGGGCTTGCTATCGCAAAAGGCTTTGCGGCTGTCTATAGTGGGAGTGGAGCCATGTTTGCGTCGGCGATGCATTCGGTAGCCGATGCGGTCAACCAGTTCTTCGTTTTCTTTGGCAGCGTACTCGCAGAGAAAAAACCGACACCGAGGTTCCCTACAGGCTTTGGTCGTGTCATTAACATTTTCTGTATGGTCGCGGTGATCGTCGTAACCATCATGGCCTACGAAACCATTATCAAAGGCTTCCATCTCATTTCCGAGCCAGCAGAATCCAGCCATTTTTGGTTGAATTTCATCATTTTGTCTCTGGCAGTCATCGTGGATGGATACGTGCTGGTAAAAGTGATGTTTGAAATCGTTCATGAAGCTAGGGTGGAAGCGAAAGGCTTTGCTGTCATCCCGGCAGCCTTTCGGAATGTAGGACGTGCGGCTCCACCGACACGACTTGTCTTTTACGAAGACATCGTGGCAACCCTCGGTGCGTTATTGGCGCTGATTGCCGTTATCGTCACTACATTTACTTCCTTTGCCTTGCTGGACGGGATTGCCACCATTCTGATCGGGATTCTCATGGTGGGTGTGGCATTCAAGGTAGGGTACGACAACATGGTCGGTTTGATTGGTATTGCAGCTCCCAAAGAAATCGAGGATCGGGTAGCCAAAGTCATTTTTGCTGACCCGGATGTGACGGATATCAACCGGATGCGGATTGTACAGGAAGGGCGTTTTTACCATGTGGAGTGCTATGTAGAGTTGCGGACAGGACTGAGTCTTGCTGTGGCAGACGATATTAAATACCGCATTCGCGACAGCTTGCTCACCGACCCGGATATTAGCGATGTGACGATGGGAATTTTGGAGGACAACGGCGTGGACGACTGGAAGCCACTCACGGGCCAGGAGACCACGTAGACGAACGAGAACGACGAAACTCACCTGCGAAATAAAAAAGCCCCGCACCAGCCAAGTAAGCAGGTGTGGGGCTTTAGTTTGTACTGAGGTGTGATGATTAGGAGACGGTCAACAGTTCTTGTTGCTCCGATTCATCTTTTTCCAAACGCGTAATCAGGACGCGTGTGACACGGTGATGATCCATCTGCTTGACGGTGAACAGGTGGTTTTCCCATTCTACTATCGCGCCAACAGCGATGTCTTCTTCGAGCTGGCTGTACAACCAACCGCCGATTGTGTCTACATCTTCGGATTCGAGTTCGAACGGAAGATGGTCATTCAGGTCAGCCAACACGAGCATACCGGATACGGAGAGGCCATTGTCCAGCTTCTCAATCTCTGGTCTTTCCTCGTCAAACTCGTCTTGGATATCCCCAACGATTTCTTCCAGAATATCCTCCATCGTCACGAGACCGGCTGTTCCGCCGTATTCGTCGATGACAATCGCGAGCTGTGAACGGTTTTTCTGCATCAGACGCAATACCGTGCTGATTTCCATGGTTTCCGGTACGGTCAGGACAGGGCGGAGCAACGAATCCAGCTCCACGCTTCCGTCTTGTAACGCAGAAAGGTAGAAGTCTGTCGCATGGACAAAACCGATGATGTTGTCCTTGTCTTCAGCTGCAACTGGAAAACGCGTGTGGCGTTGCGAGCGGATAATCTCCAGGTTTTCTTCAAAGGTATTCGTCGTATATAAGCAAACCATATCAATGCGCGGGATCATGGTTTCCCGAGCAACGGTTTCGGAGAAGTCAAAAACTTGTTCCACAAGAGCCAATTCGGTTTGGTCGATATGGCCACTTTGGTGACTTTGGTTGACCAACAGGCGAATTTCTTCTTCGGTATGTGCCGCTTCATGTTCCGAGATGGCTTCGAGTCCGAGTCGTCTCATGAGAGCGTTGGCTGTTCCGTTCAAGAACCAGATAGCCGGGTAAAGCAATTTATAGAAAAACATCAATGGCGCGGCAACCCACAACGAGGTCATTTCTGCTTTTTGAATGGCCAATGATTTCGGAGCCAACTCACCCAAGACAATGTGGAGGAACGTAATAATCGCAAAGGCTACACCAAAAGAAATCGCGGAGATTGCATATTCAGGCAATCCTGAAGATCCAAGCAAAGGCTCCACAATCATATGGGCAATGGCCGGTTCCCCGACCCAACCCAGTCCCAGCGAGGCGAGAGTAATCCCGACCTGGCAGGCAGATAGGTAGGCGTCTAGCTTATGCGTTACTTTTTGGGCATAGACTGCACGTCTGTTACCCTCATTCACCATCTGTGTCAGGCGCGTTTGCCGCACCTTCACGAGTGAGAACTCTGCGGCTACGAAAAAGCCGTTAAGAAAAACAAGAAATATAACAAGCAGTAGGTTGAGCACTATCGGGACGGTGTCCAAGTAAAAAGTCATCCTCTCTGGAATTTTATGAAAGTACTATTTTCTATTTTACTCTGATTGGGTGGAACGCACAAAAGCGATATACCACCGTAGGGGGCGTTTCTGCCCTTTTGGTCGGGAAGAGCGACCCTCAGATAACCGTAGCGCACGTTTTTGCGCTCGGAGAAGGCCGCAGATAGGCATCCATTTCTGTCACGCAACGCAAAGTGCAAGCGGTTACCTGTGCAGAATTTGTTGGGCGTAGACGAAAAACGCTGACAGTACAGCAGCTAGGCCGAGATAGGCAACTAACACTTTCCACTTCGTAGAGGCAGGTGCATCGTAATACGTAGTGAGCTGGTGCATTTGCTCATCCAGTTCGGCTAATCTCTCTTGTGCCGCACGTTCCCCATCCCGAAGCGCATCCGATGGGATCGGTCGGTTCGGGTCCGAATCGTAAAACAAAACAGGCTCTCGTTCCCACAGTCTGAACAGTTCCCATTTTCTGTTCACATACACTTTATCGAGTCGCTTGAAGTCACGCTGAAGGCGTTGTTTGTCCTGCAAAAACGGAACATAAAATTTCTTCAAATCTTCCTGATTGATTGCATTTACCTCGGCATTCATTTGCGTGCGGATATCCCATGTCGATTCCAACGCGGGCCATTTAGCTATGCTTTGCTGGAAGTCTGCAATTCTTTCGCGCTCATATTTCAGGAGCTTTTGTTGATAGCCGCCACGTAGGCGGTTGTACCACGTGATCAAGCCGATGATGAAAATAAACACGGTAATCGGTCCTGGGTTGGCGAACAGCATAACGCCCAGACCGACTAACCCGATAAACCAAATTTTCGTCGACAATACCGAAACGATGCGGCCCCCATCTAGCGGGGAGATGGGCAGTAGGTTAAATAAATTAAGCATGGCACCCAAGTAGATAACCAACCCCCAGAAAGGGTCCTGCGTATACCAATACAACGGAAGGGCAGGCAAGAAAGCAATCATTCCTGCCAAGGGTCCGCCGTAGGCTAAGTATGCCTCGGTTTTTGCATCACGCGGCATGTCTTTCATGGCGATGAAGGCTCCGGCAAAAGGAATAAAGACAGCGGGTGAGGTCGCGATTCCTTTTCGTTTGGCAGCAATCACATGCCCCATTTCGTGGACGAAGATCAGATAGACGAGAGCCACGGCGAATTTCCATCCGTAAAAAACGGCATACGCCCACAAAGTAATCCCCATGGATATAATGGTGGTCCCGAATTTTGAAAACTTCAGTATGCTAAGTATCCATTTTAAATTGGCAAGTAAGAAAGCACCGATCGCCAAAAGGACTGAACGGCTTTTTTTCATCGTTTTTCCTCCCAGAAGATATAGGCAGATATTCCTTCTTACGAATCAAGCCAAAAGAAGTTTCTGTCTAGTGCTAATCCAGACGAGTGTTGGTGAAGTGAAAGCCGTACTCGCCATAGAGCGGATTGTAGCTCAGATGTCCCCCGTCGAAATACCAGAAATCCGTTGGACGAATGACAAATCGCAACCCCTCTACTTCAAATACAGCATCATCGGTGAGGACCTCATCTTTTTCAATCGCATAAAACATACCACCGGTCCCTGGGCCGCTTGTTCGTACATACAATCGAAGCGTATCCCCCGGTACAAAGCCGGCATAACGTTGATAGGCAAGGGAAAACGCTGGCTCTATTGCAAGTGTGATACTCATGGACTAGCTCCTTTCTGCTACTTGTCTTCCATTGTAACACAAGTCAGAGTAGTGTCCCGAGGCTCCAGGTCAAGCGCAATCCAAAAACACCCGTCCGGTCAGAAGTGCTTCTGCCGAACGGGCTGCATGAAAAAGCTGGCATTAGTCCTTGCCTTTGCTCACATCAAAGGTCGGGTGCATAAAACGCGCTCCATCTTGTTCTTCTTGATCCTCAAGAAGCTCACGATTTTCTATCGAGTTCCAGCCAATGTCGTTGGTCGGATGTACCCACTGGTCCCCTGCCATGATGGAGGGATCGGTTTCCGTGCTCCAGTTGTGTAAGGGAGATTCCTGGGACTCGTACAAGCTGTCACCGATGACGACTCCGAACTCATTGACGAATGGCTTTTGAATCGTACGGGACGAGTTTTTGAAGTCAGGAGCACTGATTTGGTGCGGCAGCGTCCCATCGAGGGAAATATCCTTCGTCTTGTCGTTCTTTTGCTTATCGTTATCCATCATCTGGACCTCCTTTTTTCCCATAGCATGCATCAGTCACTAACCCCTTATTCGGTTTTGGAGGGGAGATCGCGCTCAGCCCAAATGAGACCCAGCTGCATATGCTAAAAAAGGGGGAAGATCTGATGGTAACGAGTGTGATCATTCCCGTGAGAGATGCAGCTCATCAGCTTCTGTATACCTTGTTTAGCCTGAACTGATGATCTGATTCAAGGTCTGGGAATCTCTGAAGAGGAATATTGGACTGACTATGTCGTTAAAGGATACATGAAGCAAAACACGATCAGTAAGCTCCGTAGTGAGGTTTTAGAAGGCATTGAGGATCAGGCTAAGAGAAACGAAGCTTGGGAAGAATTTGTAAAAACATTAACAAAGTCATATTCAATCGATCTAAAATCGATTGAATAAATGAAGTGGCACCCGTCTAGTTTTCCTTATTTGTTTCACGGGTTTCATCCGAGCGTACTTTTCCAGACATTACATCATCGTAAGGGGTATAGTTAGGCGGATTTGGAAGTCTTTTCTCCTTGATTGATCGGAATACAATTCGGGCAATCAGGGCAACAAAAGTAAATATAATCAGAACTACAATTACTTGTGTCATGGTACAATCCACCACCTATGAGTTTTTAGTCTTCACGACACGCGCAGAGTTTCTCTCAGCCGATTGTTTTTGCAATCGGCTTTTTGTATACAGTAACGCAGCCAGCCAGTGAGTGGCAAACCCTCATCTTCGTCTGTCACAATATTATGCAAACAAACGCCCGAATCCTCAATTTGTAGGCTTATAGGACTCGATTAATTTGATGATTCTCTCCTGCTGTATAATTTCTTCGCGTAGCTCTCCAATGAACTGTTTCCGCTTTTCCAAATTGATTTAGTTTCATTCTCATGAGATTACACTCACCCTAGACTCATCAAACTTTAGAAAGAATAAAAATCGCCGAGCATAATGGCTGCCCGGCGGTTTTTTTGTTAGCGGTTTTCTTTTAGCCTTTCTTGTGGTTCACTATTAATGGAGCCGTCAGAGCGGACAGCCTCGGATTGGGCTTTGGGTCCTCGGATTTCAGCAGTTTTTCCAAAATCTTTTTCTTTGTTGCGAACCATGTGATGTCCTCCTCTTTGTGAAAGATGAAGATAGTATGACCCGGATGGGGCCAGAGAATGAGGACAGAATGAGGATAGGGAAAGGGTGGCAATTTCAATGGCGAAAAAACAACGAAAACCACAGCGTCAAGCAGAGACAACAACTACGGTAGACGCGAAAAGTGGATTGAACAGTTTGAAGGATATGCTGAATGCAGATGCGCTCGGAGCACTCAAGCAGCTTGAAAAAGACATGAAGACAGAAGGCGAGCGCAAAGAGAAGGAAGCAGCCGAACAAAAGCGCCGGGAGCAGGAAGAACGCGAGCGCAACAAGGGCTTTGCTGAGCTTTTGGACGATTACGAGAAAAAAAGCGGAGGCAAGTACAGCTAATGCGAGATGGACGGCAAACGGACCGACCGGATACTTCCAAAAACGGTTTGATGAAAAAGCGTCAACAAGATATCAAGGACGAATCCATCAAGGAACGGGGCCGAATGGTCCTCGGTCGATTGGGCAAAAAGGACCCGAAGAAGTGATTTTTTCCCTCTCATCCCCATATAGCTAGGAGTGAGGGGAGGGAGGTCATGGGGACAATCCTGCTCCTGTTTAGCCTCTTGTGCGTGGCGGTGGGTACCTGGAAGTTAATCGGGATCTACAAGGCAGAAAAGGCTGACAGCAAGCCGCTCTGGTGGACAGTCGCGAGCGTGGGGATTGCGCTTTTTTTTCTTTTGAAGCTGGTAACAGATACGTTGCCAACATAAACAAGCACCTGTAGCTAGAGAGCTTACAGGTGCTTGTTTTTTCCTTATTCGTAACGCAGTGCTTCGATTGGATCGAGCTTGGCTGCCTTATTGGCCGGATAAAGGCCGAAGAATATACCGATGGCACTGGAGAAGCCGAATGCGATAAACACGCTGTTCCAGGACATAAGCGGCGGCAACTGTGCAAAATAGGCGATGATCGAAGCAATACCAAGGCCAAACAACACCCCGATTAATCCACCGATCAAGCAGACGATGACCGATTCAATCAAAAACTGAATCAAAATATCTCGTCGGCGTGCCCCTAATGCTTTGCGAATCCCGATTTCGCGAGTACGCTCTGTCACGGATACGAGCATGATGTTCATAACGCCGACGCCGCCAACCACGAGGGAGATTCCTGCAATGATACTGAAGATCAGTGTCAAGGTGCCCGTCATTTGATTAAACTGATCCATCGATTCTTGCATGCTGCGAACTCTGTAATGGTCTTCCTTTTGATGCTTGCGGCTCAAGTACTGTTTGACCTGCTGCATGGCTGGTTCGACAGAGGCTTTGTCGATCGCTTTTCCCATGATCATTTGGACAGAAGGCTCTTCCTGCAGGCTCATTTCGTAACGGATGGGAATAATCGCTCCATAGCTCGTTGCCATATCGAACTTGAACTTCTCTTCCGTGTACGTCCCAATTACGACGAGAGATTGATTCCCCCAGCGAACACGCTGACCAATCGGGCTCATTTGACCGAACAGCTTTTGGGCAAGAGCCTCCTCTAGGACGATGACGGCGCGTTGCTCTTTGTCATCGACCTCGGTGAAAAGTCGCCCTTTTGCCACCTTCAATGTTGATTGCATCGAAAAATAATCAGCAGTGGAGGCAGTGAGGTTGACGCGCTCTTCTTTTTTCGGACCCTTCAAATCAATCGTACTGGAGTTGGAAGGCACGATGTATTCGATGGCGGGACTAATCCTGCCGAGCACCTCGGTATCTTCTACGGTCATATCTTCTGAGGCTATCTCTTCTTTTGTCTCCCAATTGATGAAGACGTTAAACGTGTTCTGCCCGAACTTTTCCATCTCTTCGTTGATGGCTCTCTGTCCACCTTCACCGAGTGCCGTGACGACAATGACGGAGGTAATCCCGATGATGATCCCGAGCATGGTCAAGATCGAGCGCATTTTATTCGCCCAGATACCCTCCACGGCGGTGTTAAAGCTTTCCATAAAATTCATGTGACAATCACCTCGTCAGACGGCTTGGAGAATATCCGCTCCGTAACCTTTTCATCGCGAATGATCACGCCATCCTTGAAAGTCACAATCCGCTCAGCGTGCTGGGCGATATCCAATTCGTGGGTAACGAGAATGATCGTAACGCCCTGCGCATGCAGTTCCTGAAACATGGCCATGATTTCGACCCCGGAGCGGCTGTCCAGATTTCCCGTCGGTTCGTCTGCCAGCAGGATGGCGGGTTTATTGACTAGTGCTCTGGCAATCGCTACACGCTGTTTTTGACCACCGGATAGCTGGGTTGGTTTATGGTCCATGCGTTCAGCCAACCCCACCCGTTTGAGCGCTTCTGTAGCCCGTTTGCGCCGTTCTGAGCGGCTGACATTCGCGTACATCATCGGCAGCTCTACATTGTGCAAGGAGCTAGAGCGGGCGAGTAGATTAAACGATTGGAACACAAAGCCGATCTTTTGGTTGCGAACGACGGCGAGCTCCGTATCCTTCAGACTGCTAACCTCAATGCCGTCTAGCATGTACGAACCCGAATCTGGACGATCCAGGCAGCCCAGCATGTTCATAAACGTCGATTTCCCTGATCCTGATGGCCCCATGATGGCAACGAATTCGCCTTGTTCCACCAGCAGGGAGACACCTTTTAAGATGGGCAGTACGGTATCACCCGTCTTGTATGCTTTCGTCAAGCCTTCTACATGAAGCATCGTCGGCTGACCTCCTTCTTTACGTGTTACATACCCATTGGTGCGCCGCCGCCACTCATTGGCATGATAGGAGCTCCTTCAGTCAGGGATTCGACAGGGCCTAAAATCACTTGCTCATCACCGTTAAGTCCAGACTTGACGTGAGTGAACAACTCATTTTCCATACCAGTTTCGACCTTTTGCTTTTTCGCAACACCATTAGCAGATACCCAGACAAAGGTACTGCCGTCAGCATCTTGCTGTATCGCTTCGATTGGCACTTGCATGGCATTATCGATTTTTTCCACGGAGATGTTGATGTCAACATGGAAGCCCGGCTTCAAAGCAGATAGATCTCCAGCTGGCTTGAGGGTGACTTTGACGCGTGTTTTTTCACCTTGCCCCGACTTGGTGGCAGTAGTGGTCGCGGTTGGAGAGATGCGAGCTACTGCCGCATTCAGCTTTTTCTTTCCGAGTGTCACGCCTTCAATCGTGGCAGATTGACCGATTTTGAGCTTGTTGACATCGGATTCGTTGATGTCTGCTTCAATCAACAGATTGTTTAGATTGGCAAGGGTCAAGATTTCCGTTCCCTTGTTGACGTATTGACCGTTATCAGCTGCAACGCCAATGACGGTTCCATCCATAGGTGCCACGACGACACTTTGGACTCGTTCTTTATTCAGCTGTGCTTTTTCTACATTCAGCTTGTTGATTTGGGCTTGCTGAGCGGCAATGTCTTCCTTACGTGGCCCCTTTTGCTTGAGAGCGAGCTGTTGCTTGGCGACATTCAGCGTAGATAGAGCGCTATCCATTTGTGATTTCAACTTGTCCAGCTCTTGCTGGGTGGAAGCCCCAGAAGTGAATAATTGATTCATCCGATCATATTCTCGCTTTGCCGCATCGTATTCACGCTGGGCTTGGGAGACACGTTCTTGGTCCTGTGCGACTTCTTCCGGCTCGTTGCCGATTTGTGCCTTGGCGAGGTTGGCTTTGGCCAATTCCATTTGCGCGTCCATCTCGAGGATTCGGCTATCGACATCGGACGTGTCGATTTTCGCGATCACTTGTCCCTTTTTCACCTTGTCGCCTTCTTTGACGACAAACTCGCGTAAGGTTCCGGTGACGTTGGCGTACTGTTTGAGCTTGTCTTCTACGGTGACGAGCCCTGATGTCAAAACCTTGCTTTCCAAAGCTGATTTCGTTGGTGCGCCGATGTTGACAGGCATTCCCATAGCTTGTTGCGATCCCATCATGGAAAACGCAACGCCCCCGATGCCCAGGAGGACTACGACGGAACCGATGATCCACCATCGTTTTTTCATGTTCATTCTCCTTGCTTTGGTAAGAACCATATTATTTCATTGCTCGAAAGGTTTTTACGGTAGTACTGGAAAAAGGTAACATGAAATGCCGAATGTTCACATTTTGGACATAATTAAGCGCATTTTGATACGTTTTGTCGGAAAGTTCTTTGCCGCCATTTGCCGTGATATCATAGATAAAGATGAGATGACGTTCCTCGGAGGGGAGCTATGAACAAAACGATTCGTTTTGATTACGCCAACGCTCGAGCCTTTGTCAAACAGCATGAGTGGGAGCAGCTTTCTCCAGCGATCGAAATTGCGCATCAAATGCTTCATGCAAGGACTGGACCTGGAAAAGATTATCTTGGGTGGGTCGATTGGCCGGAACAATACGACCGGGACGAGTATGAACGAATTCGCCAAGCGTCAGCCCGGATTCAATCGCATTCGGATGTGCTTTTGGTGATTGGCATCGGAGGCTCGTATCTAGGCGCAAAAGCGGTGCTTGACATTTTGGGCCACAGCTTCTACAATTTGCTGCCGAAGTCCAAGCGACGTTCTCCAGAGATTTATTTTGTGGGCAACAATATTAGTCCGATTTATATCTCTCATCTGATGGACGTATTAGAAGGAAAAAATGTGTCTATCAACGTCATCTCAAAATCGGGCACGACGACAGAGCCAGCTATCGCATTTCGACTTTTTCGGGAATGGCTGGAAAAGAAATATGGACGTGAAGAGGCCAAAAAACGAATTTACATTACGACCGATAAACAGCGGGGAGCCCTGAAAAAGCTGGCGGATGACGAAGGCTATGAGTGCTTTGTCATTCCAGATGATATCGGAGGGCGATATTCAGTCCTGACCGCGGTTGGATTGTTGCCGATCGCTGTAAGCGGGGCAAACATGGATGCACTCATGCAAGGGGCAAAGGATGCACGCGAACGTTACATGGTCATGGATTTGCGCGATAATCCGTGCTATCAGTATGCGGCGATTCGCAATGCACTCTATCGAAAAGGCAAGACAGTGGAGCTGTTGGTTAGCTATGAGCCGCAGTTTCGCTACTTTGCGGAGTGGTGGAAGCAGCTCTTCGGGGAATCGGAGGGTAAGGATGGCAAAGGAATTTTTCCGGCTTCTGCCGAGTTTTCAACGGACTTGCATTCGTTGGGCCAATACATACAGGACGGCATGAGGCATTTGTTTGAGACCGTTGTGTCTGTGATGAAGCCCGCAGTGGATTTGACTGTCCAGGAGGACCCCGCTGACGTCGATGGGTTGAATTTTTTGACTGGCAAACGAATGGGGTATGTCAATAAAAAAGCTTTCGAGGGAACGGTGCTGGCCCATGTGGACGGCGGTGTACCGAATCTGCTTGTGGAAATACCGGAGGCGACAGCTTACTATCTCGGTGGACTGATTTACTTTTTTGAAAAGGCATGCGGAATCAGCGGCTATTTGCTGGGCGTCAATCCGTTTGATCAGCCAGGGGTGGAGGCGTACAAAGCCAATATGTTTGCCTTGCTGGGCAAGCCAGGCTACGAGCGGCAGAAAGCGGAACTGGAGGCTAGATTGCGCGAGAATAAGACGTATTTGACCGTCGAGGAGACAGCTGCTTATTTGGAGCTTCCCGAGACGTTTATTATGGAAAAAATCAAGCAGGGTCGCATCCGTGCTGTCCATGACGGCAATGAGTACATCATCAACAAAGAGCAATTCAATCATCATCTGGAGGAAATTCGCAAGCTCCGAGAGTTCGAGGATGCCGCGCGTCATGACCCGATTCCAGAGAGCTACGATGTGAAGGATGAGGATTAACCAGCGGACGTGCTTGTCAGATGGTTGTAAAGAGGACTATACTTACAAAGGAATATCATAATAAACAAGCAACTTGGGGAGTCCTTCATGCGGGGCTGAGAGGATGGAAGCAATCGACCATCGACCCATTGCACCTGATCCGGATCATGCCGGCGCAGGGATACGGTTGCCGGCAGACTGCGCTTTTTTCTTGATAGTTACCTATGCGTATGTAGCCCACCTTTTCCTGCTATTGGAATGGGTGGGCTTTTTGTTATGGAGATTACATGTGGCTGTAGTAGAGAGAAGAATATTTCCAGTCTAGGCTCCAGGCTCCGTCCTGCTGGGGGTCAAGACTGCCCGCTCCGAAGGGATTCACGGGGAAACGCAAAAGTGGTAGCCGCTTCGTAGTCCGGGCACGTTGCGTTTCTTTTGCCCGCTCATCCCTTCTCCGCTCAGTAGGACTCCACAAGTCGCTACGTCTGGAAATATTCTTCTCTGGCGTAACTGATTGCGTTCTTCATTAATTAAAAATCTTTAAAAAATCGGATAACACGAAAAGCTCGTAGAGGAAACAGGAGAAATAAGCGAAGATCTTAGGGACACCGACCGAGACGGAATGCAAAAAGCGAAACACGCTCTTAAGCGTCCACCTCTGAAATGCATCCTGAAGAGACCACTTTGGACGCGGTTTCGCTTTTTGCATGGAGTCGTGCCGTCAATCCCGCAGGGGGTGGCCCTAGAAGCTGAGCGTTTTCTCCTGTTTCCTCCACACCACAACAGCAACATACAAGACGTTTTTTATTAGAAGTAATCGCAACTTAGTGAGGAGAGAAAAAAGATGAGTGATTGTCTGGTAGTGGGTGGAGGAATTATCGGATTGAGCTTGGCATACGAGCTGTCACGGCGCGGGGTGAGCGTTACCTTGGTCGAGCAGGGAGAATGGGGAGGTCAGGCGTCTTCTGCTGCGGCCGGAATGCTTGCTCCTTTGAAGGAATTCACGGCACCTGGACCGATGCTCGATTTGGGCATGGAGTCACTTGCGCTATACCCGGAATGGGCAGCGGAGCTGGAGGAATTGACTGGTGGAGACGTACAGCTAAGCCTGGAGGGGTTGCTGACCGTCGCGTTAAATGAGGAGGAAGTCCAACAGCTCGCCGACAAGTACCGTTGGCAAAAAGAAGCGGGACATGCTGTGCATTGGCTCTCGAATACAGCGCAAGTGAAAGAAGTAGAGCCACTTCTGACCGATCAAGTGCAAGCGGCCATCTATTCGCCGTACGAAGGACACATTAACAATCGAATGCTTCTTCGCGCCTTGGCTACTGCTTGCCAATTGCAAGGAGTGAAGCTGTTATCTGGCTGCGTGGTGAGCGGCATTGCGGTAAAAGGTGGAAAAGTGATCGGAATCGAGACTTCTGCAGGGTCACTGCGTGCCGCACAGACGGTGATTTCCTCGGGAGCGTGGGTTGGAATGATGCTGGAGATGCTGGGCATTTCCGTGCCGATTCGCCCTGTACGCGGACAGATTGCGGCCGTTTCGTCCGTGGGCATCCCATTGCGAACAGTGATTTTCGGAACGACAGGCTACATCACTCCGAAAAAGGATGGAAAAATTGTCATTGGTGCGACTGAGGATGAGAGTGGCTTCCAGCGTGACGTCACAATGGCGGGGTTAGCCAGTATCCTGCAAGGGACCATGCCGTATGTTCCTGCGCTACACTCCGCTACCTTTTTGGAGGCTTGGGGCGGACTTCGACCTGCGACACGAGATGGCAAGCCGCTCTTGGGCCCCGTTCCTGGTTGGGAAGGTCTGTCGATCGCAGGTGGACATTTTCGCAATGGTATCCTGCTTTCCCCCGTCACGGCTAAATCGATGGCGGACTTTGTGGAAAAAGGGGAGACGGAGCGCCTTTTGCCATTTTTACCTGCCCGCTTTCTGTAAATTGGGCTAGTCTCGCCTAGATTCCGGTAACCTCCCCATGGGCACTTGTATATGGTAATAAAGAAACACCAGAAGGGGAGGAGTTACCATGCAGTCTGATTCTGATAAAAACCTGTATCAGGCTGACATTCAGTTTGTCAGCCTGTTAAAGGATATGCGAGAAAATGTGCACAACATCTGCAAGGAGCACGTGGAGAAAAAAGTGCGCATCGAAGCAATTGACGGGCAAGTGTTTGAAGGCGTCATTGTCGATTATGATGATCAAAACGTATACGTAGAAGTTGTAGATCAGGATGCGGAGGAAGAAGAAGTTTTCGAAGAGTATGATTATGAGAATTATGAGGACTATGAGGACTACAATCCTTATCAAGTAATGGAAGTGGCCAATCGGCAGCCGTATGGAGGATGGGGGCACTATCCTGATTATTACTTTCAGTATGTGAGCTATAATCCGTATGCAGGTTATCCTCCCTATGGCGATCTCAGTCCTTATGGAGGTAATCCATATTTTTCGCAGGCAAGTCCCTACGGCGATGAGTACAATCCATACAGTCAGGTCAGTCCTTTCGGCAGTTCCAACAACTCGCGGGTCAGCCCGTATAGCAGCAGTAATCGTCCCGCCCCCCAAGTCAGCCCGTATAGCACCAGCAATCGTCCACCCCAAGTCAGTCCGTATAGCGAGCAGAAGCCACAGGTGAGTCCTTGGGAGCAAAATATTTCGCCATTTCCACCATTCCCGCCGTATCCGCCCTTTTTTTGTCCGCCGCCGCCACCTCCACCGCCCTATGTTTTGCCAAAAGTTCAAGGGAGAAGACGGAAAAGATGCCGGAACGGACGTAAAATCATTCCATTGGCGCTCTTTACGCTCCTGACAATTGTCTTGATTTAATGGTGGGAAATTTACAAGCCTCTCAAGGCCATCACGGCTTAGGAGGCTTGCTGCTTTTTGTAGATGTGAGAGTACAACCTCGCCTTTTGTCATACACTACGAACAAAACGGTGAACGTTTCTCACAGAATAAATAAAGGCAGGGATCGACGATGAAACAAATAAACAGCAGCTTGCCAGGCACGCGGGCGACATTTGGCTATTTTAGTGAAGCGCTTCAGCCGCACTTTACATTATCCAACTGGGATTATGAGCAAGGGTACTTCGACCGGGCGCTGGATGGCAAGAACACGGTCTTTTTGCGCTTGCCTGTCAAAGTATTGCAAGGTGAGCTCGACAGCCCGGATGCATGGCTGGAACTCGGACGGCCGTTTGTGATCAGGCATGTGTACCAGACTGGGGTAGAGGAAGATATCGGCTACATGGAGCCGCTCGCTTCGGGTTTGATGAATCAGTTTCAGGAGCCGGTAGACAAGGACGCAGAGATTGATTCGAGATGGATTCGAAAAGCAGAGGCAATTGTCAAAGAGCTGGAGAATCGCCTCGCGTGAGACAGGCCGTCGAAAGGCCTGTTTTTTTCTTGACCATGGCAGGGAAAATATAGGTGGCCAAAGAATGGTAGCACATGGAAAAAGCGAGGTGGAAATATGGCCTGGTACCATGCAGTGGCGAAATGGTATTGGAAAATCCGCAAGCCGCTCACCTTAGGTGTCCGTGTCATTGTAACGGATGTAGAAAAGGGAGTCTTGTTAATTCGGCATACGTATGTCCATGGCTGGTATTTGCCGGGAGGAGGAGTAGAGCGAGGAGAGTCGTTTGGGGATGCTGCTCGCAGGGAGTTGTGGGAGGAGTGCGGAATACGAGCGGACGGACTTACCCTATGCCATCTTTTTTACAGTGAGCGGGAAGGGAAACGAGACCACATTGCCTTGTATCATTTTGACCTCACATCCGGTCAAGAATTGAGTAAGGATGACAAAGAAGTAGCGGAAATGCGCTTTTTTGCTTGGGATGAGCTTCCTCGGGAAATATCACCAGCTACAGAGAGGCGTTTATCTCAATTTCGCAAGCAGTCTTTTCAGAGTGACCGCTGGTGACAAGTGGGATTTTATGCAAGTCGATTTTTCCTATGGTATAGTGAAGACAAACAACAGAGCGTGCAAGACCGCTTGTAAGGATAAAAGTGAGGGCAGACCAGCATGAAGATTGCGACTGTACTGCGAAATGATGATTACACACGAGAAGTGGAACATGCCTTGAAAGAAAAGCTGCAAGCAGCCAATAGCCCGTTTACCTTCGTCAAGGGGCCGGCTGAACAACCGGATATGGTGTTGTCCATCGGGGGAGATGGGACGCTTTTGGAGGCCGTACATCAATACGGAATCGAGCCGTCCTATGTAGGGATTCACACGGGACATCTTGGCTTTTATGCGGACTGGCGTCCCGAGGAGCTGGACGAATTCGTCGAGCGACTGTTAAACGAAGAGCCTCTGATCGCGGAATATCCAACGGTCCAATGCAGGATCAGCACAAGGGAAGGTAAGCAGTACGAAAAGTGGGCGCTGAATGAAATGGTTTTGCGCAACGCGAATTTGTCTACATTGGTGACATGTGTCTATATAAACGGCGATGAGCTGGAGACATTTCGTGGTGATGGCTTGATTGTATCGTCACCGTCAGGAAGTACAGCTTATAACAAAGCCGTGGATGGAGCGATTGTTCATCCGTCCATTGAGGCGATTCAATTGTCCGAGATCGCTTCGATCAATAACCAAGCGTATCGGACCATCAACAGCTCGCTCGTCTTGCCGAAGCATCATGAAGTAGAGCTGATTGTCATGAATCCCGAGATTATGATTGGATTGGACCGCGAGCAGGCGGTATGGAGAGATGTGCGTTCCATTCGGTGCCGAGTGGGACCAGACAAAGTAAAATTCGCTCGCTACAAACGATTGACGTTTTGGGGGCGGGTTCGCAATTCGTTTATTTCCGGATAGAGAAAGCGTTGGGGAGGGAAGCCAAATGAAAAAAGTAGGAACACTACAAACCATTTTCCGTCATCCTGTCAAAGCAATGCGGGGGGAAGAGCTAGCATCAAGTACGGTCGATGAATTTGGCTTGTATGGAGACCGTGCCTATTATTTTTGGGACAATGCCAGGCAAGGTAAGTATCTCAGTGCGGATGTCGTGCCCGCTCTCATAGGGTATCATGCCAGCATGACCGAAGGGACAGGAAAAGAAGCGTATCCGCCGATTCGGATCGAAGCCCGGGATGGCAGTGTACATACGTGGGATGATGCTTTATTTGCCCATGTCGCGGAGACGGCGAATCGCTCCATTACACCTATGATTAGTAGTCCGCAAGAAGGCGGTGTGAACTGGGAAGACCACATTCTCCTGGTTACGGATGCGTCTCTTAGAGAGATCGCGCGGCAGATTGGCGCAGAGCAGGTAGATCCACGACGCTTTCGGGGGAATTTGGTCGTTGTCCTGGAGGATGATGAGCCGTTTGCGGAAGACAAATGGTTGGGCAAACAGATTAAAATCAATGATGTGACCTTGCAAGTCAACAAGCACTGCGAGCGCTGTGTATATGTCAATATCGACCCAGATACGCTGGCGATGACTCCTGCCGTACTGAAGGCATGCGTCAAGCGTCACAATAATCACTTCGGCGTCTATGCTTCAGTTGTCAAGACAGGCAGTGTGTCGCAAGGCGATGACGTTTTTTTAGTTGAGATTGGGAGTGAAGGGGAATGATCGCAAGCCCTCTGGAAAAGGTTCGTAGCTACGTACAACGCTATGACTCGAGCATCGAGCCGATATTGTTTGAACAGCCGTTGCCTACGTCCGAAGTGGCTGCACAGGCATTAGGTGTCGAGATCGGCCAAATCGCAAAGTCGATCTTGTTTCGGGTGGATGAGCAGTTTGCCTTGTTCGTGGCAGCAGGAGATGTACGTGTCCATCCCAAGCAAGTGAAGGCGGCGTTTGGTCAAGGAAAGCCAAAGATGGCTACGCCGGAAGAGGTAGAAAAAATGACGGGCTTCCGTGTCGGAGCAGTTTGTCCGTTTGCTTTGCAGGAGGAAGTGCCTGTTTATGTGGATCGCTCCTTGAAGCGCTTTTCTGTGGTTTATACGGCGGCAGGTATCGCAGAATCACTTTTGCCAGTCACTTATGAGGCATTGCTAAAAATGACAGGGGCGAAGGAAATCGATGCAGCTTCGCCAGAAGGGAAACCAGAATGAAAAAATATGCAGTCTCTATCTCAGTAGCAGCAATAGTCGTAGTCGCGGGTCTTACCGTATTCGGAGGTTCTAACCAAACGACTGCAATTGAAAACAGTATTTCACATGAGAAAGAACAAAAAATGAACCATTCTGATTCTGCGTTTAAAAATATGACAACCAAAACGTACCTGAGTAATTACAACAGCATAAGAGACGAATTAGCTGAAAAGGGTATTCACACGTTGCCATTTGCGCTTGAACTAGAGAAGAAAACAAACTTCTACCGCTTTTATTATCCAAAGCAAGAAAATTCGGCAAACGAAAAAGCGATATGGGTAAGCGTTATGCTGAGCGGTGATCAAAAAACAATAGACGGTATCATGTATGAAGGGGCTCCAGACGTTCATACAGTGAAGGCGATGATTCAAGCGACTGGACTTACCTGGACTCCGGAGTTGGATCAGTTCATTGCAAATACCAACGTTGCAAAAACACCAAAAGAAATGGTTGTTTCCGGTGTGAAAGTAACGATCGAAGGAACGCCAGCACAAATAAAAGTAATGGTTGACCCCGTGAAATTAGAAGCTCCGAAAAAATTATAATCTTGAACGAAAAAAAGTGGTTGGCAGGAGGTTATCGCTGCTCAACCACTTCTTGTTTTCGGCTATAGCTTATCCGTAATGAACTGACTCGCGTTTCTGAACGATTTGGAATAGCTTCATATAAAAAACGGCACTCAACAGAGAGCATAGCAAGATGAACGCGAAAACACCAATAGGCATGATCCACTCTGAAAGAATGACGGTTACGGGAGCGAGGAAGCGGCCGAGCGAGTACTGCAGGTTAGAGGCGCCCATGTACTGGCCTCGTGCATGTTCTGGTGCGTATTTGCTGACGAAGCTCTGTTCGACCGGCGTTCGCATCACTTCCCCTACTGTAAAAATGACCACGCATCCGAACAATAGCCATGCATTCGTCGTGAATCCCACCAAAAACATGCCCATGCCAAACAGCAGGGAGGACAAGAGGAAGACATTCCGGTCGCTCCAGTTCTCAAACCATTTGGTAACAGGCAGGGCGCACAGAACAAACAGAAGGCCGCTTATTCCCAGCATCCATCCGAAAATTTCCGTACTGCTAAGCGAGAGCGACCATGCTTTCCACGATAGCAGTGTCTGCGCTGGGACGAATTCTTTTACATAGACTGCCAAAAATAAATCGAGCTGTACGATTGCGATCGTAATCAGCATGCCTGCGAAAATATAGATAGCAAAGGCTTTGTCGCGTAGAATGACGGTGTAGCTCTGCCATTGCTCCTTCATAACAGAAGGGAAATGGATGGAGGCGACAGAGCTTTTTACGGACTGTGGTAGTGTCTCTCTCACATGGAGCCAGATCGCAATCGAATACAAAAAAGTGACAAGCGCACAAGTCCATAGCAGCTCACTGCGGTATTGAAAGAAAAAGATGGCCCCCAACGCGGGTCCCAATACGGCGCCAATGTTCATGGCTGTAACGAAGGTAGCGAATATTCTGCGTCTGTCTTTTTCGGAGGTGAGATCAGCGACCATCGCAGAACTCGCCGGGCTGTATACTGCTTTGCCAAGCCCGATTCCAATAAAAGCAAGATAATCGATCCAAGAAGAGAGGGAGAAGGCAAACAGGACAAACATGCCTGCCTGCAAAAACGCTCCTGACAGCATGACATATCGACGACCAAATCGGTCAGCCAAATAGCCGCCAAAAAGATTGCCGATCATACTCATAATCGGTGGCACTGTCATGAGTAACCCGGCAACATTTTTGCCAAAGGTATCACTAAAGTGGAGAGTAAGAAAGGGAAAGTACATCCAAAACAATAGGTTGAAAAGCGTCTCGCCGATCAATCTGGTCTTCAGGTTCAGATCCCATGACAGCCATTGCACAGCAGGGTTACCTCCTGTTTTTGATTCCCTGGCCAGGTACACCTACTTTAGTGCAAATTTTCAAAAAGATATAGACTTATAATCATCCGTCAGTTACACTAATATCATAAGGGCTAAGGGATTAGACCCTGGCTTAAGATGTGCCACTTTTAGGTATTCGCTTCCTACATAACAAATAAGCCGACACTTCCTTGTGAAAAGGGTGTCGGCTTTTCGTATGCTGTTACTTGACCATCCATTGATAGAAATGAACGTCGTGCCACTCTCCGAATTTATATCCCACCTCTTGAAACTTCCCAGCCAATGAAAACCCGAACTTCTCATGCAGCTTCACGCTGGCGTCATTGCCCCCTACGATTCCGCTCACGATCGTATGGTATTCGAGTTGTCTCGCACGCTCCAAAATCGCACTCATCAAGGTCGTGCCGACACCTTTCCCGCTTTGATCGGGGGCGATATAAATAGACAGCTCGGTCGATTTTTGATAGGCGGGCTTCTCACGGAAAACGGACAGGCTGCAATAGCCGATCACGTTCCCTTTGGATTCGGCGACGATGATCGGATGTCTGTCACCGTGCTTGTGAAACCACACTTCGCGCTGGGCCAAGGTCTGTGGCTCCAAGTCAAATGTCGCAACCAGATTTTCCACCGCGTAGTTGTAAATAGCGAGCATTGCAGGTAGGTCACCCACAACTGCGTCTCTGATTTGTAGCATGATATTCTCTCCTCATGTTGGTTGGTAGGACTTGTTGAACTTGTTCGAACTTCTTCTAGCGTACGGCCTCGTAAACCTGCCGCAGGTTTGTAAATCCATGTGATTTTGCTTTCACCAAATACTTCGCCCAGAGCGTACCAGCGGCAACAGCGTCACAGTAAGCGTGATGCCTGCGTGAGATCGGGATGTCGTGTGCTGCACAGAGGGCGTCCAGCGAACCGTTGCCAATCGGATTGCTCAACAAGCGGATGAGCAGCATCGTATCCAGCATACGGTGGGTAAACGGACGTCGGCTCGTTTTCCAGAGTCCAGATCGTAAAAATTCACGCTCATGGCGAGAGTGATGGGCAACGAGCGGACGATCTCCAACGAATTGAAAAAAACGGGACAAAGCCTCTAACAGCTCAGGGGCATTGGCAACCATATCATCGGTAATCCCGGTGAGAGCGCGGATATGAGGAGGAATCGCCCGACCGGGATTGACCAACGTATAAAAAGAATCGCCGAGGAGGAGGTGCTCTCCTCTCATGGCGACGGCTCCCATCGATATAATCGCGTCTCCGTGATCGGGATAAAAACCGGTCGTTTCCAGATCGACGACGACAACCTCCAGATCGTGCAAAGGAATATCGGCACTGGAATCGACTGGTTTATTCGTTTTGGAGATGGAGCGCAAATAGGCGATGTGCTGTTTGTCATCTGCTATATCTGACATAGCCCGGCTCATATGCCAAATGCGACCGAATAAGTCCCATTTTGCCACGCAATCTCCTCCTATCCCCCAAAAACGGACGGGAGCTTTTCTGTCATTTTTTGCAGGCGGATCGCCAGCTTCATTGACTGCCGTACCATCACTTGGGTGTCAGGAGAAAGCTCCCCTAGCTTGATATAGCTATTGCTCGTGTATTGCCCATCTTCCCAATGGAGGGGAGCGATCAGGCGCAAACCTTGAATTTGCCGGAAGTATGCGGCCACCTCGTCACAAAGGCCTTTGCTCCAGACTCCTTTTTCACCGAGTAGATCCAATCGTTCCAAGGTAGAGCTGGCAAAGATGCCATGCGCCAAGGCGAAATGCCGTACGCAATTCACTAGTGGCAAATAAATGCCGTACTTCACATTGATGGCGCCGCGGAAGCGTCCATGGACTTCGGGTAAAACTCTGCCGAATATTCCGAGTGGCACCCGATAATGCAACGTATTGCTTACCAGTCGATTCAGCAAAAAGGCGTTCCCTGCAAGCAATTGACGGAAGCGGTCGTGGACGGGAGTAAAAATGGCCGATTCGCCCCATAAGACACGCACATCACTTGCGAGCAGTAAATAACGAGCGTTCTCCCAGATGGGGTGAGAGACCCATCTGTCTATTTGGTCCAGCCATTGTTCGGTGCTGCCTCGCCATTTTGGGGAGAGGCAAGTGACATTCCCTTGGCAGGGAGGATAGCCGGCTACCTCCAGACCAGCAACGATCGTCGCCCCCAGCAATTGAAAGTAGCCATGTATCTTTTCTGTTTCCTGTTCGCCCAGGTGATCTGGCAGTTGATAGACGAGGCCGTTATCCTGATCGCTGATGAGTGCTTGCTCTGACCGTCCGCCACTGCCGAATTGCAGAAAGGCAAAGGGGACGGGAGGGGTACCCAAGCCCCTTTTGGCAAGGTCGTTCACTGCGAGGAGTACCCCTTGTCGGATAAGATTGTCGTGAATCAGATTGACGACGATGGAAAAAGGGGCCAATTCCCCTGCGCGATTCAATGAACGCAACGGAGAAGGGTCCAACAATTCTCGTCGCAATAAGGCCAGCTCGTCAAAGGAGTCAACATTCCGTATTTTTTCCACTTGTTCAGGTGAGAGAGTGAGAGGTGCTGCTTTGGGTAGATGTAGCCGGTCGTACGCGTTCAGGCTGGAGTAGTTCGGGATAGCCGTATCCCCCATGTTCGCTAAGGTCAAGACCAACCACCTCTTCCTCTTCAGTGACTCGCAGGCCAATGGTTACTTTTAACACATACAAAATGATGAAGGCTACGACGAAAACGTAGAGCGCGGAGCCAGCCAAGCCCAACGCCTGAACCCCTAATTGATGCAGGCCGCCGCCATAAAACAGCCCAGGACCGCCTACGCCGACCTTTTCGGTAAGCTCTGGAGTAGCGAATAAACCCGTGGACAACGTTCCCCAAATACCAGCCACCCCATGTACGGAAAAAGCGAAGACAGGATCATCAATCCCCATACGATCAAACCAAATGGATGTATAAAATGTAAGAATACCTGACACAGCACCGATCACAACAGCTGCCCACGGATCGACGAAGGCGCAGGATGCTGTAATCGCGACGAGAGCAGCGAGGACGCCGTTGAGCATGCTTGGAATATCTGCTTTTCCCATGACGATCCAGGAGATAGCAAGAGCGGCGACAGCGCCTGCTGCGGTAGCGAGATTGGTTGTGACGGCGATATAGCCGAAAAATCCAGATGTACTGCCGAGCGTGGAGCCGGCGTTAAAGCCGAACCAGCCGATCCAAAGAAACAGGACACCTAAGACAGAGTAGACTTGGTTGTGACCAGGAATCAGATTGGAGCTGCCGTCGCGATTGTATTTTCCAATGCGAGGCTTCAAAAGGATAGTGGCGACAAGTGCGACGATGGCACCTTGGAGATGGACAACTGTAGAACCAGCGAAGTCTTGCATCCCGAGCTGTGCCAACCAACCGCCGCCCCATACCCAGTGGCCGACGACAGGATAGATGAGGACAGTAAACAGTACGCTGAAAATAAAATAAATGGACAGCTTGGCACGTTCGGCGAAACCACCCCAGGCGATCGCGAGTGAAACGGCTGCAAAAGCGAGCTGAAAGAGGAAGAGTATCGAGATAGGCACAGTTGCAGCGGAAAAAGCGGAGAAAGCGTCTTTTTGCATGCCATCAAAAAAGAATCCGGAAAGTCCGACGAAAGAGTTGCCGTCTCCAAACGTCAGACCAAAGCCAAACGCCCAAAAGGCAATCGAGCAGATGCCGAAGGTAAGGACCGTTTTGCCTGCGACGTGACCAGCGTTTTTCATGCGAGTAGAGCCAGCTTCCAGTAGGGCGAATCCAACCTGCATGAGAATGACCAGAATGGCCGAGACCATGACCCATGTGGCGTCAATGGCAGACGAGAGACTTGCGACAGTAGGTTCCATCCATCCACCTCTTATCTGTGTCATATAACCTGACACTATTTTAGTTATGTCAGATTATATGACATGAAAATTCCGGTTGCAATTGTTTTTTTGCAAATAATAAGAAAATAACGATGTAGGTATCACCAGAGTCTCGATACTGAATGATATAATAGCTTCTTGAAATCATCACAAAGGGTAAGGGAGACACATGTACACAATTAGCAGATTTTCTCAGCTTTGCAAAATGAGTCCGCGCATGTTGCGACACTATGACAAGGAAGAACTTTTGAAGCCCTTGCATGTCGATGAAACGAATGGATACAGATACTATGAAAAGAGTCAATTAGAAACGGCATTACTTATCAATAAGTTGAAAGAATATAGATTTTCTCTACCGGAGATTAAAACGATCCTTCAGACATCAGACAGGAAATTTTTTATCGAATTCATCCACTCGAAAATAAATGAATTGTCCAATGAGGTGAATCGTTATAGACAGATCATTGCAGAAATGCAGGAGATGATTGAAAAAAAGGAAGAGATCATTCGAGGAAAGAGAAGAACGTACGATATATTGCTCGGAATGAGAAATGAAGTAAGTATCATCAGTCAAAGCTTGCAAATTCATATTGCGGACATGGACAAGTACATTGATTCTATATACGCGAAGGCGGAAGAAAATCATATTCAGTTACTTGGTGCGCCGTCTGTCTTGTTTTTAGATGAAGAATTCACCCCTGACAACAGTAATATTGAATTGATGATCCCAAAATAGAAATCCCAAATTTTCAGAAGCAGATGTTGAGAAGTATATGAAAGAATATCTTGGGGCGACGAATTTTATTTGGCTAGATGGTGTACCAGGCCTCGATATTACAGATTTTCATATTGATGATTTTGCCAAATTTTATGATCAGTCAACGATTATTACGATGAAGGAAAATGATTTAGAGGAATGGGGTGTCCCGAATAAGGATATCCAAACATTGCTGAAGGCGAAGAATGCCTTGGGCAAGCCGTATAAGTACGTGAATTTACCAATCAGTAAGCACAATGTCATTTTAGAGAATGGAAAGGACTTGGGATACAAAGGCTCCTATGTGAATTTCTATATTGGGAATACCGTTGTCCTTGTGCCGAATTATCATGATCCGAATGACAAAATCGCAAACGAGATCATCCAAAAGCTATACCCTGACCGTGAAGTGATTGGCATTGATGTCAGAGAGCTTTATAAACATGGTGGGATGATTCATTGTGTGACACAACAGCAGCCAGTTGAAATGTAGGAAAACAAAAAGCCGTTGATTCCTTGAAGGAGGAAAAAACGGCTTTTTGGTATGAAAAAAGCTACTTATGCAGACGAGGATTGGTGTTGTTCCGTTGGTTTTCGTTTTTCAATCAGGAAGCCTGCGAAGCTCATGACAGCGAGGAATAGTCCACTAACGAGGAAAAGCTGCTCAACGGGCCATTTGCCCATCCAGATTGCACCGAGGCTGCTGGACAATGTGCAAAAGAAAGTGAACAGGAGCATGTTGATCGCAAAAATTTTGCCTGTACTGTTGCTGGATGCTTTGATTTGAATGGCAGTCACGGTCGGGATACCAATGAGCGGCCCTCCGATCCCTGCCACGGCTGCTCCGAGGAAGGCAATCCAGTGAGCGGTACCTCCTGCCGTAAGCAACAGGAATCCGACTGCCTGAAACACCCAACCAATCATAATCACGAACAAATAGCGAGTGTAGAACGATCGTGCCATGTACAAGCTGCCTAGCAAGTTCCCGATCCCGTAAAAGCCCAACAAGACAGCTAATGTACTTCCGTTTCCTTGCTGCATGCGTTCGGCCATGAATGGGAAGCCCACCGTGTAAGTGACCTGCCAGACGAGAAAGCCCATATTGCTAAAGAGAAGAATCAAGAACAGAGCACGATTTTGTTTTAGCTCCTGTAAACCTGCGGCAATATCCCGGGCGTACTGCCTGGGTGTCATTTTCGTAGGAGATACTTGTTGTTGATCGGTCAACGAAATACGGATGGCATAAAGGAACAAGACGGAAATCAAATAGCTGCCTGCGTTCACAAAAAACAAAGTAGACAGCGGCATAATCGAAGCGACCAGTCCAATTGACATTGGCGCAATAATCCGAATCGTTCGGAAAGTCGTATCCAAGATGGCATTTGCTCGCCCTAGCTGCTCTTGGGGAACCACTGATTTGAGTGCAACGGTTCGCGCTGGCTGAAACAGACTGGAGAACAAACCCAACAAGAATTGGGCTGCCAGAAAAAAAGCAAACTCTTCTACACCCATGTAGACCAGGATGCCAACCGTGATCGCGACAAGAATTCGCGCAACATCCGCACCCACCATGAGCATACGCGGGCTGTACCGGTCAGCCATGACTCCGCCGACGAGGTAAAACATGAGACCCGCCACCATTTCCGGGATTGCGAGCAGGCTGAGCACCGTACCCGATTTGGTTGCTTGGAGCAAATACCAGAGTAATGCGAAGCTGTAGCAATGATCACCGATGCTTGCTGTCATTTGCGCAAGCCAAAGCTTGAGGAACGAACTGTTTTTCCATAAAGATGGGGATGAATCCACGTTGACCCTCTCCGTCCTGCTGACTGCGATAAAATGAATGTGACCATAGCGTAGCAAGGCGAAGAGGGAAAGTAAAGAACTCAAGCTTGAGAGGTTACATTTAATTTACCCGTCCTCAAAACAAAGAGAAGATAGGCGATAAGAAAAGTGAAGGTGGCGAAAGTGCTGACCCCCGCGAATCCAAAAATAGAATACAAATTGCCTGCGAAAGAAGAGGCAATGAAAGTTCCGATGTACATACAGGCGTTGGTCAAGCTCGATATGGTACCGCGCGAGGTGTCGGACAATGATTGCAAGTACCCCATCAGGACAGGCACGAGTACACCGCCGAAGCAGTACATGAAGAAGAGGACAACCTGCAAAAAGCCGACTCCCGGTATGTAAGGCAAAACAAGATAGAGCAGGGCGCTGCCCAGAAACCCAACGGTCAAAATCGTATTTGTCTTCCAACGCTCGAGTAACCAACCGCTGAGTAAGCTGCCAACGGTGTTGCCAAGCCCGATAACGAAAGTGATCAAGCCAATTTGGGTAACGGATTGCTGATATTGATCGGAAAGCCATACGCCATAGAATGAAAAGACTGCATAGACACCCGTCATGAAAACGAAGTAGCCGATAAAGCTGCGTGAAGCTTGAGGCAGTCGCAACAGATCCATGTAACGTGCAAAAATAGCCACCCGGGCGTTGTTTGTTCCAAGTCCGGCTATGGCGGTAGGAGGCAATAAATCAGGAAGTTTTCGGATGATGAGTACAAAAGCTCCGAGAGAAGCAATTCCTACAGCCAAAAAAGGAAACGACCAATGATAAGCGGACAAAAAACTGCCTATAGGTACACCGATCACTTGGGAAACCGAAAGACCTGCCATGACAATCCCCATAGCTTTTCCGATACGAGCAGGGGGAAACAAAACAGGAATGGCAGCCCACACTTGAGGACCGATAAAGGCAGAGAAGGTCCCGGCAAGAAAGCGAAAGAAGAGCATCGCGGCGAAATTAGGTGCAAAGGCGCATGCAAGTGTGGAAAGTGCAAATCCGAGCATACCGAATGCCATCACATGTTTCCTGTTTCGATTATCGGATAGCGGACCGGCGACTAAAGCGGTCAAAGCAAATCCGAGAGCATACGTTCCGATCAGCCAGGCTGCCTGGTTAGTGGATACGTGATATAACTCTCGCAAGGTTGGCAGCAGTGGGCTAATGATAAATGTATTCGTACCGATCAAAAACATGGTGAAGAAAAAGATCATCAAAAATAGGCGTTCCATAAAAAATCTCTCCTCGTTGTTTTATAATTATATAGTTAAATAACTTTTGAACTAACGAGCAAAAAAAGGATACCAATCACAAGGTATCTAAAAAGCCAGGCAATATTTGATCGAAGGTTTCTTTATATATGCTCATGTACCGTGCTTGCCC
Source organism: Brevibacillus sp. AG (assembly GCF_028369215.1). Taxonomy (NCBI): domain Bacteria; kingdom Bacillati; phylum Bacillota; class Bacilli; order Caryophanales; family Paenibacillaceae; genus Brevibacillus; species Brevibacillus sp. AG. Next base: position 131,804 of record NZ_JAQMYO010000003.1, on the reverse strand, counting down.
ATCCTTTCTGACTTTGATCAGTCCTGCCTCTCGAAGTGTCTTGAAATGATAGGAGGCATTGGACTTGGAGGTGTCGCAGGTAAAGCCCACTTCTGTACAATTTAGCTCGTTGCCGGAATGATACAAGGTCTTTAAAATGGCTAGCCTTGTCTCATCTGCCAACGCTTTAAAAATCTTGATTCGCTTTTCGGTTAGTTCAAGTTGTTCAATATTCATAAAACTATCTTACTAAGGAAACTCTATCCAGGCAACCATTTCATTCCTTTTATTTTTGATTCTTCCTATTTTCGTTGTTGTGTTGATGCTGATAGGAAGATCCTTGGTTGTCTTCGGTATGTGTATCATCCGCAACCGTACTACTGGTTAGTCCTGCTACGGCTAATCCTTTTTGATTCAGGTTTTTGGCACTTTTGAATTTGGACATGTTACTACCCCCTGTTTGTTAATGGATGCTTTCTTAAGATGTCTTGTTTCGAAAGGGAGTAGTCATCCTCATTTTCCTAGGTGAGAGTTGAGGTATACTATAACAAAACGTGCGTGCGTCAGGAGGATGGGAACGGATGGCAGGGTGTGTCATGATCGTGGAGGGGAAGACAGACAAAGAACGCTTGCTTCGGGTGCTGGCTGAGCCTGTCACTATTCTTTGTACATACGGTTCCTACAGCTTGGAAAAGGGGGAGAAGTTGCTCGCCCAAACTGAAGCAGCAGATGCAGATGAGGTATACCTATTTACCGATGAAGATGACAGCGGGAAAAAATTGCGAACCCATTTAAGTGAAGACTTTCCTGATGCGATCCATCTGCATACGCCGAAAATGTACAGAGAGGTTGCCGACACGCCTCTTTTCGTACTGGCAGAAATTCTGGAGCAAGCAGGCTTTGCGGTTATTGTGCCTCATCCTGATCTTGGAGAGCGGTAAGGGGATAAAACACCGTTTCATCGGCTATAACAGTAGTAAATGGAATGGTGGAGGTGCGAGGTAATTGCGTAGTTTGATGACGTTTTTTAATCGAATGAACATTATGGTGTGGCTGGTAGGTATCTTTGTTGCTCATGCCGCACTTTATCTGGTGCTGGGGACGGCGACGTGGCTGGCTACTTCGCTTTTGGCAACAGCGTTCTATGGCATCATTTTATTGGTAGGCAAATTAATTGCCAGCCGTTATCCAGACAAGGAAGAAAGTAGATGAAAGCCGGCGAGCAAGCAGCCGGCTTTTTTCGCATTACCAGCCCACGAGCTGCATGAGTAAAATTAACCCACCTAATACCCAGACGTAGATAGCGAAGCCTTTCATCGAGCCTGTACTGATGATGGTAAGCATCCAGCGAATGGCTACATATCCAGCTAGTCCGGCAAACATGGTGCCCACGAGCATCGGGATCCATAAAGCTGTTTCAAGCGGTGTTTCTACGAGCTTGGCTGTTTGCAAGACACAAGCACCCAGAATCGCGGGCAAGGATATTAAAAACGAAAAGCGCGCAGCATCAGCACGGTCGATTCCGCGCAGGAGAGCACCGGCAATCGTCAGCCCTGAGCGGGAAATAGCAGGTAGGATCGCTGCACCTTGCAGTGTTCCGATGATGAGGGCGTCCGTGTAGTTGATTTCCTCGAATCTCCGATTTCCACGGCGCATGGACTCCACTGCCCAGAGGATCGCGCCTGTCGCAAGAAATTCCCACCCGATCGTAATGCCTGTCTGGGAGATTTCTTCAAAATAATCTTCAAAGGCGAGTCCGATCACTGCAGTAGGGATCGTGCCTACGACCAATAGTTTTGTCAGCTTGCTCATCGGATTCATGATGATAAAACGAACCTGTGGCCAAAAGACGATAACGACAGCGATCAGCGTACCGAAATGAAGCATCGTGTCAAATAAAAGGCCTACCTCCTGCATACCAAACATTTTGCGAAACAGGACGAGATGACCCGTGCTTGATATCGGTAAAAATTCAGTCAAGCCTTGTACAATGCCGAGAAAAATATGTTCAAGCAACAACAGCATAGGCAAGAGTCACTCCAGTCTTGGAAAAGTAGGGCCAAGCCAGTCTTACTGTCATATGTATGTCCGTGAATGGAAGACTTGCCTATTTCGTTTCGCATCGTTATTTTGTTAGAAAAAAGTTGTGGTATTTTCTTGCGGGGGATGGGTATAGTTAGTGTGCACAATGGTAGAGAGCGAGGAAAAAATAAATATGTACAAAAGACAAATGCGTGAAAAGCGTGAGCCCCAAATCATTCAGAACGGCAATTTGGAGGCAGGGATGACGCTTACCATGACGGTAGCGCGAAAAACGGAAATCGGCTATTTTTTGCGCGATGGCAAAGATGAAGTGTTTCTCCATGCCAATGAAGCGCACGAGCGTTTACATATCGATGATGAGGTCGAAGTGTTTTTGTACCATGATCACGAAAACCGACTGGCTGCGACCATGGACATGCCTCATGTCGGTATGGGTGAATACGGCTGGCTGGAAGTCGTGGACATTTCTCCGCGCATGGGCGTATTCCTGGACAACGGCATTAACAAGGATCTGCTCTTGTTCATCGATGACCTGCCCAAGCATACTGATGAATGGCCGCGTCCCAAGGATCAAATGCTGGTAGCGCTGAAGCAGGACAAGCTCGGCAGACTCTTGGCCAAGCCAGTCACTGAAAACGAAATTGTCAAGATCGCAGCAATGGCAGATCAGAGTATGAAAAACCAGTCTGTAGAAGGTACGGTCTACAAAGTGATTCAAGCAGGTGCATTCCTGTTGACGGAGGACGAGCATATCCTTTTCATTCATCGTGATGAAATGGTAGGGCGTCTGCGCCTCGGACAAACTGTGCGCTGCCGAATTAGCTTTGTACGTGAGGATGGCCGTCTGAACGGTTCTATGAAAGAGCGCAAAGAAGTGCAGTATGGCGAAGATGCGGACAAGCTGCTGCGCTATATGATCAATCGTGACGGGGCCATGCCTTATACCGATTCGACAGAAGCAGAAGTCATCCGAGAAAAATTCCAAATGAGCAAGTCCAGCTTCAAGCGGGCACTCGGCAAGCTGATGAAGGAACGCCGCGTGGAGCAAGTAGACGGCTGGACCAAAATGATTCGAAGCGAACAAGAAGAATAAAAGAAGAAAACCCTCCTAAGCAAAAGAGCTTCCTGGCAAAAGGAAACGAATGCTTGGGAGGGTTTTTGCTTGTTTTCTTATATTGTCGTTTGCACAGATTGTTTTTGTTTGCGAGCTTTGTAATACGATAAGGAAAAAACGAGCCCTAGCAAAATAAAACCGGCGATATCCGTTTCGATCCCAGGGATGACCGCGAGCACGCCACCTGCAACTGCGAGGATACGCTCCAAGACGTTTAGCTTGGACATCCAATAGCCGATCAACCCTGCTCCCACCCCGATCATCCCAAGCGTTGAAGTCAGCATAACCCAAATCGATTCGAGCAAGGTGGTATTAATCAGCAGCAAGGCTGGTGAGATGACGAAAATATAGGGAGCCATAAAAGCAGCGATTGATAGCCGCGTGGATTCTACACCTGTTTTGATCGGCTTTGACTTGGCAATGCCTGATGCAGCGAAGGCAGCAAGCGCAACTGGCGGCGTGATGTCTGCAACGATTCCGAAGTAGAACGTAAACATGTGAGCAGCGATAGCTGGTACACCCAATTGAATGAGCGCCGGGGCAGCGATGGTAGAAGTGATGATGTAGTTCGCCGTCGTAGGTGTTCCCATGCCCAAGATAAGCGATGCGATCATCGTGAAAAACAGCGTAAGGAAAAGCTGACCGCCAGCCAAATCAATCAAGCCATTTGCCAGCTTCAATCCGATCCCAGTCAACGTAATCGTACCGACGATAATTCCGGCACACGCAGTTGCGGCCACGACACCGAGAGCCATTCTGGCACCTGAGGCAAGTGCTTCTAAAATATCAGCAATAGACATGCGGGTTTCTTTTCGGAAGGCGCCCACGATAATGGTGGAGATGATGCCGATAATCGCGGAGCGCTCGGCTGATATGTTCATCATCAGAGCGGTAATAATGATCACGATGGGGAGGAGCAAGTACATTTTTTTCAAAACTTCTTTTTTGTTCGGTAGTTCTTCCTTAGAGAGTCCGCGTAACCCGAGGCGCTTTGCTTCGAAGTGCGTCATAATCCAGATGCCCACGAAAAATAAAATCGCAGGAAGGATTGCAGATTTGGCGATTTCCAAGTAAGGAACGCCGATGAATTCCGCCATCAAAAAGGCAGCAGCCCCCATGACAGGCGGCATGATTTGTCCACCAGTAGAGGACGAGGCTTCCACCGCCGCGGCAAATTCGGAGCGATAGCCGAGCCGTTTCATCATCGGGATGGTAAAGGCGCCGGAGGTAACGACATTGGCAACGGAGCTGCCGCTAATTGTCCCTTGCAGGGCGCTGGAAAATACGGCCACCTTCGCAGGGCCGCCGATTCGTCTGCCTGCAATGACCAGCGACAAATCGTTAAAATACTCACCGACCCCTGTTTTTTCGAGAAACGCGCCAAACAGCACAAACAAAAAGATGAAGGTAGAGGAAACGGCGAGCGGAGTACCGAGAATACCCTCTAGTGTGTAGTAGCTGTGCCCGATAATCCGTTCGACATCACTGCCGCGATGCTCCAAAAAGCCTGGCATGTAAGGTCCGAAGTAGGTGTATAAAAGAAAAATAGTGGCGATGAGAGCGATTGGAATTCCGACGACTCGTCGTGCAGCCTCTAGGACGAGCACGATGGCAATACCGCCGACCACCATATCCATCGACGTATAGTTACCTGTTCGGGTCACGAGTCCTTCATAGTCAATGACCCAATATAGCGATACGAAGACACCCAACAAGGCGAGAATCATGTTCACGAGTCCGATTTTGTTATGGTTGCCTTTGGGTGTTCCTGCATATAACAGATAGACAAGTGCCAGACCGAAGGCCAAGTGGATCGGACGATGAATCTGGGGAGGCAGCGTGAAGAAAAGCGTGCTGGATAACTGGTACAGGGAGAAGAGGACAAGTAGACCAAAAGAAATCCACTTCATGGGACCCGCAAGCTGGCGTGTGGCTGATTCCTTGTCATATTGCGCGATCAGCTTATCCATCTCTTGCTGGTTCATATTCGTTGTTGTACTCATCTAGTAACCTCCTAACTCGCTCAGAATGGATCGCTTTTCTGCCTGAATCGTGATGGCTTCTCCCGGCTTGTAGATCAAGCTCAACGGAATATCCTGTCCAGCGAAAAGCAACGTATGATTAGCCCGTACTTGCCCGATAAAAAGCCGTAGGGCAGGAAAAGAGCGCTGCATATTGCGAACGTGGAATCGTCCATCGGCCAGAATCAGCTCCTCGCCAGGAGCCAATTCATTTTCCATGCCGATACCGTAGTCGTGAAAGCTCATCTCTGACAAAATAATTTGACCATCTACAATCCGGTATTGCTCCTCTATTGTCGACCGATGAATGGAATGAGTCCAGCGGATGCCAAAGGCTGCTTCATTGTGTATGTTTGCACGCCAAACTACCTGATTCGATTGTGTATCCCGGATAACCAGAGCGGGAATCAGCGGAGTGGCGATGCCCACATAAATGACAATGACGAGAAGAAAGAAGGAGAAAAGGCGGAACAACGTCCGCCCTCTTCGCTTTGATACTTCATGGATAAAAACCATCTGGCGTTACTTCACGCCTTTTTCGTCAAAGTACTTTTGGGCGCCCGGGTGAACAGGGATGCTGACGCCGTTCTTCACGTTCTCCAGCTTGATTTCTTTGGCTTTGGCGTGACCGAGCTTGTCGCTGTTCTCAAAGATCGCCTTTGTTACTTTGTACACGAGGCCTTCACTGAGATCGGAGCGAATCAAAAGCATTGATTTGACGGAGACGGTGGTCACTTCTTCCGGAACGGTTTGGTACGTATTGGCTGGGACGGTTGTTTTCACGTAGTAAGGGTATTTGGCGATGATCGCATCGATTTTGTCCGCGTCAATGGGAATGATTTTTACGCCAGTTGTCGCTGCCAGCTCCGTGATTGCTGCGGTAGGCGTACCAGCAGTTTGGAAGGCAGCATCCAATTGGCCGTCCTGAATGGCTTTGGCCGAGTCAGCAAAGGAGAGGCGCTGGAGCTTGGTGTCTTCAAAGGTCATGCCATATGCTTCTAAAATTTGCTGAGCGTTCACTTCTGTGCCGCTTCCTGGAGCGCCTACAGATACGCGCTTATCTTTCAAATCGGCAACGCTTTTAATATTGCTGTCAGCAGAGACGACGACTTGGATGGTCTCATCGTAGAGAGCGCCCAATGCTTGAAAGGAATCAATTTTACCGTCTTGCTGGAACATGTTCGTTCCTTTTGATGCATACTCGGCAATGTCATTTTGCGTGAAGGCAATGTCCGCCTTTTTATCACGAAGGAGGCGAATGTTTTCTGCTGAAGCGCCTGTGGCTTGTGCTGTAGCAGTGAGGCCAGCGTTTTTCGTTATATGGTCAGCCATGCCGCCACCGAGTGGGAAATAAGTGCCGCCTGTACCGCCTGTTGCAATAATTAATTGGGAGGGATCGGCGCCTCCACCTGCACCTCCTTGTGAAGAGTTGCCACCACCACATGCCGTGATGAGCGACATGGACAGAAGTAGTGTGAGCGAGAGAAGAAAATGACGCTTCTTCAAGATAATTCCCCCTAGTCTAAATGTTCTGTTTATATAACTTTCCTTGGCATTGTAAGGGGAGGTCTATAAAAAACTACAAAAATCTATAGAAAAATATAGTAAACTAAGAAATAAACAGGAAGTGCGGGCAACATTTTATGAGAGAGACCCTTTCGATCCTGCTGCTTATGCTCATTGCTGTCCCGATTGCCGGGGAGCTCAAATTCCACCCGTTTCAAGATGATTTCCGTATTAGCTTTGGTACAACGGCTTTTTTCTTTTTTTTATTGTGGCTGCGTCCTTCTTTCTTGGCAGGGATAGTAACTGGATTAATTGTTGTTCTATTTCGAATAATCTTAGATTTCTTGTATGGAGATGTCTTTTCGTTTCTGCCTTCTCTTCAGATGCATTTCCCCGCCTTTTGCTATTACGCTACCTTTGCTTGTCTATTCTCGCTCTTTCGCGTTAATACACTACATCATCGACCGCTTTGGGTGGGACTGTTGGGGACAGTCTCAGAAATAGCTGCCAATTTGGTAGAGCTGTCCTTTCGTGCTGTATCCTGGGAGGGAGTCTTTCAGCTGGAGGTCGTAGGGCCGATTGCCGTCATTGCTTTGATACGCAGTTTTTTTGTCCTTAGTTTTTTCAATATGATTCAGCTGCGTCAGGCGAAATGGATGGAAAAGCAACAGCGCAATCGAAACGAGCAGATGTTGATGCTCATTTCCAACTTGTACGAGGAATCTGTTCATCTAAAAAAGACATTGCATCAGGTTGAGGAAATCACGCGCAGCTGCTATGAGTTGTATCGCGAGATGAACGAGGTGGAGCACAAGGATGGGACGAGCAAGCGATATGCAAAGCGGCTGCTGTCCCTTGCCGGACAAGTGCATGAAGTGAAAAAGGACAATCAACGCATATATGCAGGCCTTTCCAAGCTGATTTCTGACGAGAACGAACGAGATTATATGCCACTGGGCGAATTGATTGCTATTATAGTTCAGGTGCAACGAAAGTACGCGAGACTGTTGGAGAAGGACATTCAGTTTGAAACGAATGTGGAGGTGCCCTATCTCGCTTGCCACATTTACACGACACTCTCACTCATCAACAATCTGGTCGGCAATAGTGTCGAAGCAATCCGCGACCGGGGGATGGTCTCGATCATTGCCTCGATTGACGAGAGTCAGGAGTGGATTCATTTTGATGTGACCGATGATGGGCCAGGCATAGTGGTAGAGGACAAGGAGCTCTTGTTCATGCCTGGATTCACGACCAAATACGACGTATCAGGCAGGCCTTCCACGGGGATAGGACTTTCATACGTAAAGGAAGTGACAGACAATCTCCAAGGAAGGATTGATATAGCCGAGGCCTCGTGCGGACAAACCACACAATTTTGCATTCGCCTGCCAATCGCAACTCTGATTCAGAAAGGGTGACCTAATGCGCTACTTCATCGTGGACGACGATCCGGCGATTCGATTCATGCTCGCTCAGATCATTGAGGATGCTGATTTGGGAGAGGTAAGTGGGGAAGCAGAGGATGGTTTACAGATTGACCACGATTTTTTGAATTGGAAGCAAGTAGACATCTTGTTGATTGATCTTTTGATGCCGAATCGAGATGGCATTGAAACAGTGCGCCAACTGAGGCGTTTTACAGGCAAGATTGTCATGATCTCGCAAATCGAAACGAAGGAGATAATCGCAGAGGCGTATGCGACAGGGATCGAATACTACGTGACCAAACCGGTGAATCGACTGGAGGTCATCAGTGTTCTGCAAAAGGTACGGGAACGCATATTGTTGCAGCAATCCATCGAGGGTATTCAGCGGTCGCTTTCCGTTTTGTCCGGCAGTATGAACGTAACGGCAGCTCTTTCAAAAGAAATAACGTATCATGAAAAGGGCATCTTGTCTTCCGCACGGTTTCTCTTAACCGAACTGGGGATGATTAGCGAAAAAGGCAGCAAAGATTTACTCGACATGATGGAGTGGCTGTATCACTGGGAGAAGGAAAGGGATGGGGAAGTGAATCTCCCACCTTTACGCGATATTTTTTGGGCGATTGCTGCCCGCAAGTTGGGGAAGGGAGTGACTGTCTTGATCCAAAAGGAAACGAAGGCCGCTGAACAACGGGTTCGCAGATCCATTTATCAGGCATTAACCCATCTGGCTTCCCTTGGGCTTACCGATTACAGCAATCCCAAATTCGAGAGCTACGCGACCACATTCTTCGATTTTACCGAGGTGCGAAAACGCATGCTAGAGCTGGAGAATCAGATGGAAATGACGATCTCTTCTACTCGTATCAATGCCAAAAAATTTATTTTTGTACTCTATATGGAGTCAAAAAGGCGAATTGGTGTATTTCAGGGCTGATTTTTGGAGTGGGCATCCAAATGTGATAAGATATTTCTATTGGTTATGAGCGAGGGCTTCGATGTAAGCTGGTAAAAGCTTGGGAATGCCTCCGTTTTACATTTGTTTTGGGAGGGAAGTAAGTGAGCGAACTACGTAATCCATGGCAGCTACTTTACCGAGTCTATCGTCATGTGCAACCTGTTCTGGAGCGAGAGTTTGCGGCCTGGTACAAAAGAGCACAGGCGATTCCCAATCCCGAGCTGAGAAAACAGGCACAAGACAGCATGAACTCCAAAAAGTTTCACTGCCAAGGGGGATGTGTTTATGCTGCACAGGTCATCTCGCATGTAGAGACAATTGTCCCGCTGATTGTCGCCTACCAAACGATCAGTGACTACTTGGATAATCTGTGTGATCGCAGCACGTCATTAGACCCGCAAGACTTCCGTCAGCTTCACGTGTCGATGCAGGATGCACTGACACCAGGCGCGCCATTGCGCGACTATTATTTGTACCGCGAGGATAAGGATGACGGCGGCTTTTTGGCTGGGCTGGTTCAGACCTGTCAACAACATGTCGCACAATTGCCAGCCTATGAAAAAATCCAGGCAAAGATACTCGAGTTTTCTTGTTTGTATAGCGATTTGCAAGTATACAAGCACATTGCTCCCCATTTGCGTGAGGATCACTTGTTGACGTGGTGGGATCAGTATAAGGAACGCTATCATGATTTGTACTGGCAAGAATTTGCGGCTGTCACAGGCTCGACCATCGGGATATTCGCTCTTTTTTGCTTGTCGACTGATCCAGATGTAGGGGAAGAGCAAATTCAAATGGTAAGTGAAGCTTACTTTCCATGGCTGTGCGGGTTACATATTTTATTAGACTATTTAATTGACCTGGAAGAAGATAAAATGGGTGGAGATTTAAACTTTGTGAGCTATTACGATTCAGAACGGATAGCGACTGAACGCTTGAAGCTTTTCATAGAACAAGCAAAGGCAAGCGTTAAACGCTTGCCAAATCCTGCATTTCACCGTATGATCGTGGACGGGCTAGTCGCGTTTTATCTCGCGGATCGCAAGGTGAATCGGAGCCAGCCACACATTTATACTATCGCTAGACAACTACTGAAGCAGGCAAAGGGCTTGCCCTCTGTCCTGTTTTATGTGAACAGTTTACTTGTACGGCGATAACGGAGAAGAGGTTAGCGCATATGCTTGCGCTTGTACGAAAAGCCAAATCCCATCAACGAGAAGGCAACAACGATACAGCCAAGGATACCGAGGGGGCTTTTTTCCCCAATGGCAATGCCAACTCCGATGAGACAGGCGGTTACCAAAAATGCCAAAGCCAGTGTTACCAATTGATAACGATTCATCGGTCTGTAACCTCCTATCTGTCAATGTTCCCATTATACCTTATTTTCCGCGAAAAGCATCCAGGTAAAGATTTCGGAAATCCCGGTAATATATTTGTGCGAAGTGGTGGAGAACGCAGATGGAAAGCATAATACAAATTAGAAAAGGGAATCGAGTGATAGAAGGTCATGTTACCTATGAAGAAGGAGACTTGATCGAAGCCGTATTTCCCAGCCCATTGGATGTCACTGTAGGGGATCAGATCCCTTGTCTATTGACGGCTGATTATGAAACGATCAATACGTTTGAAGCCGTAGTCGTGGCTAAAGACAAAAATCGCTTGTTTTTGTTCCACTCTCCAACAGCTACTGAGTTTCGGGAACAGCGCAGACGCTATCCCCGTTTCGACATGGAGGTTAAGGGCTGGATCCAGTATCCGACGCAGGAGCCAGACTCATTTTTTTCCGTTTATAGTCAAATGGTGTACTTGGTGAATTTGAGCCTGGGAGGCTTGGCATTCCGCTCAGACAAACATATTCCTGCGGATCAGCAAATTGTTTTTTCCTTTGAATTGTATGGTCGAAATCGCCCGGATGGGGTAGTGAAAACTGACCTGGTTATCATTCATGAACGAATAGAAGGTCCGAACTATTTTTACGGCTGTACGATCAAAGGAATCAATGCACGTCATTTTCACAATTTGCGAAAGTACATTTTGCATCGGCAAATCGAGGAACGAAGACAAGTGAATATCGAGTAGGTCTTTTCGTGAATTGGTTCAATGGGGACCAATTTTTTTTTGTCTTTTTTCCGGGGTAGATTAGGAGGGGCTGTAGTGGGGGGAAGAAGCGGATTTCCAGTCTACGCTTCAACCTACGCCCTGCCGGGAGGCGGGGGCTGTCCGCTACGGAATGAATGTCGGGAGCGCTTCAAACGTTGAAGTTTCAAGGGAGTATATCATAAGTGAAGCTGAAAACCCCCGACATTCATTCCTTCGCTGGGTTGGGCTCCAGAGGCGCTTGGACTGGAAATCCGCTTCTTCCTACGCGGCTTCAGTCAACATTTTAAAGGCATAAAAGAGGAAAAAAAGATAAAGAAAAACGGAAAGACTTCTCTGATTAACTACACAAATGTTCTAAAAAGCTGGACGCCCAACCTCAGCTGTGGAAGCACGGTGATATGTTTGGAAGGAGACCGCCCGAACGGAGAGAGGATACAGGCGACTGGAAAACATGTCACCGGGCTTCGGCCCCGGCACAACTGCTGGAGGGCATCCAAACAGATTTTTTGCACAACGAAAAGAGGAACATAAGCGTACATAAGCGAAACTTTGTCTAAATGCTTCCTGGTTCCTACTGGACAAATCGCACAGGGAGGAAAACGTGAGATGTGGAAAAAATGGATGGTATGTGTGCTTACCTTGATCTTGAGTATGCCGGTTGTGGCCTGCGAGGCGAATCCTGCTCCAGAGTCGCAGCCAGCTCAACAGACTCTTCCATATCGGATGGAGGTAGTGGCTGATCAATTGGATGTGCCGTGGGCGATGGATATAGCCTCGGATGGTCGAATCTTTTTCACAGAGCGACCAGGAAGAGTGCGAGTGATCCAGTCAGGCAAGCTGTTGCCGGATCCGCTCATCTCGTTCCCTGCCCCGTTCATCAGCGAGGGAGAAGGCGGGCTGTTGGGCCTTGTGCTCGATCCTGATTTTGCGAATAACCACTACTTGTACGTTTACCATACATACAAAGAGGGAGAGGCTACTTTCAATCGTGTTCTGCGACTGAGAGAAGCAAACCATGCAGCACAGATTGACAAGGTACTCCTCGATAAAATCCCGGGAAGCTCGATCCACAACGGAGGACGGATCAAAATCGGTCCGGATCAGCGTCTTTATATTACGACAGGCGATGCGCATGAGCCGATACTTGCGCAAGATCGGGCAAGTCTCGCCGGAAAAATTTTGCGCATCAATCTGGATGGAACCATTCCTGCCGACAATCCTTTTTCCGGCTCACCTGTATACAGCTATGGACATCGTAATCCGCAAGGCATCGCATGGTATCCGGATACAGGAATACTCTACAGCTCGGAGCACGGCCAGACTGCACATGATGAGATTAATCGGATCGAGCCAGGCGCAAATTACGGCTGGCCGGTCATTTCTGGTGAACAGCAAAAAGAGGGGATGAAACCCCCCCTCCTGCAAAGCGGTGATACGACATGGGCTCCTTCTGGCATGACGTTTGTATCCAAAGGGCCGTGGAAAGGACAACTGCTCGTAGCGAACCTCAGGGGTACGCAGCTTCAGAAAATTAGCTTAGACGCTACTCGACCTGATACGGTATTGGAGGCTGCTACTTTGTTCCAAGACGAGTTCGGACGATTGCGCGATGTGGTCGAAGGAAAAGACGGCGCACTCTATTTGTTGACCAACAACCGCGATGGTCGTGGAAATCCGAGAGAAGGGGACGATAAAATTATCCGACTCGTTCCGATCCAGCCGTAGCGGTAGCAACAGCCACGTCTTTTGTTCGTTTCCCCCAAATCCATTGTTGTAAGAGAACTGCGCCTCCACCAATCGTAGCGATTAACATTCCGACCCATAAAAAAGCAGTGTTTGGACCCCAGATGGTCATAATGACGCCACCGAGCAACGGAGCAATAATGAAAGTAGCGCTCGTCAATGAATCGATAATTCCCCTCACACGGCCCAGTGCTTGCGGAGGGCTTTCTTTTTGTACCAGATAATTGGCGCCGACCGAAGTCAGACCTGTTCCGATTCCTGCCAATAAAGCGGGAATCAGCAGCCAATACATGCCAGCACCAGCCTGGAAAAATCCAATCCACGAAAAGCTAATTCCGATGAGCAAAACGCCACCGCCCAGCACCCACCCGTAGGAACGCATCTCTTTTAAACGATGTAGCCAGGTGACGGTGACAAGTGCGCCTAATCCAATGACACTGACTGTAAACCCGAGCATTTCCGGATTGTCGGGCAGCTTCTCGCGGAAGATCACAGGAAACTGTGTATCCGCCAATTGAATCGCCAACGAGGTAACGGTTGCGAAGATCGTGCTGAACAACAGGACACGGTTTTGCAAAAAGATCCGCCAGCCCTCTTGCCATGCTTGACGGTAAGGGAGAGGCTGCTCTTCTACGGATGTACGAGACAACGTATTCTCCACTTTCCGAATCGTGAACAGAAATCCAGTAGAGAGAAGGAAGGTCGAAGCATTAATCATCAGACAAATGGCAGGTGCAAAAACGGCCGCTACCAATCCTCCGGCAAGTGGACCAATCAATTTCCCCATCTGATATACGGCTCCATTCAAGGCAGAGGCTTGTAACAATTGATTCTCAGGTACGATTTGACGCGTCAAGGTCTGTTGCGCTGGATCATTGAAGACAGAGGCACCTGAACGCAGGGCAATGACCACCAGGAACCAGAGTGGAGTAGGCATGGCAAGTAGGAGCAGAGTGAGAGCAGCCTGAATGATATTCATGGTCATGATCATACGTACCTTGTTCACACGGTCTGCAAGCACCCCGGCAAACTGCCCGAGCAAAATGCTTGGAGCCGCATAGGCAACCGGCAGGAGAGCCATGGTCATCGGATCAACCTTCCACACAAACCCTAACAGGATGGATACCGCAATAAAATCAAACCAATCGCCAAGCGTAGACAGTCCGTAAGAGATGAACAGTGTGCGAAACGTTCTATTTTCCTTTAACAAAAAAATCCCTCCATCGATCTGTTAACTCGATGATAAAAGGGATTTGTCAGAGGAATATCAGATAGTCGATGGGATGATGGCACGAATCTTTTTCTGCAAGTAGTCGAACTTGTACTCTTCGGATAATTCCGCCCACATTTTCTGGTATTTGCGCTCCCATTCCGCATCGTAGCCGAAGTTTTTTAAGAACAACAAGATCATTTGTACGCCATAAATCAGATGGGGGACGAACTTGGTGCTTCGTACTACTTCCAGACCTTCATCGACCAATCGGCGCGCCTTGGTTATCTCCAGCCGATGGTACAGACAAAGACCGCGCGCAATGGTAAAGCTGCCGAGCTCACGCTGCATAGGGAGTTCTTGCAAGATTTCCTCAGAGCGTTGAATGACTTTCTCAGCTTCGTCACTCTCACCCATGAGTAGATACAGGAGGGCTTCTTCTGCTTGAAAAAAGAGTCGAAAGCCGGGTGAATTGACTCGGTCGACAACCTCTCTAGCAGGTATTAGCTGTTTTTTGGCTCGCTCCCACTCTTTGGCTTGGGCGTAGACACTGATTGCGGTGATCTGTAGCTCATCCTGATAATTTTCAGGCATACTTTTCGCGTTTTTCAGAGCCCATTGTAAAATTTCTAATGTTTTTTGCGAGTCAAGTTCCGTCATATGGTACAAATGGAACATATAAAACAGCTTGTCGGAAATGGGTGTAGCTTTATCCTCTACAAACCAGTTGAAGTCACCGACAACAAATCGCAAAAAGGTAGCGTAAAATGGGTCCATCTGAATGCCCAGTACCTTCTGATGAGTATAAAGGGTCTGCAACGCGGCCCCCATTCCCATACCGTGATAGGTGCTCAGCATTTTATTGATGGTTTCTGAGAAATTGCTGTTCAATATCGTTGGACTAGGTGATTGCTGCTCTTTTAGCGTAAGCCGATAGCCGACTCCTCGGACCGTATCAATCGTGAGCAGATGCGACCACTTTTGTAATTTTTTCCGTAAGCGGTAAATGTGATCGTCGACAGTACGGTCAGTAGGCTCTTCCAGCGGCCAGACGCGATCCAGCAAATCACTCCTTGAAAAGGACCGATTTTTCCACGTGTACAGAAATTGAAACAAGGCGTATTCCTTCGGCAAAAGGACAATCGTTTCCCCGGCATAATGGATTTGATACGTATTATCATCCGACCATGTGATCAATCCCATTTGAAAGACTCCTCGTTTATATTGAACTTCTTCATTTTATTGTAAAGGGTTCCGCGAGATACGCCGAGCAGCTCGGCTGCTGCCTTTTTGTTGCCATACGTGCGCTCCAATGCTGCCAGAATGCGCTCTTTTTCGTTCACAGGTGGAGCAGTGTACGCAATCGACGGACGTAGGATTGACGGCGGTGTCGGAGTCGGCGGCGCATACGTTCCCCCAATCGGTGTGTGCACAGAAACATGAGTGGGTTCTGCGTGACTGCGAATGACAGACGGAAGATGCTCAGGCAATATAACACCGTTTTCTTGCAGGATCGACAGACGTTCGATGACGTTGCGAAGCTGTCGGATGTTCCCAGGCCAATTGTACTCGAACAACGCTTGCATGACCTCGGGAGAGATGCGTGGTACGGAGTGGTCATGGGCTACGGAATACTCATGAATGAAAATTTGCACGAGCTCTGGCAAATCTTCGCGTCGTTCACGCAGCGGCGGGATTTCCAGAGAAAAGACGTTCAGCCGATAATACAAATCCTCGCGAAAACGACCGTCTGCAACCATTTGCTCCAGCTGTCTGTTTGTCGCCGCTACGATCCGTGTGTTAACGGTGATCGGCTCTGTTCCGCCTACGCGGTAAAATTGCCGTTCCTGTAAGGCACGAAGCAGCTTGACCTGCAACTCTAGCGGCAGCTCCCCAATTTCATCGAGGAAAAGCGTCCCGCCATGCGCCAGCTCCAGCTTGCCAGGCTTGCCTTTTTTCTCGGCTCCAGTAAAAGCACCGCCCTGATAGCCAAACAGCTCACTTTCGAACAGCGCAGCAGGAATGGCACCGCAGTTGATCGCGATAAAAGGCTTCTCATGTCGGCGACTTGCCTGATGAATCGCTTTGGCAAACAGTTCTTTCCCTACGCCGCTTTCTCCATAAATCAGTACAGTCGCATCCGTCTGCGCCACTTTTTTTGCGGAACCAATAGCGGATTGTATCGAGGCGGAATGCCCCTTGATTGCATAAAAAGGATCGTCTGCTGCCTGAAACCGACTCATCTCTTGCTGCAAATTGTGGAGATGGGCCGTCGTATGTGCTAATTCTTCATTGAGACGAACCAGCTCAGTAATATCCTGTTCAATGGAAATCGCGCCGATAATTTCACCCTCGCGGCGAATCGGTGCCGCATTAATGAGTACATGACTATCAGGACGAGGAATGTGATAGACACGTTGAACAGATGTCCCTTGACGCAGGGCATCGAGCAGGCGGATCGATTCACTGGCGAAGTGCTCATCGAGAGAAGTTCCGACGACTTGCTCGCGATCGATTTCATAAATTATTTCTGCTGCCCGATTCCAGTGTTGGACAACATTGCGGGAGTCCACGATAGTGACGGCCTCACTCATCGTACCCATCAACGTACTGAGCAGGGCAGACTGGTTTTGGGTCAACACGGCAAAGGCAGTCATGAGCTGGTATGGCTCAACCATTCCCGTCGGAGTCCCTTGTTCATCCACGATGACGAGTGTAGGCAGATCGGAAACGCCTGGGCCAGCGAGAATGTGGCTGATGGTTTGTTCGAGCGTAGTTGTAGGAGAGACGATGACGACTCTGCCTTTTTGTTCTTTATCAACCCATTCACCTAGGGTTTCACCTGCGCGTATTTTGACAATATCAGGTGGAATCGGAATCGCAAAGGAAGAGAGTGTACTGTCCAACGAAAATAACGGTTTCAAATTGTCACCTCTTATCCAAACTAACAGGAAAAGGGATCGTCCCTGTTGTACATCTAATCAAAAGTGTACAAGAATAAACACGCAATGTACATATGTGTTAAAAGCGACGTAGAGACATCAGGATAGCGCTTACGAGAATAAGTTGGCACGATTCATGCTAGTAGAAGTAGACAGAGTACGTTGAGGAGGAGACAGTCAACGATGGAACAAGCTATGAAGGATTTCTTTCTATTTTTATCTAAAAACAAAACCTTAAATTCTGCCGCGAAAAAGTGGGGTCTGCGCTTTGGAGCGAGTCGCTTTGTATCCGGTCAAACCATTGCGGAGGCAATTAGCGCCGTACGTAAGCTGAATCAGCAAGGTCTCGTGTGCACGCTGGATCATCTGGGCGAATTCGTGTTCAGTGTAGAGGAAGCAAACGAGTCTGCTGACTATTGCATCAAAACGCTGGAAGCGATCCACCAATCCGGTGTCGATTGCAATCTCTCGTTGAAAATGACTTCGCTCGGTCTGGACATCAGTCGTGAGCTCTGCATGAACAACATGAGACGCATTTTGGATTCGGCTAAGAAAAACGGAAACATTTTCGTTCGTATCGACATGGAGGACTATGCACACAATCACGTGACCATGGAGATTCTGAACGAATTACTGCAAGAGTACGACAACGTAGGAACCGTTATTCAGGCGTATCTCTACAAAGCATCGGATGATATCGACAGCCTGAAGGACAAAAAAGTGAACTTCCGTCTCGTAAAAGGAGCTTACAAGGAGTCTCCTGAAGTCGCTTACCCAAACAAGCCAGATGTAGATGAGAACTACAAAAAAATCATCAAGCAGCATCTGTTGAACGGCGGGTATGCTGCTGTAGCAACCCATGATGACAACATCATTGATTTTGTGAAAAAGCTGGAAAAGGAACACAACATCCCGCGCACACAGTTTGAATTCCAAATGCTGTATGGCATTCGTACGCAGTCCCAAATTGACTTGGCTCGCGAAGGCTATAAAATGCGTGTTTATGTACCGTATGGAAACGACTGGTATGGATATTTCATGCGCCGTTTGGCAGAAAGTCCGGCTAACGTAAAATTTGTTCTCAAAGGGATGTTTACGAAATAAGCTTTGCGAAGTATACTTGACACCTTCGGAGGATTCTCCGGAGGTTTTTATTTTATCTGGAAAGGTGAGAGTCTTGTGAATTGTTCGATTATTTCGCTTACTCCCCCGTATTCTTTTGACCGGTTGCTTCGGCGTCTTGAGACACATCCAGATACGCAGATACGTGTGAATAAAGAAAAAAATAGCCTAGAGCGCGTCTTTCGTATTGGCTTACGGCCTGTTCTGGTCCATATGCAATTTGTGGGCAGCTTGGAAGAACCCGCATTGCGCTACGAGACACAGGCGATTTTGTCCACGACAGACCAGCAGCTGCTAGAAAAAATGATCCGCCGTACTTTTAGTGCCGATTTGGATCTATCCGTTATTTACGAGCAAATGAGGGCGGAAAAGGAACTCGCCATTCTGACCGAGCGGTTTCGCGGTCTTCGTCTTATGCTGGATGCAGATTTATTTCAGTGTATGGTCAAGACCATTATCGGGCAGCAGATCAATCTGACCTTTGCAGCCAATTTGACCGAGAGGCTGGTGACACTGGCAGGTGACCCAGTAGAAAAACCAAACGGCGAGGGCATCATCGCTTTTCCGACTCCTGACGCGGTAGCGAGATTGACTGTAGAGGATTTGCGTACACTGCAATTTAGTCAGCGAAAAGCAGAGTATATTATCGATTTCGCCCGTGCCATTGTGAATGAAACGGTAGATTTGGAAAGACTATGGACAATGGGTGACGAGGAAATCATTACGTACCTCACTTCGCTGCGAGGAATTGGACGGTGGACAGTAGAGTGCCTTCTCATGTTTGGGATGGGGCGTCCAGACTTGTTGCCGGCTGCTGACATCGGTTTGCGAAATGGAATTGTTCACCTCTATGGAATGAATTCAAAGCCAAATGAAAACGATATTCGCAAGATAGGGGAAAAGTGGGCTCCATGGCGTAGTATCTATTGTCTCTACGTATGGGAAGCAGTGGGGGCGATCAAGAGAAAAGAGGTATTTGACCTGTAAAAACTTTCATTTTTAACAAAAGTTCAATAATTTTAAAAAATTAAAGGTTGAATAGTGAGTTAATTTTAAGTTATACTAATGAAAATTTTATTTTATTAAACAATATTGAGAGGATTCATATGAAAGAACTTTCAACGAAAGAAACAATTACAATTGGTTTGATGCTGTTTGCCCTATTCTTTGGAGCAGGGAACATGATTTTTCCGCCAGCTCTAGGACAAGCTGCAGGAGATAATGTTTGGGTCGCGATGGCCGGCTTTTTGATTACCGGTGTAGGTCTGCCTTTACTGGGAATCATTGCGGTAGGCTTGGCTGGTGGTAATTTGCAGACGATGGCGTCAAGAGTCCATCCAATGTTTGCAGTTGTGTTCACCTTTATTGTGTATCTGTCGATTGGTCCATTCATGGCGATTCCGCGGACAGGTACAGTAACCTTTGAGATGGGCGTGTTGCCGTATTTGCCTGAATCCATGAAAGGCAGTTGGGTACCGCTTTTTGTGACCACGATCGTCTATTTTGCCATCACCTTCTGGTTGAGTCTGAACCCGAGCAAGCTGGTGGATCGAATCGGTAAAATCTTAACACCTGCTCTTTTGATCATCATTGGTCTGATGTTTGTCAAATCACTCATTTCGCCTTTGGGTGAGGTAGGACAGCCGACAGGCGCCTATCAGGATACAGCATTTTTCAAAGGATTTATCGAAGGCTATCTGACGCTCGATGCGTTGGCTGCGATGGTATTTGGTCTGGTAGTAACATCGGCTGTTCAGGATAGAGGTATCATCGATCGCAAAAAAGTGATGTGGTCTACGATCAAAGCCGGAATCCTAGCCGCTACGGGTCTCGGACTCGTATACCTTGCCCTCAGCTATCTGGGAGCGACGAGTGTTTCGATTGCGAAATCGGCAAACGGCGGTCAGATCTTAACTGGGGTTGTGCTGCAACTGTTCGGTCCATTAGGCTCACTCCTGCTGGGAGCAGCTGTTACACTTGCTTGCCTCACGACTTCTGTTGGACTCGTCACAGCGTGCAGTCAATTTTTCTCGAGTCGTATTCCTAGCATCTCCTACAAGAAAATGGCTGTGATCCTGTGTGCGTTCAGCGCTGCGGTAGCAAACGTAGGCTTGACGCAGCTGATTACCTTCTCTGTGCCTGTCTTGATGGCGATTTATCCGCTGGCGATCGTGCTGATGCTGCTGACGTTTTGTGATCGGATGTTCAATGGACATCGTGCTGTATACGTAGGCGCGATCACGGCAACGGCTGTCATCAGTCTGTTGGATGGAGCATCTCAGCTTGGATTGTCTATCGACTCGCTGACGCCAATCTTGGAACAATTGCCACTGTACAAAGTAGGAATTGGTTGGCTGGTGCCAGCCTTTGCAGGCGCACTGTTAGGATTGTTGTGGGCTAGCCTCACACGCAGTGTCCCGATTGTAAGAGAAACGAAGTAAAGAATAAAGAGCGAGTGGGCTTTAGGTCCACTCGCTTTTTTCATGTCGCAAACAATTCTTGTCCTGCTTTTACCAGCTGGATAGGACTTCTATCCGTCCACAACACAGGTGATCTATGTTACCATGGAAAAACGTAAATTGTCTGAACGGCATGTTTCATTCTATGTCGTTTTGAAAGAAGGGAGGTTATTGGCTATGTCCACGATGAAAGTCTTGGTTGCCGATGACGATCCAAACGTACGCGAAATTATTCGCCTTTATTTTGAAAAACAACAAATCGAGCTCATCTCAGCAACAGATGGAAGAGAAGCTCTTGAGATGATGGAAAAGGAACAGCCGGATGTGGTCATTCTCGATGTCATGATGCCACAGGTGGACGGCTTTGAAGCATGTCGGGAAATCCGCAAGAAGTGGGATACGCCGATTATTATGCTGACGGCAAAGGATGAGGAGTTTGATCGTGTACTCGGCTTGGAGCTCGGAGCGGATGATTACGTAACGAAGCCGTTTAGTCCACGTGAGATCGTTGCTCGTATCCGCGCAATTATGCGCAGATTGCAGCCAAAGCCAAGAGTAGAAGATGAGGCAGTGCTTCGGACCTTTGCTTTTGATCAATTGACGATTGACCTGGATAAACGAGAAGTGATCGTTGCCGGGGAAAAAGTGAGCTTTCGCCCGAAGGAGTTTGATCTGCTAGTTCAACTTGTCAAATCTCCGGGAAGTGTATGGTCACGGGAGCAATTGCTGGAACAAGTGTGGGGCTTCGATTATTTTGGCGATGTTCGAACGATCGATGTTCATATTAAAAAGATCAGACAGCGATTAGATAAGCTCCCTTATGAATGCATTCAAACAGTTTGGGGGATCGGCTACAAGTTTGGGGTGGATAACTGATGCTAGGCATGTCGAAAAGTATCTATCGTAGACTGCTGGTCAGCTTTTTGGCTACCGTTTTGGTGGGGCTGGGGATTACCGGTATCGTTCTCTCCTTTTTTACGAAGGAGTACATCTACAATGCCAAGGAAGAAGAGCTTTTGCGGATGGCGAAAAAAGTGAATGCCGCTATCCATAACAGTAATGAAGTAAACAAACAGCTCTTGGACAAGCTGGCGATGCTGGACGAGTCATTTGATACCCGCATCTGGTTATTTGATACGAAAGGAAAAATCGTCGCGACTTCGATGAAGGATGAGATGCTTACGGGCAAGTCCGTGGCAGTTTCCATCGCGAGTAACGTGCTTCACGGAAAAAGCGCGGTAACCGAGCTGCAAATCGAAGGTCTGGATGACCCGATGTTGTCGGTCTCCGTCCCGTGGGGCGAGGGCGAAAACGTCTATGGCGGAATTATTTTGCACGCGCCGATTGAAGGAATTGAGAAAACCTTTGGTCAAATGCGCGAGTCGATTCTGTGGGCGACATTGTTTGGGGTGCTTCTTTCTACGATCATGGTTTCGTATTTGTCATGGTCAATCTCCCGCCCATTGCGAACCATTGAGAGAACAGCGGCTGAAATTGGTCGCGGGAATTATGCAGAGCGCGTTCAGGTCGATACGTCTGACGAGATCAGCGACTTGGCGCAGACGATCAATACAATGGCACAGAAGCTGGAGAAGGTAGAGCAGGAGCGTCATCATCTGGAGCAAGTGCGCAATGATTTTTTGGCGAATGTCTCCCATGAATTGCGGACGCCTCTCACCGCGATCCAGGGTTTTCTCGAGGCGTTGCAAGACGGCTTGGTAGAAGAAGAAGAGGCGCGACAGAAGTATTACGCTGTGATGTACACCGAAACGATGCAAGTGAATCGCTTGGTGGATGACCTGATGGACTTGATGAAGCTGGAGAACAACGAAGTAAATCTGGCCAAGTTCCCTGTCGATGTGGCAGATGTCATGAATCGGGTTGCTTTTTCCTTCCATCAAGAAGTAGAGGAAAAAGGGCTTCGCATGGGAGTAGAGGTAGAGGACGAGCTTCCGCGAATTTATGCTGACAAGGACCGGATCGCGCAAATTCTGAAAAATCTGGTGAAGAATGCGCTCAAGTTTACGACTACAGGTGAAATTCGCATGTGTGCTTCGCTGGAAGAGGAATACGTACAGATTCAAGTGATCGATACAGGGATGGGGATTGCCGCAGATGACCTGGATCGCATCTGGGAACGTTTTTTCAAAGTGGATCGGGGACGTTCCAAGAACAATAAAGGGACAGGACTTGGACTCGCCATTGTAAAAGAGCTGGTAGAACTGCATGATGGCAAATGTAGAGTAGAGAGTACGCCTGGGAAAGGCAGTACTTTTACGATATGGCTTCCAAGGATTAAGCCGGAGAACTAAAGCATGATCCACTCCAAATGATCATGGTCATACTTTTTTCATATTTTGATCATCGTTTTTTCCCACTTTCCTTACAGAATGGTTATCTTTGCCCGTTACGATATAGGTGTGACAGCGAGAAGGTCACGAAGCCAAGGAATGAAAGGGGAATGAACATGAACAAAAAATGGTTCTCCATTGCCACTGTCGCATTACTCCTGTCTGGCAGCTTGGTTGCCTGCTCTGACACAACAGGAACACCTGAACCGGCGACACAACCAGAGGGCACGACAAGCGAAACCGCTCCGGGCTCCTCCACTACTGATAGCGGACAATCGACCGATAGCTCGGTTTCGCAAGATCAGTCTACAACGGATGCCTCTGCGGACAAAGGTTCGTCTACGGAAGCACCTGCGACAGATGCCAATTCTGATGCAGGTACCAGCACTGGATCGCCTGGTGCTGCGGGAACTGACAACAGCGGTTCCACTGGACAGGCTGCAACGACTGACGCCAGCAAGAAGTAATCATTCACGAACTCGAAACACGTTCGTTTGAACTCCTCTACTTCCCTCCCGTTTTATATAACTTGATGACGGCCATAGGTCGTCTTTTTTTTGTCTAAGAAAAGTAGTCGTAGTGATGAGAGCCTGGAAGATACTTTGGTGGTATGTGGTATGATTATCCAAAATCATACAGAGCGAGCGGGAGGGAGAAGCATGATCACGTATCCATCGTTAAAAAAGGGCGCTACTATAGGGGTAACTGCGCCATCATCTGGTGTACCAGCGTATTTGCATGAACTAATCAGACTGGCATGTAGTCGTATGGAGAGCAGGGGGTATTCCATCGTTTGCAAAGATACAGTCTGGACACAGGAAAAAGCCAAGTCAGCTCCTGCCACAAAACGCGCAGCCGAATTGAACTCCCTGATGCAAGAGGAAGACGTCGATATCATCATCCCTCCCTGGGGTGGCGAGCTGCTGATTGAGATTTTAGACAAGCTTGATTTTCAGTCCATGCAACCAAAATGGGTGTTAGGCTATTCAGATGTGAGTGTGCTGTTGCTCGCGATTACATTAAAAACGGGGATGGCTACGGCCCATGGGACGAATCTGGTGGATTTGCGTGGAGCAGATATGGATGAGACGACCGCCATGTGGGAAACGGTTCTGTCAACGAAAGAGGGCGAATCTGTGTTGCAGTACTCTTCCCCGATGTATCAAAAGGAATGGCAGCATACGAATCCTTCGCCGCATATCTTTCACCTGACAGAACCGACTGTATGGAAAACCACAGAGACTACTCCCCACGTAAACATGCAGGGCCGGCTACTTGGCGGCTGTATCGATACCATTCGGCATGTGATCGGCACACCGTATGGGGACGTGCAAACGTTTCAAAAAGAACAGATCGGGAATGAAGCGATCATCTGGTATTTGGAAAACTGTGAGCTTTCTACGACCGATCTGCGCAGATCTTTGGTACAGATGAAGCTGGCCGGATGGTTCGATCATTGTGCGGGGATCATGTTTGGGCGCAGTCCAGCGAATCAGGCGGTCGACGGCTATACCGTGGAAGACGTCTATCAGGAGCTGGCTGCTGAGCTGCAAGTTCCTGTCCTCTACGATGTAGATTGCGGGCATATACCGCCACAAATCACGTTTATTAATGGAGCATTTGCTGAAGTGGAGCTATCTTTCGAAAAAGGAAGCGTCCGGCAATATTTTCGTCCATAAGCATAAGAAAACGAGGGCTTCCCAACGAATGGGAAGTCCTCGTAGCATGTAAGCATACATGATTTTTAGCCTTGCTTCTCGTTGTAATGGGGGAGAGGATGTTCCTTCGTCGATTCACGTGTTCGCAGAGTGGACAAGGCGACACCAAGGAAAATAAATGCGCCGCCAGCGAAAAAGCCAACACCCAAATGTTCATGTAGCAACAGCCAGCCTAAACATGCACCGACAATGGGCTGAACAAAAAAGAACCCAGCCCCACTCCCTGCGGGTATCAGCTCGAAGCCTTTGTTCCACAAATAAAAAGCACCTGCGGTAGAAACCATCCCGATATAGAGGACGCCTGCCCAGATGTCCCAACCAAATTGCCAGGAGACAGGCGTGACAGACAGCTCCCAAAACATGAGCGGACTCGTAAAGATGATGCCAAACAATGCTACGTAGGTAGTGACTAGCAGGGACGAATAGCGCTGCGTTGCCTTTTTGCTGAGAACGGTATACAATCCCCAGCTAATGGCTGCTACGAGCAAAATCAGGTTGCCTGTCAGGGAAGACTGGGCGTCAGCTTGATCTGGAACACCGATGACGATGATCACACCAATCGTCGCTAACAAAATACCCGCTGCCTGCTTCAGATGGATGCGCTCCTTTAGTAGCCAGACCGCAAAAATGGCAATAAAGGCAGGCGATGCGGAGGTAATCAATGCACCCATGTGGGCAGTAGACAGCTTGGTACCAAGAAATTGCGCGGCGATTGAGATCGTGACCCCGACGAAGGCGATGGCCATCAGTAGAGGATAATCCTTTTTCGCGACACGCTCCTTGTGAGCAACGGTAAATGCCCCCAACACGACTAAAGCAATGAGAAAGCGCAAAATCAATAGCGTGAACGGTGGAATTACTTCCAACACGACCTTGCTGACTACATAAACACCGCCCCAGATCGCTGCCGCGAGCGTTAGGCAGACAGCACCCAAAAACATTTGCTTCCATTGTGATTGTGACATAACAAGTCCCTCCCGGAATAATGAATCAATCATTCGAGCGTTATTCCGTAGCCGGGAGGCAGTAAGAGAACCGCTTCCTCACCGACTAGGAGAGGAGGGTGGGCACATCATTTTCAAAAAGGCGACGGTTCATATATTTCACCTCCTTACTTTGTATGGGTTAGCCACTTGGCTACCAGCAGCACCGGTTGTGTCAGACGACCGACTGGTGCCTCCACCTGACGATACTGCTCATACCCAAGCCGCCCCCAGAAAAGAAGAGCGGGTTCATTATGCGCAATGACACCGTGATGAACATGCTGACTGCCATGTTGGATGCAGTAGTCTTCTATGAGCGCCACTGCCTCTTTTCCAAAGCCCTGCTGCTGATAGTCGGCATGCAGTAGCAAGAGACTAATCCAGCTTTTTGGATCGTTTTCATTGGAGAGGACGATATGGATGACTCCGATGATCGTACCTTCACGAGTAATGGCGAGCCAATGCCCGGAAGGTATGCGTATGGTGGTGTCATATTCGGCTTCCAGATCAGCAAGACTTACTGTGCTCATGTCGTTTCGAAGCTGATTGTACTTTGGATTACTGTTGTAGGTGGCGAGTAAGTCGGGTAAGTCCTCGCGCAGCAATTCGCGAATGATGAGCCGCTCACCTGTCAGAATGAGACTCATTGAGTTCCTCCGTATTTGCGGATAAGTCCAATCTGCCCGCCGTGGTAGCCCATATGATAGATCAGACGACCAAGTGCCTGACGGGGAGTCAACGTGGCAATCGGTGCTTCACAGGGGATGTCCCACGCGTCTTTTGGCAGGGTAGCCAGAGAATCCAGCAAGTGATGGTAGGCAGCCTCTTTGAAAGCAAGCAAGGTAGACAAGTCGGTAAAATTTCCTTCATCCTTTACAGGTCCAATTGTAGTGAGGGTGATTTCGGACGGGATTGCTCTGCCGAAAAACATCATACAGAATCGATATTCAACTTCCGCGATGTGATGAATCAAAAATCCGATGGAATTGGAGCCCGGGGCCAGCTTCCAGCCAAGCTCGGCTTCATTCAAATGGACGAGTGCATCCTGATACCGGGAGCGAGCTGTTTGCAAGGTCGGCAATAGTTCTTGTTCGAACATCCAATCTTCCTTTCTGGTGTTTATTTTTTATTATAGGAAAAAGATCAGGAAAGAACAGCATGATCATTCGGAATATTTTGAATGAATGTTCACTCAGCTAGCTGAATTCGTTATACTGAAGAAAAACAAGGAGTGAGAACGATGGCTCATCGCTATAATTTAACTGTGCATTCTACTGATATTGATGTAATCGGACATGTGAACAATGCTAAGTATTTAGAGTACATGGAGTGGGCGCGTTTTGAGTGGATATGGGAGCAAGGATTTACACTGGATGAATTGAGGCGACGGGCCATCATGCCGGTAGTGGTCAATATAAATATTAACTACCGCAAAGAGTTGAAGATGCGTGAAGAGGTAACGGCGCTTACTACGGTGATCAAGGTGGGTGAAAAAAGCTTCGTCATCCGCCAGGAGCTGTACAACGCCGTAGATGTATTAGTGGCGGACGCCGATGTGACAATGGTCATGATCGATGCGAATACACGCCAGTCTATTTCTTTGCCAGTTGAGTTAAAAGAGACACTGCTTGTGGAATTGCCTAAAAGCTAAAGGGATCAGGATGACTTGCGAATGAAATCGCGGCGGAAATTATTCCATTCGAGAGCACGCAGCGCCAATGTCTCCAAGATACGCTCATGGCGATCTTGACCTTCCTTTAACTCAGCAACATCCTGCTTTAACGCAGCAACATCCTGCTTTAGTTCGGCAACATCGTTTTTTAACTGGTGAACTTCCATAGTCAAAGCTTCCATCTTGGCATCCAATTCGTCCTGCCGATCCATAAGAGCATGAGCAACCAAACGCAACTCATTCATACCCTCTATCAAAATATCCAGTTTTTCGTTAGACATGTTTCCACCTCCTTTTTCCGTTACAATGATCATAACAAAAGACAGAGTCATATGCACAATGAAACAGCAAGAAAAAGGGAAGGGGACGCAACTCAGCCATGTCCAAATTTACAACAATCCTATTTGATCTCGACGACACTCTCTTCGATTTTTCAGCTTGCTGGGAGAAAGGGATGCAGCAGACGATCGCGGCCCATGCACTTACAGCAGAACTAGACCAAGAGAAATTCCTTGAGGCTCTGCGGCGCCACGGAGATGATTTGTGGGTCGATGTGATTGCCAAACGCTACGATTTTACGCAATACAGAAGGTTACGTTTTCAGCGAGCCATGGCTGATTGTAACCGACAGATTGAAGTGGAGCAGGTCGACGATTTTCAACGCGCCTATCAGGCGGCATGTATGGATGCAGTCCAGCCAGATGTCACTGTTCAGTCTACCATTGCGAAGTTGGCAGAAGAGCATACGCTAGGGATTGTCACCAATGGCCCTGTCGATATGGCTTTTATCAAAGTGGAGCGGTTGGGTTTGTCTGCGTATTTTCCTCGGGAGCGGGTGTTTATCTCCGAAATCATCGGACATCATAAGCCTGATCTACGCATATATGAACATGTTCGTGAAAAACTCGGTGTTGAGAGCAAGCAGGTGCTGTTCGTTGGAGATACGTGGGAGGCAGATGTAGCAGGCGCGATGGACGCAGGCTTCTCAGCGGTTTGGATCAATCCAGGTGGGAAGAAGCCTACTTCCGAGCATCAGCCATTCGCTGTCATTGAACGACTGGATCAACTTCTCGCAATCTTGTAGAAAAAAGCAGCCCGTTGCCCCATAGCTGTTTTCGGTGGCAATCAAGCTGCTTTTTTCTAAGTATTTTCTTGCTTCTTTTGTTCCTCACGTTTTGCGTACTGCTTTCTCATGAAAAGGATGAGAGTAACAATAATCAGCCCAATTAAAATCCCAATAGCTCCCGGTGTAAGATTTCCAAAAAAGATTTTATACAGTAACATCCCTGTCAGGATAACGGCAAACTCCAGATATCTACTGGCCATGCGAATCTTCCCCCATTTACATGAGCCTGATTATCGATGGTTTCTACTAACCTGATCTTTCATTTTTTCATGCTGACTCTTCCTGTACTTTGTGATGAAAAAGATGAGATTGAGGACAATCAGGCCAATCGTGATTGACATACTTCCGGTGGTCACGCTTTTTCCTATCGAGATGTTGAAAAGCAGCATCCCGGATAGAAGCAGGGCAAAAACGAGATTAAGCATCATGAGCTTCTTCCCCCATAAAGATTCGTTCGAGCGAAGGTACTTCAACGTTCACGCCATAAATATCCACGCGTCCCTGAACAAGAGCACGAACGAGGGTTGCCACTTTTTGATCATCATCGACCTGGATCGAGAGACGCCCGTCTTCCCAAATCGTATTGCGCCCGAGTGACTCAATAAAGGTGCGCAGGTTTCCAGAATCCTCTGTAGCAAAAGCCGAGTGGCGCACATGCACAGATCTCCATGCCTGATGGGCAGCTTGCAACTCATCGAGAGTGCCGAGTGAACTGATTTTTCCGCTTTTCATGATGGCGATGCGGGTACAGATTTTCTCGACTTCATTCAAATTGTGCGAGGTCATGAAGATCGTTTTTCCTTGTTGATGGAGCTTGCGCAGCAAATTTTGAATATGCAGGGCTGATTCGACGTCTACGCCAGAAGTAGGTTCATCAAGGAAGATGAGCTCTGGGTCTCCGACTAATGCTTGGGCAATACCCAGCTTCTTTTTCATCCCGAAGGAAAAGGTTTTGGCTTTGCGGGATGCATGCTCCTCAAGCTCAACGGCTGTCAGGATACGCATGCATTCTTCCTTTGTCAGTGTGACGCCTTTTACCTGAGCGAAATAGTGCAGGTGCTCCGCAGGAGAGAGATGGTCGTAGAAGGTGGAGTAATCCGGCAGTACGCCAATTCGTTTTTTCCATCCCTCTGTATGGGCATCTTCTCCAAACATGCGAATGGTGCCTGCTGTCGGAATCAGAATACCTGTCAGCATATTGATAAAGGTCGATTTTCCTGCGCCGTTTCGACCGAGGAATCCGAAAATCTCCCCGCTGTGCACAGTAAGACTGACGTCATTCACGACCGTGCGATTGCCAAAGCGCTTGTTCAACTGTATGGTCTCGATCATTGCCATTAACAATCCCTCCGTCGGAATAAGTACATAGAAGCGATTAGAAAAGCTGCTGCATAGAGCCATATGAAGCCGGTCCAGGCGCCACCTTTTTCCATAAATGAAAAGGGTGTCAAATATTTAATCCATGGTGCTGCTGGGTGACTGGAGAAGGTGCTCCACAGACCGAGACCTGGCATAATCAGTGCGATCACAATTCCCAAAAACATTGTGTAGCTGGGGCGAGGTATCACGAGCGAGAGCAGCAGTGCCAGCGAGATGCAATAGATAAGCAGGGATACGCAGAGGTAAAAGGTCTTGGCGTCAAACGTTTGCACGGTGGCTAAAACTACGCCAAACGTAATAAGCATGCAGGTTAGCCAGAAGAACGCCACTCCGAGAAATTTCCCTAAAATGATCTGATTGCGTGAAGTCCGGGTGACGAGAAAGCGAATCGTCCTGCCCGCTAGCTCACGATTTATGACATCATGGGACAGGCTGAATACAAACAACGGCCCAAACAGCATGATAAGTACAAAGATACCAAGCGCATGTCCCTGCGCCAGCTCCTGTTGTGGCAGAAAGCTTGCTGCCTGATTGACGAGGTCAGAAACCAAGTACGAGATGCCTACGATAAAGGCAACGGTAATTAACGATTTGATACTTTTAAACAACCGAAAAAATTCGTGTTGGCAAATAGCCCACATAGGTGAATCCGCTCCTTTCTCCTTCATCATAATGGCCAGACCTTTCCCCTACTAAAACGCTACCTTACCATTTCCTTATCTTTTTTGTTGGCGTCGTTTCTCATGGTAGAATGAATGACAGCAGGGGAGGGAACGGATATGGAGAAAGAAGCAAGAATCTTGCTGGTAGATGATGAAGAAGCGATTTTGCAGATGCTCCAAACAGTGCTGAAAAAGGAAGGCTTTGTCCAGATCGATACATGTACGACAGCAGCAGAGGCGATTCGTCTTGTGGAGGAGAAGACATACGACTTGTTGATTCTGGATGTGATGCTGCCTGATAAAAATGGCTTTGAGCTGTGCGGAGCAGTGCGCCAGCGAACAAAGGCACCAATCTTTTTTCTGACAGCAAAGGGCACGGATTTTGATAAATTAAGTGGATTCGCTTATGGAGCGGACGATTATATTACGAAGCCGTTTCATCCGTTAGAGGTGGTTGCCCGGATGAAGGCTCATCTGCGCAGAACCTTGGGGGGATCTGCTCCATCGACGGAAGAAAAACGCTTTGATTTTGGACGTTTTCACGTAAATGCGGAGGCAGCCGAGCTGTTCGTGAACGGAGAGCGAGTAGACTGCCCGGCGCAAGTATTTTCCTTGCTCGTCTTCTTCTGCCAGAATCCAAACCGAGTATTTACGAAAGAACAAATATACGATCATGTATGGAAAGACGAGTACGGGATGTTTGATGAAAATACAGTCATGGTGCACATTCACAAGCTGCGCCAGCGCATAGAAGAAAATCCGGGACAGCCAAAGCTCCTGGTCACGGTGAGAGGGCTGGGCTACAAGCTGGTTAGCCCGGCAAGACAGTCATGAATTTGCGGAATAAGCTGATCTTTCAATATGTCCGGCAGCTGTTCGGATTTCTCCTCGTTTTACTGCTATTTCTGATTATCGCGATGCTGGGGTTAGGCTGGCGGATCATGAACGAGCAATTGTCCATCGATTTGTCCAGGCTGGATGCGTCTGATTTGACGTTGAAGATTGATTATGAGGGGGAGCGTATTCACGTCGAGCCGGAAATCGAGAAGAGCGTGGCGAGACATCAAGGCTGGTTGCAGATCATCGACAAGCACGGCAAAATTCTGTACAACTATCGGACACCTGCTGATGTTCCCAGTCAATTTGGGCCAGGGGAGTGGATCGCTTATGTAGAAAATCGTGATGCTTCTCATTATCACATCACACATTGGGTCATTAACCAATTTGACGAGAACATTATCATCCTTTATGGAACACCCGCTCCCGAAAAAGAAATGATGAAGCGCCTGATCGCAGCAAAAACGGGAAAGAGCAAGGAGACATGGAACGAGTTGAACAAAAGCTTTTCCCAAGAAAAGGCATGGTACTTGGTATACGATCGTGCGGGGAAACTCATCCATCAATGGAATCACCCGAACGCTTCCGCCCAGTTAGACATGACGGAAGTTCTTCAGAATGGTGAGACAGCCAAAAATGTTCCTGTTCATATCACTAGCAGATATGACAAAAATAGCGATTTGACATACGTAGTGGGCATTCCGAATCCAACCTATCAGTCTGGTGTCCAAGAGACGTCTGAGGAT
Source organism: Brevibacillus sp. AG (assembly GCF_028369215.1). Taxonomy (NCBI): domain Bacteria; kingdom Bacillati; phylum Bacillota; class Bacilli; order Caryophanales; family Paenibacillaceae; genus Brevibacillus; species Brevibacillus sp. AG. The sequence goes on along the minus strand of NZ_JAQMYO010000003.1, from coordinate 99,702 downwards.
GCCATGGTCAAGGAAACGTTCCTTCAGATCGGTATTGTTTTGATCCTGGTCGTTTTATTCGCAGGCAGCTGGTATGCTTGGCGGGTAGGTAAGCCGCTCTTGCATATGGTGAATTGGCTGGAAAGACTGGCCCAAGGTCGCTATGAGGAGCCCATCGGGAAAAAAGGAAAACCAATCGGAAGGAATTGGCGTGGGAAAGAAAAGAAGTCATTTCGTGTGTTCAAGGATGTGTTTGACGCTCTCCGGCATCTGAGTGAAACCTTGCGTTCCAATGAAAAGCTTCAACGAGAGATCGAGCAGACGCGAGAGGAATGGATTACTGGGCTCTCCCATGATCTTAAGACACCGCTGAGCTCGATTTACGGTTATGCTACCTTTTTGGAGTCCGAACAGTATGAGTGGGACAGAAAAGAAGTCAGCGAATTTGGGAAAACGATACGGGAAAAGTCAGACTACATGAACGGGCTGATTGAGGATTTGAATTTGACCTATCGACTTAAGAACCAAGCTTTGCCGATGGTCAAACAACCTGTCGCGATCGTAGAAACCATTCGCAGGATTGTGGTGGATATGGTGAACGATCCGAGCTCTTCTTTGCATGACATCGAATTTTCGGCGAATGTCCAATCGATAACAGCCGAGGTCGATCCAATCTGGTTTCGCCGCATCATCGTCAACATTTTGACAAACGCGATCAAGTATACTCCGACAGGTACACACGTGCTCGTAGAGGTACAGTCAATTGCAGCAGATCAATTTGTGGTCAAAATTGCCGACGATGGTCCGGGGATGGATGAGACGACACTGGCCAATCTGTTCGAAAGATACTACCGAGGTGGGCATACAGGAGAGAATACCAGTGGAACGGGGCTGGGGATGGCGATAGCCAAGCAGCTCGTCTTGGCTCACGGGGGAGAGATTACGGTGGACAGCAAGCTAGGTAGCGGAACTGTTGTCGTAATGACGTTTCCTGCGGTCACCAGCTAGCTGGTTTCTATAAGGAAAGCCAAGGGATTCGCATTGTCCCTTGGCTTTTTCTAGTATTACGGTTTCGAAATAAACGTTTGAATGACTTTGCCATCCTCTTGACGCTCTTGATAGTGATTGGCTGTGTAATCGCGGATGCTGGCACGCCAAAAGCCGATAGCAGGCATGTTGTTTTCCAATTGAAAGACTTCCCAGGCACCTGGGAACATTTTGAAGATTTGATGGGAGGCCGTTTTTCCGATCCCCAGCCGACGGTAGCGTTTCATGATAAAAAACTCGGCAATGGAGTGGATCGATGGCAAATTTGGACCAGAGCTTGTGAGCATGCGGACAAGGACAAACCCGGCCAGCTTACCATTTACCTTGATAAAAAAGGGATGGCGTTCTGGTTCTACCCAATACTTCTCAAAGTAGTCATAGCCAAACAAGCCGTTGTCATCTACTTCGAAAGGCTCAAACTCAGTGAAATCGTACGTATACAGCTCCAACAGTTGCTTGAGAGCGTGCTTCTGTTCAAAAGGAACTCGTTCTATCGAGAATGCGTGATTCACTGAGAAAACCTCCTTCATCCATGAGTGATACGAATATCGTACTCTATTTATCAGCTTGTGGAAACAAATGGTAGACATTTCTTTATAGAACGTAATTACAAAAATACCCTATAGAACGACTTTTTCAAAAGTCTGCTCTATAGGGTACACTTTTTTCCCTCTAATGAATCGCTTTCTTCTTAAACTGCCCACCGCGCACATCGTGAATATTGCCGACAGCCAAGAAGGCATTCTCGTCAACTTCTTCCACGATCAGCTTCAGCTTGGCTTCTTCTAATCGTGTAATAATGCAGAAAATTACTTTCTTGTCGTCTCCAGTATAGCCGCCTTCACCATTTAAATAGGTCACACCACGGCCCAGACGAGCAACAATCGCATCTCCCAAATCCTTGTGATTGTCGCTAATGATCCATACCGCTTTCGACTCCTGGAAGCCTTCGATGGTCAGATCGATCATTTTGAATGCAATGTAGTAGGCGATCAGCGAGTACATCGCGCGATCCCAACCGAATACAAATCCGGCACTGCTCAAAATGAATAAGTTCATGAACATAACGATCTCACCAACGGAGAACGGAGATTTCTTGTTAAGTAGTACAGCGACGATCTCTGTACCATCCAGAGAGCCTCCATAGCGAAGAACAAGTCCTACACCAATCCCGAGAAGTATGCCGCCAAATACAGCTGCAAGCAGGGGATCATCCGTTAGCCCTGGGACAGGGTGAAGGAGTGTCGTTCCAATTGACATGATCGTAACCCCAAAGAGGGTCGAGAGTGCAAACGTTTTTCCGATTTGCTTGTACCCTATGATTAAGAAGGGCAAGTTAAGCACGAAAAGGAAAACGCCAAGAGGCAATCCAGACAGATGCGAGGTAATAATCGAGATACCTACGATTCCACCGTCGATAATATTGTTCGGTACGAGAAAAATCTCGAGTGCTACCGAGAACAGGGAAGCACCAATCAGGATACCGAAGACCCTCTTGAGCAATTTTCCAATGGGTAATTTCTGATGAGTCGATTTTGCAAGTGGTTGTTCCATCGTTCCTCTCCCCATTGTGAAATTTTTTACTTACTTAGCTATTATAGCATTCATTCTTATGCGATTACTGCACAATTACACTTTTTAGTAAAAAATATTCCATTCAGACTTGTTCAGACTCATTTATACGCTTAAAATCTCGTTCAGGCGTGAAAGTGGAGATAGCGAGTGTTTGTATTGACTGGTTATACAGAAATTGCTATTTTCAAACTGTTAGGAAAATAGTTGGGGGGAAGTTTAATGGGTTTCTTCAAAACGGAGATAGAAGTATCATCATCCATAGAGCTGGTTTGGTGGGCATGGACACGAAAGGAACGGCTTGTTCAGTGGTTTGCGCCTGATGCAACGATTGAGCCGTATCTGGGCGGAACGTACGAATTATACTTCAATCCAGCCAATCGCGACCAAATGGGGACGAAAGGGTGCATCATTACCCATTTTGAACCAAAGGAGCGTTTGGGCTTTACATGGAAGGGACCGGATGAATTCGCAGATACCATGAATCACGAGGATGCCTTGACTTACGTGCTTGTCACCTTGTCTGAAGCAGAGGGGAAAACGCAAGTATTGGTCGAGCATTTCGGTTGGAAAGAGGGAGAGGAGTGGGAAAAGGCTCGGGGCTGGCACGAAATGGCTTGGTCTCATGTTTTGGGGAGCCTGAAATCTGCACTTGAATCGGGCAAAGGAGATCTGTGCTGCTCTCCACAGGCTGCCCATCAAGGGTAGATTTTGAAGATTCGTCCGTCATGGCGAGCCAATGTGATGATTACATATACAGACTATGAGGGACAATCAGATAATAGACGTGATCTTTGCACTTACTCGTTTTGATAGGAAAAGAGGAAACATGGATGACGGTATCGATACTATTGTTTATTTTAGCGGGATTGGCCGAAATCGGCGGGGGATATTTGGTATGGCTTTGGCTAAAGGAGTCCAAGCCATACTGGTACGGTATCGTCGGGGCGCTGATCCTGGTGTTGTACGGAATCATTCCTACGCTTCAAAGCTTCCCTTCCTTCGGGCGGGTATATGCCGCCTATGGAGGGGTCTTTATCATTCTTGCTGTTTTTTGGGGATGGCTGGTGGATAAAAAGACACCTGATTTGTATGACTGGGTAGGCGCTATTATCTGCCTGATCGGAGTGAGCGTCATCTTATGGGCGCCGCACCAATAACTTTGGAGTGGAGGCTGAAATGAAAAGCTTCGAGGAATTGTACTGCGAAAAGGATTCAGCGATCGAAGAGATAAAAAAATGGCAGTCAGCATCAGACCGAAAGATTACCCTTCTCCCATCTGAACAGGAGAAAGGGAAAAAACAGCTTGTTGATTTACAAGTAACGACGAGGTCAACTCTAGGGGCTGTTGCTTTTGAAACAGGCGGGATTCTGATTCATCAAGGCTGGCTCCGGATTCTAGGGTCCGGCCATCCTCATTTACCCCGTTCCATCACTTCTTGGAATCAGCAATGTGCCATGAATCAGATGCTGTTGGTAGCAGACGATGTCATAGGGGGATTCTTTGCGATTAATGGTGGAATGTTTCCAGATTCGGTAGGCGGCATATGGTATTTCGCGCCGGACAGTCTCACATGGGAGGATCTTGAGATTGGCTATACCGACTTTTTGCACTGGGCAATGACGGGGGATATCCATACGTTTTATGCGACATTTTTCTGGAAGGATTGGGAGAAGGACGTTTCCAAGCTAAAAGGGGATGAAATGTTCGCGATCTATCCTTTTTTGTGGTCAAAAGAAGCGCGTGAATTAACGATGGAGGGGTGCTCAAAAAGGCCGGTACCTGCATGGGAAATTTGGGAGATGAACCAGAAGGTTGTGTAAAGGAAAAAAGAGCGGCCCACGAAGGACCGCTCTTTTGCTTTTATTGTTTGGTTGCTGCAACTTCAGCTTGAGCGCTATTATGATGATCCAAGTACTCATCTGGACCGATAATTCCCGCAGCACGATCTTGTTTTTCTAGTTCAAGTGCTTTCGGAACGGAGAGCCAGTAAGCAAAAGCAATCCCGATAATACCTGCACCCAATTTACCAATCATAACCGGCAAGATAATGTTCGGTTGGAAGTTTGCCGAGAAGGACAAGTGGTCACCCAGCAAGAAAGCGGAACAAACCCCGAAGGAAATGTTGATAACTTTGTCTTTTGGCGGCATGGAACGAATGAGACGGAACATAGCCAGGATGTTCGCGCTAGTTGCGAGCAAGCCTGCACTACCAGAAGGGCTCATGCCCAGCTTATTACCCAATGCTTCGAGTGGCTTCGCTGCATATTTACGCAGCATGTAAACCATTGGGAACGCACCTGCGAGCATGATACCGATGTAACCAGCGGTCTCCAACGCACGGTATTGATCGGTTGGATCTGCGATGATTGGATCGAAGCCCCAAGCTCCGAAAATCTTTGTAAAGATGCCAGTAAAGTGTTGCACGATCGAGAATACGAGAACGAGCTTGATAGCTGCATCCATTGTCTTCCCGAAAATCATGAAGCCTTTAATCATCAAGTCTGGCAGGAAACGCAGACCAGCAGCAATCGCTAGTACGAAGAACAAAATCGGTGAAAGGTTCAGAAGTACCTGTCCGAAGCCAATGGCAAAAGCATAAGTCGATTCAGCGTTCGTCGAGATTTCAGCACGAACCTCTGCATTTGTCAAAACAAGAATGGCACTAGAGATAAAAGCACCAATCGGAACAGTCAAAATACCGGACATTACGCCAAGCGCCATGTATTTATGGTCGCGCTTGTCCAACATAGCAAGTCCCATTGGGATGGAGAACACGATCGTAGCACCGGCCATCAGACCGACGATCATCGCCATAACCCATCCTTCTGTGGAGGTCTTCAGGAGGTTTGCCAACTGATAGCCACCCATGTCAGATGCGAGAATCGCAGTTGCCGCAATCGCAGGATCTGCTCCAATTTTGTTGAAGATGGGTGATACCGCTTTTTCTACGAACCAAGAGATGTACGGTAGGGATGCCATAATACCGGCAGCAGGAACGAAGATGTAACCTGTTGAGTGAATCCCTTCCATGAACTCCTTACCGAGACCCTCATCGGCGTTGCGAATCGCGGCAATGGCACCAATCACTGCACATAACATGATGATGTAAATAATGACGCTTCCAATGTGCTCCATGGATATCCCACCTTTTTGCGGATGTAAACAATAAAAGCACTTAGGATCTCATCAATGAATGAGATAGACCCTAAGCGCCTTTGCTTACTTTGTATGAACTTGTTTACAGGTAATGGCAATAACAACCAGCTGGAACCGCTTTCATAGCTCGCTAAAAATAAACAAAAAATACAAATGGTGTTTATTTTATTGTGTCATTTTAGAAACTTATGCTAGAAAGCGCCGTTGCTTTACTCTGCATTATAAAGTGATTATATGGGGAGGCATGGCTATTGTCAACTGCTCTTTAGGAACAAAGAACGAATTTTGCGAAGAAAAAAAGTTGGAAAAAAAAGCCGCCCTTGTTATTCGCAAGGGCAGCTTTATGTGTAATTTACAGTTTTGTTACGTTCTCAGCTTGTGGTCCACGGTTGCCTTCAACCACGTTGAATTCAACGCGTTGGCCTTCTTCGAGGGTTTTGAAACCGTCGCCTTGGATTGCGCTGAAGTGAACGAATACATCGTTTCCGCCTTCAACTGCGATGAAGCCATAACCTTTTTCTGCATTGAACCATTTAACTGTACCTGTTTGCATGGGTGTTACCTCCAACAAAATAAAATGAATATGTAACTTTTATTTATGGATAAAATAAAATTCACACATTGTAAAAGGTTCAAACATAAGTGTAAACCCTTTACAATATGTGAACGCTTTAAATAAGAATCTTTTGTTTAAGCTAATACTATCACAGAAGAAAGAGGAAAGCAATCGCTCAATAAACGAAAGGACGGCCCGAGTACGAAATAATCAGAGCCGTCCATTACGAACATTGAACAAACTGTTACTTAGGAAAAGAACTTCACTCTCTCATCCAAAGGCTGGAATTGTTTTTCACCTGGTTGAGCGGTTGGTTTGCCAAAAGGCATTTGTGCTCGCAGCTTCCATTCGCTCGGGAGGTTCCACGTTTGTTGGACTTCTTCATCGATGAGTGGATTGTAATGCTGCAAGGAAGCACCGAAGCCCTCGATTTCCAGCGCAGTCCACACAACATATTGAAGCATACCGGAAGATTGCTCGGACCAAATCGGGAAATTATCTTTGTACGCTCCGAATTGCTGCATGAGGTTTTCGACGACGCTCTGGTCTTCAAAGAAAAGAACAGTGCCGTAGCCGCTACCGAAAGCGTTCATTTTTTCTTCCGTGGCCCCGAAATTTTCAGCGGGAACGATTTTACGCAGTGTTTCTTTGGTAATGTTCCACAGCTTATCGTGCTCCGCACCCAAGAGGACAACAACGCGAGCGCTTTGGGAGTTGAATGAGGATGGTGTGTACTTTACTGCTTCCTGCACGATTTCTTTAATACGCTCATCAGATACAACATTTTCCTTGCTGATCCCATAGTACGTTCTTCTATCTTTTACGGCTGCAATAAAATCCTTACCCACTCTGCATTCCTCCTGCAACTTGTTTTTACACTAACATGATGCATTGAAAGGGAGAAGCTTATTCAATGCATGGTTTCTTACATTTCGTAATTAAATATAAATTCTTGTGCAGCTGCTGTCAACATTTGGGTGTGCTGATAGCGATAAGTAAACTTTTTTTCGGTTAGAATGGGATGATAAGGTTCGAGTTAGTAAGGAGGAAATGATGATTACCAAAATGGCAACGGTAGCTGTTTACGTAGAAGATCAACAACGCGCAAAAGTGTTCTGGACAGAAAAGGTTGGATTTGAAGTCAAGCAAGAGCACCCGATGGGACCAAACAGCAGTTGGCTGGAGGTAGGACCAGCAGGTGCACAGACTGCTTTGGTACTCTATCCGAAAAGTATGATGAGCAACTGGCAGGAACAAATAGCCTCGATCGTTTTTGAATGTACAGAAATTGAAAAGACGTACGAAACGATGCGCACAAACGGTGTTGTTTTTCAAGGAGAACTGAACAAGATGCAGTGGGGGACCTATGCGACTTTTCAGGATGAAGATGGCAACAGCTATTTGCTAAAAGGATAAGCGGAGTGAAGACCTCTGGCCAAATGCGGCTGGAGGTTTTTTTATAGGACGAATCAAACAATCGCGCGAACGAGGTAATACATGTGCGTGGTTGGTAGACCATCAGACGTCGCATAGTGGTCAAAAATCGGCATAACACTCTTCATGTGCTGTTCGATGGCGGACGAGAGAATAGTGGGACTTTGTCCGAAGCAACGCATGCGAATGACATCGAGCGGGGTCTGAAGATACTCGGTGGCGATCACTGTCTGAATATCCACTCGCTGAAAAGCAGCTTGTCTGAGTCTCTCTTGCAAATTTTGCAGGATCGGAGTGTCCACTGGACGTGAACCAAATAAATGAGGAAACCATTCGAATAATTCGGCGGACAACTGATCGCCCGGATGTAATCCGATGAAGGAGCCTCCTCTTTTAACGACGCGTGCTATATCTGGATAGGCGGAGGTAGGTCCCTTGCGATTGTAGGCGCAATCGAACGTATCGTCATGGAAGGGGAGAGTATATTTCGTATTGGTGACAACGAAGGAGACGTTTTCGGGTGTTTGCGTGCGGGCCTTTTGCACAAAGTTTTCTGTCACATCCAAGCCGACAATTTCTTTGACAGAACGGGTCCAGTGCAGTGTGAATGCACCATGTCCGCAGCCGATGTCGAGAACGGATTGATTCGGAACCATGCGACTAATTTCTTCCATAAAAAGCGACTCGCCATTCGGTTCCGTAATGGTAGAGCGCCACGGGTATACGTATTCACCAGTCATTTCGCCCAGTTGAGTGTACCAGGCCAAAGAGTGGGGGGCGAGCCAGTCGGGATGGGTGTTTGGATTCGGTGGATGAAGCATGATCGGTCACCTCTCATCTAACGAAAATGCACAACAGGTATCATTGTAATAATTCCCCTGTCTTTTGACAAACTCTTTAAACGGCTTTACACGAACGAAAAGTAGCGATAACGTGGAAGATGGAAAGCGGTTGAAAGGAGCCAGGGCAAATGATTTTGTCACAACAATATAGAAGCATTCTGATCGTGACCTCCGTTGACGCGGAACGGGATGCAGTAATGCGCGGCATTCAAGGGGATGAGCGTTTCACAGTCATCGCTGGGGGAGTAGGGCCAGCGGCAGCCGCAGCGAGTACAGCCAGAGCGCTTGCTTGCGCGGACTACGATCTGGTCATTTGTGCAGGAATATGCGGTGGATTCGTGGGAGAAGCAGAGATTGGGTCGCTGGTTGTCGCGACAGAGATTATTTGTGCGGATTTGGGGGCAGAAACGCCTGAGGGCTTTTGCAGTGTGGACGAGCTGGGATTTGGATCAGCTCGGGTAAGTGCCGATCAAGAGATGGTCGAACGGGTAACGGAAGCAATGAAGGTGGCAGGCTTGGTCGCCAAAAAAGGCATTGTACTCACACTATCAACCGTGACGGGAACAGCGGAAACAGCGGCGGCTTTGGCACAGCGGATGCCAGACGCGCTAGCTGAAGCGATGGAGGGGTATGGGGTTGCGACTGCTGCCCAGGCTGCCAGACGACCTGTTCTGGAAATTCGCACGGTATCGAATGCAATTGGACCGCGGGATAAATCCGCTTGGCGGATAAAAGATGCGTTGGAATCTCTGGAAAAGGGAAGCTCTGTACTACGGGAGGTACTATCATGAAAATTGCGTTTTCACCATGTCCGAATGACACTTTTGTTTTTCATGCCTGGGCACATGATTTAATTCCGGGAGCGCCAAAGCTCGATATTATGTACGCAGATATCGATATTACGAATACGCTTGCTGCACAGGGGGAAGGCCCAGAAGTAATGAAAATCTCCTATGCGGCATTGCCTTGGGTGATGGACAACTACTCGTTGCTCCCTTGCGGCGGTGCACTGGGCAGAGGATGCGGGCCACTCGTTTTGACCCAAGGAAATTCTGGCGAGAGTGCGAACGATCCAGCACGTCTGTCCAACAAACTTGTAGCAGTTCCGAGTGAGCGCTCCACAGCTTATTTACTGTTCCGGCTCTGGGCTGCACAAAATGTCCCGGGTGGTGTAGGGGAGATCGTCGTCATGCCGTTTCATGAGATTATGCCTGCTGTACGTGACGGCAAGATCGATGCGGGACTCGTGATCCACGAGGCGCGTTTCACGTATCAAAACTACGGGCTGTCTCTTATGACTGACTTGGGCAACTGGTGGGAGTCTGATACGAATTTGCCGATTCCGTTGGGGGCCATCATCGCGAAAAAATCAATGGACATCGAGGCTCTGACCAATTGGACGCGCTCCTCTGTGGAATATGCTTGGGCGAATCCGACCGCATCACAACAATATGTCATGTCCCATGCCCAAGAGCTGTCCCTGGAGGTAGCGCAAGCACATATTAACTTGTACGTGAATGAGTTTACGAGAAATTTGGGTAACGATGGTTATGCAGCAGTCGAGGCTTTGCTCGGTCGTGCAGCCGAGGAAGGGCTTGTACCAGCATTTGATTTGTCGACATTACGGCGATAACTGATTCAATAATCGGAGGGGGCAGCTTGCAGAGTTGCCCCCTTTTCCTGTTCGAGTAAAGCGTTATCCAGCGTAGATCAATCCACATGCCAGTCGTTTTCCGCTATTTCCTGCCGGCTGCGAATGGAAGTCATCGGGACTTTGATGAATGATCACGCTTCTGCCGACCACATCTGCTGCACTGATTTTGTTTGTGAAAAAAGTCATTCGTGCATAGCCGTCATTGGAAAACAGCACAGGGAAGTCGCCTACGTGGTTGCCATGTGGCTGATGCGTGGGGTTCCAGTGACTGCCTGCTGCGGTAAAGGGATCTTCCGGATTTCCTACTGTACAGACGCCATGCTCATGTAAATGAAAACCAAATGGCCCGATTTGCAGGTGATTGCCGGAAGCAGGCTGGAAATTGGGAAGACCGCTGACTTCCACGAACACTTCGGTGCCGTAGGGGACATCGGTAAACACAACGTAGCCGTGCAGGTTCGGTGCCAGTGGACCACCCTGAATTTCGGCAAAAGATTGTCCTGTTCTCCGTCCATGTTGTGAGGATACGGCTCGTAAGTCACGCTCATATGGGTATTCATAAGGCTGATATCCGTACATGTTACACACCACCTTACATTTATCCAGTTTGCCATATCTTATGTAAGGGATGGGCACATGGTTACTGGGCTGCGTAGGAGAACATTGACGCTGATAATTATTTTCATCTACAATCAGGTGGAATTCCCCGGCATGGGCAAAAGGGTGGGCAAAACGTGAAAAGAGTGCTGCTGATAGAAGATGAGATCAATATGGCCCGATTTATTGAACTGGAGCTGCGCTATGAATCGTTTGCGATTACAGTCGCGCATGATGGACATAAAGGACTCGAGCTCGCTTTACAGGAAGAATGGGATGTCATCTTATTGGACGTCATGCTTCCGGGGCTCGATGGTATAGCGGTTTGTCAAAAAATACGGAGCGTGAAAAAAACGCCGATTATTATGCTGACAGCCAGAGACAGTATTACGGACCGCGTCTCAGGCTTGGATAGTGGTGCCGATGATTATATTCCGAAACCATTCGCGATCGAGGAGTTGTTGGCACGCATACGCGTTGTGTTTCGCCGTCAGGAACAGAAGGAGAATGTCCCCCAAACCTTGCTTGCGCACCGAGGACTGGTGGTCCAAATGGAGGGGCGTATCGTCACCAAAAATAATCAACCTGTTGAGTTGACCAAAAGAGAATACGATTTGCTCGTGACGTTCATGAAAAACATCAATCGAGTCCTGCCTCGCGAGGTGCTACTCGATACCGTATGGGGATTCGAGGCGGCTGTCGAGACCAATGTTGTCGATGTGTACGTTCGGTATTTGCGCAATAAAATCGATTCTCCCAATGAGGACAGCTATATCTCGACTGTACGCGGGATTGGCTACGTAATGAGAAAATGAGAGGACCATCGAGATTCTTAAAGCTCCCGATTAAATGGAAGCTGACACTCTGGTCGTCACTTCTGCTTTTTCTCGTATTCATTGGCTATAATAGCTTCCAATATTTTTTTGTAGAGAAGTGGATGTTTAATAATGAGCAGCAGGTTGTGCAACAGACGATGCGAGAGTTCCTGAACTACGCGCTGGAAAAAGAGCAATCTTTTGAGGGAGAGGACCTCGCAGAATTGCGCAGCTTCCTGGAGAAAATCAATCAACGAAACCAGATGATTCGCATTCTGGACGAAGAGGGTAATCCGATTGTCGTGGTCTCGGAAAACTTTCAAGATATCCCACTGCCAGCGCTTCCGCCTGTTCAGTCGATTCGCACCCAGACCCAAGAAGTGCGTGATGACCTGTTGATCATGAGCAGTCCGCTTACGATCTTTCAATTTAACGGGACCGTCATGATTCTGAAGAATATGAAAGAGTTTGAGCAGTTGAGTGGTGCGCTTTTTCAGGTCATGGCAATTGGGTGCTTGACCGCTGTGATCATAAGTGGTTTGGGGGGCAGATTGCTCGCGCGACAGTTGCTTAGGCCCCTGCAATCGATGAATGAAACGATGAGCAACGTCCGGCAAAAAGGATTCCATGAACGTGTGCAGTTTCACGATAATCAGGATGAGATTGCGACCTTGATGAAAATGTTCAATAAAATGATGGATCAGGTAGAGCGGTCCTTTTTGCAGCAGAGACAATTCGTCGAAGATGCCTCACATGAGCTGCGCACGCCGATTGCGATTATCGAAGGGCATCTGGGAATGCTACGGCGCTGGGGCAAAAATGATCCAGCTGTTTTGGAGGAATCCTTGCAGACATCGATTCAAGAGCTCGCCAGACTAAAAGGACTGGTGCAGGAACTGCTCGCTTTGACGAGAGCGGAGCATGTGGAGATAGAAGAGGATGTCGCGCTCCGTGATCCGGATCGGGCTATCTGTCACATGATCAAGAAATTCGCCATGATTCAGCCGACATTTACGATCGAGCAAGAACTTGCGCCTTTCGTTGGAAAAATCCTTGCCATATCAGAAGAACACCTGGAGCAAGTATTACTGATCCTTTTGGATAATGCGGTCAAGTATTCCGGGGAGAGCAGAAGAATCTGCGTGAGGGCCAAGGTGCAAGAAAATGTAGTCTGTATGGAAATCATAGATGAAGGAATCGGCATACCCGAGCAGGATTTGCCGTATGTCTTGGACCGATTGTATCGGGTAGACAAAGCGAGAAATAGCGGGGAAAGCGGACACGGACTCGGACTGGCGATTGCCAAACGATTGCTTGCGCGTTACAACGGTAGCATAACAATTCAAAGTGTGGAACAGAAAGGAACGACTGTGACTGTTTTTGTACGGCTTCGTCAGTGAGTTTCACCTGATCCACCTATCACGAAAAATAATTAGGGATGTTTTTTATTTTCACAGCATTTTCTCATTTTTGTTCGTTACAATTAGCCTTGTCAATTGGCAATGATATTCATTATCAATAATCAGTGCGATAGAGAGGGAGAATCAAAATGAGAAAAAAATCGATGCTGGCGGTCATGCTGAGTACAATGCTGACGCTGCCTTTGCTTGCTGCATGCGGAAACGGTGCGAATACTGCCCAGCCACAAACAGAAGCACCAAAGGCACAGGAACCGGCTGCCACAGAGCAAGTCGTTAACGTATTTACTGCGCGCCATTACGATATTGATAGCAAACTGTTCGCAGAATTCACGAAGCAAACAGGCATCAAGGTAAATGAAGTGAAGGGTACAGCAGAAGAGCTGGTTGAGCGCTTGAAGCGTGAAGGAGAGAGCTCCGAAGCAGATTTGTTCATCACGGTTGACGGTGGTGTTCTGAACTACGCGAAGCAAAATGGCGTTCTGCAACCGATTCAATCTGCCGAAGTAGAGAAAAACGTACCGAAAGAACTGCGTGATCCTGACAACCAATGGATCGGTATGGCTACCCGTGCACGTGTAATCGTGTATGCGAAGGATCGCGTGAAGCCAGAGCAGCTGTCTACGTATGAAGATTTGGCTACAGATAAATGGAAAGGCAAAGTATTGGTACGCTCTTCTTCCAACCTATACAACCAGTCACTCGTTGCTTCTTTTATTGAGCTGAATGGCGAGCAGGCTGCATTGGATTGGGCAAAGGGTCTTGTAAACAATTTCGCGCGCAAGCCTGAAGGTGGAGACCGTGATCAGGCAAAAGCTGTCGTTGCCAAAGTCGGTGACGTTGCGATCATGAACACCTACTATGTTGGACAAATGCTGAACTCTAAAGATGCAGAGGAAGTAAAAGTCGCGCAAAACATCGGCGTTTTCTTCCCGAACCAAGAAACGACAGGCACACACTTGAACATCAGCGGTATTGGTTTGACCAAGCACGCGAAAAACAAGGACAATGCCGTGAAATTGATTGAGTTCGTTACAGGGAAAGAGGCTCAAACGATGCTGACAAGCGGAAGCTACGAGTTCCCTGTCAATGCAGAGGCTGACAAGCCTGCTCTTTTGAAAGAGTGGGGAGAATTTAAAACGCAAAAGCTCGACTTTGCTAAGCTCGGCGAGTATAACAAAAAAGCGGTAGAACTGCTGAATCAAGCAGGTTGGAAATAAGCATGACGGGAGCACTTTTGCGTAGAAGCCTGAGACGAAAACTGAACGGGTGGGTAACGCTGAGCGTGATAGGGGCCTTTTTGGCCCTTCTCCCGTCTCTTTATATTTTTTTCGGACTCTTTCAAAAACAGAATGAAAACTGGCAGCATATCCAAGAGTACATGCTGCTGGATTACGCGTTGCAATCGTTATGGCTCGTGCTCGGTACTGGAGCCTGTACGATCATCGTAGGTGTGACGCTAGCTTGGCTGGTCGCTGCCTACGATTTTCCATTGCGTCGCTTTTTTTCATTTGCTTTTGTACTGCCGCTGGCAATTCCTCCGTATATCGCGGCATACACATACGGCTCCATGCTCAGCTACACGGGGAGCATTCAGACGATTTTGCGTGATACATTCGGGCTGACGCTCGATCAACGCTACTTTGACATTATGTCGATGAAGGGCGCTATTTTTATTTTTACTCTGTTTTTGTTCCCGTACGTTTATTTGATTACGAAAACCTTTCTCGAAAAGCAGAGTGCTGTGTTCATTGAAAATGCCAGATTGCTCGGAAAAAACCAAACGCATATCTTTTTTCGCATCGTCCTGCCTATGTCGCAGGCAGCCATCGTCGGTGGGGCCAGTCTTGTGGCCTTTGAAGTGCTCAATGATTTTGGAGTGACGAAGCATTTTGGGATTCAGTCTTTTACAGCGGCGATTTTCAAGACGTGGTTTGGCATGTATGACGTAGAATCGGCCATCCGTTTGTCCGCCTGGCTCATGATGTTGATCATCGGGATCTTTATCGTCGAACGTCTCGTGCGTAAACGGAAAAAATACAGCTCGCCTACGAACAGGAGCACGCCGCTCACACGCAGAAAATTGCGCGGAATCCCGATGTACACTGCCGTCATCTTCGGATTGGTTATTGTTTCGTTTTCGTTTGTGATCCCTGTAGCGCAGTTGAGTGTCTGGGCGACGTGGACGTATGGGGAAGTGTTGAACGAGACCTTCTGGAAGCTCTTGAGCAATACGCTGTTCATTTCCTGTATCTCCATCACCATCTTGATGCTGCTTGCGGTAATCGTAGCGAATGTCATCCGATTCTCCCGAGGCTCGATATTCGCAGTGGCACTGACGCGCTTGATTTCCATGGGCTATTCTATTCCGGGCGCAGTCTTGTCCATCGGTGTGATGGCGGTGGTGATGTCCGTAGATAAAGAACTGAGTTCCTTCTATAGCTGGCTGGGCTTGGGCGCCAACAAGCTGGTACTCAGCATGTCCTTGTTCATGCTGACGTTTGCCTACATCATCCGCTTTCTTGCAGTTGGATTCAATGCAGTCGAGGCAGGATTTGAGAAGACGGGAAACCGCTATTCAGAAGCGGCACGTATGCTCGGGATGAGCATGACACGGACTTTTTTTAAGGTGGATTTACCATTAATCAAAGGGGCTGTGCTCACTGGTTTTATCTTGGTGTTCATGGAAATTGTGAAGGAATTGCCGCTTACCTTGCTCCTTCGTCCCTATAACTTCGAGACGCTGGCAACAAAGGCGTATCAATATGCAAGCGATGAACAAATTCATCAGGCCGCGATTCCGTCGCTCTGTATTATTGCGGTGGGGATCGTCTCCGTTATTTTCTATCACTGGTTAGGAGAGAGACAGGCAAAATGACTTTTTTTGAAGTGAAAAACCTGACGTTTGGTTATGCAAGCGGGAACGGCAGCGTCATCTGGGATTTTTCTTTGCAGATGGAGCAGGGGGAAGTTGTCGGGCTGCTCGGGAATAGCGGTTGCGGAAAAAGTACATTGCTTCGATTGATAGCCGGACTGGAGTCGCCCAAGAGCGGACGCATCCAGATCGATGGGAAAGTGTTGGTCGATCAGGGGCAGTTTGTGGAGCCAGAGCAACGCGGGATCGGTATGATTTTTCAGGATTATGCGCTGTTTCCTCATTTAACTGTCGAGCAAAACATCTTGTTCGGTCTGCATCGCTTATCCAAAGCAGAGCGTCTGGTTCGTTTGAAAGAGATGTTGGCGCTCGTACAGCTCGAAGGATATGGCAAGCGATATCCACATGAACTGAGCGGGGGACAGCAGCAGCGTGTCGCATTTGCGCGTGCACTGGCACCTAGACCGGCTATCTTGTTGATGGATGAGCCGTTCAGTAATCTGGATGCCGAGCTGAAAACGAAAATACGCGATGACTTGAAGCGAATGCTCCGAGCTGCCAAGATGACGTCGATCCTGGTCACGCATGACAAAGCAGATGCGGAAACAATATGTGATCGTATCATTCGAATGACTCGCTAAGGGCAAAGTGCAGCTTTCAGCCTCCAAAGTGCATAGTCGTACCGTACGTTGTTGTATAATGTGCATACGACGAATTTTGTAGTGTGCGGTCTGCTGTCTTTTGGTCAGCACCGTTCAAATAGAGGAGGATGGAACATGAAAATTGAAATCTGGTCTGATTTTGCCTGCCCGTTTTGCTATATCGGAAAGCGCCGTCTGGAAGGAGCGCTGTCTCAATTTCCGCATAAGGATCAAGTAGAGGTGGTATATCGCAGTTTCCAGCTCGACCCGCAGATGGAACGCGATACCGATATGGACATGCATGAAGTACTGGCAGCCAAGTATAGTATTCCGCTCGCACAGGCGAAGGGCATGAATGACCAAGTAACCCAGATGGCAAAAGGCGTCGGTCTCGACTATCATTTTGACACGATGATTCCGACCAATACATTCGATGCGCATCGCTTGACGCACTTTGCTCATGCCCATGGAAAAATGAAGGAAATGAAGGAGCGAATGCTGAAGGCGTACTTTACGGAATCGCTCCATCTCGGTGACCATGAGGTGCTGGCACAGCTTGCTTCTGAGGTAGGCTTGGACAAGGAAGCGACGCTCGCCATGCTGGCAGGAGACGAATACAGAGAGCAAGTACAAGAGGACAAACAAAGAGGCAACGATTTGGGTGTCACAGGTGTACCGTTCTTTGTCATTAATAACAAATATGCAGTCTCTGGCGCGCAGCCAGGAGAAGTCTTTTTAGGTGCATTGAACCAGGTATGGGAAGAAGAAAGCGCCGCTCCTGCGCTGAAATTCGTACAGAACGACGAGAAAAAAGACGAGCAATCCGGCGACAATTGCGTGGATGGTTCCTGCAAAATATAAGGTTTAGTTAGGCTACAACCGATTCCTAATAAGGAGTCGGTTTTTTTCTTTACTGGCGCGCAAGCTGTTTCTGTAGTGCAAGCGCGAGCTCCAAAGACACAACTGCATGATCAACATCGATAATCGATTGTGTATGGTCCGCAAAGCATTGAATGGCATGACGCAAGCTCTCTTCATACGAATTGACAGGTTCTAGAACGAGCTCATTCTTGCCTGAGGACGTGTATTCCCATAAAAAAGTTTCCGTCTGACCATGGCTGTCGGCTTCCTGAAAGACGAGCTTTGCCTTCTCAAAGTACGCCTCGTAACCGACAGTGAATGGGTACGAGGTCGGCATCTGCGAGGAGGCGACTATTTCAGCATGCCCATCAGGGTAATGAAAGTGCGAGTGGACGATGGACTGTTTTTTATCCGATGATTCTGTCCCCCATGCGCTCATATTGGCATTGCGACCGAACAGCCATGTTACGAAGTCCAGCTCGTGGATCATCAGATTGGTTGTAATGGAGGACAAGCCTAGATCCCCCCATAAAGGAGCTGTTTCTCTTTTGAGCGAGAGGGAGAGGAGCTGTCCGTACTTGTTTTCTGTCTGAGCGCTGCGAAGGTAGGCGTACGCCGGATCAAATTTGATAAACTGATTTACCAACAGCTTTTTCCCCGACCGGTCCCTTGCATGCTTCATGGCTTGTGCATCGTCTAGCGTATAGCAAACCGGTGTTTCACAGAATACATGCTTTCCGTTTTCGAGTGCTTCTACTGCGAATTGCCGATGCAGCTGCGAAGGCAAGCATATATCTACGACATCGATCGTAGGATCGCACATGATCTCGTCCATATGCTTCGTAATTTCCACATGCAGCTCTTCCTTCAACTTTTGCAGCTTCGATTCATTTCGACCGAAAACTACTAATCTATCTACACCATTCATTTTTTTCAGTAGATGCGCATGATACGCACCAAAGCCGGTTCCTAATACCGCAATGTTCATCTTGGATCCCTCCCATAATGATAGCTCTATGATATCTTTGTATTGTTGACAGCATTGTGTCATCAATTTGACTGCGTTGAAAAATAGAGTAGTCGCTTTGTCATGGAGGCTGGGGATGAGACTGCATCGATTGATTGCGATCTTGCTGCTGATCGAATCAAGAGGAAAAATGAAAGCAAAAGAACTCGCTATAGCACTGGAGACGTCTGTTCGCTCGATTTATCGGGATATTGACGCACTGTCCCAGGCAGGGATTCCGATCGCGGCAACTTCGGGACCTAGCGGTGGAATTTATTTGATGGAAGGATATACGGTCAATCTGAAACAGCTGTACGTCGATGATGTCGTGCACTTGTATTTGACCGGGATGGGGATTCATGTTGGACAGGATACCGAGACTGGACACAAATTAACGTCTGCTTTGCTCAAATTGGAAAAGACATTGCCGCAGACTTATCGGCCGGATATCGAGAAAGCGAAGAAGCGTTTCTATTTCGATGAGACGCCGTGGTGGGAAGAGAGAGTAGTCATACCGCATCTGGAGGTTTTGCGGGCAGCGGTTTGGCGATCAAGCAAAGTCGTCATTGCCTACCGCAAAATGGATGGGAGCAGCTCGTCACGTACCGTATGTCCCTACGGTCTCGTCGTGAAAAAAACGGAGTGGTATCTCGTTGCTTTCTGTGAAAACGCCCAGGAGATTCGAACATTCAAGTGCGAGCGGATTCCTTCTGTTCATGTACTGGAGGAGGCATGCGAGATTCCGGAGAGCTTTTCGTTGGCAGGTTATTGGACGAATCAGGAGGCGGCGTTCAAGCAGGCTTGTCGTGAAGTCGAATATTTTCCTGTAGTGATCAGATTGCATGCTGAAAAGCTGGCCATGCGAGAGAGGCTGGAGGTGATTTCCGCTGTGCAGCAGGGAGATTACGAGCAATTGACGGTTAATTTGTACAGTTATGAAAGAGCATGTCGCGATATTTTGGATATGATCGGACATATGGAGGTAGTGGAGCCAGCGGAATTAAGAGCTTTTGCAAAAGAGAGGCTGCGAGAAAGGATGGCACTCTATAAGTAGCATACGCCAAAAGGCTTCGCACCAAGTCGGTGCGAAGCCTTTAGCGGGAAAGCATGGGATAACTCGCATGCACATGCTGTTTGAAGCCTTCATAGTCCGAGGCATGTATATGAGAGTCGTGGTCGCTTATACAGACATGCTTCATGCAAAGGCGCTGAGCGAACCGATTGCCAGCTTCTGTGATATTATCCATGATGATCGATTGGATGCGGCAGCCACTCTGTTCGACATGAGCCAGTACATCGAGATAATGATGCAGCATCATGCGCAAGGCAGGGCTTTTCCGATAAGATTGATCGACAACGACACAGGACAGAAAATAATAGACTTGCTCGGGAGAAGTAGTTAAATCTTCGATATCCGCTGTCGTCATCAGGCTGTCTTTAAACGTCCCTTGCGCAATTTGCAGGTAGATATGCGGCTTGACGGGAAGTAGGTTCATAAAAGCGATGATGCGCCCATTCTCTTCAATCGCAACGACCGAATCGGGACGAAACAAATACCAATTGTAGCTCTCTTCATAAGGTGTAATAAATTCAGCATCATAGTATTGAAGCTCGAGTTGTTCCATCTGTCTAAAATGCTCAAGGTGCAAATGTTCCATGATCTTCACAAGCAAATCTCCTTCTTTACGCAAAGCGGCTTTGCCGGAGAGCTTCGGCTCGCTGTACGCTTTCTTTGGTTCAAGGTGGAGTCTTGGGATGATCTGTGCGCCATGCTTTGTGTGGTGTTATTCCATCTTACTAGGCGACAGCTCGCAGATATAGTGTATAAAGCGCTGGGTTTCCTTTGCTCGCTTGATTCTGTTCGAAAATAAAGATGGTTCGTTCGGTTGGTAGCGTATTCGCAAGGATTCTTTCAGTAAAAGATGCCATTCATTTGGGAGTTCTTGCAGAGCATGTTCTACGGCTTTTCTCTTCGGAATAATGTCCTCATGGATGAGCGCGTAATAGATTCGACATAAGGTGAAAACGGCGAAGTCTACCCATCCATCGAGCAAGAATTTCCGCATGCTTTTTCCTTTCGGTGACCAATAATCATGGACATTGTATTTCATCGTTTCCCCGACATCAAACCACTGGGTAGGGATGTGTAATGCTTCAATACTTTTCCCCATAACGGTAATGCCCTGTTGCTTGAGGATCCACCACGTCACATGATTAACATCATAGTGGCCGGATGATTTGAATGTCCCATTGTCAACGTAAGGATAAGGCTCCAAGGATGGATTGGTTTTTCCGATGTCATCCAGCTTGATATACATGCCGTCCATTCTTTTAGCGAGTGGGTTGGCGTTTTGGAGAGCATAATGAATGTTCTTGAGCGTTTTTATTTCTGCATTCGTTAACCCACTATGCAAGATCGTTACAAAATCAATATCGCTGTTATCTTCCTCGAAACCTGACAGTGCAATAGAGCCATACAAATACACACCGTAGATGACATCAGGCAGTTCTGCTATGAGTCGTTGCGTATAGTCGTGTAAGAAAGGTCTAACACTTTCTGGGATTCTCTTGTCCATAAGGAAACTCCTTCTCCCCAACTTTTTCGAAGTCGCCTGTGAAATTGATCACTTCCATAATTTTCATACCACCAGTAAATGAGATAAAGTTTACTTGGTTTTTAATTTTCTCGCAAGATGAATTCTTACCTGATAGAAAAATGGTTTGATAGCCAAGGAGGGACACGGTATGATAATTCGGATGGTAACAATTGTTAAAGGAGGCGTTTATTGTGATTGGGTACATGCTAACAAAGGGCAAATTTTTGATGGGGAACTCGCGTAAGTAGCCCGCAAACCCGCGATATTCCCCGAGGATGAAAGGGGTACTATTGTGAGTCAATTATCAACTGACATGATTATTCGGAATTTTCAAAAGGAAGACTTCTCGTTACTTGGCGAGCTATATCAAGCCGTTACCTCAAAAGAAAACGCCACGTTTTGGTGGGTCGGTGAAGAAGCAAACTGGAGTAATGTCTATTGTGCATTTGAAAATGGAAAGATGGTGGCGAAGGGTCAAGTCAGTATTATTACGATTATCCCTCCTGGACGTTCAGCAGCAAATAAGCATTCGATCTACCTGAATCTGAAGACGCTACCGGAAAGAGACAATGACTTCGATTTGCTAGAAAACGTGTATCAGCACCTATTTCTAAGAGCCTTGCAAGTAAAAGAAACGTTGCCAAGTGAATACCAAACGATGCTGTGTGTCGGTAACGATTCATCCGAACTAGAAAACAACCGCTTTTTTATCCAAAAGGGCTATACCCATTGGAATAGCTTGTTTCAGATGAAGCGTGATTTACTAGAACCTATCCCCGCGTTAACGCTGAATGAAAACTTTCACTTTTCGTATTGGAAAATGGAGAGCGCACAGGATGAAAAAGATTACTTGGATCTGGAAGCCACGATTTGGCCGGACGCTCCTTTAGGGTTTGAAAGACTTTCTGAATACAAGAACAAGGCGCTCTGGACATCCATGGTGATTCGTCAAAACGACACGATTGCTGCCAGCTTGATGGCATGGCAGGAGGAAAACGAAGGAGTAGTCGAGGATGTTTTCGTACAGGAACCTTGGAGAAAGCGTGGGCTTGCGAAGTTTTTACTGACACAAGCATTGGGATATCTAAAATCGCATGAACTGAAATCCGCGTATCTCATGGTGGAAACGACGAATGAATCTGCTTTGTCTCTATACAAATCGGTTGGATTCGAGGTAGATAAAGAGGAGATCAGGTACTATATTGTGCTGAAATAAGAAGGACATGGGAGGAGCGCTAGAGTGGCGCCCCTCTTTTTTGTGCAAGTTGATTCGAAATTCTCTTGCAAGAATTACAAAGATAAGGTAAATGTTGGGTGTATCTCTTGCCGATACAATAGAGAGGACCCAGCGTCTAAATATGAGAAGGTGAGGATTTGCGATGAATTTTTTCAAGAAGCTATTCGGCGGTACGAACAACGGAGAAAAGTCAGGGGACGGCACTGCGATTTACACATATAACGAACAAGCTGATTATGAACCTGCAGCTCCCATGGAATATGTAGAAGAAATTGTTGCCCACTTTGAGACGGTATTTGCGGGAAGAGAAAGCAGTGTTTTTCACGAAATTATTTCTGATATGATACATATTGATGTGAATGTAATGAGCCCTACAGAAGAAGAACCATTTTGGGTTCTGTATACGACTGGGATGAGTGATTTACCGATGACGATCCCGGATGAAATACAGGAGCAGATGGAAGAGAATTTCGATCGAGCAGAAGTGATGATATTTTTGCCGGCTTCCTGGGAGCTGACACAAGAATCGCTTCAGGATGAAAACAACTACTGGCCGATCAGGCTGATGAAGCAAATGGCTCGTTTTCCTCACCAGTACAATACGTGGTTGGGATACGGACATACGATACCGAATTATGAGGACTATGTACCGTATGCGGATGGCACTGGCTTAAATGGAGTCGTTCTGTTTCAGCTATCCGAAGAGATCAGCGTCATTCCCACCAAGGATGGGAACAAGGTTCATGCCTATTTCTTGATTCCTTTGTATAAAGAAGAGATGGAATATAAATTGGAGCATGGCTTGGATGCGCTGTTGGATAAATTGTTTGAGCTGGAAGATGATGCGCTGATTTTGAATCCGAATAGAAGAAATACGTGCAAGTAAAAATATATGAAAGCATGAGCGTGTAACAAAACGGGTTCCATATTCGATATAGAACCCGTTGCTCCTTTGCTGTGACCTCCGAACTCAAAGTCAGTCTCTTTCTATACCGATCCCATAAATCGTTCCAACATCCCTATCAAAAAGCTTTATGGATAAACGTGGTTTCCCAGGAGTGTCACTTCTCAATATATAGCCGCCCCAATCCTTGCCGCCATAAGCCTTGTACCCAGTAGTGTCTATGCCAAAAATATCTTGAATAAGCGGCTTCGTGACGGGAATCGCTTCATCGATTGATTTGATGATAATATGCTTGTGTTCCGTTACATGCTGCACATCATATACTTGGCCTGTTTTTGCTCCGACTTCCACCTCATATCTTTCTTGCTCGTTGTGAAACGTCCACCTATCCTCTTTCTCATCTGATGATTTTACGGCTAGGGTGAAGGAGAGATCATTTTTATTGGTGAAGCGCGTCAAAGCTTTTTGCGCGATGTCCAGAGACTTTTGATCTGCATCCTTAGGGTTGTAATTCAAGGTATAATCAATGACTTTGTTTGTAGATAAATCAACATCAACATCCTGATCTTGATCCAAGTCAAAGCTTAGAATAGCTATGTCTTTTCTTTTATAAAATTCTGTTGTTTCGAAGTTAACCGGTTGTTTCGTAACCCTATAGGCTTCACGTGCAGTCTCTACATATTTTTGATAAGGTTCCGTCAATTCTTGGATGGCAAAAGTTGCTTTGACGGCAATCACCTCTGTCGTATCGGCCTTAAAATATACCCAGGCTTCTTCATCCTTTGTCAGTACAACAAAGGACTCCTCGTTTTTCTCGATCTCTGCAAAAGTAAAATTCTTCTCAATGCCGCTCGCCGTAGTGATTGCCTGCTGGGCAGCCGCAAAATACTTTTGCTCTTCGGGAGTTAAAGCTGCACCGCTGGTTGATTCAACCGGGTCAGAAAATGGTTTCATCCAGAAAAAACCGAGCAACAAGCCGCAGGTGATCAATCCTTTTGCCATCCATCCGTAGTACACTCTTCGTTTGTTCACTTTTTGAAGTCTACCTCCTTCTTTTCGCACACCCTCTAATATTGCTTGGCTTCGTTCCCGTGAAAGGAGTTGCTCAGGGAATTGATTCAATTCTTCCAGAACAATCTGTTCATCACGTGACGGCATCGTTCATCACCTCCGCAATCGAAACATTTCGTTTGTTTTGAATCGACTTTATCGCTCGATGCATTGTGAGATTGACCTTGGCTTCCGTCCATCCCAAAACCTCCGCAGTCTCCTTGCTCGATAATCCCTTGATCCCTCTGAGTATCAACACGTCCCGATAAGAAGACTTTAACTGATTGATCATTTCATAAAGCAGACGCTTGTTTTCACTTAACTCCAGCGACTCTTCCGGTGTTTTGTCGTGCGAAACGAGATGCTGCAAGAAGATATCTGGCAACCAGCTAATCAGTTTTGTCTTGCGCCTTTCATCGATGGCTACGTTTCGTGCTATGGCAAACAGCCACGTTTTGGGATTCTCAACCTCTGTGTCGTGTATGGCTTTCAGGGCACGAATAAAGGTCTCTTGAACAAGATCGTCGATATCGGTTCGTCCCGTGTAATAGACGAGAAATCGATATACATCCTGGCTGTATGAGTGAAACCATTGCTCGATTCGTGCGCCACTATGATCCTCCACTGGTGTTACACCTCCTTGTCACTGTATAGACGGAAAAGCTGCTGACAATCTTTCACTTTCAAAATAAAAAAATGAGACACCTCAGATGATCAGTCAGGTGTCTTTGTTCTCTCGCATAGATCTAGTTGGCGGGGAAGATCAGTTTGGCTATTGTCCCTTTCCCCGGTTCATCCACCTCGTGCTTGTCCATCTCCTCCAGTGCCGCTTTTCCGTCCATTACCGAAATACATCTATGTCCCACTGCTTGCAGGTTTCTTTTGATGAGCTCATTGATTGGAATCTCATCCTCGACAATTAGGATGGTTGCCACTTTGGATCACCTCCCGTAAAGCATAGCATGGGGATGTAATCGAGTTGTAAAAAAATAGATGAGTCAAAAAACAGCCGCAATGAAAAAGCGGGACGCAGATTAGTCGCGTCCCACTCTAGTAGCGGTCTCTAGCCCATAAAAGTGATTTGAATTTGCGTGTTAAAGCGATCGGTAACAACCCAGCCTGCTGGAATCTGTTGATTATACCTGATCCATAGTTTCGCTCCCTTTGGAGCTCTTTGAATACTCGTAATTTCAAATTTATCCGTCGTACTATCTGTAATGACCCATCCTTGCGGCACGATTTGATTGTTCCGCATCCACAGTTTATCTCCGTAACCTGCGCCTTGTGTATAAATAATTTGCAGAGAAGTACCACTTCCATCTATAACAGCCCATCCATCGTGAATCCGTTGGTTGTACTTGATCCAGAGTGTCGATCTGTACGTAGCTCCAATCACGCATGTAATTTCGAATTGAGTACTAGTACTGTCGGTAATGACCCAGCCTTGTGGGACCAGTTGATTGTTCTTGATCCACATTTTGAGGGCACGAGTCCCTCTTGCGAAAACTACCTATACGTTAAAAAATTCTTTCGCAGTCTTGGTAGTAGCGCTAGCCACTTCCTCAGGGCTCAACCCCATACATTGTGCGACCGCGTGTAAGATATGTCTCAAATACATTGGCTCATTCCGACCATCCACAGGCTTTTCTTTCAAATCACGAGGGGTTAAAAATGGCGCGTCCGTCTCAATCATCAAGCGATTCAAGGGAATCTTTTGGACAAGCTCCCGAAGATGTTTCCCACGTCTTTCATCACAAATCCATCCCGTAATCCCGATATGAAAGTCCATTTCTAAATAAGTATCCAATTCCTTGGAGGTTCCGGTAAAACAGTGCACAACCGCACGATTGACATTTTGACGATGCTCTTTCAGAATCGAGACAAAATCAAGATGAGCATCGCGTTCATGCAAAAACAACGGCAGTTGAAGCTCTGTGGCTAGGGAAATTTGTTCAATGAACCACTTTCTTTGAATATCACGTGGGGAGAAGTCACGGTTATAATCTAACCCGCACTCTCCAATCGCTACCACATGGGGAAGAGATGCCAGTTCTCTTAATTTCTTGATCGTCGATTCATCACAGCTTTTTGCATCGTGAGGATGAATACCTGCCGTAGCGTACAGCTTTCCTTTGAAGCGACTTGCATATCGGGAGGCATCCATACTGTTTCTCAAGCTTGTCCCTGTCAAAATTAATGGGTAAATTCCTTGTTTCTCTGCTCTGGTAACGACCTCATCGCGATCTTGCTGAAAGGAACGGTGCATCAGGTTTACGCCTATATCGATGATCTGTGTATTCAAGAGAATCAATCCTTCCTAGTAAGAGGTGTGAGTAAGAACTAATTTTCACTATAATTCCTATTTTTGGTTGTTTTTCATTATAGCGTATCGAGTTGTTATGTTCTAGAGACGAAAAAATCCTCCCTGCGGTGACAGAGAGGACTCGCTTCTTTCTATTCTCATGAAGGAATGGCATCTAATGCTCGCCTTACTTTTCTTGCGAAAGCAAGAGGTTTATCAACCGCTTCAATATTTACATATATCAGGCGGGGACGATCGAATAACCATTCATTATGGATAGAAGAGACTTCTATGCCTTGATTCCGAATGGCTGCAATGAACGGATTGACCTCTTTCTGTAGGAATGCCGCTCTGCCTAAACAGAGCGCTTTGCCCGTTTTTTGATTGAAGGATTCGAATGAAAAAGAAGACGTCACACGAAATCTTTTCCCCAAAATGGTCGCTTTTATTTGATTTCGATTGATGGTCGCGACGCATTTTCCGCCGGCAAAACCGGATTGCCCCCTGATAATTCTGGAGAACTGCTCACAAAGCGAGACTTTTTTGGGCATTCCTCGTTTCCTCCCTGTTTTTGTTTATCGTATGAAGACAGGGATAGGATGGAAACGGATGATGACCTATTCTGCTGGGGGATGGGGATGAAACAGCTCAGCTCATTCTACACTTTTTAAAGACTCAATCATATTGAGGTTGGTTACTTTTCGCCGAAGTAGCAAGTTAGAGAGAATCGTAAGCAAGTAGGCAAGAATAACAGAAACCAATAGGATATAAATATGTAACTGATCCGGGATCTGTTGATGGGTGCTAGACAGTGCTTTGACAATCATGGCATAAACATAGCCACTTATCGGTAAAGCGACAATGACCGCAAATGTAGTGAGTAGGATGTTTTCAAAAAAGATAAGTCTGTTTATTTTATGTTTTTGGTAGCCTAATACTTTAAGGGTTGCAAGCTCACGATTCCTTTCATAAATGTTTATGGAAGAGATCGTATAGATGGCGCCAAAGGAGAGGATGACGGCGCATACGATAAACATGATAAATACAAAGCTGTTTTGTTTCAAAATATATTCAGCGGTTTTCTTTAAATCATCTCTATCAGCGATGGTTTCTACTTGAGGATCTTGTTCAAAGAAGGTACGAACGCTATTAAGATCTACAGAGCTATTTGCTTCAACTAAAAGTGAGGTTGGACTGTAGTCTATGCCAAAGCTCTTTAAATAGTCTGGTGTGATATAAAACGAAGGATTCGAATACTGCGTAGATATATGTAAAACCTTCATATCTACAGATTTATTTGTAAGCTCTGGTGCTTTGAACGTTATATGGATGATATCTCCTGCTGAAATATGATATTTGTCAGCATAGGATTTTGGTACCAGCACACCATTATTTTCTAAGGTGATCCGATTATCATTTTCGTCAAAGAAATGAATGAGAGAGTTTTCTCTTTCCGTAACAACGAGAGTGGCATTATCTTTTTCATCACCTTTTATGAATTCAACAGGAAAGGTGGATAGAGAATAACGATTTTTCATAACGGAGGGGAGCTTTACCGTATCAGTAGATGTTCCGATCGTATAATCTACTCGTAAATCATACGTATAAACATCTTCGATTTGGCTAGCTACTTGTTGCAAGGCAGATTGAGTGCCAAAAGCAGTTATCAATAAGACCGTGCTTACAACAACGCCAATTGAGCTCGCTATAGCTTTTGGTTTATTTAGGAAAATATTTCTCAAAATGAGTTTGTAGCTATAGGAAAGATGACTCCAAATACCCGGAATTCTTTCTATCAATAGCGTTTTCATCTGCTTTGGCGGTTTAGGACGCATAGCTTGAGCCGCACGTTCTTTTAATAGGGTTCTACCACTTAAGTAACACGCTAGGATTCCAAAAGCACTGGAGAAAATAATGGGAGGGATGAAAGAATAAAAAGAAAGGGAGTAGGTAATGCCAGGCAGAGAGTAGGCTCTTGCACTTGATGCCGTTACGAATGGAACAAATACGAGAGCGGCAATAGCACACCCAATGATTGAGCCTATGATACCTGCCAGCACAGGGTATCCCATGTAATGAAGCATGATGGTTCTGTTTTTGACACCTAAAGCCTTCATAATCCCTACTTGGTTTCTTTGAGAATCAATCATTCTCGACATGGTAAGAAACAGGATAATGGCTACTATCAAAAAGAGAACGAAAGGGATAACCATACTCATCAATTTATTATTATGGATCGTTTCCTTTATTTTTGAATAGCTGAAAGTCCGTTCTTTACTTACTTGGTTTACATAAGGAAGGCTTTTAGATTGTGCTTCAATGGATTGACCTAATTTGTCCATATCGTAACCTTCTGTAGCATCGATCATGATTTCATTATAGGAGGTGCCACCTAAGATTTCAGAGATTGTCTCTTCGGCAATATAAGCGACTCCGTAGGTTTTATGGTCTTGTATTTCGTTCTTTTTTGCATGTTCGACATTCTCACCGAAGCCGCTAATGGTAAATGTAAAATTTCTTTCATTCGCACGAATACTGATTTCATCACCGACTTGAAAAAGATGTTCTTTCGCATAACGGGAATCTACTACTATCTCATTCTTTCTTGACGGGATTCTACCCTCAATCATAGCAATCGTGTTTATTTCGTTTTTGACAGGGATGGAATGAATTTTCAAAAAAGCTTTATCACCTTCAAAGGCTTGCGTGGCATCAAAGGTATAACGTCCTTCTATTTTTTTAATGCCTTCTATTTCACTTAAAGCAGCGACATCATTTTTGGAAATTTGCTTGTAAAATACATGTAGGTCGCTTACGTTATGTTCTTTAAAATAACCTTCTGTATAAGTACTAAGATTATTGCTATAAGTTACTAGCCCCCCGTAGAAAAAGGCTCCTACTGCGATAACCAAAACAAAGGCGATAAATTGCCCGATCGATTGTTTGATATCCCTTACTAATTTTAAAAATAATTTCATTATCACCACTCAATCCCTTCCACACTTTGTTTTTCACGATTCATGGTAACGCTTTCAATCATTCCGCTTTTTACCTTAATAATTTTGTCAGCCATAGGAGCAATGGCGGAATTATGTGTGACCAATACGACGCACTTTTTCGTTTCTTTGTTCAAATCTTGGAGAAGCTTTAAGACCGACTTACCTGTCACATAATCCAATGCTCCGGTTGGCTCGTCACAAAGTAGAAGCAATGGATTTTTGGCAACAGCTCTCGCGATTGCAACTCTTTGTTGTTCGCCACCAGAGAGCTGGGAAGGGAAGTTTTTCATTCGATTTTGTAATCCAACTTTATGTAAAATCTCTTTCGCATCCAGATGGTTTTTACATACTTCCGTAGCAAACTCAACATTTTCGAGAGCGTTTAAATTCGGAATTAAGTTATAGAACTGAAAGACAAAGCCGACTTTTTCACTGCGGTATTGCGTTAATTTTTTTTCGTTGAATCTGGTGATTTCTTGATCGCCAACAAATACTTGACCTGAGGTAGCCGTATCCATTCCGCCAAGCAAATTCAAAATCGTACTTTTACCAGCGCCGCTTGCACCCAAAATAACGACGAATTCTCCTTCTGCTATGGAAAAATCAACACCATTAAGCGCCTTGATTGGCACTTCTCCGATTTTGTATTCTTTCGTTACTTTTTTGAATTCGATTAATGCCTTCACTGATTACATCTCCTCGTACCGTATTTTCGAGACTTAGATACCATAATATCCCAATGGAGAGTAGTTACATCCCGCAGTCGATGTATTTTGACCTAGGTCTCGAGAAGGAGTTTGATCTCGCTTGTAAGAAAAAAGCCTCTACACGACCAGTATCGCCTTTACATTCGCCTACTATTACAAATAGGAGGGCTTCGACTTGCTCGCAAAAAAACGGAGCACCCTCTGAAGGGCTACTCCGTTTGAATCATGACTAAACCAACGTGATTAACACCTCACATGTTTCCGTTTGAAGCCAAGCTGACCTTTACTTACTGCCTTTTGAATATTATCGAAAGCGTTTAGGAACTTGCTTTTTGCTTTGTCTTTTTGGACTTCTACAGGACCTACTGCCTTTGCGATTTCGATCGCCTTATCGTGGAGTGGTAAATAGGAAGTCCCCACCGTGTAAATGAAATTATTCATCGCGTATTTTGTTCGTTCGGGAGAAGCGTTGATCGTATTTTTCACAGTATCTAGCATATTGGCAATTTTGCTTTCGGAAAATTCACGATCTGGGCGATTACCCAAAAGCCAGCAGTAACAACTCCAGCCCGCAGACATTCTGAGCTCTTCGCCGCTTGTGATCCATTGATCGGCAACTTCTTGGGCAATATCTGCTTCAGATAAGGTTACGGCAACCACATAATCGGACAGCATATAAAAATAAGCTGAATCCATCCACCGATCAAAGTCTGCCTTGGTCATTGCTTTTGGGTCTGCGATCACTCCGGCAAAGTACATGGCGTCGTAGTTCCCGGTAGCGTAAAGCTGCTCAGCCAAGGGTTGACTGATCTTGATTTTTCTCGCCATGGGCTTCATAGCGCCTGTAGCCACGCCAAAAAGTGGTTCGTGAGCACCATTGGACAGATAAATTTTCTTGGTTCGTTCCTTGCCGAGAGCTTCCAGCTCTTGCATGATCGTTTCTAAATCCATCGTATATCACTTCTTTCATTGGCGGGTGTTCCCTTAAGATTATAACCATCCAATCCATGACTCATGTCACCTATTGACTATATTATTAGTGATTATTATAATAACCACCATAGAACTTAGAGGTTATTGCAATAATCACTAAAGATAAGTATGCAAGGTGGTGGTTTTCTTTGGATGAAATTTATAAAGAACTTCAGAAATTAGGATTTTCACAATATGAATGCAAAGCATATATCGGGCTTTTAAAGCAGTCTCCTATAACTGGATATGAGATTAGTAAAAGATCAGGTGTACCTCGTTCCATGATTTATGAAGTATTAGGGAAATTGTTAGATAAAGGAGCAGTTTATACGGTACCTTCTGAACCTCTGACCTACTCACCTTTGCCAGCTAAAGAATTAATCACGCGATTGCGTAATTCCTTCGAGCAATCATTTGATTATCTTGAAAAAAATCTATCTGCATTAGAAAGTGAACAGCAAGTAGACGTGGTTCGACGCATTAGTAGTGATGAACTGGTTATCACAGAAATGGTTGACATGATAAATAAAGCCAGAGAAGAACTATGGTTATCGATTTGGCAACCACAGATTTCTTTTATAAAACAGGATGCAGATAAGCGGGTAAAAGAGGGGGTCCCTGTATTTTCCATTTTATTTGGAGCACCCGATACCGAGATAGGTGCAACCACTCATCATGATTACATGTCTCCTAAAGTAGCAGAGGAACGTATGAGTGGTCGTTTAACCATTGTCTCCCGGGACAATGAAGAAGTATTAATAGCCAATTTCGCTCCAAATACCGCTGCATGGGCTATAAAAACACAAGACCCAGCACTAGTATTAGTAGCAATGGAGTACATCAGGCACGACATCATGTTTGCACAATTAGTTAAGGAAATTGGCCCCGAGAAAGCCGAAGCTGTCTGGATTAACCATCCTGACCTGTTCCATGTGGTCACAGGAAAACGGTTCAAGTAATTTGAACCGTATTTTCTTTCACTTTTTCATAGTAGTTATGATGATAACTCCTGCAATGTGAGTGAGATTAAGGAGGGATAAAATGGGTTTAGCGAATGACCGAATCGAAACGGTGGCAGATGTAAGAGATAAGGATACTTTTCGCCAAGGTATAAAGGATTGTGTCCCTACGTTGTTGGGGTATTTAAGTATTGGATTTGCTGCTGGTGTTATAGAAAGGACAGCGGGTCTTAGTATAGCTGAGATAGCCCTGATGTGTTTAATTCTTTATGCTGGTTCAGCCCAATTTATCGCTGCTGGTATGATGGCAGCAAGCAGTTCGATTACCACCATTATTATTACGATTTTCTTTGTTAATCTTCGGCATCTTTTACTTAGTGCGGCCCTAGCACCATATTTTCGGCATCTTTCTCCGCTTAGGAACATGCTAGTAGGGTCTCTACTTACCGATGAGTCATTTGGTGTGGCTATCAACGAAGCTGCAAAAAAGAATTACATTAGTGAAAAATGGATACACGGTCTAAATATAACGGCTTATCTAAACTGGTGCGCAGCTAATATAGCCGGAGCATTCTTCGGACAATGGATTTCAAATCCTGAAAAATTTGGTTTGGATTTTGCTTTGACAGCGATGTTTATTGGACTTTTGGTACTTTCGATGTTAAGTCGAAGGAAAATGAAACGTGATGTGGTTGTTGCGATAATCGCAGTTGTTATTGCTGTGGGAGCCAGTTCAGTGTTGTCTGGCAGTATGGGAGTTATTGTTGCTACAATTTTTGCTTCAACAATAGGGATGGTGATGGAAAAATGGAAGTAAGATGGGATGTTTTTTTGGTGATTGTAGGAACAGCTATTGTTACATTCATCCCTAGAGTCCTTCCTCTTATGGTACTGAGTCGTTTTCAATTACCAGAGTGGGCAACACGATGGTTAAGCTATGTCCCCATATCTGTTATGGCTGCTCTAGTAGCTCAAGAGATATTTAAACATGATGAAAAAATTTCTTTTTCCACTAATAACGTTGAACTTTTAGCAGCCATACCAACCTTTTTCATTGCGATAAAAACACGTAGTTTATTGGTAACTGTACTCGTAGGCATTATTGTCGTGATGGTTTTACGTTTTTTGTTTTCATCTTGATCGCTACAAGATGTTCATGTAATTCCGTTTTCTTTCCTGACCATAACTGTCAGTGAAGTTGTTTTATAATTGATTTGTAAAAACATGACAAGGAGGGAATCACTTTGAAGGAAGTGTTCATTTTTATTACGGATGGCTTTGCTGATTGGGAGGCAAGTTACGTCAGTTCTGAGCTAAACAAGCCAGGCACAGGATATCGTGTAAAGACAATCGCCATTGATCAGGAACCGAAAGTTTCGATGGGTGGTTTAACGGTCCTTCCAGATTATAGCGTAAGCGAATTCAATCGGGATGTTGATATCGCCATGTTAATCATACCTGGTGGAACGGGATGGAGAGAAGAAAAGAATCAGCAAGCAAAAGTAGTGGTTGAGTATTGTGTGAGCAAGGATATTCCTGTCGCTGCCATCTGTGACGCTACGACTTTTTTAGGGAATCACGGATTTTTGGACAATCATAGACATACAGGCAATACGTTACCTTATTTGAAGGAAGGAGCTCCGAACTACAGAGGAGATCAACATTATGTAGACGGTCAGTCAATCCGTGACGAGAATCTCATCACTGCGAATGGAAGCGGTGCATTGGAGTTTTCAAGACATATCTTGGAGAGATTGGGTGTATTAGAAGGCGATGAATTGAATCAATGGTACGAATTATTTAAAAAGGGATACTTTCCCTCCTAACAGATTGGTTTGATAGGAAAGCACGAAAGCATACACGCTTGGGTGCTTTCCTATTTTATTCAGATACCCATTTACACGATATTTATTTTCATAATGTACTAAGCCGTAATTCATAAAAATACTGCACAATTGGATGCTTTAACGTCATCTTCTCGGCCATATTTAAAATCCTCTTTTTTCCAACTCTTCTGTCCACCAAGGCTAGAATATTCAATAAGATATCATTGCTCTCTATGCTTTCCTCTATAGAAATAGATAAAAATCTATTAGCCACAACCATAAAATTTGATTTACTTAATGATGCCTGTGCTGACAAAAGCTCCTTTGCATATTCTGATATTTTTCTACTTCTTGCAATTACTATTAGACGATCCTCCGGAACGATCCCCTTGGTATCTTTTCTGACCGCTTCAATTTCTTCATTGTTGATAGGAATTTGGATATCTGAATCATTCTTAATTTCCTGCTCCGTCTGATACCATCTGATTGAGCTAGTTATATCACTCATATTAAGTACGTTCTTTTTATCTACGGCAATATAACAAATTCCGGATTTATCAGGTAAATAACGGTAACCGGTTGCACGGTATTCGACCCTTCCATCTAACGCAGGACAGAGAAAGCTCTCCAGTTGTTTCTTCACTTTGCTCCAGGACATGTATCCTCCTAAGTTCTCAAGGCCTTCTACGAGTATTTGCGGCAGTTACTCTTTTATTAACAATTATGCGTAACTTCTAGCTCATTATTGGCATAGATTGTTCCGTAAGTAGCACAAAGTAACATACCACCGCAAACCTCGCTGCTCACTTGAAAGTTTATGTTGTCTTCATATGTGTCTATGCTATCAGCTCTATTGGATGTCTTTATAAATCGGACTTGTACTATATAATCTGGGTAATCTTCACTTCCTTTATCTTCATCACCATTTCCCAATCGACAAAGTTAATGTTACTAGCTAAGCTTTTTAATTATAGTCTGACGTTCATCGAAAAAAACATCTAGTTAACTATTAACAGGTGAAAGAATTTCATATATGTGGATTTCATTAATTAAAGGTAGCCATTCAAGGGGGAGAACGATGTACATATATTTAGAGTTTGAAAATAAAATGGTTGATGAATTAGTAGAATTTTTAACATCAGAAACATGGAGTTTTCATGGACAGGGGAATCCTACTGAGGAGTCTATAAGAGAAAATTTAGCCAACGGATATTATAACGAAAATGGGAACCAAACATTTTGGATCATGGATAATCATACAAAAATTGGTTTAATAAGAGTTTTTGATTTAGAAGATCCCATATGTTTATTCGATTTGCGATTGAAAGAAAAGTTTAGAGGCAAAGGAATAGCAAAGGATGTCCTTAATTGGTTGAGTACTTATATATTCAATAATTACACTCATATTATTAGAATCCAAGGTCATACCAGATATGATAATTTTGCGATGAGAAAAACGTTCTTTAATAGCGGATTTGTAAAAGAATCTTATAATCGTAGATCATGGAGACAAAGCAGACAATTATTTGATTCTGTTGGGTATGCAATGATAAGAGAAGACTGGGAGAACAATACCAAAACAATAATAGAAGATACCTTTCCATACTAACTTAAAGGAAGCATAGATGAAGAAAGTTTCTGAAATGTAATTGGTGGTAATTGATCATAGATATTGCAATAGGTTCTTCATACTGTTATATGATCTTCTGTTAATAGGCGCTTTTGTTGAAAAAGAGTTATCAGAAAACAATTCCACACTATTTTTCGATTACCCTAAATTTTAGCCCCCTTGATTAGGAAAAGGGGGCTTTTCTCACTGCTACATATTTTATTTATCTTTCCTTACGAGTAGTGAAACCGACTCCACATGCGCCGTATGCGGGAACATATCCACTGGCTGCACGCTCTTCAACTCATACCGCTGCATCAGCTTCCCAACATCCTTCGCCAGCGTAGAAGGATTACAAGACACATACACGATCTTCTTCGGCTGCACATCCAACAGGGAACGAATCAGCGCATCATCCAGCCCAGTCCGCGGCGGGTCGACTACGACGACATCCGGTCGAGTCCCTTGCTTGGCCCATTTCGGCATCAAGACCTCCGCACGACCCACGTGAAAGCTGGCATTCGCTGCTTGGTTACGCTGTGCATTGCGATTGGCATCCTCTACAGCCTCAGGAATCAGCTCGATCCCGCGAACCTCACGGGCATAAGGAGCGAGCCACAAGCCAATCGTCCCTGTACCACAATACAAATCGAGCACGAGCTCTTTTCCGATCAGTCCAGCAGCCGTTTTCACCTGATTGTACAGCTTTTGCGTCTGCTCGGGATTCAATTGGAAGAAGGCACGAGCAGACAAGTCGAAGGATAGCTCACCCAGCTTTTCAGCAATGGAAGCCCTGCCCCATAAGGATAATGTCTTGTCACCGAAAACAAGCGATGTTTTTTGCGTGTTTACGTTTTGCGCGATTCCTACCAGCTCAGGCAGTCTCGTACGGAGCTCCAAAAGTAGCTCCTTCACTCGTGGGATTTCTGGGGTAGCCGTTACAAGCGTTAATTGCGTTTCACCCGTGGCAAAAGCGACACGAGCGACGATCGTGCGGATGACGCCCGTCCGTTTTTTCTCGTCGTAGATCGGAATCCCGAGCTCTTCGATGATTTGTTTCGCGGTTTGGACGATTTTCGTTGTCGCTTCATGCTGCACCTGACAGCCTTCCAAATTGACGAGCTTGTGGCTACCTGTTTGATACAGTCCAGCGATGAGCTTGCCATTTTCCTTGCCCACCTGAAACTGTGCTTTATTTCGATACGACCACGGATTATCCATACCAATCGTAGGGGAGACTGGTGGCTGATTCATTCGAGCGTACTTGCGCAGTGACTCGATGACGATTTCCTGCTTGCTCGCGAGCTGTGCGGCATAATCCATGTGCTGCAAGCTGCATCCGCCACACTCCGCATAGACTGGACAGGGCGGCTTCGTGCGAGAGGCTGATTTTTCAACGACGCGTAAAAGACGCGCGGTCGCGTATTTTTCTCTTGCCTCGGTCACCTCTGCATGGACGACCTCACCAGGGAGAGCACCCTCTACAAAAACGATTTTTCTTTTAAAATAGCCGATCCCTTCGCCATTAATGCCCAAGCTCTTGATCGTGAGCGTCATTTGCTGGCCGACACGGATGCTGGCGTCTTGTTCTTTTTTTTGCATTGTCATCTGTTCCGTTCTCCTCAAGCAATTCAGTATTTCCCTATTATAGAGCATTACGAGAGACGTTGCATGTATGCGAGAAGGTCTCACAGATAATGGCAACTTCCTGTCCAGCTTTGTTTTTGTTATAATAGAGGTTGTTCAAAAAGTCGTCTTTTGATCACGAAGTAGTTCTGAGGGCTAATGCGACATCGAAAGAGGCGTTCACCTTCGAAGTCCGGTGCTCATGTAGGTTCCCCTACACTCCGCTCCTCCTTCTTCAGGTTCTCGCCACTTTCTCGGTGCTGAAAAGACGACTTTTTGAACTCGTATTAAATAGTGCGGAGAATAATGAGGGAGTTGTGACGCTAGATGCAAGATCTATTTGAAAAAATGAAAGAATATCTCAACATGGATACTGAGATTTCTTTTGACGAGTTTGATGGCTACTACAAAAAGGTAACCGCGTTTCTAAACGATAGCTGGGAGACGTTGAACGAGGAAGATACCATGCTCATGCTGTTCATCCTCGACAACCTCAAGTCGAACGGTGAAGAACGTTCCAAGCGCAAAATCAAGGAAGCGAAAAAATACGCAAAAATGGCGCAGCGCACTGAGATTTGGGCAAATGCACTGATCGGCCGTCTGCGTGAAGCTGGTTTGACGGATGAAGAAATCGGCAAGCGTTACGAAGCGATTTACGAAGCAGTATAGGATGTAGCGAATAGAAAAACGGGTACCGTTTTGAGTGTAATAGCTCGAAAGGTAACCCGTTTTTTTGTCATGGCTTTCCTGCCAAATAACAAGAAGATTGACAACTTGTGGGTTTTGGCGTAGAATGTTTAACTAATTCGAATAGTTCGTATGTATGAGCGTTGAAAAGGAAGAGTAGAAACAGTAAGCAGCGTGCAGAGAGCCGTTCCCCGTGCTGAAAGAATGGCCGCCAGCCTGTTTTGAAAATCACCTTGGAGCATTGTCCTGGAAAAACAGCTTGTTTAGCCAGTGAGTATAGGACAACGAATTCGTCCTCGTTATCGGACGGGAGTTTCATAGTGAACTTCCTAAGTCTGTTTTTCGTGAGGAAGACAGAGATGCTGAGTGGTACCGCGATGCCCTCGCCTCAGCCAGCCGTGCGCAAATTGTGCGTAGCTGGTTTGGGGCGGGGGCTTTTTGGTTTGGTCTGGTCCCTACTACAAAAGAGAAGGTACTTAGGAGGAACATATATATGCATACGGTCAGAGTGGAAGACATCGTAGTAGCCAATCATGCATTGAAAGACGTGGTGGAGAAGACTCCCTTGCAAAAAAACAAAGTACTGTCTGAGCGCTACGGCTGCAACGTGTATTTGAAAAGAGAAGACTTGCAGGTGGTTCGTTCCTTCAAAATTCGCGGTGCTTATCATTTTATGCGGAATCTTTCGACAATGGAGCGAGAGCGTGGTGTCGTTTGTGCAAGTGCGGGCAATCATGCGCAGGGTGTAGCCTACTCGTGTAACCATTTGCAAATCAAAGGCACGATCTTTATGCCAGCGACCACCCCACGTCAAAAAATATCGCAGGTCAAGTTGTTTGGTGGCTCCTATGTAGAAGTTGTATTGATCGGTGACACCTTCGATGATTCATTCGCAGAGGCGATGAAGTATTGCATTCAGGAAGATCGGACCTTTGTCCACCCGTTTGACGATCCATTGGTGGTAGCCGGACAAGGAACAGTCGGACTCGAGATTATGAATGACATGGAAGAACCAGCTGATTTCGTCTTTATGAGTATCGGTGGAGGTGGATTGGCAGCGGGTGTGGGAACGTACGTAAAAGGCATCAGCCCAAACACACAGATCATTGGTGTGGAACCAGCCGGAGCAGCTTCGATGCAAGCCGCTTTGGAACAACGCGACGTTGTCACCTTAGATGAAATTGACAAGTTTGTCGATGGTGCAGCTGTCAAGCAAGTGGGGGAGCTAACGATGAGTATTTGTCAGGAGCTGCTGGATGACATCGTGCTGGTGCCAGAAGGCAAGGTGTGCACAACCATTTTGGAGCTGTATAACAGCAATGCCATCGTCGTAGAGCCTGCAGGTGCCCTGTCGATTGCGGCTCTTGATTACTACCGGGATCAAATCGCTGGGAAAAACGTAGTGTGTGTCATCAGCGGTGGAAACAACGACATTGACCGGATGCAAGAGATCAAGGAACGCTCCCTGCTGCATGAGGGCTTGAAGCATTATTTTGTGATCAATTTCCCACAGCGTGCCGGAGCCTTGCGAGAGTTTATGGAAAAAGTACTGGGGCCGCACGATGATATCACACGCTTTGAGTATACGAAAAAGAACAACAAAGAAAATGGTCCTGCGCTGGTTGGGATTGAAATGAAATGTAAAGATGACTATCAGCCATTAATCAGCCGGATGAAGCAGCACGGTATCCGCTATGTAGAGATTACACATGATCCGTATTTGTTCAATCTGCTGATTTAGGTCCTTGTGTTACAACAGATGCGAAATTTGCAAAAATGTATGAATACAGCGAAAAAAGGAGCAATGAAGAGAGAATGAGCGAGAGAGAAAGATAAATCGGCGTAATGTATTATAACAAACTTTTATAAAACAGATGCTGTTGTAATACAATACAGATAATAACACACGGGGGGTTTTAATCATGACGCCGATCACTACTTTCTTTCGCAATCTCGAAGCAAAATGCTGTGCTGCTTGCGGTCAGATGATCCACGAACAAGCGGAATCGTATGCAACAGAATGCACACCATGTCAAGAGCAAGCATCCTTTGACGCTTACAAGTACTATCATCAAAAACGCTAAGTCGAACATGAATACTGGATAAAACAGGTGTACCACAGGGCATGAGCCATGGCAGGTATACCTTTTTTTTGATTCAAAGAAAAAGCCGCTGTTCCATAACAACGGCTTTTTCGCATGTCAGCGCGGTTTCTCGGCCTGTTTTGCAGCTTCCTGCTTGACGTAATCAATCAGCCCCAATTGAAAGCCTTCCTGTGTAAGGAGTCGTTTGGCTTCATACGTACTCGCATAGTAGGCTTGGACATGCGGATCGTTGTCCAAAACGTAGCGACACGCCTGATCACGAGACAACTCCTGGTACCAGTCTGACTGCTTGATTTGGGCGACGAGATCCTCATAGGCTGGTTCCGGCTTTTTCCATGGATTCAAACGATGAATAATTTCACCAAGAATTGCAACAACGATTAGAATTCCGATTAAAAACATGGCTGTCACCTCAAAGGTTGGATCACTCTCATGGTACCACTCTCCTGGAGACGCCGCCATGGGGAAGTCGGTCTGCTTGCAAAACAAGTAGAAAGCAGGCATGCTATATACTGTAAATAGAAAGGGCCCGATTGCTTGGGATAAGGAGGGCGCGAGATGTTTCATCCGCTTGTTTTTGACAATATCAGGGTTGTGTTGGAAGGTGCGGTATACGACCGGGACTTCGAAGGGGCAATTACGATTACGAACCGTTCGGATGTCATGGATATGGCTACATTCCATCGACAGTTTCAGATCCAGTTCAAGCTGGCTGATCAACATGATCATACCGCAGCTGTCCGTGCTGAGATGCAGCTTCGTACTCAGTTAGCTGATATTGCAGCCGAGCAGCTAGAACAGCCGTTGACAGATCATATCGGATGTACGATTTGCATCCATTTTTACTTGCAGATGGAAAATTACAGAGATGTGCCCGCAGAAGCGAGAGAAATCACATCGATTCTCAATGACATCTGGGGGCAGCGTCCGTATATTACACAGAAAGTATCGGCTAAGCTAGAGGAGCATCGAATCGATTGGCCACCGAAGCAAATAACCAACCAGGTGACGCTGGACTTTCATCGGAAAATTGATGAAGGTAATATCGATGACCTGAACGAATTAATCGATTATACGGTTCAGTCCCTTCAAAAGCTGCAGCTATACATGGATCAACAAGCAAAAAGGTAAGCGGACAGAACGGGGATTTACAAAAGGGCAGATGCGTATTATTATTTTGTTAACCTTATAATATTTTTAGTTAACAAAACGGAGGCTAGTACGCATGAGAAACGAACGCTTGAGATGGCTGTTGCTCTCTGCCATCTTTGCTGCAATGACAGCGGTATTGTCGCAGGTGACTATTCCCTTGCCATTGATTCCGATTACCGCGCAGACGTTAGCAGTAGGGCTGACGGCGACCATTTTGGGAAGACGATACGGGACACTGGCTTTGGTTATTTACGTTTTGCTCGGTGCAGTCGGATTGCCTGTATTCAGCGAGGCAAAAGGTGGATTGCAAATATTGGTCGGCAAATCAGGCGGGTACATATTTGGGTTTATTGCAACCGCTTATGTGACCGGACTCTACCTGGAGAAAACAAGATTCAACCTGAAAAACGCCATTATCGCCAATATCATTGGCATGTTTGTCACACTCGCTTTTGGTACAGTACAACTCAAATACGTCATGGACATTCCATGGGATAAAGCTGTCGCATTTGGTGCAACACCTTTCCTCATTGTAGGCGTTGTCAAAGCAGTTCTGGCTTCTCTGATTGGCATCAAGGTACGCGAGCGACTGATTGCTTCTCGTCTGTTGCGTACAGATCAACCTGTTACACGATAAACAAAATGATTTCGTAAGCCATCCGAAGTTCGGGTGGCTTTTTTTCGCATAATCTCCTTATCGTGCCGGATACTATCGGTAGGATTTTGCATGTAAAAAGGAGGAGACACATGAATATCACGATCACCGGCCCAAAAGGCCTTCCGATCTCAGGGAACTTGATGGCATTTCGCCGATCGCCGCTTCAGTTCATCCGCGACGCTGTAGAAGAGCATGGAGAGGTCGTCCATTTTCGCTTCGGTCCTTCCCGCCATGTTTACCTGTTAACGAATCCGGATCATATCAAAGAGGTTTTGGTCAGCAAGCAGGCGCATTTTCGAAAAGGAAAAGCATTGCAGTCCGCACGACCTGTCGTAGGGGATGGAATTCTCACCAGTGAAGGAAAAAAGCATCTACGACAACGACGGCTTATGCAGCCAGCTTTTCATCGAGAACGTATCGCCAGCTACGGAGAGGTGATGGTCCGGCAAGCAGTTGATCTTATGTCGGATTGGAAAACCGGGGAGCTGCGCGATATTCACTCGGACATGATGAAAGTAACCCTTGCGATCATTACGGAGACTATGTTTGGCAAAACCGTCAAGGAAGGTGCGGATCAGATTGGGCATGCCATCGATGTCGGTTTGAAATACGTGGCCAATAAAGGTTCCTCTTTTATCGACATTCCTTTGTCCGTACCTACTAAAAGCAATCGGGAGTTCCTGGAGTCGAGTGAGCTGCTGGACAAAACGATCTACTCCTTGATCGAAGCTCGTCGTAATAGCGAAGGAGAAGAGCACAAGGACTTGTTGGGGATGCTTTTGGCTGCGCGTGATGAAGATGATGGGGAAGGAATGACAGATGAGCAGGTGCGCGACGAGGTCATGACCATTTTTGTAGCTGGTCATGAGACGACTGCGAATACCATGTCGTGGATTTTTTATTTGCTGGCTACCTATCCCGAGGTGGAGAAAAAACTGCATGACGAGCTGTCAACCGTGCTGTGTGAAAAGCTGCCGACAGTAGAGGACCTACCCCAGCTGAAGTATACGAATCTCATTGTTCAGGAAACACTGAGGCTCTATCCAGCAGCCTGGACGATCAACCGGGAAGTGGTAGAAGAGGTGGAGATCGGCGGTCAAACGTACAAGCCAGGTGAAACACTGATGATGAGCCAATATGTCATGCACCGTAACCCACGCTATTATGAGCAGCCTGAACAATTCATTCCAGAGCGTTTTGACAGCGACCTTTTAAAAAGAAATCCAGCTTATGCTTATTTCCCGTTTGGCGGTGGGCCGCGTGTTTGTATCGGGAACAACTTTGCTTTGATGGAGGCAGCTTTGCTATTGGCAACCATCGCGCAGCGATATCGACTACGACTGGCTGAACCGAATCAGGAAGTGGAACCCGAGCCGTTGGTCACCTTGCGTCCAAAGAACGGATTGCCGATGCGTTTGGAGAAGAGATAGA
Organism: Brevibacillus sp. AG; assembly: GCF_028369215.1. Taxonomy (NCBI): domain Bacteria; kingdom Bacillati; phylum Bacillota; class Bacilli; order Caryophanales; family Paenibacillaceae; genus Brevibacillus; species Brevibacillus sp. AG. The sequence continues at coordinate 56,424 of NZ_JAQMYO010000003.1, read as the reverse complement.
AAAAAATGGAAATAGAGGGCAAAAAAAGAGGCATCTTGTCACTACGGTTTCGCCGATTGTGTCAGATACCGAACTGGGGGTTATTTATCACTGAAAGCAACATGCTTACAAAAATTATTTTACTAGTAAAATATAAAGAAATAATTAACTGAGAATAAATCTATATAAAGTAAGGGTAGCTTGTGAAAGCTACCCGTGGAAGAAGGGGATGGTGAAGGAGAAACTGCTTCCCATTCCCAGTTCACTGTTTACCATCAAATCTCCGCCGTGAAGCCGGACGATGCTTTTGCAAATCGTCAAGCCTAAGCCCGTACCGCCACTGTTGCGATTTCGTGATTTTTCCGCCCGATAAAACTTGGTGAAAATCTTCGGTAAGTCTTCAGAGGCGATTCCTTCTCCTTTGTCGATCACAGTAAAAAGGACATGCCCTTCTCGCTGATCACATGTAAGGTAAATGGAGCCATCTGGTTTGTTGTAGTGAATGGCGTTGTTCAACAAGTTTTCCATGACACGTCGTAGCTTGGTCTCATCCGCTTCGATGTGTAGTTCATTGGAGATACGCAGCTTCCAATGAAAGGTGAGGCCTGTCTCTTTAATCCTCGGCAAATAGTCCTCAATGATTCCTCTCAAGAAGCTTTTGACATGAATACGATTAATGTTGAGTCGGACTTCGGAGCTTTGGGCGGTGAAGTCCTGCAACTCATCCAGCAACTTTTCCAAGTCCGTCGTTTTTAGCTCGATTTTGCTCATCTGTTTCTGTATTTTGGTCATATCCGTCACACGACCGGAGCCGATATATGACGCATACCCTTTGATCGTGGTGAGAGGTGTGCGGAAGTCGTGGGCGATCGAAGCAATCATTTCGGCCTGTCTTTCTTCCGCTAAGCGAAGCTCATCAACCATATCCCCGAAATATCGAAAGAGTTGCCCAAATTCATCATGCGAGCGATACGTAAATGTCACTAACCGTTTCCCTTCCTGGATTTCTTGGGTGACGCGCGATAATTCGTTCACGGGCCGTAGTATCCAGCGAACGAACAAAGCGAGCAGAACCAATCCTACCAGACTAATGCTTCCGTAAATAAACCAAAGCATCATGGAAACCCCTGTCGTAGCCATCATGTCGTAATCATCTGTGTAGAAATAAACAACGATCTCCCCTGTACGCGGTGGCTCCTGCTGGAAGTGGTACTCAGCTACCACTTTGAGGTCATTTTGCTTGGAAGAATCGCCACGGTTTGATGAGGAGGGAGAAGGCATTTTCAAATTATAGGCGCGTGATGTTTTGCTGTAGATGGTGTTTCCATTGGCATCCTTCACGAGCATGCGGTACATCACGTCGTCTGGCAACTGCTTTTCAAGCTCCAAACGTTCGATTGGGTCCTTGAAATTACTGACGAGAAGCAGTTGATTGAGCATGACCTTCTCTGCAGCTTCCTTCTCAGCCTGATACTGATTATGCCGATCATTTTTGAGTTGAGCGACAATAATGTCTTGAAAAACAAATTTAAACAACAAGATGTTGAGTGTGATCAAGGCAATGAAGGAGAGAAAAATTTTATTACGTAAGCTCATTTAAAGCTTCTCCCCGATAAATACGTAGCCTGTCCCCCATTGTGTTTTAATAAACTGACGCTCTGTTTCCAGCTTTTCCCGGAGGTTTTTGATATGGACGGTCACTGTATTGAGCGAGCCATAACCATATCCCCAGACACGGTCATAGATTTGCTCTCTTGTAAAGACGATGCCCGCATTTTCTGCGAGGAATGTGAGCAGTTGAAATTCTTTTGTAGAGAGCTCAATCTTTTGATTACATACATAAACGGAATACGTTTCTTTATGAATTTCTAGGTCCTTGAATTTCAAAACGGTAATCGGAGAAGAGGCTGTTTCCTTCTCAGGCTGCTCTTCCGTATGCTTGCGAATGCGCTCATAGCGACGCAGGTGGGCACGAATGCGAGCGAGCAGTTCTTCTGTATCAAAAGGCTTCGTGATGTAATCGTCTGCGCCGATTTCGAAGCCGACTACCTTATCTACCGCTTTTCCTTTTGCACTGAGAAACAGTATAGGCAAATCCCACTCACGGCGAATTTGAGAGCAGAGCTCGTAGCCACTCATGTTGGGCATCATAATATCCAAAAGGATCAGGTTAGGTCGCTCTCCTTGGCTGAGCAGGGAGAGAGCATCTTCTCCGCTCTCTGCGGAGGAAACGGTGAAGCCTTCGTTCTCCAAAATGTCTTCTAGCAGTTCAATAATCTCCAGATTGTCATCGACAATTAAAATGTGATCTTTCACCGGAACAACCCCCAGTTACTTCTATTAATAAGGAATACCATTCAAAGAATGGGTCTTGTCTATCATAACATGCTTTGACCTCATCAGGGAAAGAAACCCCGTAAGTTATTAAGTTGTTCTAATATGTAAGGGTACCTCTTTAGACCAGGTACTAAATTTCGTCAGAAAAAGCCAGAGACATTGTGTCCCTGGCTTTTTATTATTTTGCCGAACGACTATTTTTGAGCTGGTTTTTCCGGCAACGATGCAGCTTGCACCGCTTTTTCCTTTTTCGGAGTTTCTGCTTTCGCTAGAACAGGAGCACTGAGACGCTTAGCGCCTACATAACGCTTGCTCCAGTAGTATGGATCGTTCAACTTGGTGTTGACGACTCCACGACCAGATTCCGAGTGCACGAATGTGCCGTCTCCAATGTAGATACCCACGTGAGAAATGCTGCGACCGTTCGTATTAAAGAACACGAGATCGCCTGGCTGCAAATCTTTTCTGGCTACCTCTGTACCTAATTCGTACTGGGAAGCAGAATTGTGAGGCAGGTCTACACCTAACGCATCAAATACGTAGCGCGTGAAACCGGAGCAGTCAAAGCCCTTTTTGGACGAGCCGGAAGATTTGTAAGGGGTACCGTACAAGTCGCTGACTACTTCACCCAGAGAATTCTCCTCAGCAGCCTGTGCAGCGCCTGCCCCCATAGCAAGCATTCCAGCCATAAATAAAGATAAAACCACCTTGCGCAAAAGAAACTGCTCCCTTCGTGAGCCTACGAGGTTAGCTGAAGGGTTCGGTCGAAAGGACGCCCTAGGCTGCTAGGAGTAGCAACCATTCACCCCAAAAACGTGGTTCCCCCGTTTCCGCCAAGCGGAATTCGGCTATTTTTCGATGTTTTTTTACACGCACTCTTACGAAGATTCTACGCCAGTCCTTTTTTTCCTTCTTTTTCATCCGTTAGTTCACATATTCGTCACAAAATTACCGTCAAATGCTGTAACGTTTTCGTTCGACAGAGCAAGCCGCCTTTCGACGCAGGCTTGTTCTGCCTTGCGCGACAGCTCGTCCGATTAGGGCAGGAAATTGTCTCCGTCCAAGGGCGGAGGGAAAAACCAACCGCACGCCCGTTATGGGAAGCCTATACCGAGGGCTACAATAAGGGCATAACGTTCCACAAGCACCACATGCAAAACGAATGGAGGTAAGCGAGTAATGAGCGAACGGTCTGGCAAAGTTCTACTCGGGCTGGTTCTGCTGCTAGTCGGTGGGTTGGTTCTTCTAGATCTGGTGGGTATCGATATCGGAGACTTGCTCGGGTTCATCATTCCCGGTGTGATCATGATATACGGTGCCAAAAAGATTATGGGACAAACCGGTTCACGCTTTTGGGGAATCCTCGTCTTTCTATTCGGGTTCCTGATGCTGATTGGCAAGCTTGACCTACTGTTTCACGCGCTTCTGGCCATTGGGGTAATTTATCTGGGATATCGCTTACTACGTCCCAGTCAAGAACCAAAGCAAGCTCCACCTACTTGGGAGCGTGAATGGGCCCAAAAAGTATTAAAGGAAGATACGCTAGACACTTGGGAGAAACATGTAACACGAAGACAACAATAACGCTACGTCGCAAGAGTCTTTTGGATGAACAATATGATGTGATATGATGAGGAGGAAAAAATAATGAGTATCTTTAAACGTTTGCGTGACCTGACAGTAGCTTCGGTGAATGATGCATTGGATTCGATGGAAGATCCGGTAGTAATGCTGAATCAATATATGCGTGACATGGAAGTAGAAATCGGACAAGTTGAAGTAGCGGTTGCCCGTCAGGTTGCACTGGAAAAGAAATTCCGCCAGCAATTGGATGAAGCCAATGCTCTGATTGAAAAACGCGATCGTCAAGTCAAGCTCGCCTTGACTGAGGGAGAAGACGAGTTGGCTCGTCGAGCACTCGCTGACAAGAAGCAGTACGAAGGCCGTGCAGCGGAATACGAAGGTCTTTACCTGTCAGCATCCGAGGCAGCTTCGCAAATGCGTGAGAAGCTGGCTGAGCTGAAGGAAGAGTTCTATAAAATGCGTGCGAAAAGGTTCACACTGATGGCACGTGCACAAGTAGCTCGTACACAAAAGCAAGTCAATCAAGCAGTTGTCGGTATCGGCAATCAGTCCGCAGGCCGTGGCTTCGCCCGCATGGAAGAAAAAGTGATGCGCATGGAAGCAGAAGCGCAAATGAGTGGACAATGGAGCCAAACGAACCGTGCTTGGGAGAACGCTTTGTCTGAACTGGAAAAGGATGATCTCGATGCAGAACTTGCCAGCATCAAAGCATCCATTAATGAAGTGAAAACACCGGTAGCCAAACCAGTACAATCCTAATTCGACAGGAACTGGGGGACTAGGTGTAGAATAGATTGTGTCAATTCGGCAGCCTGTGTACATCAGGCTGCTTTTCCCCTAGGAGGTACGATTCTTGCAGGACTTCTTGGTCTTTTTGCGGCGGTTTATCGCTGAGCCTGGACGCGTCGGTAGTATAATCCCCAGCTCTCGTTTTTTATGTGAGCAAATGTTGAAAAACGTCGATTGGGCTTCAACCGATGTGATCCTGGAGCTGGGACCTGGTACAGGGGCATTTACCCAAACGATCTATCAGCGCTTGCGTCCCGGCACACATTACGTGCTTGTGGAACGAGATTCCCATTTTCGCTCTATGCTTCAATCACGTTTTCCCGATCTTCCTATCAGGGAGGAAGCGACTAAACTTAGGTCTTACTTGGAGGAGCAGAACCTTGCAGGTGCAGATGTTATTATCTCAGGTCTGCCATTCGCCAATTTTCCACAAGAGCTGCGGGCAGCAATTCTGGACGAAGTTCAATCTGTACTGAAGCCAGGGGGCCTGTTTATTACATTCCAATATTCGCTACAACTCCAAGCTGAGTTGCAGGGTCGTTTTCCCTGGGTCAAGATCGACTTTACCCTGTTGAACATTCCGCCTGCATTCATATATACATGTCGTAATGGTCAAAGTGAAAACGATCAGCATGGGGCGTGAGAGAGGAGACTTTTGTGAAACTGTCCCGTTTGCACAAAATGTTGGCTGGTATCCTGATTATTTTTACGGGAATCGGCCTTTTATTAGACAGTTTGGGTATCATTTCGTTCGGTCTGTTTGATTTGTGGCCGATGGTGCTTATTTATTTCGGCCTTCGTTTGTGGGGGCAGAAAAATCGGATTGGCGGAGGGATTCTATTCTCCCTGGGGACCATCATCGCGATGGATATGTGGTTTGGTGTCGGGGTTGATGATTTGTTCCAGATTGCAGTGCCAATTGTGTTTATTTATTTCGGGTTTCAGTTGATTCGGGGCAAGAACAGCAGACGAGATCACCGTGTGAATCAACCATTGGGTGATACGGGGACCCCATCTGCTGCGGAGACGATTTTGACAAGTGATGCGAGTATTCCGAGTGACGTAAAGGTTTCAACAGAGGAGCGCCCTTGGCTAGACAGCTGGAACAAATGGAAGCATGTTGGTGGCAAAATTCCCCATCACGAAAGAATGTCTTCATCACCTGACGACACATTGCCAAAAGATTCCCGCAGTTCTCTGATTGGAGATTATCACCTGACCTCGGGGCGTTTTGAACTGAATCACTTGCATGTCTGGCATGGAATCGGGGATGTTGTGATTGATCTTTCCCGGGCAGTGTTGATGCGGGATGAGGCAGTTCTTGTCGTAGAGGGCTGGATAGGCGATGTGACGATTTATGTCCCTGTGGATCTTCCTGTATCGGTAACAGCAGGGTTGAGTATTGGTGACCTGGAGGTGCTAAGCCACCGTCAGGGAGGTATCAATCGCAGTGTTAAGATTCGTTCAGATCAGTATGATGAAGCATTGCAAAAAGTAAACTTGCATATCTCGCTGCTTGTCGGCGATATAAAAGTCAAGTACATCTAGGAGGTACTGGCGGATGCGTCGACAGCGATTGGCAAGTATTCAGTGGCAATACGTGCGCTATGGCATGTTACTGGCCGTCAGTGCAATTACTGCCGCGTTTATTTGTTTCTTTTGGCTATACTTTTTATGGAGAGATCACCCCGGGATTCATCGGTGGTACAACGAAATGATCAGCGACCGCAACTTCATGTGGTGGCTTCAAGAATATATAGGCATCAATCTGCCTGCCGATCCAGAGGGCTTGATTCAGCTTGCTGCTTTTGTTGTCTCTTTGCCTGCAGGTGTCTTAGTGGCATTGATCATTTCCTATATCATTGGCAATTTGTTGAAAAAGAGACTCAGTGTACTGTGGGAAGCTGCCATGAAGCTTGGGCGCGGGATGCTGTCGTATCGGGTTCCAGAATTGGGCGTCGATGAAGTCGGCGAATTAGGATGGCAGATCAATCGCTTGGCTTCACAATGGGAAGAGCAAGTGGCATCTTTGCAGCGGCTGTCGAACCACAATGCGGCTCTCGCAGAGCAATTGAAGCATGCAGCGGTAACAGAGGAGCGCCAGAGATTGGCGAGAGAACTGCATGATGCAGTCAGTCAGCAGCTGTTCGCCATCGCCATGACGACCGCGGCGATGAAACGGCTTGTAGAAAAAAATCCGCAACGTGCAGCACAACAGATTGAATTGGTCGAAGAGATGGCAGCAGCAGCACAAGCGGAGATGAGGGCATTGCTCTTGCATCTTCGCCCGGCTACGTTACAAAACAAGTCATTGAAGGAAGCCATTCTGGAACTTTTAGATGAGCTGACGCGTAAAAATACCATGCAGCTGTCTTGGGAGATCGAAGACGTCGAAGGCTTGCCGAGTGGAATTGAGGATCATTTGTTCCGTATTTTGCAGGAGTCCTTGTCCAATACATTGCGGCATGCCAGAGCCACCCAGATTACAGTGAAGCTGTTTACGCTGCAAGAGCAGGTTCGCCTGCGAGTAACGGATGACGGTGTTGGTTTTGATCCGGATGGGGAGAAAATGACGTCCTACGGTTTGCGCAGCATGCAAGAGCGCGTAGCAGAGGTCGGAGGCTCCATGGAGATTTACTCGGCAATTGGGAAGGGGACGCAAATTGAGGTCCGTATTCCTCTAATGTCACAGACGGAACGGGAAGGGTGAAGGCTCGGTGATTCGGGTACTACTGGTAGATGATCACGAAATGGTTCGGATGGGTCTGGCTGCTTATTTGTCTACAGAGGACGATATTGAAGTCGTAGCAGAGGCAGGCAGTGGAGAAGAAGGGGTGCGGATGACGCAAGAACTGCGCCCGGATGTCGTTTTGATGGATTTAGTTATGGAAGGCATCGGCGGTGTGGAAGCGACTCGGCGTATTCGTGAAAGCTGTCCATCCAGTAAGGTTATTGTCTTGACCAGCTTTATTGATGACGAAAAGGTATATCCGGTCATTGAAGCGGGGGCATTCAGCTACTTGCTGAAGACTTCGCGTGCAGCCGAGATTGCAAAGGCAATCCGCTCTGCTGCGGCGGGTGAGCCAGTTTTGGAATCGAGGGTAGCAGGAAAAATCATGGCCCGTTTCCGTCACGGTCAAGAGTCCCATCCCCATGAGCAACTGACGCCGCGTGAGTTGGAAGTTTTAAAGCTGATCGGTCAGGGCAAGTCCAACCAGGAGATTGCAGATGAGCTGATTATCGGGATCAAAACGGTCAAGACTCATGTGAGCAACATTCTTGCCAAGCTGAATGTGGAGGATCGCACGCAAGCGGCCATTTACGTGCATACGCATAGCTTAGGCTAATCACATAGCATCATGTATAAGTAAACGCGCCAAAAAGCTCCTCGGTAAACAGGGGCTCTTTCGCGCGTTTACTTGTTTAAACAGTTTTCTTGTATACAAACCGTGAGTTTTTTTCGTAGATGTGGTAAAGATAGTAAGTAACGAATGAGAGATTACGGAAAGGAGGGACGGGTTATGAGGCACAAACCTCAAACACGCTCCAAGGTGCTTTCGGCTGACGATGGTGTGGATATCGTTGGAGATGTTCACGGCTGTTACGACGAATTTATAGAATTGCTCAAACGCTTGGGATATGAACAAACCCCAGACGGGACCTATCGCCATCCCCACGGCCGAAAGCTCCTTTCCCTCGGTGATATCACGAGTCGTGGACCTTACTCAATCAAAATGCTGCAATTTTTTCACCATCATGTCACGGCAGGCCTGGCTGAGATGGTGGATAGTAATCATGGGTGGAAAGTAGCCCGCTGGTTGGATGGCAGACCAGTGACATTGGCACACGGAGATGAAAAGGTAGAAGAGGAGATTCGGCTGTATCAGCAAGAATACGGGCCGAAGAAGGCCTCCTTGCTACGAGAGCAGAGTCGCAGATTGCTATTTTCTTCTCCTTCGCACATGATCATCAAACGGAATGAAAAAATAGTAGCAGTCGCCGTTCATGCGGGGATTCGTGATGATTACATAGGGATGGATTCGCCTGCGGTCTATACGTTTTGCCGATATGGCGATGTGGCAGGGACGGGACCAGATGGACGCCCGATCCGCAGAGAATGGGCAAAAGAGAGAAAAGTGACTTCGCCCATCATCGTATGGGGACATGATCCGCATCCAGAACCAAAACGAAAAAATGGCACCATCAACATCGACCAAGGATGTGTGTTCGGCGGAATGTTAACCGCCTACCGCTACCCAGAGGACGAATTGGTGAGTGTGCCAGCAAAGAGAAATTATTCGGGCTTAACGGATACGCCGCTGACCCGTTTTAAGACAGACGATTAAACGGAGACGTTACGTTACGTTTTGAGCTTTTCGAATAAACGTTTTAGGATGACAGCCTGTGCCCAGAGCGGCAGAGGCTGGTCAGGCTGCTTACGCCATTGTTCGTCGGTTAATAAGCCTTGATCATACAGCCAGTTGACGGCTTCCTGCTTCCAGTCAGGGACTGTCCCGTTTCCAGGAGAAGTGGTGGGAGCAAGGGTCGGTGCTGCAGTAGGTTTTGGAGTAGCAGTAGGAGTCGTAGGGGGCTGGTAGGGAAGTTTGGCGTACGTGCAAAATGCTCGGACTACCCCTTCCGCGAGATCTCGCCAATCCTGTTGCAGTTTATTTGCGTCCAAAGCATTGTCAGCAAAGCCATACTCGACGATAACCGTCTCTACGCTGCCAGTCTCCCGGTGCATGAAGTAGTAATCGAGCCGAGGATTATCTGGCAGTGTCCGCGTAAAAATGCGTCGATTCGGCATTCCTTCCGCTGCTAGGGCATCCTGGATCAATTGGGGAAAGGTTGGGGAGCCGTAAATCGAGTAAATGACCTCGGAACCTCGACCGCCACCTGAGTTAATGTGGTTCGCTATACAGTAGCGAGCCCCGCTGTTTCGAACCAGAGCAGTCCGAGCCTCGCTTGTCAGAGTCACATCGGTTGTCCGTGTGATAGCGACAGGAATATTTAGAGCCAAAAAGCGATTATATTGATAGAGCGATATTTGCAAATTCATATCTTTCTCGGTAAACTGCGTGTTGTTTCCTCCACCTGGATCGCTGCCACCGTGTCCAGCGTCCAGAATCACAATTGGAGTCATAGTTGCTTCACCTCTTGCTATTAGAATATGCTTGAGACAAAGATATTGTTGAGGGCAGTGTTCTCATTTTCCAAGTTTTCTAATCACAATTTACAGAAGATAGCTCAACTATGGTACAATAAAAGAGTTCATAATTACGTATAGAGGATGGTAATGTATTGATGGCTTGGTACAACTGGGTAATTCCAATTGTTACATTGTTAATCGGTCTCGCTGGTGGATTTTATGGAGGGACTTATTTTTTGAAAAAACAAATGTCCAACATGCAAATGGACGACAAGCAGCTTCAAGCCATGGCCCGTTCAATGGGGATGAATCTCAACCAAAAGCAGCTTAAACAAATGAGCCGTACGATGAAAAACATGAAAATGCCAAATAAATTCGGGAAGTAGCGTGAAAGGGAGTGTCGTTTGATGGGGGCGACCCGGCTGCGCTACACGATGATCGGTTTTATAATCGGGGTGTTTATCGTGTATTTGAAAGACCTGCCGCTTGCTGAAGGAACTCGGTTTGCGGCCCCTTTTTACGGAGCGGGGATTGGACTGCTCATTGACGGCATTATTTTACGTATGAAAAAAAGAAAACAAGAGTAGGGGAAGAGCCTGGCGAATGATGCCAGGCTTTTTTCTTTTGGAAAGGGGCTTATTTTTCAAGAGAATCAGCAAAATACTGGACGATAAAATCACAGAATTTGCGTGCTGCCAGGGAGAGATATCTTTTTTCGTGACGAATCATTTGAAAATGTCGCTGGCAGATCGGGTGTTCGATCGGAACCATGACAAGGTGAGGGTCTTCCTCTCGACTGATACAGCCATAGAGGGCGATGCCAAGACCTGCGCGGACCAGCTTTTGTATAGAGCCGGGATCATCTACCCGACAAGCGAATTTGGGGGTAATCCCTGCTTTTTGAAAGAACTGATCGTACAGCATTTGGATGGGAAAGTCCTCCCTGTAGCCGATAAATGACTCTTCAGCCAGCTCGCTTAGTCGAATGCTGCTTTGCTTGGCTAAGTGATGTGTGCGGGGGACAGCTACATGAATATCTTCTTTCAATACGGGCGTAGTCAAAATATCCGGCACCCTGATCGGCAAATGCGTGAAGCAAATATCCACTTCGCCTGACTCCAGGAGGGTTGCCATTTCTTCGATGCTGGCTTGCGTGATCTGGAAGTGTACATCGGGATGGAGGGCGAGAAACTTACCCAACGGTTCTGATAACAAATCCAAGGTTGACGTTGCCAGATGAATACGACCATGTTCCATTCCGGCTAGATCCGATACGACTTTTTGACCTTCCTCCAACAAGTTCAGTGCTTTATCTACACGCTCCAGATACGCCTTCCCAAATGTATTCAGCCGAATACGTCCTCGCTCGCGGTCGAATAACGGAACCCCGACATCCTCTTCCAACCGAGCAATGGTTTTGCTGAGAGCAGGCTGAGCAATCCGCAGCTCTTGGGCGGCTTTCGTCATATGCTGCCACTTGGCCACTGTCCGGAAATAGTGCAATTGCAACAATTCCATTCGATTCAACTCCATATACTCAGGTATATCAACTACATATCAAAAGATATATTTTCGTTTATTTTAAAATCATTATAAACTACATCTAGCAAGGCAAACAATCACCTTCCCGGGAAGAAATCGGTGATAACGAGAGGTGTCTTTATATGCAAACCGAACCACAACAACAATCTGCTGAAAAAGTACTTCGCGTACTCGTGTTTACCCTCATGATTACGGTGATGAGTGCTACGATGTTCAATATCGTGTTACCGCAAATCAGGACAGCATTTCATTTATCTTTTAGCCAAGTAAGCTGGGTGACGTCTGCCTTTTTGTTAATCTATGCGGTTGGAACCGTGATGTACGGAAAGCTAGCCGATTCCTACAAGCTCAAACATTTGCTTACATTCGGATTAATTCTGTTTGCTATCGGCTCCCTTATCGGATTTTTCGCTCATAATTATGGCATGGTGCTTTTTGGGAGAATTGTGCAGGCAGCAGGAGCTGCGGTTGTTCCGGCGACGTCTTCCATTATTCCGGTGCGCTATTTTCCCCCGGAGAGTAGGGGGCGAGCTCTAGGGATCTCAATGACCGGGATGGCAATCGGTAGCGCATTAGGTCCCGTTCTTTCCTCTTTGCTGGTCAGTCTGCTCGATTGGAGATGGCTGTTCTGCATGCCGTTGTTCACGCTTTTTGCCGTGCCTTTTTTCCGTAAGTATTTGGAGGAGGAGGAGCAGGAAGCCGTCAAAATGGATTGGATCGGCGGTGGGCTTCTCGCAATCACGATTGCGTTGCTTCTGTTGGCTATTACGAATCAGAGCTTGTTGTTGGCACTGGGGTGCATCCTCTCATTCGTTCTGTTCTTGGTAAGAATTCGGACGACCGCAGAACCTTTTGTTCGCCCTGGCTTATTCCGGAGCAAACGCTATTCACTCGGGCTGTTCATTGCCTTTTTGATGATAGGGAGTGGCTATTCGTTCGCTTTCCTTAGTCCACAGTTGTTGGCCAATGTGAATCACCTGGCAACAGGACTCATCGGCTTTGTCATGGTGCCGGGAGCAATTGTGACCGCGTTCTTGGGGAAAAAGGCCGGGATTCTTGCAGATAAGAAAGGGAATTCGTATTTATTTTACACAGCGTCTGGGTTGCTTTTGAGCAGCTTTGTCCTCTTCTCTTCCTTTGCGGGAGTATCTCCGTTTCTCATTGCCGTTTTTCTGATTTTTGGCAATGTCGGACTATCGTTTATGATGATTTCGATGTCAAACGCAATCTCGCAGTCTCTACCAAAAGAACAGATCGGCGTCGGTATGGGACTGTTGGCAATGCTGAACTTTATTGCAGGTGCACTTGCAGCTACCTTGTACGGCAAATCGATTGATGGAGGAGCTGCTGTTAGCTGGAATCTGCTCAATAGCTATCCAGGAGCGTCCGTCTATAGCAATATTTACTCCGTTTTAGTGCTCATGATACTGGGGCTCGCTTGCCTTTATTACAGACAGTTCGGCCGCAGCTCGGTGAGAGAACTCCATTGATTGGGTTAATAAAATTATTTTTATTGCCAGTCTCCATTGACAACCAGAAATAAACCGAATAAAATTTCAAACAATAATAACAATAACGCGAAGAACGGGAACAGTAAGTGGTCTGATCTGTTTAGAGAGCTGCGGGATGGTGCAACGCAGTCAGAGAAGCCAGTGAAGCTCGCCCGGGAGCGGCAGGACTGAACAAGATGTAGCGCTGCATCGAGCAGTAAGTTCTGACGGTTAACCTCCGTGATCGGGTTGTGCTGATCGACTAGGATCAGTACATGAGGTGGACTTCTGGCGAGTAGCTGGGGTCAACGAGAGTGGTACCGCGATAGACAAGGTCTGTCGTCTCTTCGATAGAGACGGCAGGCCTTTTTGATTTTCACAACGACATAGAGCAAACGCGAAGAACGGGAGCTAGTAAAGCGAATTTCTTGTCCAGAGAGCTGCGGGTAGGTGCGACGCAGTCAGGAAATGCTCGAATCTCACCCGGGAGCGGCAAGGTTGAAAACATACAGTAGACCTTGACGGATCGTCCCACGTCATCGGGATAGCGAGGTGGATTCTCTTTTGAAAAAAGAGGGGATCAACGAGAGTGGTACCGCGGCAGCCAAAAGCCTGTCGTCTCTTGTATATGGAGACGGCGGGCTTTTTTTATTGAGAAAATAACGAAAAATTGAGGAGGCAATACCCATGACAAAACGAATTCATATTTTCGATACGACACTGCGTGACGGAGAGCAAGCACCAGGAGCGTCTCTTTCTCCTGAGCAAAAAATCGTGATAGCGAAGCATTTGGCAGACCTCGGAGTGGATGTCATTGAACCGGGCTTCCCGATCTCCAGTCCTGGTGACTTCATGGCGGTGCAACGTATTTCGCAAGAGGTGCACGGCGTGGAGATCTGTGGCTTTGCTCGTGCGGTGAAAGAGGACATCGACGCTGCCGTTCGGGCTACACAAGCGGCAGAGCGACGCAGACTCCACATGTTCCTGTCATCCTCCAGCATTCATCTGGATTTCCAACTGCGCAAGTCGAGAGAGCAGGTGATTAAAATCGCCCGCGAGATGATTGCGTACGGCAAACAGTTTGTAGACCGGATCGAATTTTCACCAATGGATGCGACCCGTACTGGAGATGAGTTCCTGTTTGAAATGATCGAGGCAGCGATCGAAGAAGGAGCAACCATTATCAACATCCCGGATACGGTCGGATATGCGCTACCGGAAGAGTACGGAGCCATGTTCACTCGTGTCATGAAAAATGTCCGTGGCAGCGACAAGGTAGAGTTCAGTGCACACTGCCACAATGACCTGGGACTCGCGGTTGCAAACAGTTTGGCTGCAATTCGTGCTGGGGTCACCCAAGTCGAAGTAACGGTCAACGGGGTCGGTGAGCGAGCAGGGAACTGCTCCTTAGAAGAACTGGTGATGGCAATTGAGACGCGCAAAGAAGCATTGGATGCTGAGACTGGCATCAGACCAGAGCACATTTACACCACTTCACAAAAGGTGAGCCGTGCCATGAGCTTCCCGATTGCCTTCAACAAACCAATTGTCGGTCGCAATGCCTTTCAGCACGAAGCGGGAATTCATCAGGACGGCCTCTTGAAAGAGCGCAGCACATACGAAATCATGGACCCAGAGAGCTTGGGCGTACCTCGTAACATGATCATTCTCGGAAAGCACTCCGGTCGTCATGCCATCAAGCACCGCGTAAACGAATGCGGGATACAGATGACCGACGAACAGATGGAGACACTGTACGTCCAATTTAAAGAGCTGGCTGACAAGCAAAAAGTGGTCCAGGATCATCAGTTGCTTGAGCTGGTAGGACATACCGTGAACGCGGTACTGGAGCCGTTCACGTTGGTCAATGCGCAAGTGCTCACTGGCACATCCGGAAGTCGTATGGCTTCCTGCACCATTACGAACAATGTGACAGGCGAAGAACAAGCATACTCGGGCACCGGAGAAGGACCTGTCGAGGCATTGGTGGCAGGCATCAAGCAGGCACTGCCGTTCGACGTAGAGTTTACGGACATGGAGCTGTATTCATTGTCGTCGGGAGAACATGCGACAGGCGAAGCGATCGTGACGGTCAGCGCTAATGGAAGCCATTTTAAAGGTGTTGCCGAGCATCGAGATGTACTGATGGCGGTCGCGCAGGCGTTTATGGCGGCTAGCAATCAGGCGGTGCGTGATCATCAGGCCAAAGTTGTTGCAGCCGGAGCTAACTAAGAGCCAAACATAAAAAGTCAGCCTGTAGATGGTTACAGGCTGACTCATCACGTGCTTATGGCTGTAGTGGGGAGAAGAATATTTCCAGTCTAGGCTCCAGGCTCCGTCCTGCTGGGGGTTAAGACTGCTCGCTCCGAAGGGATTCGCGGGGAAACGCAAAAGTGGTAGCCGCTACGTCGCATGGGCACGGTTGCGTTTCTTTTTGCCCGCTAATCCCTTCTCCGCTCGGTAGGACTCCACAAGTCGCTACGTCTGGAAATATTCTTCTCTGTCGTTGCTGAAGATTTAAAGTCTTCTAAAACCCGTTTAAGTATGGAAAGCTCGTAGAGGAAACAGGAGAAATAAGCGAAGATCTTAGGGACGCCTACCGAAACGGAATGCAAAAAGCGAAACACGCTCTTTAGCGTCCACCTCTGAAAAACTTCCTGAATGGACTACTTTGGACGCGGTTTCGCTTTTTGCATGGAGTCGGGCAGTCAATCCCACAGCGGGTGGCCCTAGAAGCTGAGCGTTTTCTCCTGTTTCCTCCCCACCACTACAGTAACGTGCAAGAAGGTCTTTTTATATCAACCAGTAAAAATCAACTCATATACCATCTTCACAATCAAGGTAATGGATACGACCAAGAACAATGGACGAACATAACGTACCCCCGTTTTGATGGCCATTTTGGCACCGAGGTTAGCGCCCAACAGCATCGCGATCCCCATGATAAGACCAGTCATGAAGACAACCTTGCCCTCCATTGTGAAGACAAAAAGCGCTGAAATGTTACTGGCCAGATTCAAAATTCGGCCATTGCCGGCCGCAATCACAAAATCATAGCCAAACAGAAGCACCATTAGAAAAACAAAGAACGAACCAGTTCCAGGCCCGAAAAATCCATCGTAAAATCCGATTAAAAAGGTAAAAGGAATCCCGATGCCTAGCGTAAATTTGGTCAGCCCTTTGTAGTTGGAATCTTGACCGAAACGTTTGTTGAAAAGGGTGTAAACGAAAATGAGTGCCATCATGATAACGACAAGGAACTTCAAAAACTCCTGGGGAACGAATAGAACTGTTTTCGCTCCGAAATAGGCGCCGATCAGGGAGACGGGAAATAAGATCAGCATGAGCTTCTTGTCAAATTTACCGTTCTTGATAAAGGTGTAAGAACTGGTGGCTGATGAAATCGTGCCAGCCAATTTGTTCGTGCCAAGAGCAAGGTACGGTGGCATTCCTAGACCGAGCAGAGCGGGGAGGGAGATGAGTCCGCCTCCACCAACAGTACTGTCGATGAATGCTGCAATGAATCCAAAGACAGCGAGAAGTACGATCGTTGATAAGTCCATTTCCACTAAATATCACCTGATTCTCTTCGTTTGTAATAATCCAAGTCTAGCACGCTCGGTTTTGTTTTCAAGATAGAAATCTTTGAAATAATAAATAGATTAATATACTTTGCATACCGATTTGTTGAAAAACTGTTTGGCTTACAGTATAATGAAGGCGTAAGCTTGACCTACATAATTTGAGGAGGAATGTTACAATGGCACATCAACTTCCTGCATTGCCTTATGCACACAACGCTTTGGAACCACATATCGACGCGCAAACCATGGAGATCCATCACGGACGTCACCATGCTACTTATGTTAACAACCTGAATGCAGCTCTGGAAGCACACGCTGACCTGCAAGGTAAAAGCATTGAAGAGCTGATCAGCAATCTGGATGCTCTGCCTGAGTCCATCCGCACTGCTGTTCGCAACAACGGTGGAGGCCATGCTAACCACACACTGTTCTGGGAAATCATGAGCCCGAATGGCGGCGGCGCACCAACTGGTGAACTGGCTGACGCAATCAACGCGGCTTTCGGAAGCTTTGACAACTTCAAAGCAGAATTCGCAAAAGCAGCTACTACTCGTTTCGGTTCCGGATGGGCTTGGCTGACTGCAGAAGGCGGAAAAGTAGCAATTAGCTCTACTCCTAACCAAGACAGCCCAATCATGGAAGGTAAAACACCTATCCTTGGTCTGGACGTTTGGGAGCATGCTTACTACCTGAACTACCAAAACAAACGCCCTGACTACATCGGCGCGTTCTGGAATGTAGTAAACTGGGATGAAGTTAGCAAGCGTTTCGCAGCAGCGAAGTAATTGTAACTCTACCTGTCATAAGGCTTGTCGTTCTTTAAGAGCGGCAAGCCTTTTTTTGTTCAGAGAAAAGAAACGGCATCAATTTAGGATACACTTGTAACCGTGGTGATTATGAGATATAATACTTACTAAAAGTAACTAAGTTTAAAAAGTATAGAGGAGAGTGTACGCAAATGATGCCGTCTTTTTTCATTGCACATGGTGCCCCGTTACTTGCCATAGAAAACAATGCCTATACAGAAGCACTGAACCAATTGCCTAACCTGCTCCCGCGCAAGCCACGAGCGATTGTCATGTTTTCGGCTCACTGGGAAGCTTTTGAGCAAACGGTGGGAACGATGGATATCTTCCCGACTATTCATGATTTTGGCGGATTCCCGCAGGAGTTGTATGAGATTGAGTATCCAGCAAAAGGAGAGCGAGAAATAGCGGAGGAAACAGTCCGCCTTCTTCAGGAAGCGGGCGTGCCAGTTGCTCTCAACACGACACGCGGACTTGATCATGGACATTGGGTCATTCTGCGCCATATGTATCCGGATGCAGATATTCCTGTTGTTGCCTTATCGGTTAATCCGAACCTGACCGTGACAGAGCAATATCAGATCGGTAAAGCACTCAGTCCGCTCCGCGAAAAAGACGTTCTGATCCTCGGCAGTGGCGGAACCGTCCATAATTTTTCCTATATGAACCTGAGAGAGTCCGATAGTGCTACCTTTGAGTGGGCGGAGCAATTCGAAGACTGGCTGCAAACAACATTGACTGACTGGAATGTCGAGGATCTTGCCAACTACCGCGAGCTTGCTCCACATGCCGAAAAAGCTGTTCCCGCATATGGAACCGAGCATTTTGTTCCGCTTGTGTATGTCATGGGAGCTGCCGACGATGAACGTACAGCGAAGCGCCTGCACATGAGCATCCGCTATGGAAGTCTCAGTCACACCATTTGGCAGTTTGGTGATACGAAATAATGACAGTGCACATGGGGGATGTTTATCGGGAGTATAAATCATTACTGTTTTCCCTTGCGTACCGGATGACTGGCTCGGTAACGGAGGCGGAGGACATTGTACAGGATACGTTTCTTGCGTTGGCAGGTACCGACATCCAAGACATTCACCATGTAAAAAGCTATCTGTGCAAAGCTGTGACAAATCGTTGTCTGGACTTATTAAAATCAGCCCGTTGGAAGCGGGAGCAGTATGTAGGGGAATGGCTGCCGGAGCCGATGCTGGACGCTTCGGAAACCAATGATCCCTTGCAAACAGTGATTGCCGAAGAAACAGTCTCGTATGGCTTGCTTGTTCTCTTAGAGAATCTACCGTCGACGTTACGTGCCGTTTTTGTGCTCCGAACGGCACTCGACTACGAATACAGCGAAATTGCAGCGATGCTCGAAATGACCGAAGTAAACTGTCGTAAGAAGTTTAGCCTTGCGAGAAGAAAGCTGGCTGAAGCAGGATATCAGGCGATCGTCCCTCAGTCGAATCGGACTTCGAGCTTGGTAGAACAGCTGGTGCAGGCCATCTCCCAATCAGATGCGAAGTCGTTGATCGGACTTTTGACAAAAGATGCTGTGTTTGTCAGCGATGGTGGTGGGAAAGTCCGTGCGGCTATTCATCCCATCTTTTCAGACGAGCGGATTACTGCCTTCTGGATGGGTGTATGGCCGAGGTGGGCTTCTCATGCTACGATGCAGATTCGCTCGATCAATGGCCAAGATGGGATTGCCGTCTACTCCGAAGGTCAGCTGAAAATAATCATCCAGATCACAATGAATGAAGAAGATCGCATTTCACGATTGTACATGATGGTCAATCCAGATAAGCTTGCTCATTTGCAAAAAGAAAATGGATGATTCGTCACAAGAAGGACGCTTCACTCGTCTTTGAGGTTGAAAGCAAATTCGAGTGGAGAGGAAAGATGAATGATGCAAGCTAGATTCAATCATCGTGCAGCAAATCCTGAGGCGTATCAAACCATGCTCAAGCTGGAAAATTTCGTGAATGAGAGCGGCTTGGACAAAAAACTGATTGAGTTGATCAAAATTCGTGCTTCCCAAATCAACGGCTGCGCTTTTTGCATGGATATGCATACACAGGATGCACGCAAACTCGGTGAAACAGAGCAACGCATTTATTTACTCAGCCTATGGAGAGAATCCGCGGTTTACACAGAGGCAGAGCGGGCCGTCCTTGCTCTGACAGAAGCTGTCACTGTCATTACGGCTAACGGAGTTTCGGAAGAGCTCTATCAGCAGGTCCGCGAGCATTTTGACGAGAATCAGTACGTTGCCTTGATTATGGCGATCAATACGATCAACAGCTGGAACCGAATCGCGATTTCGACAGGAATGAGTGCTCCGTATAATAAGTAAAGATCAGGCAAGAAAAAGACACGCTCTTAGGAAAAAGAGCGTGTCTTTTTCGGCTATACATCCATCTCGACTTTTCTGCCTGGATAGAACTGTTTCTCTTCGGAAAGTGGATTACCTTTGGCGGTCAGCACGGTAGGCGTAATCCGGAAGATGGCGGTCGTACTTCCCATCGAAGAACGATACTTGATGACATGCTGCAAAGGCAACGCTTCTGAATAGTAGCCGGGTACGTACTTGTCGATCATGGATTGCATCGCATCGCGCATCTCCTCAGGTTCAGAAACACGCTCAATTGTCCCAGCGATAAACACACTCATGTAAGCCGTATCGATATGGGCAGGCACAGGTGAGGCGATTGTGCCGTACTCCTCGCAAACACTGAAACATACACGGTTGTTGCCATTCATCATCTCGATTTTTCTGCCAGAATCCGCGCCGTGAAAATAAATACAGCCATTCCACCATGCAAAATTCAAAGGGAGGATGTACGGCTCGATTTCATTAGACAAGCCGAGATGGCCGACCTTAGCCACTTGCAAAAACTGGTCAATTTGCTCCTGATCAGTAATGGTACGCTTGGAATAACGAATTGGTATCATGTCGAGTCCCCCAGTCTGTCGTTGTTATTTTGATCGTAATGGGTATTTGACTAGGAGAACAGGTGCAATTTTGGTAAAAATGAACGGGTCAGATGACAAAAAAATAACCGCCCTCTACTGGCAGGGGCGGCATTCTCGTCGATTACGAGCGTTTTGAATCCAATTTTTTGGTAAGCTGTTCTTCTCCGTGGTGGATCCAACCGACGAAGGAATCGCGGATGGTCAGATCAAAATTGAGGTAGACCACGGAGACGAACATGTAGTGACTTTTCCCTTGAAAACGGGAGCGGTAGCGCAGATCAATCCATTTGACCTCATAGCCAAAGGAGCGCTCCTTTGTTTCTACATGCACATGATGGGTAAAAGCGAGGAAGGACTGGACTTTGTAGCTTTTCTTGGCTGCCGCAATCCGCTCATTTTCCGGTTTGATGGAGAAGGTGTCCAGGATGACGACATCGCCTGAAATGACTTCACCTACATACCAATGCTGGTCTGTCTTGGCGACGAAGGTCCAATACGTCCAGGAAAGCGTAGGGATGATGGTGAAGGTACCAGCTTTGCCGATTCGCTGACGAACCAACTCGGTCGTTCGTCTTTGCGCCTGACAACGCCAGTAATAGTATCCGGCAATGATCACGTATATCCATAAAAAGACGTGTCCTGGATGCGCACCTGCTGCCCATAGCATAAAGCCGACGAGATGAGCAGCGAAAATGAAGGGATCGAAAATGAAAATGGCGTTGAGAGCCACCCATTTGTCGTGAAACGGGTACAGGCCCTTTGTGCCATAGGAATTGAACAAGTCAACGAAGACGTGTAAACAGACGGCTAGGAATATCCACCCGAGCAAATGCAGCCAATGGGGCTGTGGCATCATGGCCTGGATGAGAACGAAAATGGCTCCCGTCCAGAGAAATAAAGCCGGAACCGAGTGAGAAACACCTCGGTGGTTGCGAATGTAGGCAGCGGTACCACGAAGGCGGACTAAGCCATCAAAATCAGGTGCCTGCGAGCCAATGACCGTACCAATCATGACGGCCACTGCAAGTGACGGAGTAGAAGCTACGACAGGATCAAGATAGGCGAGCCCGGCCAACCCAAAGCCCATGGCAAAATGTGTGGCTGTATCCATGGAATCGTTGTCTTCCTCCCTTCCTTCCACTTTTATTGTTTATTATAGCGTTTGCCTAAGCTTAATTCTCGCCCGTTCTGAAAATATTTGTGTGCTTGTTCGCACGGGGTGGGAAGGGTATGATGAAAGCGTTGAATCGTTAAAGGAGGAACATGTCGCATGCTAACGGTTTTCATTGAATACAAGTTGGATACTGAAAAACGGAGTCACGCTCTGCGATTACTCACCTCGATGTCTGAGCGAATGGAAGCGATGGGTGCACGTCAGTATCGTTCAATGGAGGGCTTGGATCAGCCCGGTCTGTTTGTTGAAATGTTTGAGGTCGAGACTGTTCAACTATACGAAGAAATCAAGGCAAACAGATTGGCAGATCAAGACTTTTGCGACTGTATTTCCGGCGGAGCTGCGAAACTGCATGTGTGGGCGTTTCGTCCCGCGGAACTGGGATGAAAAGGAGTAGAATAAACGGAAATGGCAAGAAAACAAGAAAGCTTGAAATATACCCTTCCTGAACAATTTCATGTGTTTGGCTTTGCCCAAGATTTGCTGGCCTGGTACGACTCACAAAAGCGGGATTTGCCTTGGCGGATCAACAAAGACCCATATCGAATCTGGGTATCGGAGATCATGCTTCAGCAAACACGCGTAGAGACCGTTAAACCTTATTATGCGAATTTCATGGAGAAATTTCCGACGGTGAGTGATTTAGCGAAAGCGCCCGAGGAAGATGTCTTAAAAGCGTGGGAAGGGCTCGGTTATTATTCCCGCGCGCGCAATCTTCAAGCCGCAGCCCGCGAGGTAACGGTTCGCTATGGAGGAGTTGTGCCGGATACACCAGAAGAGATCGCTACACTAAAAGGTGTCGGTCCGTATACAGCAGGAGCCATTCTTAGCATTGCCTATGAAAAGGCGGAGCCGGCTGTGGATGGAAATGTTATGCGTGTCTTTTCACGTCTGCTGTATTTAACGGACGACATCGCCAAGCCTGCCGCGAGAATCAAAATCGAGCATCTCGTACGCCAGGTCATTCCAGCGGGGAGAGCTGGTGATTTCAATCAGGCTTTAATGGAGCTGGGAGCGATGGTCTGTGTGCCGCGCACTCCGCAATGCTTGACCTGTCCGGTGTTTGACTACTGTATGGCCCGTCAGGAGGGAGTGGCAGAAGAGCTGCCGGTCAAAGGCAAAGCCAAACCTCCACGTCCTGTTGATCTGCAAGTAGGCATTATCATTCGCGACGGCAAAGTATTGATGAACAAGCGTCCCGATCAGGGGCTTCTCGCCGGTATGTGGGAATTCCCTACTGTTGAAACCGAACAGGAAAGTGATGCTGCCAAGCAGGAGGCACTTGCAGTTGGTTTGCGTGAACGATTCGGAATCGATGTAGAAGTCATGCAGCCACTCGGTACGGTTCAGCACGTCTTCTCCCATTTGCAGTGGAACATGCAAGTATGGTCCTGTGACTGGATCGAAGGGGAAGAGCTCCCCGCTCATGCAAGATACGCAGCTTGGGAGGAATTAGATGCTTACACCATCCCGATGGCGCATCAAAAAATTCGCGAGCTGTTGGGACAAAAATAACGATTAGGCAAAGCTGTCGAGCATTTCTCGGCAGCTTTTATTTCATTAGACCGATGTGACGCAAGCCGTGAGATATCCCGCCATCATCGACGTTCCGTGTTACGTAAGTGGCATGCGGCAACAAAGCTTCATGCGCATTGCCCATCGCGATTCCCATCCCGACATAAGACAGCATTTCTTTGTCATTCAGACCGTCTCCAAAAGCAACTGCTTTACTTGGCGCAAGCCCGATATGCGAGAGGAGAGCTTCAATACCGAGGGCTTTTGAACCGCCTTTTGCAAAAACATCCATACAATACTCATGCCAGCGTATAAACGAGAGAGCGGGAATCTCTTCTCTGTACTGTTGTTCGTGTGCTTCTGGTGTAAACAACAGCGCCTGATAAATATTTTCAGAATGGGCGAAGTTTGCATTGTGATCAGGGGAATCAAGCTTCAATTGCTGAAAGGTCCAATCCAAATAAGGATGCTGCTTATGGGTAGAAAAGCCCGCCGTACTGCCTTGAAACACGATGGGATGGTCGTGCTGGTCTGCGATCTGCTGCAATTGATCGAGTGTTGTGGTCGGGATGGGGCGATCATAAATGGTTTTTCCTTGATAGACGACATATGCGCCATTGCAGCTGACATACGAGTCGATGCCGCACTGTTGGGCAAGCTCGTCAAAATAATAATGAGCTCTGCCTGTTGCTAGGACGACCTCGATCTTGTTTCTTTGCAGCTCTTGAATGGCTTCGAGAGTATCCGGTGGTATGATTTTCTCTTCGTTGACGAGTGTTCCATCAATGTCTAAAAAGACGATTTGATACTCCATGATTTCACTCCCCACTGTTCTCTTTTGAATCCATTATAAAGCTTCGAGAGAGGGGAAGAGCAGTGGAAAATAAAAAGATCATGCCCCCGCAGACATGATCTTTGTAAAACCGTTTCTTTTTAGCGAATCAAAAACTCTGGAAATTGTGTGACGATCTGATGCTTTTGTTCTTCGATGCGTTTCAGCGCTTGCTGTTGCATGTATTTTGCTTCAATTTGCTTCGGTGTCAATTTCCGTTTCTCAATGATGATTGTGAAGAAAATCATTGGAATGTACATGAGTATATCCCTCCCATCCCGTTAGTTTGGTGCAGTCAGCTACCATCTATCGCTTTGACTCCCGTAAACCTCATCATCTGACGCCGTTGTTTGTTTTTCATACTAAAATCCCTCCTGTAGTCAAGTAGTGGTGTCCATTAAATGCGGCTCACAAATTGTGCAGCTTCAAAAGCATGTTCTTCGGCGCGTTCTTCGAGATAGCGACAGCGAGCAGATTCTGTGAAAAGTTTCTCTGCTTGTTCCTTATTGCGTTCAATCTTGACTGTGAAAAGCAAAAAGTTCAGTACCATTACCAATCACCCCCTTTCAAGGTGGAAAATGTTAATTGATGAGAAAGAAAAAGACCACGGGCGAAAGCCTGCGGTCTTCTGGCAACAAAAACGGACATGCCGTTTTGAAGGACATAGAAAGACCACAAGCAACAACACCTGTGGTCGGTAATAGACGAAATAGAAATGTTGAAGAGTACGAATACTACTGGAATTCGTCGACCCAGGAGGCGCTGCTATATTCAGTTGGAACATCCACAAGACGATCAATAAAAGCTGGTTTTAGATTCATAGCTATCATCATCATTGTGCTGCCTCCTTTCTTTCCGTAGTAGTAGTGTGTGGAACGTACTCTTAGAATATGGCATTTTTTTCTTGTTGTAAAGCGATTTTTTACCTATTTCTAGAAGAAAGTATATTCTGAATATAATAAAAAATAATAAATAATAAACTTTTGTGCGTTTGGTTGGCAATTTTAGGTTTACTCATGCATATGCCGGGTATTAATATAGGACAATGATAACACGCAGAAAGGTGATGCAGCGAATGAAAACACCTAGACTCACTGTTAAATCCAAGCTGATCGCTACATTTTCCACGATATTAGTCATCCCCATGCTGACACTTGGATGTCTCTCGTATCAGAGTGCCAAGGCCGAGTTGTCAGAAGAATTGCTTACGACTGCCTCTGAAAATGTCCGTTTAGTAGACGCGCTTTTGAATCGTACACTTTTGGAACAATCAAGGAATGTGGAATGGGTCGCTGCTGATATTGTACGCAACGATATCATGGAAGAGACCAGAACAAATACGCAAAAAAAATTACAGCGCTTTCTCGCTATGAATCCGGAAGTGAGTGAAGCGTATATCGGGGACGAGAATGGCGGCATGATGACCGCAACCGGCTCCAAGCTCCCGGACGGATTCGACCCGCGAAAGAGAGATTGGTACATAGCAGCCATGAAGCAACCTGGCAAGGGTATCATTGTGGACCCATACATTGATGCCATTACGGGCAAAGTCGTCGTGGGAATAGCCATGGCATTGCCTGATCAGTCCGGTGTCTTTGGGATTGATATTCAACTGACTGCGCTGGACACAACCGTTAAGCAGGCGAAGATTGGTACGCAAGGATATATGGCTATTTTGGATAAAAACCGCAAGATGCTTGTCGATCCAAATGGAGAGTCGGGCGTTGAAGTTGCAGAGTCTTGGGCAGATACTGTTTATGCGGAAGAGTCCGGACGCTTACAATTTAATCACGAGGGAAATCCCGTCCAAGCCGTGTTTACTACGAATGAAAATACGGGCTGGAAGCTTGTAGGCGTGATGTATGAAAGTGAAGCAGCAGAAGCAGCAAATCCAATTTTTCACACCATGGTCGTGATTATAATTGCAGCGCTGGTGGCAGCTGGCGGAGTCATTTACCTGATTTTGCGCTCCTTACTCCGTCCTTTGCGCATGTTGACAGAAGCAGCGGAAAAAATGAGCCAAGGCGATGTGACACAACAAGTAGATATACGAAGTGACGACGAGTTGGGTACGTTGGGCAAAGCCTTCAATCATATGGCGGAATCTCTTCGTTCCTTGCTCCATTCTGTGAATGATTCTGTTCAGCAGCTGGCTTCTTCGGCAGAGCAGCTCGCGGCCAGTGCGGATCAGACAAGCAAAGCCACAGAACAGATCGCAGAGACCATGCAAGAAATGGCGGAGGGAACCGAGCAGCAAGTCTCCCATACGCAGGAGGGGAACGCAGCAGTCGAACAAATGTCGGCAAGAATCGGTCAGATTGTAGAGCATACACAAAATGTATTCACCGCAGCCCAGGATTCGTCGGACTTGGCAGTGGTCGGAAACAAAGCCATTCAATCGGCTGTGTTGCAAATGAACGCATCCAGCGAATCGATTCACGGTCTGGCAAAAGTTGTGGATAATCTGGGGACGCGTTCCCAAGAAATCGGAAACATCGTGGATGTGATTACTGCCATCGCTAATCAAACCAACCTGCTCGCACTAAATGCGGCAATCGAAGCGGCTCGAGCAGGGGAGTATGGAAGAGGCTTTGCTGTGGTGGCTGATGAGGTACGCAAGCTGGCAGAGCAATCCGCAAGCTCGGCACAACAAATTAGTCAACTGATCACCACGATTCAAGCGGAGACAAACCATGCTGTGATCGTTATGGATCAGAGCAAGCGTGAAGTAACGGAAGGTATTGAAAAAGTGAACGAAGCTGGCCAGTCCTTCGAACAAATTCAATCAGCCGTCAATGAAGTGGCAGAGAAAATCGGTCAGGTATCTGAAGCGACGCGTGATTTCTCCACAAGGGCACAGCAAGTGGTTGAGATCATTGGCCATATTTCCGAAGTGACACTGCAAGCATCTGATGGAACACAAAGTGTATCCGCAGCTGCCCAGGAGCAGCTAGCCTCTATGGAAGAGATCGCTTCCTCAGCCGTTTCTCTCGAACACCTCGCGGAGGAATTGCAAAACCAGATCGGCAAATTCCGTATCTAAAAATAAGCCCGGCGCCGTGTTTACATACACGAGCAGCCGGGTTTTTTACTTAATCGTAAATAGGTGACGAGGAATGATCCCATCCCCCGCTGTCTCCATTCACAGGCCCACGGGATTCAAGCTCATGGATGACTTTGACGTGAAGAGAGGCTCCTTCTGCACTGAGGTAAGCTGCCAGTTGTGAAAAGCTGTGATGGTAATAAAGCAGCTCATTCATTTCCCAATCAGCCAGTGGCACTATGGTTAATTCAGACAATTCCCGACCTATGTACACCCTGCCATTCCTCCTTATGTGGTAGTGGTTTGCCTGATACTGCGAGCTTAGTATGGCTATAGTTGAGAGGATCAAGTCATGCTGGGATTTTTTCCGCAGGTAGAAAAAGCGCAGGTGGAGTTGTATAATGAATGAGTGATTTTTATTTATTAGTACCTACTATTAATAGTTGGTCAGATCGGGAGGTAATCTTTTTATGAATACAACGAAAAAAGTAGCACTGGTTACTGGCGGAACGCGAGGAATCGGAAAAGCGATTGCGCTTCAATTGGCGGAACAGGGCTATGACCTGGTGCTGAACTATTTGCGTAACCGCACTGCGGCAAGAGAAGCAGCAGCAGAGCTGGAAGCAAAGGGCGCTCGTGTCCATCTGATCAAAGCCAATGTAGGGGATGTAGCAAAAATCAAAGAGTTGTTCGCAGAAATTGACCAGGAATTCGGTCGCTTGGATGTATTTGTGAACAATGCGGCATCGGGTGTACTGCGTCCGCTAATGGAGCTGGAAGAAAGCCATTGGGACTGGACCATGGAAATTAACAGCAAGGCGCTGTTGTTCTGTGCGCAAGAAGCGGCAAAACTAATGATCAAGGGCGGCAACGGCGGAAAAATCGTGAGCTTGTCCAGCCTTGGGTCCATTCGCGTTCTCGACAACTATACAGCGGTTGGCGTATCGAAGGCAGCTGTAGAAGCGATTACTCGTTATTTGGCAGTCGAGCTCGCACCGCATAATATTGTAGTAAACGCTGTTTCTGGCGGAGCGGTGGATACGGATGCACTCAAACATTTCCCGAATCGTGAAGAATTGCTCGGTAGCTCAGCAGAGCGTACGCCAGCAGGACGTATTGTGGAGCCGGAAGATTTGGCTAATGCGGTGATATTCTTGCTCTCTGACAAAGCGTGGATGGTTCGCGGACAAACATTGATTGTAGACGGCGGTATTTCTCTTTTGACATAATGATTTATTGAAGATGGAGTATGGAGTTGGAGACTTTGTGGTGTTGCGACACAAGACAAAGTTGTCCATGTGTTGTACAATAGAGGAAGAAGGTTACGAAGGAGGCAACACATGCTGATTCGTCCGTTTCGACTCGGTGACTATTCGGCTATCACACGTATTTGGCAGGAGACGGGGTTGGACCAATCGGACAAAGAGTCATTGAACGATTTGGCCCAGCATTT
This sequence comes from Brevibacillus sp. AG, assembly GCF_028369215.1. Classification (NCBI taxonomy): domain Bacteria; kingdom Bacillati; phylum Bacillota; class Bacilli; order Caryophanales; family Paenibacillaceae; genus Brevibacillus; species Brevibacillus sp. AG. The sequence goes on along the minus strand of NZ_JAQMYO010000003.1, from coordinate 28,174 downwards.
GGCTTGGGACAGCGATCTGGTAATGGTTGCAGAAATGGAAGGCAGAGTTGTAGGGGTCGTGGTTGGCACGATCGACGGTGCACGTGCCTATTTCTACCGATTGGCTGTACTTCCAGAGATGCAAGGCTCAGGTATTGGTCGCGAACTCGTTGAAGCAATTGAAAAGCGTTTCAAGCAACGAGGTGTCAATAACGTCTTGATCATGGTCAATCAATCAAATCCGGAAGTCCTTCCGTTTTACCTTTCACTTGGCTATGAAGTACAAAAATATGTTACACTTTCCAAAAAGCTCTCTTCTTAAAGGAGGCTTGTCCCCATTCAAATAGAGAAGAGAAGAAAGGGGAGAGTCATGTCACCAACTCCGGGCTCCAATATCCGCATAGAAAGTTATAAACATGACCATTCGTTGCACCGCATATGGGACAAATCTACGTTGATTCATACCAGTGATGCGGTGGTGATTGGGGGAAATGATCGGGTCAAGGTGACAGAAGCAGACGGGCGGGAATGGCGTACGCGTGAACCGGCCATTTGTACATTTGGTAGAGGCCAGTGGTTCAATACCATTGCCATGATTCGTGATGACGGTATTTATTATTATTGCAACATTGGTTCGCCCTTCAGCATGAAGGGACAATTGCTTAGCTACATAGACTATGATCTCGACGTAAAAGTGTTTCCCGATATGACGTACTCGATTCTCGACGAAGAGGAGTTTCTTTTGCACAGCAAACAGATGAACTATCCTCCATTTGTTGTGGAAAGAGTGCAGACAGCATTGCGAGAGGTGCTGGATTGGGTAAGCGCGCGACGTGGCCCTTTTCAAAACGGTTTCGTCCAACGTTGGTACGAGCGTTATCTTTTAGTGCGAGATGATGAGGAATAATCCCTTTCCCGAATGACCGGGGGAGGGATTTCCTTGTTTGCAAAGGAGGTATGATGGTTGAGCATACGCCGCTATTTGGCTTATGTCCTGCCCTATTGGAAACAAATATTGGGCACTATATTTATTGGAATGATTAAGTTTGCGATCCCACTTGCTCTTCCGCTTCTTATCAAATACGTCATTGATGACCTGCTGCCAAGTCCGCTTCCTCAAGAGGAAAAGCTGAAACAGTTATTTTGGCTGATGCTGGGGGCCTTTTTGTTATTTACCCTCGTTCGCGCCCCTGTTGAGTACATCCGGCAATACTATGCACAGTGGGTATCCAGTCGTATCTTGTTTGACATCCGCAATCAATTGTTTTCTCATTTACAACGACTGTCGATGCGCTACTACAACAATACAAAAACGGGTGAGATCATCTCTCGCGTCATTAACGACGTGGAATCAACCAAAAGCTTCGTGGAAACGGGATTGATGAATCTTTGGTTGGACCTGATTACGATTACGCTGACGATGGGGATCATGCTCTATATGGACGTGGAGCTGACGATTGTCGCGATTATCGTTTTCCCTTTGTACAGTATCTCCGTCAAGTTTTTCTACAAGCGCTTGCGTCAATTGACAAAGGATCGTTCTGCTGCACTGGCGCATTTGCAAGGTCATTTGTACGAACGCGTGAACGGCATGTCGCTCATCCGCAGCTTTGCATTAGAAAAGCAGGAGAGCAAGGAATTTGCCAAGGAGAACAATCAGTTTTTGGATAAGGCACTGGCACATACGCGGTGGAATGCACGAACCTTCGCCGTGGTCAATACGGTGACGGATATCGCACCGCTCCTGGTCATTGCCTATGCTGGCTACCAAGTCATTGGCGGGAGTATGAGCGTAGGGACGCTCGTTGCGTTTTATGCTTATTTGGAGCGCTTGTACACGCCGCTGCGACGTCTGGTCAATTCCAGTACAGTACTGACTCAGGCAATTGCCTCGATGGACCGGATGTTCGAGTTTATCGATGAATCATACGATATCGTTGACAAGCCAAATGCAGGGGATCTGCCTGTAGACCCTGCAACCAAACGAATTCGCGGAGAAATCCGCTTTGAGAACGTGTCCTTCCGCTATCGGGAGGAAGGCCCTCTCGTCTTGAACAATGTGAATCTGAACATCTCTTCTGGCGAAACGGTTGCAATTGTCGGGATGTCAGGCGGCGGAAAATCTTCTCTGATTAGCTTGCTGCCGCGTTTTTGGGACGTGACAGAGGGGAAAATTACGATTGATGGCATCGATATCCGCGATGTGAAGCAGCAAAATTTGCGTTACCACATCGGGATGGTGCAGCAAGATAATATTTTGTTTAGTGAATCAGCAAAAGTGAATATTTTAATGGGCAATCCTGATGCGGATGACAGTGCTGTGCAAGAAGCTGCGAAGGCGGCAAATGCCCATGACTTTATTAGCGAATTACCGAATGGGTACCATACGGAGCTGGGAGAGCGTGGCGTGAAGCTCTCGGGCGGACAAAAGCAGCGAATCGCGATTGCGCGTGTTTTCCTGCGTGACCCGGGTATTCTGATCCTGGATGAGGCGACGTCTGCACTCGACTTGGAATCAGAGCACACGATTCAGGAGTCTCTGTCTAGGTTGGCAAAAGGAAGAACCACGCTCATCGTGGCCCATCGACTTTCGACGATTACCCATGCGGACAAAATCATTGTCATGAAAGAGGGCCAAATCGTTGAGGAAGGCACGCATGAGCAATTGCTTGCGAGAAAGGGAGTATACTATGGCCTGTGGAGTGTGCAAGATTTAGGAAGTACATCCGACCCGCAACTGGGATAAGCAGATGGGATTGGAGGAAATCCGATGGAGATATGGCGCCGTAATTTATATGTACTCTGCGGATCCTTGTTTTTCGTCATGGTGGCGATGAGCATGATCATGCCTTTTTTACCGCTTTACATTCAGCAGGATTTCGGAATTGAAGACCCTCATCAAGTCACGGCTTGGGCGGGGATTATTTTTGGAGCCAACTTTTTGACGGCGGGCCTCGTCTCACCTATTTGGGGAAATTTGGCCGATAAGCACGGGCGCAAGATCATGATTTTGCGCTCGGGATTTTTCATGTCCATTACCATGGCACTGACCGGTTTTGCCGGAAGTCTGTGGCAGCTTTTGGCCCTTCGTCTGCTCAATGGACTTGTAGGGGGAATCATCCCTGCCAGTACCGCATTGGTAGCATCCTCTGTACCAAAAGAACGAATTGGCTGGGCAACGGGGTTGCTTCAGTCTTTTATTACGGCAGGAACCATTATGGGACCGCTGTTTGGCGGTGTTCTCGCGGAGAAGATCGGCTTTCGGATGATTTTTGTGATTACCGGTTGCGTATTATTACTGGCGACCTTGGTCATTACGTTTATGGTGAAAGAGAATTTTGTTCCACCTGAAAAAAAGGAACGGTCGAGTCTACGGGAAGATTTTCAGATGATCTTCTCTTCCAAAGAACTCCCGGCGCTCTTTTTTGTAACCGTAATGATCCAGTTTGCGTTGTTTAGCATTATCCCTGTGTTGCCGATCTACATTTCGCAATTGGTTGGATCAGAAGGGGCAAAGGTAGCACTGTGGGCCGGTATTGTCCAGGCATGCATGGGGGTAGCAAACGTCTTTGCCTCTCCACAGCTGGGGCGTTTAGGAGATCGGTTTGGTTCGCAAAAGGTGCTCTTGTTCTCGCTTTTGGCTGCCGCAATCATCTTCATTCCACAAGGTCTGGTACATACGGTATGGCAATTGGTCGCGCTCCGGTTTTTGTTAGGATTATCGCTGGGAGGATTGCTTCCATCCGTCAATGCTTTGCTGCGACGAGCAACACCTGTACATATGGTCAGTCGCGTATACGGCTATAACAACAGCTTCGTCAGTATCGGCAGCATGCTTGGACCGATGATTGGTGGCTTTTTGGCAGGCTATGTGAGTATTAGCGGAGTCTTTTACATGACGAGTGCTTTCTTATTTATTAACGCAGGCTGGGTGTACTACAGCTTTTTCCGAAACAAATCTGTACAGCATTCTGATTCTGGAATAGAATAAAAGGTAATTTTCGCGAAAAGAGGTGCACCTCCATTGTGATGGCGAGTCGGTGTGAATAACTTCATATTCCATCAGGACGTATAGGCTGGTCCTGAACCGACAGGAGGGTGTGCTTTATGTGGCATCGACGCTTTATTTGCCTCTGGGCGGGTCAGACATTGGCCAACCTTGGGGATGTATTTTATATTGTCGCGTTTATTTCGATCATCTACGCTGCAACTGGCTCTGTCATGTACACGGCGTTTATTCCGGTTGTCATCGTAGCGTCGCAGTCTGTGAGCAGCTTGTTGGCTCCGTTGGTGTTTCAGCGATTGTCGTTGACGGGCATGCTCGTGCTGTCGCAAGGCTTGAAGACGATACTTTTGGCTGGAGCCTCATTAGCTGTCAGCAGCGGTGTAGGAGAGCAGGGAGAGTGGATCTGGCTGTTATTCGGATTGGGGTCAACCATCGCCTTTATGGATGGCTGGGCAAACCCTGCGCGCAATGCCATGGTGCCGCAGTTGGTCGGACGAGAAGACCTCATGCGAGCGAATGGGTTGCTTGCCACCTCGGATCAAACCGTTCATTTTGCTGGCTGGGCCGCAGGGGGATTACTCGTTTCTTGGCTGGGAGCAGGTGTTGTTCTGTGGGGAACGGTTGGTGCCTATGTTGTGGCAACGATCGCGATGACAGGCATTGCACCAGAAAGAGAAAAGCCGCGTGAAGAACAGGCAGCTAAGGCGACAACAAACTGGCTCACTGGGTGGAAGACAATTCGCGATGTACCTGTACTACGACTGCTGGTCGCAATGGATATCGTGATCGGCTTGTCCGGGGGTGTGTGGATCGCTGCGATTATGCTGCCATTTGTCCTCGATGTGCTTGGACAAGGAGAAGAATGGTGGGGCTACATCAATGCCGGTTACATGCTTGGAGCCATTGCAGGAGGGACGCTGCTATTGATGTATGCAGAGCGGATGCGTCGCCATTTATTTCGCTGGATCATTTGCGGTACGATTGGCGTCGGATTCTTTACCTTTTGTTTTGGCAGCAGTACGAACGCTCTTGTGGCACTGTTGTTTTCCTTTGCACTGGGCCCATTTTTGGAAATGGTGCATGTAAGCAAGCAGACACTATTGCAGCAAGACACTGAGGAATCAGCACTGCCCTATGTCATGTCAGCGAAGGGGACGATTGATTTACTTGTCTTTGGCGTTTCTGCCTTGGTGATGGGGGCTATCGCTGAATGGCAGGGAGTCCGGGCTGTTTATTATGTATCTGCTGGATTGTTACTCGTTGCGTTCCTTTTTGCGTTGCGCTTGCAAAAAAAGCAGACGGAGCATTCGAGTGGGGTTTCCGTAAATTAAAACAGAACAGGCTGTCTTTCCGTAGACTTTTCTACTGGGAAGGCAGCCTTTATTGTTTGGAGGTGGTCGTCCGACAGTTTAAAGAATCGATTAGGCCCTTTAAGGTTTGAGAAAGCCCTTCTTTCCCCATACAATGAAAGGAGCAAACAAAGATGTAAGGATGGGTGAGCACATGAACATTCTCGTATTGCATGGAAGCTCAAGAGATGCAGGGAATACGGAGCAATTGACAAATCTAGCATTGGACGGCGTACCGCACACTAGTATTCGTCTGCGAGAAAAAAACATTCGCCCGATTCACGACCAAAGGCATGACGAGGGAGGCTTCGATGCAGTCGCGGATGATTACGATGAAGTGACAGAAGCGGTACTTGCCCATGATTTTCTGATTTTCTCTACGCCCATCTATTGGTACGGCATGTCAGGGCATATGAAAAACTATGTGGATCGCTGGTCGCAGAGCTTGCGTGATAAGCGTTATTCCTTCAAAGAATCTCTCGGACAAAAGCAGGCATATGTCATTACGACTGGTGGAGACCAGCCCAGATTGAAGGGGCTGCCACTAATCCAGCAGTTTCAGTATGTTTTTTCTTTCGTCGGAATGCCATTTGCAGGCTATATGATCGGGGAAGGCAACAAACCCGGTGATGTATGGTCAGATCAACGGGCAGTAGAGGAAGCAAAGATTTTTAATGCGTGGCTGAAGGCCAAGCAATAGCGTATTGGACGACAAAAGACCGGAAGTAATTCCGGTCTTTCGCTTTGTCATCTTTCACGGATTATGAGGGGAAGCTATCAAAGTTCGGTTATGGTACCGGAATGGAATAGACTTTTTCGAAAACCCTGTGCATCATAGGTATAATGTGTATAGACCAGCATCCTATTAAAATCAGCAACTTGGCTGACCGTGTAGACTTCTTCCAACCAATACATAAAGTATACGCAAGGAGCTATCTCCACGTAGTTGAATGTATAGTAACCATTGAATCCTTTATGCGGTCCAGCAATCCCTTCATCATGCCGATGAGTAGCGTCAAAGAAATGAATGATAAATACATTGCCATCTTCATAATCATAGCGAAAGGTCTTACCAGCGTATACAGGTGGTAGATGGCCGTATTGTACATATTGAAAATTTGGATGATGCATAGCATACTCCTCCTTTTGTATGCAATATATGTCAAACATAGGTGTATGCTCTGCGTGGAATGCAAAAAACAGCGGCCAGACTAAGACGTGATTTTCAGGTCTTAGGTAGCCGCTGTTTCATTTATGTAGGGTCAATCTAAACAACGAAGCCTATTTTCCACCGAGATGACGCAGGATCGCCATCAAATCCAGCTCGCCCAAGCCTTCTTCCAATGCATGACGATAGGTCGCATTTACGGATTCAGCCAATGGGGTAGAGACGCCTGCTTCATTCGCAAGGCGAAGGTCCTTGGCCATATGCTTCAGGGCAAAGGCAGCCGGATAGTTGTCAGCGAGGATGGAAGCCGCTTTTCCGCGAATGAGTGATGTTCCTACGGCGCTCTCGGAAATGATGTCCAGCATTTGCTCCGTACCAATGCCGAGGGATCGTGCGAATAGTAATGTTTCAGACACACCTTGTACTGTAATGCCGAGCAGCAAGTTGATCGCCAGCTTCGCAGATGTACCCGCTCCGTTTGGTCCCAAATAAAACGCGGCTTTGCCCAGCTTGTCCAGCATAGGCTTGGCTACCTCATAATCCGCCTGCTCGCCACCTACCATGATGACGAGCTTCCCTTCTTTTGCAGGTCCTACACTGCCAGAGACAGGCGCATCGAGAAAGCGCAGCCCAGCTTGTTTGGCCTGCTCGGCAAGAAAACGGGAAGTATCCGGTGAAATGGTGCTCATGTCCACCGCCAGTTTTCCTTGCACGGGAAGACTAAAGAGACCATCTGAGCCCGTATAGATTGCTTTTACGGCATCATCGTCGCTTACCATGGTGAATAGAACATCGCTTTGTGCTACCAGCTCGGACAAAGTCGCAGTCTCTTTCGCACCTAATGCCACCAATGGTGCAGCTTTTCCCGGCGTACGATTCCAGACACGTACGTCGTAGCCAGCAGCCAGCAGATTGCTAGCCATTGGTATGCCCATGTTTCCTAAACCAATCCAACCGATGATCATCGTCTTGTTCTCCTATCCGCGATTTATGCTTTTATTTGTTGTTGGACAAGTATCTTCAAAGCAGCGTGCTTGGATTCTGTCATCGCAAATAACTCGTCAAACCCAGAAGGAAGCGTCTTGTCAAGAACACGCAAGCCTTCCTCGGTAATGCCACCTTTGGTAGCCACACGTTCGATCAGTTGGTCGAAGCTAAGCTGTTCGTTTTTGAGCAAAAGAGCGGTTCCCAGCATCGTTTCCACCAGCATGCTTCTCGCCGTATCCAGGTCTAGCTCTGGTGCTTTGCGAACGGCTGCCTGCGCGAACGAATCAAGAATCCCTGCGATCAGTCCTGGTGCGCTGCTGGTGAGGATCGTCGCTGTTTCAATCTCGACCTCGGATACTTCCTGTGATTGACTAATGGAAGACAGGAGAGTGAGAAGCTCATTGCGATCCTCTGTACTTGTTCGACAGCTAGATGTAAATAGAGATACACCATGCAGCTCTTGCGAAGTAACGGTAGGAATTACCTTGCTTACGGCACCAGCATGGACGGTTTCCAAATCATCGATGCTAACACCTGCTGCCACAGAAACGATATGTACACTTTCAGGGATAGACAACTCTCGCAGTACAGGCAGGATATCCAGTGGCTTTGTGCAGAGGAAGACCAGATTTGCTTGGTTGCACACCTCTTGCGCACTTTCGGCTATGAGAATACCATGTGATGCCTGCAGATTTTCAGCCTTTTCTCTTGTTCGATTGAAGACGGTGATATGCTCGGGCTGGATCACACCGCTTTTACAGAGCGATTTCACCAGCATTTGTCCCATACTGCCTAATCCAATGATTCCAATTCGCATGTGCAAAACCCCCCGCCTAATTGTAACGTAGCCTTATGAAAAAAGGTACAGCCTCCCCTGTGAGAGAGCTGTACCTTTGCCGTTTCGTTAAACGGATTAGTCGTCAGAGCTACGGAAAATCATGATGTATTTCGCCAACTCCAGAACAGAGATCAGAGCGGCAGCTACGTACGTCAGAGCGGCTGCGCCCAGTACTTTGCTTGCGCCACGCTCTTCTTCATTGCGGATGAAGCCCATTTTGAGCATCAGTTCTTTCGCACGGCTACTTGCGTTAAACTCGACAGGTAGTGTGACGAGCTGGAAGGCAACCGCTCCGGAGAAGAAGATAATCCCGATGAGCAAAAGTCCAGCCATTTTAAAGAAGAAACCAGCCAACAGCAGCAATGGTGCTACACCGGACACCAGGTTGACTACCGGGAAAATGCGATGGCGTGCTACCAGCATCGGGTACGAGACCTTGTGCTGAATCGCATGGCCGACCTCGTGACAAGCAACGGACAGAGAGGCAATCGAGTTGCCGAAGTATACAGGATCAGACAGGCGTACGACACGATCAGTCGGGTCGTAGTGGTCAGTCAATGTACCTGGGATATGTTGAACAGGAACGTTCGTCAAGCCGTTCGCATCAAGCATGCGGCGGGCGGCCTCTGCACCGGTAAGACCGGAGGAGGTAGGAACTTCGGCGAATTTGTTAAAAGTTCCTTTCACACGAAACTGTGCCCAGAGCGACAGTCCGAATGCAATCAGAATCAGGAAATCCATAGGATGGAAAAACATTCCACACTCACTCCTCGTTGTAATCTATGAAAACGAAATGTTGCTAAGCCATACATGTAACCTTACTACTTCATTCTGTCCCATATTCATGTATACGAATAAGTCCTATGACAGTTTCACTATTTTATTGTACAATCTCTGACCATTATTGACAATGTTGCCACATGCGAAAAAACAAGACACATTCCTCGTCATCATGATGGGGAATGTGTCTGTTTTCTTGATTATCTGTCGTGATTTTGAGTTTTGTGATGCTCGGTTTTTCGCGGGTTTTGAAAGCCGGTCACTTCGAGCATTTTACTGCTCATTTTGGAATCCAACGTCTTTTCAGGAGCCTGCGGATATGATTTTTCACCTTTGGACACCGAAATATCCTCCTCGAAAACATAATCGCGAACAGGCTTATTATTTCCTTGGACGGATGCGAAAGGACGTGGGAATGGTTTACAGCTGAGAAAAGGCGCGGTCTACAGCTGCGATGGTGAATTGAATGTCTTCTTTTGTATGAGCTGTGGTCACGAACCAAGCTTCATATTTAGATGGTGCCAGACATACACCTTCATTCAGCATCAGCTGGAAGAAGCGGGCAAAAATTTCTCCATTCGCTTTCTGAGCTGCATCATAATCATGAACAGGCTCGTCCGTAAAGTAAACTGCCAATGCCCCTTTTACACGATTGAGCTGGATGGTTACGCCGTGTTTGTTGGCTGCCTCGGTGATTCCGTTCGCAAGCATGGAGCCCAGTCGTTCGAATTCATCGTACACGCCCGGCTGCTTCAATACTTCTAGGCAGGCGATTCCCGCACGGATGGAAGCAGGATTACCAGCCATTGTTCCTGCTTGATACGCAGGTCCGAGTGGGGCGACTTGTTCCATGATTTCCCGACGACCGCCATAAGCACCGATTGGCAGACCGCCACCGATAATTTTGCCCAATGCAGTCAGATCAGGCTCGACTCCGAGGAGGTTTTGTGCTCCGCCGTAGCAGAAGCGGAAGGCCGTAATCACTTCATCGTAGACGACAAGTGCGCCTGCTTCATGCGTAATGCGGTTAACCTCTTCCAAGAAGCCAGGCTCAGGTGCCACGATACCGAAGTTGCCGACAATCGGCTCCACGAGGACGCAAGCCGTTTCGCTGCCCCATTTGTTCATAGCTTCTGCAAATGCTTCGACATTATTAAAAGGTACCGTAATGACTTCGCTGGCGATGCTTTGTGGAATACCCGCACTGTCTGGAATCCCCAAGGTTGATGGTCCGGAGCCAGCTGCAACCAGCACCAAATCAGAGTGACCGTGGTAGCAGCCTGCGAATTTGATGATTTTGACACGTCCGGTATAGGCACGTGCTACACGAATGCAGGTCATGACTGCTTCTGTACCGGAGTTGTTAAAACGAATGCGCTCCATCGAAGGGATTGCTTCGCGGATCATGTTTGCGAAGGTAATTTCCCATGGAGTAGGAGTACCGTACAGGGTTCCGTTGGCAGCTGCTTCGCAAATCGCTTCGGTCACATGTGGATGTGCATGGCCAGTAATGATGGGGCCATATGCTGCTAAGTAGTCAATATATCGATTGCCGTCCACGTCCCAGAAATACGCGCCCTGGGCACGTTCCATCGTTACGGGTGCTCCCCCGCCTACAGCCTTGAAAGAGCGGGAAGGGCTGTTTACCCCGCCTAGAATGACGTCGAGTGCTTCCTCGTGCAGTTGCGCGGATCGTTCACGTTTCATGCATATTCCCTCTTTTCTTTTGAAACTACCTCTTTTGGAAAAAGTCCTTCATTATCTTACCACAGCTGTTCAACAACTGGATATGAACGGAGAGCTATAGATGAAGGAAAGGAAAAATGATACAATTTTCAAGCAAATCACTCCATGGGTAAAGGCGGGGTCATCATGAAACTTGAGAGCATCTCCATGAAAGGAAGCGGCAAAAGCAATGAGGACGCCTATGTGATTCAGCAGGTCAAGCATGTGTATGCGGTTATCGACGGCATTACGTCGCTGATTCCGTATGAGAACGCAGCAGGACAGACAGGCGGAGCTATCGCGGCTGAGCTCGTAAAAAAGCAGTTGGAAGCAATGCCGGAGGATGTAGCTTTGCACGTTTATTTGGAGACGATAAACTTAGCCCTTCAGGAGCAGATGCGGCAAAGCGGCATTGATCTTGAGAAAAAGGAAGCATTGTGGGGAGCGGCCTGTGCAGGCGTCCGTGTAGGAGATGCCCATATCGAGTACGCGCAGTTGGGAGATTGCATGATATTTGCCGTTTATGATGATGACACGGTACGACCCCTGACGCATACGCAAGTCAGCCATTTGGAACAGGCAGCCTTGGCGAAGTGGGAAGAAGGAATCAAAGAAGGATTGTGTACTCGAACAGAGCTGTATGAACGATGTATGGACATCCTGATCCATAACCGCTATCAGGCGAATGGACCAGGAGGCTACGGAGTGTTGAATGGTGATGCTGCCTGTCGGGATTTTATAGAGTATGGCCGCATGAATCGAGTTGGCGTGAAGGCATTGGTGCTGGCAACGGATGGTCTTTTCATGCCGAGAGCTTTAGGTGGAGCACAGCCGAAGTGGGAAGAGACGGTGCTGCCGATCGTACATAAAGGGCTGCAACGTTATACAGACGAGCTCATCTCTCTGGAAAACAACGATCCCGAATGCATTCGCTATATCCGCTTCAAAAAGTCAGACGACAAAACGGGAATGATCCTTTATCTTCATTAACAGTTTGGTGCAGTTTGCCTTTTGCACAATTCGATTGGCTCATATACACTACAAATGGTATTTAAGCGAAGAAAAAAGGACGGTTTTCCATGATTCAGGTAAATCATTTACAAAAGGATTTCCGCATCCATCAGTCCAGACCGGGCCTTGGTGGTGCTTTTCGTGATTTGTTCAGTCGGGAGTACAAGACGGTAAAAGCGGTGGATGACCTTTCCTTTACAGTGAAGGAAGGGGAAATGTTCGCGCTGATTGGGGAAAATGGTGCCGGAAAATCGACCACGATCAAGATGCTGACCGGAATCTTGACCCCGAGCGACGGCGAAATCGTCATTAACGGCTATGTGCCTTTCAAGCAGCGGGAAGAGTACGTTCGTTCCATCGGAGTTGTTTTCGGGCAGCGCTCTCAGCTTTGGTGGGACCTTTCTCCGCTAGAGTCCTTCCGTCTGTTGAAGAGTGTTTATAAGGTAGACGAGGCAGAAGGAGAAAAGTGGCTGGAGCGTTTGATTGAGGAGCTGGAGATTTCTCCGTTCGTCAGTCAGCCAGTGCGCAAACTAAGTCTAGGCCAGCGGATGCGCTGTGAAGTGGCTGCTTCGTTGATTCATAAGCCGCGCCTGCTATTTCTCGATGAACCGACAGTTGGACTCGATGTGCTCGTTAAGCAAAAAATCCGTGAGTTTCTCCGCAATCTGAACGAGACGGAAAATATGACGATCTTGTTGACGACTCACGATGTGTCAGACATCGAAGCACTCTGTAAACGCGTGCTTGTCATGGACAAAGGGAAGCTGATCTTCGATGGCTTGCTGAATGACCTCAAGGAAAAATGGGGTAATGGTACAAAGGTGTCCTTCCAAATGAAAAAACGCACTTCAGCAGCCGCAATCCGTCAAGCATTGGGAGAGATGCCTTGTGAGATCGAGCAAATCAATGATTTTACCCTCAATGTAAAAGTAGCGCGAAGTCAGGAAATGCTACCCTTTGTTTTGTCGACGGTCATGTCATCCTTTGAAGTCAGCGACGTGAAAATCGAGGAGACGAGCACAGAGGATATCGTTCGCAACATTTATTCCTCCGACCAAGAGGTAGCCAGCCATGCGTAAGCTTTATATGGAACTCATCCGCATGAGGTTTTTGACGATGCTTGCCTATCGTGTGAATTATTACAGCGGGATCATTATCTACGCGATCAACATCGGTGCGTACTACTTTTTATGGGGAGCGATCTACGGAGGACAGCAGCAGCTGGGCGGGCTTACGGTGGAACAGATGACTTCCTACGTTGCGATTGCTTGGATGTCGCGGGCGTTTTATTTTAACAACATCGATTCAGAAATAGCCCAGGACGTCCGAGAAGGCAAGGTCGCGATCGAAATGATACGCCCTTATAATTACTTGTCCGTGAAAACGGCGCAGGCGTTTGGGGAAGGGATCTTTCGCTTTTTCTTTTTCGCGGGTCCAGGGATCTTTCTTATCAGCCTGATCATTCCGTTCAGCTTCCCGGCGACAGTGACTGGATGGGGACTGTATTTGATCAGCTTGATGTGTGCGTTTTTGATCAATACACAAATCAACCTGGTGACAGGCTTGCTGACTTTCTTCCTGTTCCGAAACGATGGTATGATGCGAGCCAAGCGGGTCGTAGTGGATCTGTTGTCTGGTCTCGTGCTTCCGATCAGCTTTTTCCCTGGCTGGGCGCAAACGGTAATGGGTTACCTTCCATTTCAGGCAGTTAACTACTATCCGAGCTTGATTTTCACAGGTGCGATTACTACGGAACGTTCCTGGGAATTGATCGGTTTTCAGGTCATCTGGATGTTTGTCATACTGGTTCCCATCTTGGTGATGTGGCGTTTTGCCCGCAACAAGCTGGTTGTGCAAGGAGGGTAGAGCATGCAAAACATGAGACATATTTTCAGTATTTTTGCCGACTACCTGAGCCAGTACTTCAAGACGAGACTTGCCTATCGAACAGATTTTATCGGTGATTTTGTGTCCAATCTAGTTTCTGAGCTGATCAATCTCATCTTTATTATTGTCGTGTTCACGCATGTTCCTTTGATGGGGGATTGGACGCGTGATGAGATTATCTTTATCTATGGTTTCTTTTTGGTTCCGTACGCGTTGTTCTCGATGTTCTTCGGCTTTTGGGACTTCAACGAACGGTATATCATTCGGGGCGAGATGGATCGCATCCTGACGAGACCGATTCACAATCTGGCACAGGTATGCCTCGAGTCGATTGCGCCAGACCGCATTTTTGGAGTCATAACCGGGATCATCATCATGGGGTATGCTGCCATTCAACTCGATTTGTCGTTTTACTGGTACGACGTGTTCATCTTTATCGGGCTCTCAATCAGCGGGGCACTGATTTACGGTGGCGTGTATACTGCAATTGCTGCGGTTAGCTTCTTTTCTGACTCGCGGACAGGGATTGCCCCGATGATCTACAACATCCAGCAATATGGGCGCTATCCGGTAGACGTGTACAACAAAGCTATTCGCTTTGTGCTCACATACGTGCTGCCGTTTGCCTTCGTGGGTGTTTATCCGGCGGCTTACTTTTTGCGCAAGGAAGTTTGGTACACGTATGCCGCAATGACTCCGGTAGTGGCTATCATCTTTTTCGGGATCGGACTGATCGTCTGGAACTGGGGAGTTACGAAATATCGGGGAGCGGGTTCTTGATTATTTATCATTCGACCTCGCTGTGGTAATATTGGATGTAACGAGATCTACAAGCATAAAGTAAAAAAGACCGTTCCGGCGGCAACCGGAACGGTCGGTACAATAGGAGCTTCCCCCATAGGGGTGCGGCTCAAATCTGGGTGTGAAATAGACCGCTGAGGTGCGAACTCAAGGGCGGTCTATTTCTTTTTGGTCAAGGTAACAACCAAGCCGATTAAAGCGACCAGGAACAACCCAAACTGGAAAAGCAGTCCGAGTGTTTCATTCGTTACCACAGGCCTCACCCCCTATCAAATGGGGATGAGCCGCGACCACCCTTGAGGAGCCGATACTATTGTACAAGCGAATGATAGCATGAAAATGCTCTCTAGTTAGCAAGTGTCTTTTTTTATTCGTTATTCGCACTAAACTCATCGGAAAAATAAACAAAAAGTGTCGAGCTGGCAGTTTCCTCTATTGTCAAATCAAAAAACAGCAGTATAATATGCTGTATACAACTACACATTCCTTCGGGGCAGGGTGAAATTCCCGACCGGCGGTGATCATGCTTTGTGCATGTTAAGCCCGCGAGCCTCCCGAGCTGCAAATAGCGACGGAGTGCAGGATCTGGTGTGATTCCAGAGCCGACAGTACAGTCTGGATGGGAGAAGGATGACGACAGTACGTTTATCACACGTGCTTGTTTGCCTGTGCAAACGGGACGAGAACGTAGAGGCAAGCCCTCTTGTTTCTTGTACCTTTTATTTGCGCACGGTTTTGTCATACGCTTGCAAATGCCCTGTGGAACTTATAGCCACAGGGTTTATTCTGTTTGTGTAACAAGACGTGTGAGCCTACAACGACTGTTGCCATTCCTCAAGAAGGAGTAGAAAAATGAGGAGATGGTAAACATGAAAGAAACAGCGCTGCATTCTTCGCGCACACGTGCAACCCAAAAGCTGGTGACGATTCCCATGCTGGCGGCCGTTGCATTTATTCTGCAGTATCTCGAGGTTCCTGTTCCGCTGATGCCAAGCTTTTTGAAGCTGGACTTCAGTACACTCCCGGCATTGATCGGGGGACTCATGTACGGACCTGTAGCTGGCGTTATTATCGAGGTACTAAAAAATACATTGCACATGCTCTTCAAAAATACAGACGGTCTGTTGATCGGTGAGCTCGCAAACGTCGTAGCAGGATCAAGCTTTATTTTTGCGGCTGTCTACATGCAGCGTCTCGGCCAAGGCAAAAAAGGCTTCCTGACTGGTCTTGCTCTGGGAACGCTGTTGATGACGATTGTCATGGCTGTGGCAAATGCATATGTACTGTTGCCTGCGTACGCTGTGCTTTATCAAATGCCGATTGAACAGCTTTTGACCATGTTCAATGCGACAAGTATCTGGTCCTTGGTTCTGTACGGAATCGTACCATTCAATCTCTTCAAAGGTGTTATGATTTCAGTGGTCGCGTATCCGATCTACGTGAAGCTCGGCTCCAGAATCGCTGCGCGTACCAACAATTGACAACCACGATGTGACTCGCTAATATGTTTAGTTAATAGATAGTCACAAAAGGCTATGAAAGGACCCACAGCTATTCCCCGTGACAGAGAGTCGGCCCTAGTCTGGAAGGCTGATACGTAAAGGATAACTGCACCCCATCCTGAAGCCGCTGGTGAAGAGCTTAGCCGGATGCCCACCGTTATCGGGTTATCGAGAGGACTATGGCTATGCTGTAGTCAATCAGGGTGGTACCGCGGAAGTTAATCCTCCGTCCCTTTTTGGGATGGGGGATTTTTTGCATTTTACGTAAGATCAAAAAGGAGCGTAGACGGATGAAAGAGGACAAAGCGTTTGTAAAAGAAATTACACCGCAATCGGAGGATTTTTCGCGTTGGTACATCGATGCCATTAAAAAGGCGGATTTGATGGACTACACACCGGTACGCGGCTGCATCGTGTTCAAGCCGGATGGCTTTGAGCTCTGGGAGCGAATTCAAGAGGCGATGAATAAGCGCTTCAAAGAGACAGGACATCGTAATGCCTATTTCCCGATGCTGATCCCCGAGTCCTTCTTTCAAAAAGAAAAAGAGCATATCGAGGGCTTCAATCCAGAGTTGCCTTGGGTAACAGAGGCTGGGGGCGAGCCTCTAGAGGAGAAGCTCGCGCTACGTCCAACCTCCGAAACGATCATCGGACATATGTACAGCCAATGGATTCAGAGCTACCGCGACCTGCCTGTATTAATCAACCAATGGGCAAACGTTTTTCGTTGGGAAAAGCGGACGATGCCGTTCTTGCGGACATCGGAATTTCTCTGGCAGGAAGGCCACACGGCACATGCGACAGAGGAGGAAGCTCGTCAGGAAACGATGCAAATGCTGGAGATTTACCGAGAGGTCGTCGAGCAGGAGCTGGCCATTCCGGTTTGGAAGGGACAAAAAACACCAAGTGAACGCTTTGCTGGTGCTGTAGACACGTATTCCATTGAAGCGATGATGAAGGATGGCAAAGCAGTGCAAGCGGGTACCTCGCACTATTTGGGCGATAAATTTGCGCGCGGCTTTGAAATCAAGTTTTTGGATCGTGACAATCAGTTCAAGTACGTTCACACTACATCATGGGGAACCTCTACGCGACTGATTGGTTCGATGATCATGGTGCATGGCGATGACCGTGGTCTAGTGTTGCCGCCTCGCATGGCTCCGACACAGGTTATTATGATCCCAGTCGGTCCGATGAAACTGCGCGAGAAAGTCATGGAGGCGTTTGATCCACTCTTTGACGAGATCAAGGCCGCAGGAGTGCGTGTCCGTGCTGATCTTCGTGAAGAAACACCAGGCTGGAAGTTCAATGAGTGGGAAATGCGCGGGATTCCTCTGCGTCTGGAGCTCGGCCCACGCGACGTGGAAAATGGTCAAGTCATTCTGGCTCGACGTGATACAGGGGAGAAGGTGACGGTTTCACTTGAAGGTATCGCGCAAACAGTTGTTCAACTGTTGGAAGAGATTCAGCAACATATGTTCCAAAAAGCACTAGCCTTCCGTGATGAGAACTCACATTTGGGGATCGATACACTGGAGCAACTGTCCGCTCATATTGCCAAAAGCGAGAGCGAAAACAAGCTGAGTGGATGGGTGTTAGCTGGCTGGTGTGGGGATGATGCTTGTGAATCGAAGATCAAAGAGGAAACCAAGTTCACCTCTCGCAACATCCCGTTTGAGCCTCCTGTACGAAAGAAAGCCTGCATTTGCTGCGGTAAAGAGTCACAGCATAGCGTCTGGTTCGGACGGGCATATTAATCCCACGCTTCGGCGGCAGGGCACACCCTTTTTTCATCTAGCGTCTGAGTATCCAATCGGTAAAAGCGTGCACATCCGTAAAGTGGTAGTCAGGCTCGGGATCGAATTTTCCCGACTTTTGTGTAACCAAAAGCCAATCCACACCGACTGTTCGCAAGCCAGCGGCTCGACCAGCTAACACGTCAGCATCACTGTCACCTACGAAAATGGTTTCTGCAGGCGTAGCACCTAGCTGTTGCATAGCGGTAAAAATACCTTCTGGATGAGGCTTTGGATGTGTGACCTCATCCCCTGTGATCACGACGGAAAAATACGAATCTAATCCCCATTCTCGAAGGGAGATGTCAGCGCTTTTTCGTCCTTTTCCTGTTACGATTCCCATTTGGATACCTGCTGAGTGAAGTTCGTCGAGCATGCTTCGGATATTTTCCGGGTTTTGTACGCGGGAGTGTTCATCTGTGTATACACGATAAAAATGAGCGAGGGCGTTGTCATGCGCATGTGAGGGAAGCTCGTTTTGCAAAATGCCTATCTCTGTGGGGCCAAAGAGAGCTACAATCTGCTCGTCAGTATAATGCTCTTGTAAAAACTGCTGAAAGGTAGAACGAAAAGCGGTGAAGATCAAGGGGAGGGTATCGGCAACTGTGCCGTCGAAATCAAACAAGATCGTCCGCATTGGAGTCCTCCTTTGATTAGAAAATGAAAGAAAACCATCGTATCTGATGGTTTTCTTGGTGACTTACTCATTCGAATCATCAAAAGGGTCATCTGAATCATCTGTTGGGTCAGCTGGAGTCAACGGGAACAGGATGTCGAAAAACTTGAATTTTCGACGGCCAGATTCCTTTTTGAACCCTTTGTACTTTTGCAACAGCTCAGAGATGTCTTCCACAAATTGATTTCGTTCATCTTGACTCAAATAAAATTCAGTCAAATTAAAAGCGAACGTATTTTGGTATTCTTTCCGAACATCTTGGTCGCTTGCGACGAAGCGATTGAGAGTTCGCATGAGATCCTTTTCCGTAGTACGAAACGGAGTAAACATGACATCACTTAATTGTTGAGCGTTTTCTTCAATCATCAATTGGAGCTTGACCTGAATGACCTTGGCAACAGGCTCATAATATTTCTCCACAATAGAGCCTTTTACCCGGGTATCCACTTGCTCGAGCAGCCCAACACGCACGAGCTCCTTCACATGGTAATGTAGCCGTGCAGCATTTTCGCCTAGTTCTGTAGCGATTTGTTTGGCCGTTCTGGGCTCCAAATCTTCAAAGAGTTCCAAAATTTTAACCCGTTCCGCTATAGCAAGCGATTTTAGCGCTTCTGGATCTGTTACTTCAAAAAACTCTTTCATGCGAATTCACCATCCAACTGACTAGGCCAAATTTTATTTTTTTTTATTCTATCCTTTTCTGAATCAAAGCGCAACTTGTATGCGGATGAAGTGACTACTAGATTGTGGTAAAATGGGACCAGCGAAAACAGGATATTATCGAGAGGAGGGAAAAGTTTGACGGCAGTAGGACAAGCTGCACCTGCATTTACTTTGCAGGCGAGCGACAATCAGACCCTCTCACTTTCCCAATTTTATGGACAAAATGTAGTGCTTTATTTTTATCCGAAGGACCAAACGCCGACATGTACCACAGAAGCATGCGACTTTCGTGACTTCCATTCGGGCTTTGCTGAGCTGAATACAGTTGTTCTCGGAATCAGTCCGGATTCTGTGAAATCGCATGACAAATTTATCGCGAAGCACGAATTGCCTTTTCCACTTTTGGCAGATCCGGATCACCAAGTGGCAGAGGCTTATGGTGTGTGGGTATTGAAAAAAATGTACGGACGAGAGTATATGGGCATAGAACGCACGACGTTCGTCATCGACAAAGAAGGCAACATTGCAAAAGTATGGGCAAAAGTAAAGGTCAAAGGGCATGTACAGGAAGTGCTTCAATTTATTAAGGAAGAGCTTCAATCCTAACGTTTATTTCGCAACGGGCGAATGGAGGAACATACAAATGAGTGTATCCACGGAATATGTTGTACAAAGCTTTTGCCAATTGGCGAACATCCCAAGTCCGTCTGGCAATACGGAAAAAGTAATGGCCTGGGTTGCACAAGAGTTAGAAAATCTTGGCGTTTTCTATAAACGGACAAACAAAGGGGCAATCGTTGCAACCGTAGCGGGGGCCAATAACGACAAAGCAAGACTCTTGACCGCTCACGTCGATACGCTGGGCGCGATGGTAAAAGAAATAAAGAGCAACGGACGTTTGAAGCTGACCTTGATCGGTGGATTTGCATTCAATGCGATTGAAGGGGAGCACTGCGTTGTAGAGACTAGTAGCGGTCGTCTTGTAACTGGTACGATTTTGTCTACCAAAGCTTCCGTGCATGTATACAGCTCAGAAGCGGGGAAAGCTGAGCGCAATGAGGCGAACATGGAAGTTCGGCTGGATGAGAAGGTTACAAACAAAGAGCAAGTACTTGCACTTGGGATTTCCGTCGGAGATTTCGTCTCCTTTGATCCGCGCGTGACGGTAACGGATAGCGGCTTCATCAAGTCCCGTCATATCGACGACAAAGCAAGCGTAGCTGTGCTGCTGGGGGTTCTAAAAGAACTAAGTGAATCCGGTGCGAAGCTGCCTTACACCACGCACTTTTTTATCAGCAATAATGAAGAGATCGGCTACGGCGGCAACTCCAGCATCCCTGCCAACGTGGTGGAGTATCTGGCTGTCGACATGGGCGCGATTGGGGATGGACAGACGACAGATGAGTATTGCGTGTCCATTTGTGCGAAGGATTCCACTGGACCATACCACTACGGATTGCGCAGCCATCTGACCAAGCTCGCACAAGCGAATGGTCTGAACTACCAAGTGGACATTTATCCTTACTATGGTTCTGACGCGAGTGCTGCACTGAGAGCCGGATATGACGTTGTCCATGGTTTGATCGGACCGGGAGTAGATGCATCCCACTCCCATGAACGTACACATAAAGAAGCACTCGATAACACGGCAAAGCTCGTTATGGCCTACCTTCAATCAGAAGAAATGCAAGCATAGGAGGGCCAGATGAGCAATATGTATCAATGGGCTGACTACTATGATCTTACTCAACGCGGTGTTCCGGGTGATGTTGAGTTCTATCTGGAACAAGCCAAGCTGGCAGGGGGAAACGTACTAGATCTCGCTTGCGGCACCGGAAGAATCAGCATTCCGATGGCGCAGGCTGGCATCGACGTTACCGGAATTGACCTATCCCAGGATATGCTGGCAAGGGCTCAGGTAAAAGCAGAGGAACAAGGTGTAACATCCGGCTTGAAGCTATTGCAGGGGGATATGCGCACCTTTGATCTGCAGGAGTCATTTTCGCTGATTATGATTCCTTTTCGATCGTTTTTGCACCTGTTGCATGTTCAAGAGCAAATGAAGGCCTTGACGTGCATTCGCAAGCATCTGGCTCCAGGCGGGAAGTTCATCATGAACGTGTTTGTCCCCAAGATTCATCATTTTTACGAGGAAAATGAAAAAATGTCCTTGCGTGGCACGTATCCACTCCCGTCGGGGGAAGAGGTTGCGATGTGGGATTACACTCGTTATGACCATTTTCAGCAACTGTCCGAAGTGACACGCATATACGAGCGTACGGATGCACAGGGAGTTATAACGGAACGGGTGAGGGGCCGATTTACTCTCCGCTATATTTTCCCCGCGGAGCTCCATCATCTGCTTCGTTTAAACGGCTTGAAGGTCACACAACGATATGGTTCTTTTGCAAAGACACCTTTTGATGCGAATAGCTCAGAGTTGATTCTGGTCGCAGAAGCTTTGTAAACGGAACCTGTGGAGGGGATACGGAATGAAGATTTATACTAAGTCAGGGGATAAGGGCGAGACGTCACTGGTTGCAGGTGTCCGCGTGCCTAAGTTTGCGGACCGTGTAGAGGCATACGGTACGTGCGATGAAGCCAACTCGCAGATTGGATTGGCACTGGCTCTGTTGCCTGCGACAGAAGAATGGAAGGAATTGCAGGATGTCTTCCATGTCATTCAGACAAAGCTGTTCCATGTAGGGGCTGAGCTGGCGACGCCAGAAGGCAAAAAGGTAGGCTGGCCAATTGCAGAAGAGGACGTTACTTTTCTGGAAGAGCAAATTGACATGCTAGATGCAAAGTTGCCTCCGCTCACCAATTTTATATTGCCTGGCGGACATCCGGCTGCGGCAGCCTTCCATGTTTCGCGTACGGTCGTCAGACGTGCAGAGCGCAAAGCAGTCCATGTGGCACAGCAGGAGCAGGTAAACCCGTCCGTGGTCAAATACCTCAACCGCTTGTCTGATTATCTGTTCGTTGTGGCTCGTCATATTAATAAAGAAACAGATGCAGTTGAGAAAACGCTGCACGAATAGGCAAAAGCCCCCTGGGATCAAGCAGGGGGCTTCCTTTTTTTATTTGGTCCGCAGGTAAGTGGTGATTCCCGGGAGAAAGTCGATTTTCTCTGTGTGAAAAGTATCGTAGAGAAGCTTTCCGTCCTTACATGCGTTTCCTTCTAGCAGCATGGTGAGCTGCGTGTTGGTAATCGGGAAAAAGGGGAATCTCTCCATCATATTTACCACAGGCTTCATGAAAGCAAGGGGAATGTGAAATTTATTGACCTTCCGCTTTCCGATGGCCTCGCCAATCGTATCGAGGATTTGCCCGTAGGAGAGTGGTTCGGGCCCACCTGTTTCGTAGGTTTGATTGGTTGATTCGGGTCTGCTCAATGCTTGGACGAATACATCCGCCACCGTCTTGCGAGCAACTGGTTGCAAAGGGTAGGAGCCATCGCCAATGACCGGTGTGACAGGTAACCGAACCAGATCGGCGAGCATGTTCACGAATTCATCCCCAGGACCAAAAATGACAGATGGACGGAAAATGACGTACGGAATACCGCTTGCTTGAACAAGCTGCTCTGCTTCGTATTTGGTTCGGTGATAGGCGCTCGTGGCGTTTTCACGTGCACCCAGAGCACTCATATGGACAAAACGCTTGATTCCAGCTTGCTTGGCGGCCTCCAGTACATTTTTTGTGCCTTCTACATGGATACGAGAAAAGAGAATGCCTTTCCCCGGTTGTTCGCGAATAATTCCGACGAGGTGGATGACAGCATCGCAGCCTTGCATCGCTCTCATCAGTGATTCTTTATTAAATAGATCGCCAGTTGCTTCCGTTATATGCGCATTGGAAGTTTCGTTGTAGGAAAGCTTAGCTGTTGAACCAGCCCTGGTGAGGCAAACCGTCTCATATCCTTCTGCCTGCAAGCGCTCGAGTATACCCCTTCCAACAAACCCTGTGGCACCAGTCAGGAATACTTTCATGGAAAACCTCCTCCCGTTAAATCCTTCCAGACTTATTGTACAACAGGTGCAGCTTGCGGTGCTATCGATCGCTGTGTTGACCAAGGCGGTATAATGTAGGGAAAAGGGGGATATATTTATGGCACAACGCAAAGTACCTGTGGCCGACATTTTGGATAATTTGCAGCAGCTTTATCCGGATGCGCACTGTGAGTTGAATTATACAACCCCGTTTGAACTTCTCATTGCGACCATTCTTTCTGCCCAATGTACAGATAAACGGGTGAATGAGATTACGGCACCCATGTTCCAGCAGCTAAACCAGCCGGAGCATTACCTTCATTTGACACAGGAAGAAATGGAAGAGCATATAAAAGGTCTCGGGTTGTATAAGAATAAGAGTAAAAACATTTTAGAGACCTGTAGAATCTTGTACGAAAAATACAATAGCGTAGTTCCACAAACGCATGCCGAGCTCGAAGCATTGCCAGGGGTAGGGAGAAAGACTGCAAATGTCGTTTTGTCTAATGCATTCGGAATTCCTGCGATTGCGGTGGATACGCATGTATTCCGCGTCGGAAACCGATTAGGCCTTGCGAATAGCGACAATGTGGACGAAGTGGAGCGTCAGCTCATGAAACGCATTCCAAAAGAGAAGTGGACGGATGCGCATCATTGGTTAATCTGGCACGGCAGACGTGTATGTTCGTCGCGCAATCCACAGTGCGGCAGCTGTACAATCCAATCCATGTGTAAGTTTGCACAAGCGGAAGCCAAAAAATCCAAAAAACCTGCAACCAAAAAGCCCGCAAAAGCAAAGTGAAAAACTTGATTTTCCACTTCTTTCTTTTTAAATCGGATGAATGGATATTGACAGTTTTCGCCGACTAGACGTACACTTATTTATAGTAATTCTAATCAATGACATTAGAGAAGCTTGTTCTTTTGTCTTGCGAAAGACTGTGGGGTGTAACAAGATGGTACAACGTGTGGAGAAAGCTGTTGAAATCCTGAAGAATACCGGGGTTCGCATGACACCACAGCGCCATGCAATTTTGACCTATTTGCTGGAAACGATGACTCACCCGACGGCTGACGAAATATATAAAGCCCTTGAAGGCAAATTCCCGAATATGAGCGTTGCAACGATTTACAACAATCTGCGAGTCTTTAAAGATGCTGGATTGGTTACAGAGCTCACTTACGGGGATGCGTCCAGCCGATTCGATGCCAATGTGGAAGAAGATCATTATCACGCAATCTGTTCCACCTGTGGTGCAATCAGAGACTTCCACTTTCCGTATTTGCGGGATGCAGAAGTAGCTGCTTCCAAAGACATCGGCTTCAAAGTAACCGGGCATCGTATGGAAGTTTATGGCGTTTGTGATTCCTGTCAAAAGAATCCCCACTAAGAATGTATTGGATGGATGAGCACCTCCTGCTTGAATCGGATAATCCCGGTGATGCAGGGGGTGTTTGCTTTTGGAGGACATAACCCTTTCTGTCGATATCTGTAACCTTTTGGCTTCTCATACGTCTTCTTCTTGGTAGGAAGCTTGTCCGTGAATTACCAGAATACAAAAGGTTGTGAATGGATTGAACCAACGCTATGATCGAAATAATGAGTCAAATCATACAGCCCAAGTCAGAAGACAGGCTTATGTACCGGGAAGCAGGTGGAGATTATGAGCAGGGAGTCGGGTAGAACTCTGCGACCAAGACGAAGAAAACGAAGGGTTTTTCGCACGATGTTTTTGTTAAGTTTTCTCTTGTTGGCCATCTTCGGCAGCATTTACTGGTTTTTTGTGCTCCGTGCCTCAACTGAGCATGTGCAGCCGTATGATGGAGATAAAAATGTGATTGTATACGAAGGCTCGCGGAAAGAGTCCTCGTATATAGTGGAATCAGAGCAAATATTGCTGCCCTTTGATTTCATTAAAGAGAACATTGATCCAGCTATTTTTTGGGATGAGCCCACACGTTCCGTTATTGTCACGACGAAGGATAAGGTGCTTCGGATGGAGAGCGGAGAAGTTGTCGCCTATCTGAACAAAAAACCTGTGGATTTACTCGTTCCGGTGAAAGAGGTCGACGGCACACGCTATGTACCGTTGGATCCTTTGGAAAAGCTGTATCCTTATTCTTTTGAGCGAAAAGCAGATACGGGTGTCCTGGTCGTCGAAAAAGAGGGCTACGAAATCCAGCAAGCCAAAGTGATCGCTGCCGAGGAAAAACAAGCAGTCCGTACTGGTGCTTCTCACCGAACACCGATTGTAGCAGAGCTGTCTGCGGGTGAGGTTGTCGACGTTCTTGGCAAAAAGGAAAACTGGTATCGCGTTTTAACCGCCTCGGGAGTAGGAGGATTCATTTCAGAGAAAAGTATTGAGATGACGGATGTGCGCAAAGTCCAGCTGGAGCATTCGACTGCTACCGGACAACAACATGCTACTTGGAAGCCTGAGGGCAAGATCAACCTCGTATGGGAGCACGTCGTCAATAAAAATCCGGATGTTTCAAAAATTGGTGCACTACCAGGGGTAAATGTAGTTTCTCCTACTTGGTTTGAAATGAAGGATGCAGATGGAAATCTGTTGAACAGAGCCGATCCTGCGTACGTCAAATGGGCCCATAAGAGGGGCTACAAGGTTTGGGGTTTAGTTACAAACGGCTTTAATCCTGATTGGACGAAGTCCGTTCTCAGCAGCTATGACAAGCGAGATAAGTTAATTGCCCAACTCTTGTACTACGCTCATCTATACGATCTCGATGGCATCAACATCGATTTTGAGAACGTGTATTTAGAAGAGAAAGAGGAACTCGTTCAGTTTGTTCGGGAGCTGACGCCGTATCTCCATCAGCAAGGACTGACCGTTTCCATAGATGTGACGATCAAGTCAAATGCTAAGCAATGGTCCATGTTCCTGGATCGGAAAGCTTTGGCCGAGGTCGTCGATTATGTTGCGGTGATGACGTATGATGAGCATTGGGCAGCGAGTCCAAAAGCTGGTTCTGTCGCATCGTTGCCATGGGTGGAGCGAGGCTTGCAAGGAGTGTTGGAAGAGGTCCCTAACGAAAAACTGCTGCTGGGTGTACCTTTTTACACACGCTTGTGGACAGAAGCCAAGCAGGCTGATGGCACTGTGAAGGTTAGCTCCAAAGCTTATTCCATGACGAAAGCCCAGGAATGGATCAACGAACGCAAGCTGACGCCAGTTATGGATGAAGCTTCCGGTCAACATTACGTGGAGTACAAAGACCCGAAGGATGGCAACGTCTATAAAATGTGGATAGAAGATGTAACTTCTATGAAGAAGCGTATGGAGATCGTCAATAAGTACGACTTGGCGGGTGCAGCTTCTTGGCGCCGTGGTTTTGAGGTGCCGGAGATATGGCAAGCAATTGACGAGACTCTGAAATAAAAGACAGACAGCTTTCACGAAAGAAAGCCACCTGCACCCCGAATGCTCGGGAAATAGCAGGTGGCTTTTTACGTATAGATGAAAGGAATTATATTATGTCTGGTTTTGTTGAGGATGTCCGTCTTCAATGCGTAAAGGTTGTCCACAAAACATACAGGCGTCTTCTTTACCCAACATCTTCGTGACTTTTTGGCATGAAGGGCATTGCACCTGTGGAGCCGAAGTGGAGACCATCCCGGAAATCATAAACAAGACTGTACTGCCCATTGTCAGAATGAACCCGATGATCAAAAGCAGCGTCATAAAAATGTAAGAGCCTTTTAAGAGGCTTCCAAGTAAAGGAATAAAGTCCAAATAACCTGCAAAAAATGCGTACCCTGTATACATCAGCAAAATGCCGATTACCATGCTCCAGTTGCCCCATGTGCGCATGCGTTTGATCTTGCTCAGGCGTTCTGTATTTTTCATGATCATTCCTCCTACCCTATAGTATAGCATACAAAGGATTTGTCTGTTGACAAGCAGGAAACGGACAAGACTTGTAGAATCCATAAGTTCAACCCAGGGGGCAGGGAGGAACAAGGCATGACTGTAAGGCAGACGTATCTGAAAAATCTCCAGCAGCGTTTGGATGTGCGAGCGGTGCTTGTTTTGAATGATTCGGATATGCTAGTCCCCTTTCGCGAGGGAATCTTTTATTTCGTCGTAGTAAATGAGCCCCATGCTGATGGTAAAATCCGTCGCATGCTTTTTCAGGAACAAGTAATCATCGAGCAGCAAATCAGCACGTGGCAGTTGGAGAAGGGAGTCATCTGTGGTTTGGATGAACGACTTGCCGAGATGCTTCGAAGGGCAGAAATCGTTTGGGACAAAGAGCATTATATGAAACAAATGAAGCTGCGCCTGGCTAGTTTGTCATCTTCTCTTCAGAAAAAACATATCTGTAAGGAGTATTCCCAAATCCTTCGTTTTTTTCACGAGACAAAAGAGTTTTTGCAGCAAGGCATGATGCTGGATGCGCATCACTCTGCCATTCAAACGATTCACTATTTGGCTCGTCTCATTGTATATGAAGCGGGAGATCATCCTCAGCCAGCATTATGGACGCAAGTCAAACAGATAGATCCTTCTATTTATAAGTTGTATGAGGAGCTATCTTTTAATGCAGAAGCATTGGAGAAGCGAATTGAACTACTTGTACTGGCAATTGAATTTTGGATCGCATCCAGAACAAAGGAATCTGTTCGATACCTGGTTGAGCTTATGGAGACGAAATCAGGGCCTTGGCGTTTGGAAGAGTTGATGAACCACCCGATGATTCAAGAGGCAGAGATTGAGATTCCTCTCGTGATAGATAAGATGCTTCAGCGCTTGTTGATCCAAGAGATCGTATGCAAAGAAGGGGGAAATGGCGACAGAGAAACAGGTTTTATTTTAATGGGATAAAAAAATTTCAATTCGTGTTGACTTCTATTTGTGATCCATGCTATATTAACAAACGTTGCTGCTGCGCTAACGCAGAGCGGCCGAGAAAAAAGTTTTAAAAAACACTTGATTTCACAAGTGGTTATGTGGTAAATTAAGAAAGTCGCCTCTGGGCGATGAGGAAAAAATGC